>NZ_CP120997.1:2143125-2857500 GCF_030719295.1 Streptomyces sp. Mut1 | reverse complement strand
TAGTGGCGAGCGAAACTGGATCAGGCCAAACCGTTTACGTGTGATACCCGGCAGGGGTTGCGTGAGCGGGGTTGTGGGATCTCTTTTTCATAGTCTGCCGGCTGTGAGACGAGTCAGAAACCGTTGATGTAGGCGAAGGACATGCGAAAGGTCCGGCGTAGAGGGTAAGACCCCCGTAGCTGAAACATTGACGGCTCGTTTAAGAGACACCCAAGTAGCACGGGGCCCGAGAAATCCCGTGTGAATCTGGCGGGACCACCCGTTAAGCCTAAATATTCCCTGGTGACCGATAGCGGATAGTACCGTGAGGGAATGGTGAAAAGTACCGCGGGAGCGGAGTGAAATAGTACCTGAAACCGTGTGCCTACAAGCCGTGGGAGCGTCGCGCATCGAGCTTGCTCGGTGCGTCGTGACTGCGTGCCTTTTGAAGAATGAGCCTGCGAGTTTGCGGTGTGTTGCGAGGTTAACCCGTGTGGGGAAGCCGTAGCGAAAGCGAGTCCGAATAGGGCGGTTTAGTAGCGCGCTCAAGACCCGAAGCGGAGTGATCTAGCCATGGGCAGGTTGAAGCGGAGGTAAGACTTCGTGGAGGACCGAACCCACCAGGGTTGAAAACCTGGGGGATGACCTGTGGTTAGGGGTGAAAGGCCAATCAAACTCCGTGATAGCTGGTTCTCCCCGAAATGCATTTAGGTGCAGCGTCGTGTGTTTCTTGCCGGAGGTAGAGCACTGGATAGGCGATGGGCCCTACCGGGTTACTGACCTTAGCCAAACTCCGAATGCCGGTAAGTGAGAGCGCGGCAGTGAGACTGTGGGGGATAAGCTCCATGGTCGAGAGGGAAACAGCCCAGAGCATCGACTAAGGCCCCTAAGCGTACGCTAAGTGGGAAAGGATGTGGAGTCGCAGAGACAACCAGGAGGTTGGCTTAGAAGCAGCCACCCTTGAAAGAGTGCGTAATAGCTCACTGGTCAAGTGATTCCGCGCCGACAATGTAGCGGGGCTCAAGCGTACCGCCGAAGTCGTGTCATTCATACACATATCCTCAACGGGAGTATGGATGGGTAGGGGAGCGTCGTGTGCCGGGTGAAGCAGCCGCGGAAGCGAGTTGTGGACGGTTCACGAGTGAGAATGCAGGCATGAGTAGCGATACACACGTGAGAAACGTGTGCGCCGATTGACTAAGGGTTCCTGGGTCAAGCTGATCTGCCCAGGGTAAGTCGGGACCTAAGGCGAGGCCGACAGGCGTAGTCGATGGACAACCGGTTGATATTCCGGTACCCGCTTTGAAACGCCCAGTACTGAATCAGGCGATGCTAAGTCCGTGAAGCCGGCCCGATCTCTTCGGAGTTGAGGGTAGTGGTGGAGCCGATGAACCAGACTTGTAGTAGGTAAGCGATGGGGTGACGCAGGAAGGTAGTCCAGCCCGGGCGGTGGTTGTCCCGGGGTAAGGGTGTAGGCCGTGTGGTAGGTAAATCCGTCACACATTGAGGCTGAGACCTGATGCCGAGCCGATTGTGGTGAAGTGGATGATCCTATGCTGTCGAGAAAAGCCTCTAGCGAGTTTCATGGCGGCCCGTACCCTAAACCGACTCAGGTGGTCAGGTAGAGAATACCGAGGCGTTCGGGTGAACTATGGTTAAGGAACTCGGCAAAATGCCCCCGTAACTTCGGGAGAAGGGGGGCCATCACTGGTGAGGGAACTTGCTTCCTGAGCTGGGGGTGGCCGCAGAGACCAGCGAGAAGCGACTGTTTACTAAAAACACAGGTCCGTGCGAAGCCGTAAGGCGATGTATACGGACTGACGCCTGCCCGGTGCTGGAACGTTAAGGGGACCGGTTAGCTGCCTTTCGGGGTGGCGAAGCTGAGAACTTAAGCGCCAGTAAACGGCGGTGGTAACTATAACCATCCTAAGGTAGCGAAATTCCTTGTCGGGTAAGTTCCGACCTGCACGAATGGCGTAACGACTTCTCGACTGTCTCAACCATAGGCCCGGTGAAATTGCACTACGAGTAAAGATGCTCGTTTCGCGCAGCAGGACGGAAAGACCCCGGGACCTTTACTATAGTTTGATATTGGTGTTCGGTTCGGCTTGTGTAGGATAGGTGGGAGACTTTGAAGCGGCCACGCCAGTGGTTGTGGAGTCGCCGTTGAAATACCACTCTGGTCGTGCTGGATGTCTAACCTGGGTCCGTGATCCGGATCAGGGACAGTGTCTGATGGGTAGTTTAACTGGGGCGGTTGCCTCCTAAAGAGTAACGGAGGCGCCCAAAGGTTCCCTCAGCCTGGTTGGCAATCAGGTGTTGAGTGTAAGTGCACAAGGGAGCTTGACTGTGAGACCGACGGGTCGAGCAGGGACGAAAGTCGGGACTAGTGATCCGGCAGTGGCTTGTGGAAGCGCTGTCGCTCAACGGATAAAAGGTACCCCGGGGATAACAGGCTGATCTTCCCCAAGAGTCCATATCGACGGGATGGTTTGGCACCTCGATGTCGGCTCGTCGCATCCTGGGGCTGGAGTCGGTCCCAAGGGTTGGGCTGTTCGCCCATTAAAGCGGTACGCGAGCTGGGTTTAGAACGTCGTGAGACAGTTCGGTCCCTATCCGCTGTGCGCGTAGGAATATTGAGAAGGGCTGTCCCTAGTACGAGAGGACCGGGACGGACGAACCTCTGGTGTGCCAGTTGTCCTGCCAAGGGCATGGCTGGTTGGCTACGTTCGGAAAGGATAACCGCTGAAAGCATCTAAGCGGGAAGCCTGCTTCGAGATGAGTATTCCCACCAACTTGATTGGTTAAGGCTCCCAGTAGACGACTGGGTTGATAGGCCAGATGTGGAAGCCCGGTAACGGGTGGAGCTGACTGGTACTAATAGGCCGAGGGCTTGTCCTCAGTTGCTCGCGTCCACTGTGTTGGTTCTGAAATAACGAACTGCCGTGTTGTTGTCCGGTTTTGTTTATTTCATAGTGTTTCGGTGGTCATTGCGTTAGGGAAACGCCCGGTTACATTCCGAACCCGGAAGCTAAGTCTTTCAGCGCCGATGGTACTGCAGGGGGGACCCTGTGGGAGAGTAGGACGCCGCCGAACAATTATTGTGGGAAAGCCCCGTGCCTCTGGCACGGGGCTTTTCTGCGTTTACGGACCTGTTTGTGTTGATGTGCTCGACGCCGCCTCCGGTAGTCATGCCCACTAAAGACGCCCCGCTGCTTTGAGAGCCAGGTAGGCGTCGGCAAGGGCGGGTGCGAGGCTGTCCGGCGGGGCATCGACGACGACCACTCCGTGGCGCCTGAGTTGCTCGGCGGTCCTACGGCGTCGGGCCTCGGCCTCAGCGCCGGCAGCCGCTTCGTATATCGCGTCCACTGTGCCTCGTACCCGGGCCATTTCCTCGACATGCGGGTCACTCACGGCCGCCAGCAGCACGGTGTGGCGCTGGGTGAGCTGGGACAGCACGGGCAACAAACCCTCTTCGACGGGGGCGGCGTCGAGAGTGGTCAGAAGTACGATCAGTGAACGGCGAGGAGCATCTGCCAGAGCTGCGGCAATGAGACCGCGCGCATCGGTCTCCACCAGTTCCGGTTCGAGTGGCGTCAGTGCATCGACCACGGCTGACAGAACCTCCCCGGCACCCCGGCCCTGGACCCTCGCCCTGACGCGGCGGCTGTAGGCGAGCAGTGCGACACGGTCGCCGGCGCGGGTCGCGAGAGCGGTGAGGAGCAGCGTGGCGTCCATGGCCGCGTCAAGGCGTGGCACGTCGCCGACCCGGCCCGCCGAGGTGCGGCCGGTATCCAGGACGACAAGGACGTGCCGGTCGCGCTCGGGGCGCCAAGTGCGGACAGCGACCGCGGACTGGCGGGCGGTGGCCCGCCAGTCGATCGAGCGGACATCGTCACCGGGGACATAGGCACGCAGGCTGTCGAACTCGGTGCCTTCGCCGCGGGTGAGGACGCTGGTGCGGCCGTCCAGTTCGCGGAGCCTGGCGAGCCGGGAGGGAAGATGCTTGCGGCTCGCGAACGGCGGAAGGACACGGATCGTCCACGGCACCCGGTGGTTGCCCTGGCGCGCGGCCAGCCCCAGCGGCCCGTACGAGCGAACGGTGATCTGCTCGGCTCGGCGGTCACCTCGGCGGGTCGGACGCAGCAGAGTTCTCAGGCGCCGTTGTTCGCCGGGCGGAACCGTCAGCGTGTGACGGGACGCGGCCGGTTCGGTGCCGGGCAGCCAGCTGCTGGGAGGCCACGCATCGCGGAGGTGTGCACGCAGGCGCCGACGGGAAGGGTTGGTTACGGTGAGTTGCACTTCTGCCTCGTCACCGAGTCGAACGGATGTGTCACCGGATCGGGTGAACTGTAGCGAACGCACTGGCGCTGCCAGGGCGTAGTCGCACAGAATTGCCAGTGAGAGCGGGGCATTGACCGCGAGCATTCCCGTCCAGCTCGGGGCCACGATGCCTACAGGGAGTGATCCGAGGGCGGCCAGCAAGGCGGCGCGTCCGGTGAGGGTCACAGTTCATCGCCTCATCGGGGTACGGGGACATGGGCGAGAACAGCGGTGATGAGGGAGTCGGGGGTGACCCCTTCCATCTGTGCCTCGGGGCGCAGTTGGATGCGGTGCCGGAGCGTGGGGAGGGCCAATGCCTTCACGTCGTCCGGAGTTGCGTAGTCGCGACCGGTGAGCCATGCCCAGGCTCGGGCGGTGGACAACAGCGCGGTCGCTCCACGGGGAGAGACACCGAGTGAGACCGAGGGGGAATCACGCGTGGCACGACAGATATCCACTACGTAGCCGGCGATTTCGGGCGAGACGGTTGTCCGCGCGACCGCGACGCGGGCGGCTTCCAGATCGGTGGGACCGGCGACCGGGCGTATGCCCGCTGCCTTCAGATCGCGTGGATCGAAACCGCCGGCGTGGCGCGTGAGGACGTTGATCTCGTCCTCGCGGTTGGGCAGCGGGACCGTCAGTTTCAGCAGGAACCGGTCCAGTTGGGCCTCGGGCAGCGGGTAGGTGCCCTCGTACTCGACGGGATTCTGTGTCGCGGCGACGAGGAAGGGATCCGGCAGAGGGCGGGGTGTTCCATCGACGGTGACCTGACGTTCCTCCATCGCCTCCAGAAGGGACGACTGGGTCTTGGGAGGCGTCCGGTTGATTTCATCGGCAAGGAGGAGGTTGGTGAAGACGGGGCCCGGCTGGAAGGAGAACTCGGCGGTGCGGGAGTCGTAGACGAGCGAGCCGGTGACGTCGCTGGGCATCAGGTCGGGCGTGAACTGGACGCGTTTGGTGTCGAGTTCGAGTGACGCGGCAAGGGCTCGAACCAGCAGCGTCTTGGCGACCCCCGGGACGCCTTCGAGGAGGACGTGCCCTCGGCACAGGAGGGCGACGACCAGCCCGGTCACGGCCGGGTCCTGGCCGACCACGGCCTTGGCGATCTCGGCGCGCAGCGCCTCCAGGGAAGCGCGGGCCGCGTCGTCGCCGCTGACGGTCCCGGTTGTGCCGACGGGCACGGGTGGCGGGGCGCTCATGAGGTTCGGACCTCTCTTTCGAGGGAGTCGAGTTGGTCTGCAAGAAGCACGAGGGCGGCGTCCGCGGCAGGGGCCGGGCCGAAGAGCAGGTCGTTGGTCACGCCGTGACCACGGGGGAGGCGCGCCGACAGAGCGGGGAGGAGGACGGCGGGGGAGTGGGCGTCCCGGGGAGAGACGCCCACGAGGGGCGCCACGCGGGTACGGGTGGCGCGGCGGAGTGAGGCGGCGGCCCTGTCGCGTGCGTTGGCCTTGCGGTTGAGCCGGGCGCGGCCTTCCGTGGACTCGGAGGCTCGGATGGCCACCGGCAGGCGTTCGGTGACGAGAGGACCCAGGCGCCGGGCCCTCCAGATCGCGGCGAGCACCGCGGCGAGTGCGAGTTGCAGCGTGCCCCACAGCCAGCCGGACGGGATCAGCTCGATGAAGCTGCTCTCACCGTCGGCCGTGTCGCCGTTCGTAGTGCCGTCGCCCGGGGCGCCGGCGGCGGAGGGATCAGCGAGCGAGGGGAGGTACCAGACCAGATGGGGGCGGGAACCGAGGAGTTGCAGGGCCAGGGAGGCGTTCCCCTGGTGGGCCAGGCGCTCGTTGTACAGGAGGTCGGGGGAGCCGAGAAGAACGGTGTCGCCCGCTGTGGGCTGCCGCAGGAGGAGAACGGAGGGCAGGCCGGCGGCCGGGTAGCAGGCGATGGCGTCGAGGCCGCTCGATGCGTAGCGGATGCCACCCGTCTCAACGGCGCCGGCTCTCCGGGCCTCGGCCATGGAGCAGCCGGGGGGACGTGTCACCACGGAGGCGGAGGGTTCGGCGCGGACGCCGGGGGCCAGGGTGCCCAAGGATGCGGAACTCGCACCGAGGAGAACGGTGCGGCCGGATGTGGCGGTGGTGGCCGCGCGCAGAGTGGTCTGCTGGTGGGGCGTGAGCAGATTGGGGGCGGTGACCAGGAGGGTTGTGTCGGCGCCGGTCGCGGAGACGGCGTCCTGGAGCGTGGTGACGACGCGGACGGATATGCCGTGGTCCTTGAGGAGTTCGGCGATGGCCTTGCTGCCGTAGCGGTCGGCGGAGCGGGGGTCGAGGCGACCGTGCTGGTCCCCGGAGCGGGTGGCGGCCAGGGCTGTGCCCGTGACGACGAGCAACAGGACGGCCAGCAGTACTCCGCGGGCGCGGAGCCAGACCTGGCGAGGGGTGACGGAGGACGAGGTGGGAGGGGTGGATACCGCGGTCACTCGGCGGCCCCCTCGCGCGTGCCGGACAGGTGTGGTTTGGCGGACTGGAGGGCGAGGTCCAGATCGAGCAGGGGCAGATACGTCGACTGGTCGGCGATGCGGCCGCCGTATGCGACGTCGTCGAACCGGCGGGCCGCCGCCCGCAGGCGGCTGTCGTGCGCCGGGAGGGCGAGCCCCGCTTCCGCGGCCGCTTCGTCGGCGGTCCGTCCGGGGCGCGGGTCCAACAGGGCCCGTTCCTCCAGGGAGCGGACGATGGCGCGCATCCGTTCCTGGACGGCCTGGTTCCAACGACCGGCGGCGGCGTGGGCCTCGGCGGCGGCGCGGTGGTCCGCGGTGCTGCGGGGGCCGTCCTCGAAGAGCGTGTCGGCGGGCCGCGCGCCACGTTGCGGAATGCCGAGCCGCCACCAGAGGGCGGCGGCCAGGGCGACGACGATCAGGAGGAGCACGACCAATCCGGCCGGGCCGCCCGGCGAGGCCCCGGCGGCAGCCGAGATGAGGTCGCCGAACCAGGTCCACACATGGTCGAGAGCGCGTTGGAGGAGGTTCGGGTCGTTCTCGTGGTACGCGCCCTTGGACAGTTCGCGTTCCGCCGCCTCCCGGGCCGGGAGGCGCCCGGTGTCCACGGGAGTGCCGTCGCCCGTCCGCATCAGCCGGAGTGCTGCTGCCCCGCCCGCCCCCGACACGGTGTCAGTTCCTGCTGTCGTAGCCCGGCAGGCCCGCTGCCCTGGCGAGGTCGAGGTCGAGTGCCTCGCGGCGGATCCGCTGGTCCACGTAGAGCAGGGCCATGACGCCGGCGTAGAGGGGATAGGTGATCGTCGTGACGACCACGTCGCCGATGGCGGAGATGATCAGGAACGGCCAGCCGAAACCGGTGATGCTGCCATCGAGGAAAGAGTCCATTGTGCCGCCGTCGGCACTGATCGCGATCTGCGCGAAGGGGATGCCGACGAGCACGGCAACGACGAGCACCAGAGCCATGGTCAGGGCGAGGATGCCGAAGATCCTCCACCAGGCACCGCGGACCAGCTTGGCGGAGCGTCGCATGGACAGGATGATCGGCTGCCGTTCCAGCATCAGCGCCGGGGAGGCGAGGCTGAAACGGACCGTCAGCCAGAGGAAGACGCCCGTTGCCGCGAGCAGCACGAGCACCGCGAGGCCGGCCGCCGCGGTGTCGCCGACCAGGAAGACCGGGAGGATGCCCACGGCCATGACCGCCGCGCCCAGGACGGGAATCAGGAGCGTGAGGCCCAGCAGGGGAAGGAGCCTGGGCCGGGCCTCGGTCCAGGCGTCGGACAGGGTGACCGGGCGCCCCAGCACCGAGCGGCTGATCACCACGGTCAGTACCGCCGTGATGAAGATCAGGGCCAGCATGGAGATGAGCATGGACGGGGCGGACTCGAGCAGGCGGAAGCGGAGGGAGTCCGCGGTCTGGCGCAGGGCCTCCGGGCCGGTGGCGTTCCGGTCGAATGCCGGAGGTTCGGGCAGCAGGTATCGCTGAACGAGGAGGTTGGCGGTCTGGGCGACCACGGAGACCGGGAGCGAGATGCCGAGGACCGTGCGCCAGTGCGCGCGCATCGCGGTGACGGCACCGTCCAGGATCTCGCCGACGCCGAGCGGCCGGAGCGGGATGACGCCGGGCTTCGCAGCGTCCGGCTGACGGCCCCAGCCGGGCCCCTGCGGGGCGGAGCCCCAGCCCTGCCCCTTCGGGGAGGGGCCCCAGCCGGGGCGGGGAGGCTGGGTGCCGGGGCCGGTCGGGGTGTTGCTCGGCGGGGACCACTGCCCGGCGGGCGGCTGCGTGGAAGCCCAGGTTCCCGTGGTGCCGCTGCCGTCGACGGGCTCGGAAGGCCGGGGGACGCCCGTCTCCTGGCCGTCGGAGGAGGCATCGGAGGGGGCAGATCCGGGCGAGGCCCAGCCCGGAGTGTCGTTCATTGTTGCTCCTTCACGGTCCTGGCCGCGCATCGGGGCGTCAGGTTGGCAGCCATCGTGCCACGCGTCGCACGGGTGCGGGCCTGGCCCTGTATCTCCCCAGTCCCTTCATGTCCGGGCGAGTCACCGGGCAGACTGGGCGGATGGCTGATCAGGACGCACAATCGCCGGTGGGCAGCGAGCCCGCCGGGCTATCCGTACTCCGCTGGGAAGAACCTCCGGAAGGCCCCGTACTGGTGCTCCTCGACCAGACACGGCTGCCGGCCGAGGAAACGGAGCTGGTGTGCACCGACGTACCGGCACTGGTGGATGCGATCAGGACCCTCGCCGTGCGGGGCGCCCCTCTGCTGGGCATCGCGGGGGCCTACGGGGTGGCTCTGGCAGCGGTGCGGGGCTTTGACGTGGCGGAGGCCGCCGGGCTGCTGGAGCAGGCGCGGCCCACCGCGGTGAACCTCGGGTACGGCGTACGGCGGGCTGCCGCGGCGTACTGGGCGGCCCTCGACAAGGGGGCCGGGCCGGAGCAGGCGGGGGCGGTCACGCTGGCGGAGGCCAGGGCGCTGCACCGGGAGGACGCCGAGGCCAGCGGGCGGATGGCCCGGTTCGGGCTCGACCTGCTGGACGAGCTGGTTTCGGGCGGCAGCCACCGGTTGCTGACCCACTGCAACACCGGGGCGCTTGTCTCCGGGGGCGAGGGGACCGCCCTCGCGGTGGCGATCGGGGCGCACCGGGCAGGCCGGTTGCGGCGGCTGTGGGTGGACGAGACGCGTCCGCTGCTCCAGGGCGCCCGGCTGACGGCGTACGAGGCGGCGCGCAATGGCATGCCGTACAGCCTGCTCACGGACAACGCGGCCGGTTCGCTGTTCGCCGCGGGGGAGGTGGACGCGGTGCTGATCGGGGCGGACCGCATCGCCGCGGACGGTTCCGTGGCCAACAAGGTGGGGAGCTATCCGCTGGCGGTGCTCGCGAAGTACCACCACGTACCGTTCATCGTGGTGGCGCCGACGACGACCGTGGATCTGCTCACCGCGGACGGGGCGTCGATCACCGTGGAGCAGCGATCCGGGCGAGAAGTGACGGAGCTCACATTCCCGCCGCGCGGGGCGGGGGACGAGGGGACCGGCGGGGTGCCCGTGGCCCCGGTGGGAACCCAGGCGTACAACCCCGCATTCGATATCACGCCGCCGGAACTGGTCACGGCGATTGTCACGGAGGAGGGCGTAATCTCGCCGGTCACGGGGGCCGGGCTGGCAGAGCTGTGTGCCAGATCATCGCAGGTAACGATTAGCTAATGGGATGATGTCGTTTATGAAGGGACGCGTCCTTGTCGTCGACGACGACACCGCACTGGCCGAGATGCTCGGCATTGTGTTGCGTGGTGAGGGTTTCGAGCCGTCGTTCGTAGCGGACGGTGACAAGGCACTTGCTGCATTTCGAGAGGCGAAGCCGGACCTGGTCCTGCTCGACCTCATGCTGCCCGGCAGGGACGGCATCGAGGTCTGCAGGCTGATCAGGGCCGAGTCGGGTGTGCCGATCGTCATGCTCACTGCCAAGAGCGACACGGTTGACGTGGTGGTGGGCCTGGAGTCCGGGGCCGACGACTACATCGTCAAGCCGTTCAAACCGAAGGAGTTGGTCGCCCGCATCAGGGCACGTCTGCGCAGGTCCGAAGAGCCGGCCCCGGAGCAGCTGACCATCGGGGATCTGGTCATAGATGTCGCCGGGCACTCGGTGAAGCGGGACGGGCAGTCCATCGCTCTGACGCCGCTCGAGTTCGACCTGCTGGTCGCCCTCGCCCGGAAGCCGTGGCAGGTCTTCACCCGTGAGGTCCTGCTGGAGCAGGTGTGGGGTTACCGCCATGCCGCGGACACCCGCCTGGTCAACGTGCATGTTCAGCGGCTCCGCTCCAAGGTCGAGAAGGACCCGGAGCGGCCGGAGATCGTGGTGACCGTGCGGGGCGTCGGTTACAAGGCCGGACCGAGCTGACATGTCCCTGGGTAGCACTGCTCCGAAGCCCGGGGAGCCGGGAGTCCGTGCGGAGCGGGCTGCCGGTTCAGGGCACACGTCGTCTCCCGTCGAGCGCTTCCTGCAGGGCGGCCGGTTGTTCCAGGACCGGGCGCCCGGCGGGCCGGTGCCTCGGTTGCTGATGCGCTGGGTGCGGCGTCCGCTGCTGCCCGCCGTACGGCTGTGGCGGCGCAACCTCCAGCTGCGGGTCGTCGCCGGCACGCTGCTGATGTCACTCGGAGTGGTGCTGCTGCTCGGCCTCGTCGTGATCGGGCAGGTGCGCAACGGCCTGCTGGACGCGAAGGGCAAGGCCGCCCAGACGCAGGCCGCGGGCGGGTTCGCGGCGGCCCAGGAGAAGGCCAACGCGCCTCTCACCCCCGCCACCGGCCAGGGCGACGACGCAGTGGACGGCACGACGGCCAACAACTCCTGGCGCACCGAGCTCGTCGACCAGCTCGCCAGTGGCGGGAAGAACGCCTTCAACGTGGTGGCGCTCAGCGCCGACGAGGGCTCCCGTGCGCCACGCGGCTCGGGAAGCGTCGAGGCCGCGAGCATTCCGCAGAGCCTGCGCGATTCGGTGAACAAGGGCCCCGGGGCGTTCCAGACGTACTCCCTGATCCAGTACGCGAACGGGCAGGAATCGCAGCCCGGTCTCATCGTGGGCAAGCGCCTCTACGACATCGACCGCAATCCCTACCAGCTGTACTACGTCTTCCCGCTGACGCAGGAGGAGAAGTCCCTGACCCTGGTCAAGGGCACCCTGGCGACGGCGGGGCTGTTCGTGGTCGTGCTGCTGGGGGCCATCGCCTGGTTCGTGGTGCGCCAGGTCGTCACCCCGGTACGCATGGCCGCCGGGATCGCCGAACGGCTCTCCGCGGGCCGGCTCCAGGAACGGATGAAGGTCACCGGCGAGGACGACATCGCCCGCCTCGGTGAAGCCTTCAACAAGATGGCGCAGAACCTCCAGCTGAAGATCCAGCAGCTGGAGGAGCTGTCCAGGATGCAACGGCGTTTCGTCTCGGACGTCTCGCACGAGCTGCGCACACCCCTGACCACGGTGCGGATGGCCGCAGACGTCATCCACGAGGCGCGCGTCGACTTCGACCCCGTCACGGCCCGGTCGGCCGAGCTGCTGGGGGACCAGCTCGACCGCTTCGAATCGCTGCTGTCCGACCTGCTGGAGATCAGCCGCTTCGACGCCGGCGCGGCCGCGCTCGAGGCGGAGCCGATAGACCTGCGGCAGGTCGTGCGCAGGGTGATCGGCGGCGCCGAGCCGCTGGCCGAGCGCAAGGGCACCCGCATCCGGGTGGTCGGGGACGAGCAGCCGGTGATCGCCGAGGCCGACGCGCGGCGGGTCGAGCGGGTCCTGCGCAATCTCGTCGTCAACGCCGTCGAGCACGGCGAGGGACGCGATGTCGTGGTGCGGATGGGAGCGGCGGGCGGAGCGGTCGCCGTCGCCGTCCGGGACTACGGCGTCGGGCTCAAGCCCGGCGAGGCGACCCGGGTGTTCAACCGCTTCTGGCGGGCCGACCCGGCCCGTGCGCGGACGACCGGCGGCACCGGCCTCGGCCTGTCCATCGCCGTCGAGGACGCACGGCTGCACGGCGGCTGGCTGCAGGCCTGGGGCGAGCCGGGCGGGGGTTCGCAGTTCCGGCTGACGCTGCCGCGCACGGCGGACGAGCCGCTGCGGGGCTCGCCGATACCACTGGAACCCGAGGACTCGCGGCGCAACCGGGAGGACCGGGACCGGGCCGCGGACCCCTCCGCCACCGGCAGCGAGCACAGGCTGCTCGCGGTGCCCTCGCAGCACGCCACCACGGGCCGCTCGCCGCTGCCCGTCCCGTCCCGCGCCCCCATGCGGGCCAGGACCGCGCCCGCCTCGGTGAACCCGGCGGCCCTGCCGGGCAACGGGGCGCGTGTGGTGCCGCGCCCCGCCGAGGAGCGGCAGGCCGGATCCAACGACTCTCCGGGGCGCGGTACCGGGGCGGGAGGACACGACTCGTGAGCACTGAGCGTCTTCAGGGCGGCCGTCGGCGTGCGGCGGGGACGACCGTGCTGATCGGGTGCGGCGCGCTGCTGCTGTCCGCGTGCGGCTCGATGCCCGTCACCGGGGACGTCAAGGCCGTAGACGCCTCGCAGCCCGGGGACTCGCAGGTGCAGGTGTACGCGGTCGCCCCGCGGGACGGCGCCACACCGAACGAGGTGGTCGACGGCTTCCTGGAGTCGATGACCAGTGACGACTCCGACTTCCGGACGACGCGCAAGTACCTCACCAAGGAGGCGTCGCGCCGCTGGAAGCCGAGCGCGGGGACCACCGTCCTGGCCAAGGCGCCGAACCGGAGCGACCGGCCGATCCACGAGGGTGACCACAGCACCACGGAGGTCACCTACACCCTGACCGGGGAGAAGGTCGCGACGGTCGACGAGCAGAACGCGTACCAGCCGCTCGCCCCCTCCGACTACTCGCGCACGCTCCACCTGGTGCGGGAGAAGGGGCCGGACGGCAAGGAGTGGCGCATCGACTTCGTGTCCGACGGGCTGGTGCTCGGCCAGTCGGACTTCAAACGGCTCTACCGCTCCGTCAACAAGTTCTACTTCGCGTCCGGCCTGTCCGACGCGCAGGCCACCCTCGTCGCCGACCCCGTCTACCTCCGGAACCGGACGGACCCCGCCACCGGGATGGACACGGTGACGCAGGCGGTCCGCAGCCTTCTGCGGGGCCCGACCGACTGGCTGCGGCCGGTGGTCAAGTCGAGCTTCCCCGCCGGGACCGGACTGAAGAAGGGCGTCGCCTCCCTGACGCCCGACGACCGCAACGTCCTGAAGGTGCCGCTCGACAAGAAGGCCGACGGGACCGGGCAGCGGTCCTGCCGGATGATGGCCTCGCAGGTCCTCTTCACCCTCCGCGACCTGACCTCCGCGCGGGTCGAGCAGGTGGAGTTGCAGCGCTCGGACGGTTCGCCGCTGTGTGTGCTCGCCGCGGACCAGGCCGAGGAGTACGCCCCCGACCGTTCCTCGGGCGGACCCGACAGCCAGTACTTCGTGGACGCCAAGGGGCGCGTGGAGCGCATCCCCGGCAGCACCAGGGGCAGCGGCGAGCCGGAGCCGGTGTCCGGCCCCTTCGGCAACGGCGCGCTGCGGGTGAGCGCGGTCGGGGTGGCCCGGGACGAGCAGTCGGCGGCGGCGCTCTCGCAGCACAACGACGCGCTCTATGTGACGTCCATAGCCGTGGACGGCGAGCTGCCCGTACCCGCCGTGACCAGTCTGGCGGGCAAGGCCGAGGACCGGCTGACCGCGCCCAGCTGGGACGGCCGGGGCGACCTCTGGGTCGCCGACCGCGACCCGAAGAACTCCAGGCTGCTGCGCCTGCCCCAGGGCAAGGGCAAGCCGCAGGAGGTCACGGTGCCGAGCCTCGACGGCAGCCGGATCACGGCGCTGCGGCTGTCCTCGGACGGGGTGCGCATAGCGCTCCTGCTGACCAAGGACGACCACACGACGCTGAAGATCGGCCGGATCGAGCGGCAGGGACCGCAGGACGACGCGCAGGTGTCCGTGGTGGACCTGCGGCAGGCGGCACCGCAGCTCGCGGACGTCACGGCGATGTCCTGGTCCGGCCGCAGCCGCCTCGTGGTGGTCGGCAAGGAGCAGGGCGGCGTGCAGCAGGTCCGCTACGTCCAGGCGGACGGCTCGACGCCTTCGTCCGGGGTGCTGCCCGGGGTCAACCAGGTGCTCGCCATCGCCGCCGCGGACGACGATCAGCTGCCGCTGATGGCGGACACGTTCGGCGACGGGATAGTGAAACTGCTGCCGGGCGACAACTGGCAGACGGTCCTCAAGGAGGGCTCCGCGCTCGTCTACCCGGGCTGAGACCGGCGGTTGTCCACAGGGGTGGCCCGGTCGCCCCGATGCGCGCACAGTGGAGTCATGCGCGGGTGGTGGCGGGAGATCACCGGACTCGTTCTGCCGGTGTCCTGTGGCGGCTGCGGCAGAGCGCGTACGGAGCTGTGCGAGACCTGCGGCGCACAGCTGCACGGCGGGGCGCCACGCCGGGTGCGGCCCGCCCCCGAGCCGCCCGGCCTGCCCGTGGTCCATGCCGCCGCCGGATACGAGAACGCGGTACGGGCGGCGCTGCTGGCCCACAAGGAGCGGGGCGTGCTCGCCCTGGCACGGCCGCTCGGCAGGGCCCTGGCGGTGGCCGTGAGGGCCGGGGCGGGGCAGGTACCGGACGGGCGGCCGCTGCTGCTCGTCCCCGTGCCGTCCACGCGGCGGGCGGTGGCGGCGCGCGGGCACGACCCGGGGCGGCGGATCGCGTGGGCGGCCGCCGCGCACCTGAGGCGGACGGGTACGCCGGCGACGGTGGCCGCGGTGCTGCGCCTGCGGCGGGCGGTGGCGGACCAGGCCGGTCTCACCGCGCCGGAGCGCCGGGCGAATCTGGCGGACGCGCTGAGCGTGGTGACGGGAGGCGGCCGGCTGCTCGCCAACGGGCGGGTGGTGCTGGTGGACGACCTGCTGACAACGGGGGCCACGCTGGCCGAGGCGGCACGCGCGCTCACCTGCGCCCAGGGGCGTGCGGGCAGCGGTGCGGCGGTGCGCGACGCTGCCGTCGTCGCGGCGTCCCCCGCGGCCTTCGACGCAGCATGTCCCGCCGCCCGCGAAATAAACCGGAACTGAAACTGAACTTGCATCGTTGCAGGTAGTGAGTGGGTAAAGAGACCTGAACGGAGGTACGCGTGAGTAGCGGGTGCCGACATCCGTCCGGGCAGGCTATGTTCGGTTGTGAGGAATGGTGAATGCCAAACCTCGACGAATGCACCATCAGGTTTCGGGCAGGCGACCCACCAGTAGCCGGCAGTAGCCGAAGAACCGGAAATTCGGTGGGGTGGATCCCCTGCCGACGGGGGAGGAGGAGGTGGAAGTCACCGAGTCCGCGGCTCCGGTCGTCACCGGAGCCAGGTGCAAAAGGGAGATGCTCCGCCACTGAGCGGAGTGATCCGGGAACGGAGTTCTGCGTGGACATCGTCGTCAAGGGCCGCAAGACCGAGGTGCCCGAGCGGTTCCGCAAGCACGT
Organism: Streptomyces sp. Mut1; assembly: GCF_030719295.1. Classification (NCBI taxonomy): domain Bacteria; kingdom Bacillati; phylum Actinomycetota; class Actinomycetes; order Kitasatosporales; family Streptomycetaceae; genus Streptomyces; species Streptomyces castrisilvae. The sequence continues at coordinate 2,841,787 of NZ_CP120997.1, read as the reverse complement.
GGCCGAGAAGCTGAAGCTGGACAAGATCCAGAAGTTCGACGGCAAGGTGATCAGCCTCGACGTGGAGGTGTCCAAGGAGCCGAACCCTCGTCAGGCAGACCGTTCCGACCGGGTGGAGATCACGCTCCGCTCGCGTGGACCGGTCATCAGGGCAGAAGCGGCCGCAGGCGACCCGTACGCAGCGCTGGACCTGGCCACCGGCAAGCTGGAGGCCCGGCTGCGCAAGCAGCACGACAAGCGCTACAGCCGTCGGGGTTCGGGGCGCATCCCCGCTGCGGAGGTCGGCGAAATGGTGCCGGACGCGGCATCGTTCAACGGCGACGGCGAACTGATCGCCGACGAGACGGCACAGCCCGTACCCACCACCAGGATCGGCTCGCTCGAAGTCCAGGGCGAAGGGCCGCTGGTGATGCGCGAGAAGACGCACGTCGCGGCGCCCATGTCGCTCGACCAGGCGCTCTACGAGATGGAGTTGGTCGGACACGACTTCTATCTGTTCGTCGACAACGAGACGAAGGAGCCCAGTGTCGTCTACCGACGGCACGCCTACGACTACGGTGTCATCCACCTGAGGACCGATCCGCTGGCCGCCGATGAGGCGGGCGGCGCCGGCGGTGCGCTCGGCGGCTGACGCCACCCGCGTGGTGCCCCTGGAGCGTCTGTGCGCCCCCAGGGGCACCTGTGTGCCACCGAGGGATCACCGCGCTGAGCGCCACGGCATGAAATCATGGCGGCCCAAGCCAATCGGTGCTCTGTGAACTGCCGTTGGCGGACAGTTCGTGAACTTCAGGCCGTGGCCTTCAGGGGGAGGAACGATGGCGGACACCTTCGGGCCCGTGCGCGATGCGAGGGGCGCCGGCGAAACGGCGGCCGTCCCGGCCGGTGACGACCGGGACAACGGCTACCGCAAGGAGCCGATCAGGGTCCTGGTCGTCGATGACCACGCCCTTTTCCGCAGAGGCCTGGAAATCGTCCTCGCGCACGAGGAGGACATCGAGGTCGTCGGCGAGGCGGGGGACGGGGCGGAGGCGGTCGACAAGGCGGCCGACCTGCTCCCGGACATCGTGCTGATGGATGTGCGGATGCCCAGGCGGGGCGGCATCGAGGCCTGCACCTCGATCAAGGAGGTGGCCCCCAGTGCGAAGATCATCATGCTGACGATCAGCGACGAGGAGGCCGACCTCTACGACGCCATCAAGGCCGGTGCCACGGGATATCTCCTCAAGGAGATTTCCACGGACGAGGTGTCCACCGCGATTCGCGCGGTCGCCGACGGGCAGTCACAGATCAGCCCGTCCATGGCGTCCAAACTGCTCACCGAGTTCAAATCGATGATCCAGCGGACCGATGAACGCCGGCTGGTACCGGCGCCCCGGCTCACCGAGCGCGAACTCGAAGTCCTCAAACTGGTTGCCACCGGCATGAACAATCGCGATATCGCGAAGGAACTGTTCATTTCCGAGAACACCGTGAAGAACCACGTCCGCAACATTCTGGAGAAGCTCCAGCTGCACTCCCGCATGGAAGCAGTGGTCTATGCCATGCGGGAGAAGATCCTCGAAATCAGGTGACCCGCGGGCACGGCGCGGCGAACGGCGGCGCGCCCGGCGGGGTCAGGCCAGGAGGCGCGCGATTTCCGCCGTGAGCGGACCGCGCAGCTCCGGCGCCTCCACCCGCTCCAGCCGGACGTCCGTGCAGCCGACCCAGGAAGCGGCCTCCACCAGAGCCTGGGCCATCGGCGCCACGGCCTTCCTGCCGGCCAGGGACACCTGCCGGGCGATCAGCGTGGTGCCGTCACGGGCCGGGTCGACCCGGCCCTGGAGCCTGCCGCCGGCCAGCAGCGGCATCGCGAAGTAGCCGTGGATCCGCTTCGGCTTGGGCACGTACGCCTCAAGGCGGTGCGTGAAGCCGAAGATCCGCTCGGTGCGCGCACGCTCCCAGACCAACGAGTCGAAGGGCGACAGCAGCGTCGTCCGGTGCCGGCCGCGCGGTTCGACGGCAAGCGCCGCCGGGTCCGCCCAGGCCGGCTTCGCCCAGCCCTGCACGGTCACCGGGACCAGACCGGAATCCGCCACCACCGCGTCGAACTGCTCCCCCTTGAGCCGGTGGTAGTCCGCGATGTCCGTCCGGGTGCCCACGCCCAGCGACTGTCCGGCGAGCGCCACCAGCCGGCGCAGGCACTCCGCGTCGTCCAGATCGTCGTGCAGCACGGCGTCGGGCAGGGCGCGCTCCGCGAGGTCGTAGATCCGCTTCCAGCCGCGCCGCTCGGTGCACACCACCTCGCCGTACATCAGGGCGCGCTCGACGGCGACCTTCGACGCCGACCAGTCCCACCACTCCCCGCCGTTCTTCGCGCCGCCCAGTTCCGTCGCCGTCAGCGGGCCCTCGGCGGTCAGCTGCTTGATGACCTTGTCGTACGCGCCGTCGGGCAGGTCGTGGTGCCACTGCGGGCGCGCGCGGTAGGCGCGGCGGCGGAAGGCGAAGTGCGGCCACTCCTCGACGGGCAGGATGCACGCCGCGTGCGACCAGTACTCGAAGGCGCGGCCGCCCGACCAGTACGCCTCCTCGACCGTGCGCCGGCCGATCGCGCCCAGGCGCGCGTACGGAATCAGTTCGTGCGAACGCGCCAGCACCGAGATCGTGTCCAGCTGTACGGCGCCGAGGTGGCGCAGCACTCCGGGCACCCCGGATCGGCGGTCCGGGGCGCCCAGGAAGCCCTGGGCGCGCAGGGCGATCCTGCGGGCCTGGTCGGCGGAGAGTTCGACTGCGGGTGGCTGCACAGACGTCATGCCCCGCACTTTATGGGGCGGCACTGACATCGCCCGCCGGGATGTAGACCCGGGTGCTGGGCAGGCCGAGGTCGGAGGGGAGCAGCGCGCCGACCCACGTATCGCGGCGCACGCCCTTGTTGAGCAGCCCCGAGCGCTGGTCGCCCTCCATCCGGAAGCCCGCCCGCAGCGCGACGGCCCGCGACGGGACGTTGCCGGTCTCGGCCTTCCACTCCAGCCGGTCGCAGCCCAGCGAGGTGAAGCTCCAGCGGGCGGCGCACAGGACCGCCTCGGTCATGTAGCCGAGGCCCCGGTGCTCCTTCGCGGTCCAGAACCCGACCTCGTACGTGCCCGGTCCGCTCCGGCTGTTGATGCCGAGGGCGCCTATGAGGGCCCCGCCCGTGCGGGGCACCACGGCGAAGTTGTACATCGAGCCGTCCCGCCAGCCGTCCGGACAGAGCCGCGCGGTGAAGAACTCCGCGTCGGGGCGGCCGTACGGCGAGGGGACCACCGTCCAGCGCTGGATGTCCGGGTCCTGACAGGCCTCGTACACCGCGTCCGCGTCGTCCGGGGCGAAGGGGCGCAGCCGCAGGCGGCCGCTGGTGAGAATGATCGGTTCCATGAAGGGATTCTGGTGAGACGGCGGCGGGGAAGCGAGGACTTTTCGCGTTTCCCGGCACCTTCCGCACCCTTCGTCCGTTGATTCGGAAGGGCACCGCGGGGACAACGCGGTGGCAGCCCTCCCGGCGCGGCGGGGTCCTCGCTTACGATGGCCGTTGCGGTGGGGCCCACCTGCCGTGCCCGCGCCAGAGTCCATAACACGACCCAGTGCCAGGCCCGACCGGCAAGGAGACCAGCCTCAGTGTCCGTCTTCAACAAGCTCATGCGTGCAGGCGAAGGCAAGATCCTGCGCAAACTGCACCGCATCGCGGACCAGGTCAGCTCCATCGAAGAGGACTTCGTCAACCTCTCCGACGCCGAGCTGCGGGCGCTCACCGACGAGTACAAGGAACGGTACGCGGACGGCGAGAGCCTGGACGACCTGCTTCCCGAGGCGTTCGCGACCGTCCGCGAGGCGGCCAAGCGCGTCCTCGGCCAGCGCCACTACGACGTCCAGATCATGGGTGGTGCCGCGCTGCACCTGGGGTATGTGGCGGAGATGAAGACCGGTGAGGGCAAGACCCTCGTCGGCACGCTGCCCGCGTATCTCAACGCCCTGTCCGGCAAGGGCGTGCACCTGATCACGGTGAACGACTACCTCGCCTCGCGTGACTCCGAGATGATGGGCCGGGTCCACAAGTTCCTCGGCCTCGACGTCGGCTGCATCATCGCGAACATGACTCCGGCCCAGCGCCGTGAGCAGTACGCCTGCGACATCACGTACGGCACGAACAACGAGTTCGGCTTCGACTACCTCCGCGACAACATGGCGTGGTCGAAGGACGAGCTGGTCCAGCGCGGCCACAACTTCGCGATCGTCGACGAGGTCGACTCGATCCTGGTCGACGAGGCCCGTACGCCGCTGATCATCTCCGGCCCGGCCGACCAGGCCACCAAGTGGTACGGCGACTTCGCCAAGCTGGTCACCCGCCTGACCAAGGGCGAGGCGGGCAACCCGCTCAAGGGCATCGAGGAGACCGGCGACTACGAGGTCGACGAGAAGAAGCGGACCGTCGCGATCCACGAGCCCGGCGTCTCCAAGGTCGAGGACTGGCTCGGCATCGAGAACCTCTACGAGTCGGTGAACACCCCCCTCGTCGGGTACCTCAACAACGCCATCAAGGCCAAGGAACTCTTCAAGAAGGACAAGGACTACGTCGTCATCGACGGCGAAGTCATGATCGTCGACGAGCACACCGGCCGTATCCTCGCCGGCCGCCGCTACAACGAGGGCATGCACCAGGCGATCGAGGCGAAGGAAGGGGTGGACATCAAGGACGAGAACCAGACGCTCGCCACGATCACCCTGCAGAACTTCTTCCGCCTCTACGGCAAGCTCTCCGGCATGACCGGTACGGCGATGACCGAGGCCGCCGAGTTCCACCAGATCTACAAGCTGGGCGTCGTGCCGATCCCGACGAACCGGCCGATGGTCCGGGCCGACCAGTCGGACCTGATCTACCGCACCGAGGTCGCGAAGTTCGCCGCCGTCGTCGACGACATCGCGGAGAAGCACGAGAAGGGGCAGCCGATCCTCGTCGGCACGACCTCCGTCGAGAAGTCCGAGTACCTCTCGCAGCAGCTCTCCAAGCGCGGTGTCCAGCACGAGGTGCTCAACGCCAAGCAGCACGACCGGGAGGCGACGATCGTCGCCCAGGCCGGCCGCAAGGGCGCGGTGACCGTCGCGACGAACATGGCCGGACGAGGCACCGACATCAAGCTCGGCGGCAACCCGGACGACCTCGCCGAGGCCGAGCTGCGGCAGCGGGGCCTCGACCCCGTCGAGCACGTCGAGGAGTGGGCGGCCGCGCTGCCCGCCGCGCTGGAGAAGGCCGAGCAGGCGGTGAAGGCGGAGTTCGAGGAGGTCAAGGACCTGGGCGGGCTCTACGTCCTGGGCACCGAGCGGCACGAGTCGCGCCGTATCGACAACCAGCTGCGCGGTCGTTCCGGCCGTCAGGGCGACCCGGGCGAGTCCCGCTTCTACCTGTCCCTCGGCGACGACCTGATGCGGCTGTTCAAGGCGCAGATGGTCGAGCGCGTCATGTCGATGGCCAACGTGCCGGACGATGTGCCGATCGAGAACAAGATGGTGACGCGGGCGATCGCGTCGGCGCAGTCGCAGGTCGAGCAGCAGAACTTCGAGACCCGTAAGAACGTCCTGAAGTACGACGAGGTGCTCAACCGGCAGCGTGAGGTCATCTACGGCGAGCGGCGCCGGGTTCTGGAAGGCGAGGACCTCCAGGAGCAGATCCGCCACTTCATGGACGACACCATCGACGACTACATCCGCCAGGAGACGGCGGAGGGCTTCGCCGAGGAGTGGGACCTGGACCGGCTGTGGGGCGCGTTCAAGCAGCTCTACCCGGTGAAGGTCACCGTCGCCGAGCTGGAGGAGGCGGCGGGGGACCTGGCCGGGGTCACCGCGGAGTTCATCGCCGAGTCCGTCAAGGACGACATCCACGAGCAGTACGACGAGCGGGAGAAGACGCTCGGCTCCGAGATCATGCGTGAGCTGGAGCGGCGCGTGGTGCTTTCGGTGCTGGACCGCAAGTGGCGTGAACACCTCTACGAGATGGACTACCTCCAGGAAGGAATCGGCCTGCGGGCCATGGCGCAGAAGGACCCGCTGGTCGAGTACCAGCGCGAGGGCTTCGACATGTTCAACGCCATGATGGAGGGCATCAAGGAGGAGTCCGTCGGCTACCTGTTCAACCTGGAGGTCCAGGTCGAGCAGCAGGTCGAGGAGGTGCCGGTCCAGGACGCGGAGACGTCGCTGACCAAGGAGGACGCGGTGCCGGCCGCGCGGCCGGAGATCCGGGCCAAGGGGCTGGACGCTCCGCAGCGGCCGGACCGGCTGCACTTCTCCGCTCCCACGGTGGACGGGGAGGGCGGCGTGGTCGAGGGCGACTTCTCCAACGCGGACGCTGCGGGATCGGGCGCGGGTGGTGCCGGGGCCGGGTCGGACGGGCTTACTCGGGCGGAGCGGCGTAAGGCGCAGAAGAGTGGGGGCGGTGGGGGGCGGCGGCGTAAGAAGTAGCTTGCGCTGACGTTGTGGTTTGCGGCCGGGCCGGACACCGATTGGTGTCCGGCCCGGCCGTGTGTGGGGGTGGGGGCGTGTGTGGCGGTGAGGGTGCGGGTGTGGGGCGCCTGCGGCGGGCCTGTTCCCCTACCCGCCCCTTCCCGAAACCGGGGCGCTGCCCCGGGCCCCGCTCCTCAATCGCCGGAGGGGCTGGGGTGGGGCGTGGGCGGGGGTGACCCGCGGGCTGGGAGGTGGGTGGGGCTGGGGATCGGCCCGGGGTTCGGGGTTCGGGGCTCTGCCCGGGTTCGGGGCTCCGCCCCTGGCCCCGGGGCCTCAAAGCCGGCGGGGCTGGGGTGCCTCAGGGGCCCTGGAGGCCTCCAGGGCCCCCACCGCCACCCTTGGGCTCTCTTGATGGTTCCCTGGGTCCCTGCTTGGCCCCAGAGGCCCCCAGAGCCGCAAAAGGGCCCCTGAGAGCGCCCCAAGCCTCTTGGGCGCTCTCAGGGCGGCCCCTGGGGGTTTCTGGGGCCTTTGAGGGCTCATGCGGGCCTCTGTCAGGGGTCTGTAGGCCCCCTGACAGGCCCCTGCGGGCCGACGGGCCCCTCCGCAGTCCTTGTGAAGCCGCGGGGCCACCGCCGACCTCTTCAGCCCCCTGTGGCGCCTGCCGGCGCCCCGGCCGCCCCTGCGGGCCTGCTGTCCCGTCCGCCCCTGCGCTCGTCCGCCCCTGCGCCCCTGCGCCCCTGCGCCCCTGCGGCCCCGGAGAGGCGCCGGCGCGGGCGGGGGAGGGGTGTTGGCGGGTGGAGGGGCTCGGTGGGCAGGTGCGCCGGAGGGGCGCGGATTTGTTGGCATCGGTGGGTCATCGTGTTCGCATCGGGGTGTTGCCCAGTTCCACCGCCGCGCAGCGCCAGCGGAGGTCGGGGCCCTGTTCCAGGCGGAAGGCCATGGCTCGTACCTCTTCGCCCGCGGCGATGCTGGCGCAGGCCTCCACCACGCCGGGGGCCGGCTGGGCGCCTCGGCAGAGGCGGATGCCGGGCGGGTGCCTCGGGTTCTGAGGGGGGTGTGGGGGGCCAGTTCGGCGAGTTGGTCGTAGGCCTCGCCGATGGTGTGGCCGAGCATCCAGTGGACCGGGCGCTGGCCGCTCAGGACCGCCAGCAGGCGTTCCGCGAACCAGTGGTGGGGGCGCATGCGCCTCGGGGTCCGGTGGCGTTGGGCGGGTACGGTCTCGGGCCTGCGTGCGTCGTGCCGGCCTGCGGGCCGGGTCCTGTTCGTGGTCATCGCTGTAGCCCCCGTGCTCCAGAGGCCCGGTGAATACCGGGCGGTAACTTCTGCTGGTGATCTTCTACGGGGGCGCGGGGGCCGCCGCAAGCGTGGGTGGGGCCGGTCGGGTACCGGCTCGAATTCACCTGTCCGGGTGGTCGGGGCCTGCCGGAGCGGGGGCCCGGGGCGGGCCGGGCAGGGTGAGCGGACGTCACCGGGTGGACGGGGCGGGGCCCGTACGCGTAACTCCAAAGGGGGACGTCGCACGTATCCTGAGGGGGTCTCCGACTACGAAAGCGGCCCTGCCATGCGCGTGTACGTTCCTCTGACCCTCGCCGGTCTCGCAGCGGCGCACCGGGCCGGCGAACTGGGGCCCGGTCCGTTCACCGCCTACGCGGTGACCCCCGCCCTGCGCGAGTGGTACGTCTCCGACGACATCGAGGAGCTGGAGTACGCGGCGCTCAGCCGGGCCGCCTCCGCCTCGCTGCGGCTGATCGCCGGGGACCCGCAGGCCGTCCGGCGCCGGGTCGTCGTCGCCGTCGATGTCCCGGACAACGCCGCGGTCGCCGACCCGGACCACATTCTCGACGCCTCCTCGCTCGGCGAGGTCACGATCCCCGTCGCCGTGCGGCTGACCGCCGCCGCAGCGGTCCATGTCGACTCCGACGACGCGGACAAGGACGTCACGGCCGCCGCCGCCGCGCTCGGGGCCGCGGACCTCGGTGACGACGACGCGCAGTTCACCGTGGACGGCGCCGAGGACCACGAACTGCTCTGGTTCGGGGTCCAGGAGATTCCCCACCTCATCGGGTAGCCGGTCCGTTGTCAGTGGGGGCGAGTATTTTTCTGGGCATGGGTACTACGCCGGGAAATCGCCGCACGCATCTGGTCTGGGACTGGAACGGCACGCTGCTCGACGACAACACCGCCGTCGTCGGCGCGACCAACGCCGCGTTCGGCGAGATCGGCCTGGCCCCGATCACCGTGGAGCGGTACCGGGAGACGTACTGCGTCCCGATACCCCGTTTCTACGAGCGGCTGATGGGCCGCCTTCCCACCGACGCCGAGTGGGAGCGCATGGACGGCGCCTTCCACCGCCACTACACCGAGCAGCGGGACGCCTGCGGGCTGACCGCCGGCGCCGCCGAGCTGCTCGCCCAGTGGCAGCTGACCGGGCGGAGCCAGTCGATCATGAGCATGTACCAGCACGAGGAGCTGGTCCCCGTCGTACGGGGGTACGGCATCGAGCGGCACTTCGTGCGCGTCGACGGGCGCACCGGACCGTCCGGCGGCAGCAAGGCGCGGTACATGGAGCGGCACCTCGCGGAGCTCGCGGCCCTGGGCGGGATATCCCCGCGCCACACGGTCGTCATAGGCGACGCGGTGGACGACGCCGTGGCCGCCGCCCACGTCGGGGCCAAGGCGGTCCTCTACACGGGCGGCTCGCACAGCCGGGCCGGTCTGGAGAAGGCCGGTGTGCCCGTCGTGGACAGCCTGGCCGAGGCCACGGCCCTCGCGGAGCGGCTGGCGGAGTAGGGCGTTCCCGGTCGGGTGGGCCGTTCCCGGGTGCGCAGCCGTTCCCCGCGCGGCGGGCCCGGTCTGTCCAGAGTGTCAAATTTCGTGGCGTTCTTTTGTACACATCCGGAACGTGACGGTGACGGGCGCGGGCGAGATAGCCTGGACCCCGTGATCAGCGCGATACGCCTCGGGGGCAGCGAAGCCCCCGGCCGCCGCCCGGAGCGCCACAGTGCCCGGGTCGTCCCGACTGATCCTTCTTGCCCGGCCCGACCGCCGAAAATGGCCAATAAGGTCCCGGGGATCTCTCATCGCGGCATAGCGTCGACCCAGACCGGAAACCCCGCGTCTTGGCGTTACGCCGACCTTTTCACCTACGTCACGCAACGGCGCGCGACAGGAGCCAGAGGACATGCAGACCAAGCTGGACGAAGCCAAGGCCGAGCTGCTCGCACGGGCTGCCAAGGTAGCTGACAACAGCCCGGGCGGTGGTGTCGGCGGGCCGGGCGGTGCGGCCCGGGTGCGCGTCGCGGCCGCCTCGGCCGACGACGGCACGGGGGCCGGTCAGGAGGGTTCCCGCCAGGACGTCCTGCTCTCCTATCTCCAGCGCTACTACCTCCACACCGCTCCCGAGGACCTCGCGGGCCGGGACCCGGTCGACGTCTTCGGCGCCGCCTCGTCCCACTACCGGCTCGCCGAGGACCGGCCCCAGGGCAAGGCGAACGTCCGGGTGCACACCCCGACCGTCGAGGAGAACGGCTGGACGTGCAGCCACACCGTGATCGAGGTCGTCACGGACGACATGCCGTTCCTCGTGGACTCCGTCACCAACGAGCTCTCCCGCCAGGGCCGCGGCATCCACGTCGTGATCCACCCGCAGGTCATCGTCCGGCGTGATCTGACCGGCAAGCTGGTCGAGGTCCTCACCGAGGGCGCCGGTATCTCCACCGGACCCCAGCTCGGCCGGAAGAACGCCAAGGGGGCGAAGGACGCCAAGGCGGCGCTGCCGCACGACGCGGTCGTCGAGTCCTGGATCCACGTCGAGATCGACCGCGAGACCGACCGCGCCGACCTCAAGCAGATCCAGAGCGACCTGCTGCGCGTCCTGTCCGACGTACGGGAGACCGTCGAGGACTGGGAGAAGATGCGGGACGCGGCGCTGCGCATCGCCGACGACCTGCCCGGCGAGCCGCTCGACGACCTCGCCGACGACGAGATCAACGAGGCCAGGGAACTGCTGCGCTGGCTCGCCGCCGACCACTTCACCTTCCTCGGCTACCGCGAGTACGAGCTGAAGGACGACGACGCCCTGGCCGCCGTCCCCGGCACCGGCCTCGGCATCCTGCGCTCGGACCCGCACCACACCGAGGACGAGGCGCACCCGGTCAGCCCCTCCTTCGACCGGCTGCCCGCCGACGCCCGCGCCAAGGCCCGCGAGCACAAGCTGCTCGTCCTGACGAAGGCCAACAGCCGGGCGACCGTGCACCGCCCCGGCTACCTCGACTACGTCGGCGTGAAGAAGTTCGACGCCGAGGGCAACGTCATCGGTGAGCGCCGCTTCCTCGGCCTGTTCTCGTCCGCCGCCTACACCGAGTCCGTGCGCCGGGTCCCCGTCGTCCGCCGCAAGGTCGCCGAGGTGCTGGACGGCGCGGGCTTCACGCCCAACAGCCACGACGGCCGCGACCTGCTCCAGATCCTGGAGACCTACCCGCGCGACGAGCTGTTCCAGACGCCCGTCGACCAGCTGCGTTCGGTCGTCACCTCGGTGCTCTACCTCCAGGAGCGCCGCCGGCTGCGGCTCTACCTGCGCCAGGACGAGTACGGCCGCTACTACTCCGCGATCGTCTACCTGCCGCGCGACCGCTACACCACCGGTGTGCGGCTGCGGCTGATCGACATCCTCAAGGAGGAGCTGAACGGCACCAGCGTCGACTTCACCGCCTGGAACACCGAGTCGATCCTGTCCCGGCTGCACTTCGTCGTCCGGGTCGCCCAGGGCAGCGAGCTGCCGAGCCTCACCGACGCCGAGGCCGACCGCATCGAGGCCCGCCTGGTGGAGGCCGCCCGTTCCTGGGCCGACGGCTTCCAGGAGGCGCTGAACGCCGAGTGCGGCGAGGAGCGCGCCGCCGAACTGCTGCGCCTGTACGGGCACTCGTTCCCCGAGGGCTACAAGGCCGACCACTCGGCGCGCGCCGCCGTCGCCGACCTGGTCCACCTCGAAGCCCTCAAGGACAGCGAGCGGAACTTCTCCCTCAGCCTGTACGAGCCGGTCGGCGCCGCCCCCGGCGAGCGCCGCTTCAAGATCTACCGCACCGGCGAGCAGGTCTCGCTGTCCGCCGTCCTGCCCGCCCTCCAGCGGCTCGGCGTCGAGGTCGTGGACGAGCGCCCGTACGAGCTGCGCTGCGCCGACCGTACACACGCGTGGATCTACGACTTCGGTTTGCGGATGCCGCAGGGCACGGGCAGCGCCGGCTACCTGGCCGACGGCGCCCGCGAGCGGTTCCAGGAGGCCTTCGCCGCCGTCTGGACCGGCGAGGCGGAGAACGACGGCTTCAACGCGCTGGTGCTGGGCGCCGGTCTCGACTGGCGGCAGGCCGTGGTGCTGCGTGCCTACGCGAAGTACCTGCGCCAGGCCGGTTCCACGTTCAGCCAGGACTACATGGAGTCCACCCTCCAGAACAACGTCCACACCACCCGGCTGCTGGTCTCGCTCTTCGAGGCCCGGATGTCCCCGGGGCGCCAGAGCGCGGGCACCGAGCTGATCGACGGGCTCCTCGAAGAGCTCGACGGCGCCCTCGACCAGGTCGCCTCGCTGGACGAGGACCGCATCCTGCGGTCCTTCCTCACCGTCATCAAGGCGACCCTGCGCACCAACTTCTTCCAGCGCGGGGACGACGGCGGGCCGCACGCGTACGTGTCGATGAAGTTCGACCCGCAGTCCATCCCGGACCTGCCCGCGCCCCGCCCGGCGTTCGAGATCTGGGTCTACTCGCCGCGCGTGGAGGGCGTCCACCTGCGCTTCGGCAAGGTCGCCCGCGGCGGACTGCGCTGGTCGGACCGGCGCGAGGACTTCCGTACCGAGATCCTCGGCCTGGTCAAGGCGCAGATGGTGAAGAACACCGTCATCGTGCCGGTCGGCGCCAAGGGCGGCTTCGTCGCCAAGCAGCTTCCCGACCCCTCCGTGGACCGGGACGCCTGGATGGCCGAGGGCGTCGCCGCCTACCGCACCTTCATCTCCGCGCTGCTCGACATCACGGACAACCTGGTGGCCGGCGAGGTCGTGCCGCCCAAGGACGTCGTCCGGCACGACGAGGACGACACCTACCTCGTGGTCGCCGCCGACAAGGGCACCGCGAAGTTCTCCGACATCGCCAACGAGGTCGCCGTCGACTACGGCTTCTGGCTCGGTGACGCGTTCGCCTCCGGCGGGTCCGCGGGTTACGACCACAAGGGCATGGGCATCACCGCCCGCGGCGCCTGGGAGTCCGTCAAGCGGCACTTCCGGGAACTCGGGCACGACACCCAGACCGAGGACTTCACCGTCGTCGGCGTCGGCGACATGTCGGGCGACGTCTTCGGCAACGGGATGCTGCTCTCCGAGCACATCCGGCTCGTCGCCGCCTTCGACCACCGGCACATCTTCATCGACCCGACCCCGGACGCCGCGACCTCCTACGCCGAGCGGCGCCGCCTCTTCGACCTGCCGCGCAGCTCCTGGGCCGACTACGACAAGGAACTGATCTCCGCGGGCGGCGGCGTCCACCCGCGCAGCGCCAAGTCCATCCCGGTCAACGCCCACATGCGCGAGGCGCTCGGCATCGAGCCGGGGGTCATCAAGATGACGCCCGCCGAGCTGATGCAGACCATCCTCAAGGCCCCCGTCGACCTGGCGTGGAACGGCGGCATCGGCACGTACATCAAGTCCTCCGCCGAATCGAACGCGGACGTCGGCGACAAGGCCAACGACGCGATCCGCGTCAACGGCGCCGACCTGCGCGCCAAGGTCGTCGGCGAGGGCGGCAACCTCGGTGCCACCCAGCTCGGCCGGATCGAGTTCTCCCGGGGCGGCGGCCGGATCAACACCGACGCGATCGACAACAGCGCCGGTGTGGACACCTCCGACCACGAGGTGAACATCAAGATCCTGCTCAACGGCCTCGTCCGGGACGGCGACATGACCGTCAAGCAGCGCAACAAGCTGCTCGCCGAGATGACCGACGAGATCGGCCACCTGGTGCTGCGCAACAACTACGCGCAGAACACCGCCCTGGCCAACGCCGTCACCCAGGCACCCTCGCTGCTCCACGCCCACCAGCGGTTCATGCGCCGGCTGGGCCGCGACGGGTATCTCGACCGGGCCCTTGAGTTCCTGCCCACCGACCGGCAGATCCGTGAACTGCTGGCCGCCGGCAAGGGGCTCAGCCAGCCCGAGCTGGCCGTGCTGCTCGCGTACACGAAGATCACGGCGGCGCAGGAGCTGATCGGGACCAGCCTGCCGGACGACCCGCACCTGCAGAAGCTGCTGCACGCCTACTTCCCGCAGCAGCTGCGCGAGCGTTACGCCGAGGCGGTCGACGCCCACGCGCTGCGGCGCGAGATCATCACCACGGTCCTCGTCAACGACACGGTCAACAGCGGTGGTTCGACCTTCCTGCACCGGCTGCGGGAAGAGACCGGTGCCTCGATCGAGGAGATCGTGCGGGCGCAGTTCGCGGCCCGCGAGATCTTCGGGCTCAGCCAGGTGTGGGACGCCGTCGAGGCCCTCGACAACAAGGTCGCCGCCGCTGTGCAGACCCGTATCCGGCTGCACTCGCGCCGGCTCGTCGAGCGGGGTTCGCGCTGGCTGCTCGGCAACCGGCCGCAGCCGCTCGCCATCTCCGAGACGGTCGACTTCTTCCGCGACGGCGTCGAGCAGGTGTGGGCCGGGCTGCCCAAGATGCTGAAGGGTGCCGACCAGGAGTGGTACCAGGGCATCCTCGACGAGCTCACCGAGGCGGGCGTCCCGGACGAGCTGGCGCAGCGCGTCGCCGGCTTCTCGTCCGCCTTCCCGGCGCTCGACATCGTGGCGATCGCCGACCGTACGGGCAAGGATCCGCTGGCCGTCGCCGAGGTGTACTACGACCTCGCGGACCGGCTGGGGATCACCCAGCTGATGGACCGGATCATCGAGCTGCCGCGGGCCGACCGCTGGCAGTCCATGGCCCGTGCGTCCATCCGTGAGGACCTGTACGCGGCGCACGCGGCGCTCACGGGCGATGTGCTGAGCGTGGGCGACGGGGCGTCCTCGCCGCAGGAGCGGTTCGAGGCGTGGGAGGAGAAGAACGCGGCGATCCTGGCGCGGTCGCGGTCCACGCTGGAGGAGATCCAGGGGTCGGACGCGTTCGACCTGGCGAACCTGTCGGTGGCCATGCGGACGATGCGGACGTTGCTGCGTACGCACGTGTAGGCGTGGTGTGGCGGTGAGGTGAGGCGGCTGCCGGGGCGTCCCGGCAGCCGCCTTGTCCTTGCCGGACGGGCTTGGGTGGGGGCGCGGTGATTGCGGCTCGGGCTTTGTCCTCAAGCGCCGGACGGGCTGAAGGACGTCCTCAAGCGCCGGACGGGCTTGAAAAGTGTCCTCAAGCGCCGGACGGGCTTGAAAGATGTCCTCAAGCGCCGGACGGGCTGGGGGTGGTCGGGCGGGCTTGGAAGCGTTGTCGCGGTTTCTGGCCGGGGCCTTGTCCTCAAGCGCCGGACGGCTCGAAGGACGTCCTCAAGCGCTGGACCGGCTTGAAGGACGTCCTCAAGCGCTGGACCGGCTTGAAGGACGTCCTCACGTGTCGGGCGGGTTGGGTTGGTCTCAGGTGGGTGGGCCGGGTGGGCTCACTTGGTTCGTCGGTCGGGGCGGGTGGACTTTTCGTAGGCTGCCACCACTTCCTTCGCCGGGCCGTCCATGCGTAGCGTGCCGGCCTCCAGCCAGAGGGCCCGGTCGCAGGTTTCGGTGATCGACTTGTTGTTGTGGCTGACCAGGAACACCGTGCCGGCCAGACGGCGGAGTTCGATGATCCGGTCCTTGCTGCGGCGCTGGAACTTCGCGTCGCCCGTCGACAGGGCCTCGTCGATCAGCAGGACGTCGTGGTTCTTCGCGGCGGCGATCGAGAAGCGCAGGCGGGCGCCCATGCCGGAGGAGTACGTGCGCATCGGCAGCGTGATGAAGTCGCCCTTCTCGTTGATACCGGAGAAGTCGACGATCTCCTCGTAGCGCTCGCGGATCTCCGCGCGGGTCATGCCCATCGCGAGGCCGCCGAGCACGACGTTGCGTTCACCGGTCAGGTCGTTCATCAGTGCCGCGTTCACCCCGAGCAGCGAGGGCTGTCCGTGCGTGTGGACGCGGCCCTTCGTGGCGGGCAGCAGTCCGGCGATGGCCTTCAGCAGGGTGGACTTCCCCGAGCCGTTGGAGCCGATCAGCCCGATCGCCTCGCCCTTGTACGCGGCGAAGCTGACGCCCTTCACGGCATGCACCTCGCGCACCCCCGGGCTCTTGCGGCGCGAGGCGATGCGGCTCAGGGCGGAGGTGGCGCTGCCCCTGCCGGCGCGGGCGCCGTTGACCTTGTACGTGATGTGGACGTCGTCGACGACGACCGTCGGCACCGCGGAATCCGTGTGCTCAGCCACGTCCGTAACTCTCCTCGGCCTTCCAGAAGTAGATGAAGCCGCCCACTCCGCAGATCAGTGCCCAGCCCGCCGCGACGGCCCATACGTGCGGGGGCAGTTGGCCCGCGCCGAAGCTGTCGATGAGCGCGAACCGCATGAGGTCGATGAAGACGGCCGCCGGGTTGAGTTCCAGGGCGAGCTTCACCACGTGCGGGACGCTGTTGCCCCGCAGCATCGTGTCCATGCTCCACATCACGCCCGACGCGTACATCCAGGTGCGCAGGATGAACGGGGTGAGCTGGGCGATGTCCGGCGTGCGCGCGGCCAGGCGGGCCACGACCATCGAGACGCCCGTGTTGAAGACGGCCTGGAGGGCCAGGGCGGGCACCGCGAGCAGCCAGGACGGGCGCGGGTACTGGCCGAAGGCCAGCAGGATCAGGGTCAGCGCGCCCAGCGAGAAGAGCAGTTGCTGGAGCTGTTGCAGGGCGAGCGCGATGGGCAGCGAGGCGCGCGGGAAGTGCAGCGCCCGGACCAGCCCGAGGTTGCCGCTGATGGCACGGGTGCCCGCGGTGATCGAGGAGCTGGTGAAGGTCCAGATGAAGACGCCCGTGACCAGGAACGGGACGTAGTCCGGCACGCCGTGCTTGGTCTTCATCAGGATGCCGAAGATGAAGTAGTAGACCGTCGCGTTGAGCAGCGGGGTCATGATCTGCCAGATCTGGCCGAGCTTCGCCTGGCTGTACTGGGCGGTGAGCTTGGCGGTGGCGAAGGCCGTGATGAAGTGCCGCCGCCCCCACAGCTGCCGTACGTACGCCGGCAGGGACGGCCGCGCTCCGCTCACGGTCAGCCCGTGCCGTGCGGCGAGGGCCGCCAGCTCGCCCGATCCGTACACGGGCGGTTCGTACACCGGCGGTTCGTGCAGGGGCGGGGAGGCGGGCGGCGGGGCGTCCGCCGGGGCCTGGGCTGTTGTCTGGCTCACCACGATCGCTTTCGACGGGAGGCGGAGGAAGCGGAGAAGCGGGGATGCGGGGTGCGGGGGTGCGGGGGTGCGGGGTGCGGGGGTGCGGGCAGGTCAAGGCAGGGAAGCGGGTAGGGCGGGACGGCGAAGAGGGAACCGGCACCGCAGGGCCCGCGAGCCAGGCCGCGTGGCCAGGAAAGGACCGCTCGGCGACGGGACGGGACCGTATCGTCGCTACGCCGAGGGTAGGACGGTCCGACGCCGGAACGCAACCGTTTCGTCGTCGCGGACTATGATTCGGCCATGACCACCGACCCCGGAAGCCGCCGCCGAGCCCCGGCGGGAGCCGCCGTCCTGCGCGAGGACGTGACCGACGCCATCCGCAGCGCGGTGTTCGCGGAGCTGGCGGCGGTCGGCTTCGCGCGGATGTCCATCGAGGGCATCGCGCGGCGGGCGGGCGTCGGCAAGACCGCGGTCTACCGGCGCTGGAAGTCCAAGCTGCACCTGGTCCTGGACCTGGTCTCCGCCGTCGCCGCACAGGGCATGCCCGCCCCGGCCACCGGCTCGCTGTACGGGGACGTGCGCGCCGTGCTCGAACTGGCCGCGTACGCCCTGCGCCACCCGCTGGCCTCCCAGGTCATCCCGGACCTGCTGGTCGAGGCGGCCCGGAACCCGGAGATCTCCGATGCCATCAAGGCCGCCCTGCTCGACCCCCAGCAGGGCGTCGCAGCCGTGGTCGTCCGGGACGCCGTCGCACGCGGCGAGCTGCCGCCGGACAGCGACCCCGACCGCGCCCTCGACCTGATCGTCGGCCCGCTCTACTGGCGGCTCGCGGTGGTCCGGGGCGAGCTGCCGGCGGGGTATCTGGACGACCTCGCCGCCTCCGCCGTGGCCGCCCTCACACACCGGGCGGACCCCGCCGTGTGACGCTTCGATCATGTGTCCAAGCGTGCTTGTAGGGGTCACCCTTCCATCGGTTAGTCTGGTGGGCGGGCCGCCCACCGGGCCTTCCGGAGCACGCGTTCACCGTGCACCAGGACCGCCCGGGTGAAGCCCCGGGCAGGCGAGCACGGTGCAGGCGTAGTCACTCGTTCGGGACCGTAACCGGTGACCCCCGACCGTCCATACGGTTGAGCCCTACGGATAGCCAGGCCCTTGATGAACGGACGTGCTCAACATGCCGCCACGGCTCAGTGTCGTTGTCCCCGTCTACAACGTGGAACTCTTCCTGACGGACTGCCTGAAGTCCCTCGCGGAGCAGACCATGACCGACCTCGAGGTGGTGATGGTCGACGACGGGTCCACCGACGGCAGTGCCGCTCTGGCCGCCGAATTCGCCGCGCGGGACGACCGCTTCAAGCTGGTCAGCCAGAAGAACGGCGGACTCGGGCACGCCCGTAACACCGGTGTCCGCAACTGCGACCCGGAGAGCCGCTACCTGGCCTTCGTCGACAGCGACGACGTGATCCCGCCGAACGCGTACGAACTGCTCGTCGGCGCCCTGGAGGAGACCGGCTCGGACCTCGCGTCCGGCAACGTGCTGCGCCTGCGGGGCGGCGGCAAGCTCCAGCAGTCGCCGATGTTCCGCAAGCCGATGGCCACCACCCGGCTGAAGACCCACGTCTCCCGCGACCTGGACCTCCTCGGCGACCGCATCGCCTGCAACAAGGTCTTCCGGCGCTCCTTCTGGGACAAGAACGAGTTCGCCTTCCCGGTCGGCGCGCTGTACGAGGACATCCCCGTCGTGCTGCCCGCGCACTTCCTGGCCAAGTCGGTCGACATCATCAAGGACCCCGTCTACCACTGGCGCGACCGCCCCGGCTCGATCACCACCAGCCGGGCCGTCGTCCGGGGCGTCCGCGACCGCGTCGCGCACGTGCAGGGCGTCTCGACGTTCCTGGCCCAGAACCGCACGCCCGCCGACAAGAACCACTACGAGGACCACGCGCTGGCCAACGACCTCTGGTACTTCATGGAGGTCCTGCCCGACGGCGACGAGGAATACCGCGCCGCGTTCCTCACGTACACCAACAAGTTCCTGGACCAGGTCGACCCCTCGGTGCTCGACGGGCTTCCGCTGCGCCTGCGCGTGATGTGGTACCTGGTGCGCGAGCACCGCATGGACGAGCTGCTGGCGCTGCTGATCCAGGAAAAGCGCGAACCCGGCGCCTTCGAGGTCAGCGGTGTGCGCCGGCGCCAGGCCAACTACCCCGTCCTCACCCGGCCCGTGCCCGCCCCGGTGCTGCGCGTCGCCGACCGCGACCTGCCGCTCGCCGCCCGGCTGCGCGACGCCCAGTGGCGCGACGGCAAGCTGCACCTCAAGGGCTACGCGTACGTCCGCAACCTGCCCGTCACCTCCGGGCCCAGCGAGTTCCGGATCGGCTGGCTCCGCGCCGGCCGGCGCAACGTCGTCCCGCTGCGGCTGCGCCGGGTCGACGAGCCCGAGGCCACCGCCCGCGCCCGCCAGAGCCTGCACGACTACCACCGGTCCGGCTTCGAGACCTCCGTCGACGCCTCCAAGCTCCGCATCCGGGGCGACGGCGGCCCCAAGCAGCTCACCTGGCAGTTCGAGGTCGGCATCGCCAGGAACGGCCTGCTGCGCCGCGCCTACCCGTCCGTCCGGGAGGCATCCGTCGCGCCGCCCGTCCACCGCCCCGACGGCGACCACCGCATCGTGCCCGCCTTCGAGGGCGACAAGCTGGTGGTGCACGCCGAGCGGGTCGACGCCCGGTTCGAGTCGCACGACGCGGGCGACACGGCCGGCACCGTCCGGGTCACCGGCGTGGTCCGGTCCCGCCTCGTCAAGGGCGAACTGACGCTGCGTCTGACGCACGGCGCCACCAAGGCCACGTACGAGGCCCCGGTCACCGTGAGCGGAGGCGGCGGCCCCGCCGCCGGCTGGAGCCGCTTCACCGCCGAACTCCGGCTCTCCGCGATCGAGGAGGCCCGCCCCACGGAGGACGACGCGCCCAGGAGCGTGGCGTACAGCGTCCACCTGACCGGCCCGGGCGGCCTGAAGGCGTCGCTCGACACACCGGGCGCGGTGCCGCCCGGCCGCTACCCCCTCGCCGACTCCTCCGGCGGCGGGGCCGGCGAGCTGGCCTTCTTCGCCAGCGCGCGCGGCAACCTGGTGATCAGCGACCGCCCCGTGCAGCCCGCCGTCGAACTGGCGAGCTGGACGGACGACGGCCGGCTGTTCCTGGAGGGCACCTACCCCGAGGACCCGGAGCACCCGGTCGAGCTGGTCGCGCAGAACAGCAGCCACCGCGAGGAGCAGATCTTCCCGGTCGAGTTCACCGGACCCGAGGACGCGCGCCGCTTCCGCGCCGAACTGCGGCCCGACGCCGTCGAGGGACCGGGCGGCGCGCTGCCGCTGGGCGAGGGCAACTGGTACTTCTTCCTCCGGGACAGGGGCGCCGCCGACGAGAGCCGCGACCGCGCGCTGCGCATCCCCGCCTCGGCCTTCCACACCCTGCCCGTCACCCGCCACCTCTCCGGCCGCGACTACACCCTGGAACGGCGCTTCGGCGACCAGCTCCTCGTCGTCTCCGGCTCCGTGCTCGGCGCCGCCGAACGCGGCCCGCGCGCCAAGCGCCTGCTGAGCGAGGCCTACGCGGCCCAGCGCACCGAACCGGTGCGCGCCGCCGCCCTCTACAGCACCTTCGACGGCCGCCAGTTCTCCGACTCGCCGCGCGCCGTCTACGAGGAGCTGGTGCGCCGGGGCACCGAGGTGGAGCACCTCTGGGTCGTCCGCGACCAGCAGGCCATCATCCCCGAGGGCGCCACCGCCGTCGAGCACGGCTCGGTCGCCTGGCACGAGGCGCTGGCCCGCAGCCGCTACATCGTCACCAACACGCAGCTGCCCGAGTGGTTCGAGCGGCGCGAGGACCAGACCGTCGTCCAGACCTGGCACGGCACCCCGCTCAAGCGCATCGGCCTCGAACTCGCGGGCACCGCCCAGGCGAACGCCGCCTACATCGCCACCCTCGCCGAGCGGGCCAGGCAGTGGAGCTTCCTGGTCTCGCCGAACACGTACTCCACACCCGTCCTGCGCCGTTCGTTCGGCTTCGAGGGCGAGGTCCTGGAGTGCGGCTACCCGCGCAACGACATCTTCCACGCCCCCGACCGCGCCAAGGTCGCCGCGGCGGTACGGGAGAAGCTCGGCATCCCGGCCGGCAAGCGCGTCGTCCTGTACGCGCCGACCTGGCGCGAGGACCAGCGCCTGGGCGGCGGCCGCTACTCGCTCGGCCTCCAGCTCGACCTGGCCGCCGCCGAACGCGAACTCGGCGACGACACCGTGCTTCTGGTGCGCCGTCACTACATGGTCACCGACCGGCTCCCGGACAGCGGCACCGGCTTCGTCCGCGACGTCTCCCGCTACCCCGACGTCGGTGAACTCATGCTCATCAGCGACGCCCTGGTCACCGACTACTCCTCGCTGATGTTCGACTTCGCCCAGACCGGGCGGCCGATGCTCTTCCACACCTACGACCTGGAGCACTACCGCGACACGCTGCGCGGATTCAGCTTCGACTTCGAGTCCCGGGCGCCCGGACCCCTGATCCCGGGCTCCGACGACCTGATCGAGGCGCTGCGGGACCCGGAGCGGGCCATCGCGGGACACGCCAAGGCGTACGAGCAGTTCCGGCACGACTTCTGCGACCTCGACGACGGCCGGGCGTCCGCCCGCGTGGTCGACCGCATGCTGTAGCCGACACCCCTGGGGCCCACCGCCCCTCCCGTGCCCGGCCGGTACCGCCACCGGCCGGGCACGGGTGTGTCCGGGGCGGGGGGTTTACGCGACGGTGACGGTTCGGTGCGTTGCTTAGCGTCGCCTCCTTGCTACGTTCTGCTTTCATGGGTATCCGAATGTGGGGCGAAAGGGACGTACGGCGGGCCGGAGCCGCCGTACTCCTCGCGGCGGCCGCCGGCCTCATCGCCCGCATGATCATCGCGGCCAACTCGCCCGGCCCGGCCGACGTGCGCATCTTCCGGGGGTTCGCCGAGGCCATCACCGTGTACGGCCCCGTCCGCATCTACGAGCACCCGCTTCCCGGCCTGCCCGTCTACAACCACCCACCGCTGGCCGGCTGGATGCTGATGGGGCTGGACAGCCTCACCGGCCTCGGCTTCTCCTTCTCCACCCTGATCAGGATCCCCGCGTCGGCCGCCGACTTCTGCTGCGCGCTCCTCGTGTTCGAGATCGTCCGCCGCCGGGCCGCCCCGCGCACCGCGATGCTCTGCGGCATCGGCGTCGCCGTCAGCCCGGTGCTCATCGCCACCTCCGGCTACCACGGCAACACCGACGCGGTCGCCATCGCCTTCGCCCTGGCCGCGGCCCACCTGCTGGCCGACCGGAAGGCGCCGCTCGCCGCGGGCGTGGCCGCGGCGCTCTCGATCAGCGTCAAGTTCATCCCGGTGGTGGTGATCCCCGCCCTGTTCGTGGCCGCGCTGCGCGGCGGGCGCCCGGTCCTGGTCCGCTTCGCCGCCGGCTTCGCGGGGCTCGGCGCGCTCGTGTGGGGGCCGGCCCTGGTGACCGTGCCACTGGACCTGGAGCGCAACGTCCTGGAGTACGCGGGCGGCAGCTACCGGCTGTGGGGCCTCGTACGGTTCGCGGACGTCATCGGGCTGCCCGAGTCCGTCATCACCTTCATGCAGGGCGGCGGCCACTTCCTCGTCGTACTCGTCTGTGTGGCCGCCGGAATCCGGCTCGCCTGGCTGCGGCCCGCCCAGCTCCCCGGTGTCGTCGCCCTCACCCTGGGCCTGCTGCTGCTCCTGTCCACCGCCTCCGGCCTCCAGTACCTGACCTGGGCGGCCGCCGGGATGTTCGTACTCGGCGCGGCCGAGGGGTTCACGTACAGCGCGGTCGTCGGCCTGGTCGCCGTACTCGGCTACAGCGGGCGCTCCGCCGTGCGCTGGAGCGAGCCCGTGCTGTACCTGGGCGCCGCCGGCTGGCTCGTACTGGCGGCCGGGCTCGCCACCGGTCTGCGCCGGGTCCTCGCGGCCGCCGGCCCTGCCCATCCGTCGACCGAAACCGCCCCCCGAGCGCAACTGGAGAACGCCCCGTGAAGGAAAGCCCGAGTCCCAGGATCGGCATCCTGGTGGTCGCGTACAACGCGGAGACAACGCTGGAGAAGACCCTCGACCGGATTCCGGAGGACTTCCGGTCGAGGATCGACGAGGTCCTCATCCTCGACGACGCGAGCCACGACGCGACCTTCACCGCGGGCTGCCGCTGGTCGCAGGCCGAGGGAATGCCGCGGACCGTGGTGATGCGGCACACCAAGAACCTCGGCTACGGCGGCAACCAGAAGGCCGGATACGCCCTGGCGGCCGAGCACGGACTGGACATCGTCGTGCTGCTGCACGGCGACGGACAGTACGCCCCCGAACTCCTCCCCGAGATGGTCGCCCCCATCGAACGCGGCGAGTGCGAAGCCGTGTTCGGGTCACGGATGATGACGTCGGGCAGCGCCCTCAAGGGCGGCATGCCGATGTACAAGTGGCTCGGCAACCGCGTCCTCACCCGGCTGGAGAACGGCCTGCTCGGCTCCGGACTGACCGAATTCCACTCCGGATACCGCGCCTACAGCGTCGCCGCCCTGAAGCAGCTGCCGATCGACCGGAACACCGACGCCTTCGACTTCGACACCCAGATCATCGTCCAGCTGCTGAACGCGGGCATGCGGATCAAGGAGATCCCGGTGCCCACGTACTACGGCGACGAGATCTGCTACGTCAACGGCATGAAGTACGCCAAGGACGTCGTCAAGGACGTCCTCGAATACCGGCTGGCCGTCAAGGGGTTCGGGACCTGCCCCTGGATCCCCAAGCCCGTCGACTACGCCTTCAAGGAGGGCGACGGCTCCTCGCACGCCGTCATCCTGGAGAAGATGCGCCGGCTGCCGCCCGGCCGGGTCCTCGATCTCGGCTGCTCCGGCGGCCTGTTCGCCGAACGCCTGGAGTCCCTGGGCCACGAGGTGACCGGCGTGGACTACGTCGAGGTGCCGGGCGTGCGCGAGAGGTGCACCCACTTCCACCTCGCCAACCTGGAGGAGGGGCTGCCCGCGGACATCGGCACCGGCTTCGACTACGTGGTGGCCGGGGACGTCATCGAGCACCTCTCCCGCCCCGAACGCGTCCTCGCCGAGGTCGCGGGCGTGCTGCGGCCCGGCGGCCGGGTGCTGCTGTCCGTGCCCAACTTCAGCCACTGGTACTCCCGGCTGCGGGTCGCCGTCGGGGCCTTCGGCTACGACCGCCGGGGCATCCTCGACGAAACGCATCTGCGCTTCTTCACCCGGGCCAGCCTGCGCCGTACCGTGCGCGCCGCCGGATACGACGTCCTGGACCTCGCGTCCACCGGGGCGCCGTTCTGGTCGCTGCTCGGCCGGGGACCGCTCGCCGCGGTGCTCGGCGGGATGTCGCGGCTGCTGACCCGCATCAGGCCGACGCTGTTCGGCTATCAGCACGTCGCACTGCTCACCCCGCATGCGGCCGAGACGATCATCGCTGGAGAGCACGTCGATGTACAGGACATCCTCAACCGACAGTACGTCCCCGCCGACCGGGTCGGTGTCTGAGGCACCCCGCCCCGGGCCCGCCGCGGTCCCGGCGCCCGAGCCCCCCGCCCCCGCAGTCAGGAGCAAGGCCTTGACCCTCCCCAGTGTGCTGCTGCTCCTGTTCGCCGTGTTCTCGTCGGCGGGCGGCCAGATCATGCTCAAGCACGGGATGAAGGGCGCCGCTGCCGCCGCCGGGCGGGACGGCGGCTCCGTCGCCCTGCGCGCCGCCGGCAGCCCCTGGGTCGTGCTCGGCCTGGTGGTCTTCGCGGTGTCCGCGCTCGCCTGGATGACGACACTGGCCAAGGTGCCGCTCTCCGTCGCGTACCCCTTCAACGCGCTCGGCTACCTGCTGATCGTGCTCGCCGGGGCGACCGTGCTGCACGAGCGGACCTCGCTGTGGAC
Organism: Streptomyces sp. Mut1; assembly: GCF_030719295.1. Taxonomy (NCBI): domain Bacteria; kingdom Bacillati; phylum Actinomycetota; class Actinomycetes; order Kitasatosporales; family Streptomycetaceae; genus Streptomyces; species Streptomyces castrisilvae. The sequence continues at coordinate 2,817,022 of NZ_CP120997.1, read as the reverse complement.
CTGGGGCGGCTCGCTGCTCGTGGTGGTCGGCCTCGTCACGGTCATGGCCGGTCAACAGGGCTGAGTCCGTACGACGCCGAAGGGCCCGCCACCGGAACGTTCCGGCGGCGGGCCCTTCGGCGTCGTACAAACTCAGACGGTCCCGGCGGCCGGCGGCTCCTCGCCCAGCAGGACGCGGCGCACGACGCGCTCGGAGGCGCGGCCGTCGTCGTACGGGCAGAACCGCTCCTTGAACGCCTTGAGCAGCGCCTCGTTCTCCGGGCTGTCCCAGCTGCCGTCGGTGAAGGCCGCCGCCAGCTCCTCGGTGGTCGTGGCCACGGCGCCCGGCGTCTCGCCCGGCTGCCCGGACAGCAGGTCGAAGACGACACCGCGCACCGTGCGGTACGTCTCCCAGTCCGGGGCGTGGACGACGATCGGGCGGCCGAGGTGGGCGTAGTCGAACATCACCGACGAGTAGTCCGTGATCAGCGCGTCCGCCGCCAGGCACAGGTCCTCGACGCGCGGGTACGTGGAGACATCGATGACCGACGCGTTCTCGGGCAGGCCCGCCCCGCCGTAGAAGTAGTGGGCGCGCATGAGGACCACGGTGTCGGGGCCCACCTCCGCGCAGAACTCGTCCAGGTCCAGGCGGTTGGTGAAGCCGGACTCGTAGTCGCGGTGGGTCGGCGCGTACAGCAGGGCGCGCTGCCCGGGGCGGATGCCGAGGTCCTCGCGGATCCTGGCGATCTGCTCCTCGGTCGCCGTCGCGAAGACGTCGTTGCGCGGGTAGCCCGTCTCCAGCGCACGCGCGGCGCTCGGGTAGGCGCGGGACCACACCTCGGTGGAGTGCGGGTTGGCGGAGACGCTCCAGTCCCAGCGGTCGACGCGCTTGAGCAGCCGGTCGAAGTTGAGCCCCTGGGCGGCCGCCGGGTAGTTCTGCTGGTCCATGCCCATGATCTTCAGCGGGGTGCCGTGATGGGTCATCACATGGATCTGGCCGGGGCGCTTGACCAGGTGGTCGGGGAAGTTGACGTTGTTGAAGAAGTACGTGGCGCGGGCCAGCACCGACCAGTAGCGGCGGGTCCCGGGCACCACGTAGTCGATGCCCTTGGGCACCGAGTCCACCTGGTTCTTCGACACCACCCACACTCCGTGGATGTCCGGTGCCAGTTCCTTCGCCTTGCGGTAGATCGCCTCGGGGTTGCAGCTGACGCCGCGGTTCCAGTAGGCGGCGTACACGGCCAGCTTGGGGTCGAGCGGGAGCTTGAGCTGCGCCTTGTAGTAGCGCTTGGTGAACTGCTTCTTCGCCTTCGCCCGCGCGGTGGTGGGCGCGGAGCGCAGGTTGCGGCGGGTGGCGAGCGCGGTGTCCAGGGCGCCGAGCGCGGCGTACTTCCCGCCGCCCATCAGCTGCGGGCGCAGGCCCTTGGCGCCGCCGGGGAACTTGAAGCCGTCCGGGCGGTGGGCGCCGTGGAACGAGGCGACCGCGCTCACGTACTGGCGGCGGCGCCTGGTCACCCCCGGGTAGGCGGACAGCAGCTCCTGGACCGCGCGGTCGAAGAGGAGGCCGCGCACCGGCTTCAGGGCCGGGCGTGCCTCGACGAAGGTCATCAGCGCGTCGTACGCGTCGACGAGCTCCAGCGGCGTCGAGCCGACCGAGGGCTCGGCGTCGTCCACGAGGCCGGGCAGGTGGCGCTGCGTGCGGTGCTCGACGCAGGCCGTGTCCAGGGTGGCGACGGAAGCGGCGACGGCGACGGCCTCCAGCGCGTACATCCGCTCGCCGTGCGGGCCGGGGCCGAAGACCAGGCTCTCGCGCTCGGCGAGGGTGCGGCGCACCGCCCGGTTCCAGGACACCGGGGCGATGTCGAGGAGGTCGTGGCGCTCGGCGAGGGTGAACGGTCCCTCGGGCATCGCGGCCAGCTTCTCCAGCGACCTGGTCGAGCGGGTCTTGCCGCGGAAGGGGCGCTTGCGGTGGCCGAACAGCAGGGCGTCCGGGTCGCCGGTGGCCTCCAGCCGGTCGGCGATGGCCTGGAGCGCGCCGGGCAGGTGGATGTAGTGGCCCTCCAGGAAGAGGAGGTAGTCCCCGGTCGCCCGCTCGGCACCGGCGTTGCGCCGTCCGTGCGCGCCGGCGCCGGGCGCCAGGTGCACGGCCTGTACGCGGCTGTCGCGCGCGGCGAACTCGTCCAGAACCAGGCCGGAGCCGTCCGGAGCACCGTCGTCGACCCCGATGACCTCGATGTCCGCGAACGACTGGGAGAGCACCGACTCCAGGCACTCGCGCAGACTGCCTCGGGCGCGACGGACGGGGATGATGACACTCAGCCGGGGCATACGGACTCTTTCTCGGACTGTGCGTACTGGGAGAGCACACAGCGTACTGGGGGTGCGCTCCGCAGGACGGTCAGGGGGCGGGCAGACGTACGAGGGTCGAAGAGACGGGCGCGTCGGGCCCGGGTGAGTGGTCGACCGCGCGGCTGATAAAGGCCCCACTTATCATACTACCCGGGACAGTAAGTGAACCTTGGGCAATTCGGGGCGCACGGGTGGATGCCGGGCGCCCCGGCCCGTGCGCGGCGGTGCCAACGGCCCGTACGCGGCAGGGCGGGGCGGTCCGTGACTGCCGGACCGCCCCGCCTGCTCGCGTCTGCGCGTGTGTCCCGCCGGTTATTTCACCGCCCCCGCCATCACGCCCGAGACGAACTGGCGCTGGAAGGCGAAGAAGACGGCGAGCGGGATCACCATCGAGATGAAGGCGCCGGGAGCCAGCACGTCGATGTTGTTGCCGAACTGCCGCACCTGCTGCTGGAGCGCCACCGTGATCGGCGGGGACCCGGAGTCCGCGAAGATCAGCGCGACCAGCATGTCGTTCCAGACCCAGAGGAACTGGAAGATCCCGAGCGAGGCGATGGCCGGCCCGCCCAGCGGCATCACGACCCGGGTGAAGAGGCGGATCTCACCCGCCCCGTCCAGCCGCGCCGCCTCCAGCAGTTCCCGGGGGATCTCCGCGAAGAAGTTGCGCAGCAGGAAGATCGCGAAGGGCAGCCCGAAGGCCGTGTGGAACAGGATCACCCCGAGCGTCGTCTCGAAGATCCCGATCTCGCCGAACAGCTTCGACACGGGGATCAGCGCGACCTGCACCGGGACCACCAGCAACCCCACGACCAGCAGGAACCACCAGTCCCGGCCGGGGAAGTCCATCCAGGCGAACGCGTACCCGGCGAGCGAGCCGATCACCACCACCAGGACCGTGGAGGGCACGGTGATCATGATCGTGCTGAACAGCGAGTGGGTGAACGTCGAATTGTCCAGCAGCCGGGAGTAGTTGTCGAAGGTCAGCTCGGACGGGGCGGTGAAGATCTTCCACCAGCCGGTCGACGCGATCCGTTCCGGGCTGCGCAGCGAGGACAGCAGCAGCCCGATGGTCGGCATCAGCCAGAACAGGCCCACCAGGATCAGGAAGACCCGCATCGCGCCGCCGCCCGCACGCGCCGCGATCCGGGCGCCCCGCGACCGCCGGGCCTTCAGCGTGCCGATGTCCGGGGCGCCGTTCGGCCCGCCGGGGGCGGTGGTGGCCGAGGGAGTCGTCATCGGCGCCCCTCCTTCCGTATCCGCCTGATGTTGAAGAGCATCACCGGGATCACCAGCAGCAGCAGGAGTACGGCGATGGCGCTGCCGATCCCCAGGTCCGCGTCCGTGCCGAACGAGGACCGGTAGAGCTGGAGCGCCAGCACGTTCGCGTCGTCCTGGGACGAGCCCGGCGCGATGATGAACACCAGGTCGAAGACCTTCAGCACGTTGATCATCAGCGTGACCAGCACCACCGCGAGGACCGGGCCGAGCATCGGCACGGTGATCCGGCGGAACACCTGCCACTCGTTGGCCCCGTCCACCCGGGCCGCTTCGAGGAGTTCACGTGGCAGACCGGCGAGGCCCGCCGCGATCAGCACCATGGCGAAGCCCGCCCACATCCAGACGTAACTCCCGATGATGCCGGGCGTCACGAGGCTCGGGCCGAGCCATTCCACGCCGTTGTACGGCTCCTTGAAGTTGGACGCCGGGAGCCGGAGTTCGGCGCCGTCCGCGGACGCGGGCAGCGTGAACGTACCGTCGGCGCCAGCCGTGGCCGAGGCGACCACCTTGCCGTCCTTGACGGCCTCCACCTTGATGCCCTTGAGCCCCAGCTCCTTGGCGTCGATGACATTGGGTCTGCCCCCGCCGCCCTTGGTGAAGTCCAGCCACGCGGTGCCGGTGATCTCCCCTTCGTTCCCCGGTCCGGGTGCCCTGGCCGGCTTGGCGTCACCCGGCATCTTCGCCGGAAGGACGCCGACCAGGGGCAGCTGGACCGGCTCTCCCGCCCGTACCGGAGTCTTCGTCACGAAGGCCCCGCCGCCCGCCGCCTTCAGCGGGTGGACGGGCAGCGGATGCGCCTTGGGGAAGCCCGACGACTCGGCGAACGTGTCGTGCACGCCCACCCACACCGCGTTGGCCACCCCGCGCTCCGGCGCCTGGTCGTACACCAGCCGGAAGATGATGCCCGCGGCGAGCATCGAGATCGCCATCGGCATGAAGACGACCAGCTTGAACGCCGTGCCCCAGCGGATGCGTTCGGTGAGGACCGCGAAGATCAGCCCGAGGGCGGTGGCGACGGTCGGGGCGAACACCACCCAGATCGCGTTGTTCTTGACCGCCGTACGGATGGTGTCGTCCGTGAACAGCGCCTTGTAGTTGTCGATGCCGGCGAAGCCCGTACCCGCCTGGTCGAAGAACGACCGGTAGACGGAGTACACGATCGGGTACACCACGAGCGCCCCGAGCAGCACCAGCGCGGGCAGTAGGAAGACCGCCGCGATCACCCTGCGGGTGCCCGTTACGCTCCGTCCGCTCCGCGCGCCGGGGGAGCCGGACGGGGCGGGCCCGGCCTTTCTGGGGGCGGGTACCGAAGTCCCGCCTGGAGGTTGCTTGTCGGCGGGGGGCGCCTCGTCGGCGCCCCCCGCTGCCGCTGTCGTCATGCCGTCAGCTCTTGTACGCCTTGGCCGCCGCCGACTCCAGCGCTGCCTGGGTCCCGGCGATGTCCTTCGGGTTCTTCAGGAAGTCCTGGAGGATCTTCCACTCGCCCTTGCCGGGCGTCCCGCCGAACGACTGCGGAGTCTGGTCGGACATGTCGAACCGGACGGCGTCACCGGCCGCGATCAGCGCCTGGGCCATCGTGCGCTGCACCTCGTTCGGGTACGCGGCCGGGTCCAGGGCCTTGTTCGGCGAGATGAACCCGCCCTGCTCGGCGGCGATCTTCGCGGCCTCGGTGGAGGCCAGCCAGGTCAGCAGCGCCTGGGCGCCCTTGCCGTCCTTCAGCGCGATCGCCGCGTCGCCACCGGTCACCACGGGCGACTCGGCGCCGACCGCGGGGAACGGGAAGACCTTGGCGTCCGTGCCGATCTTCGCCTTCGTCTGCCCGATGTTGACGGCGACGAAGTCGGCCTCGTAGACCATGGCGGCCTTGGGCTGGTCGCCCCCGGTGAAGGTCTGGGTGACCGACGCCGGGAACTCGGTCTGGAGCGCGCCGTCGGCGCCGCCCGCGATCAGGGACGGCTTGCCGAAGAGCTGGGCCAGCGTGGTCAGCGCGTCCTTGACGGACGGGTCCGTCCACTTGATCTTGTGCTGGGCCAGCTGGTCGTACTTCTCCGGGCCCGCCTGGGAGAGGTAGACGTTCTCGAACCAGTCGGTGAGCGTCCAGCCGTCCGCGCCGCCGACCGAGACCGGGGTGATGCCCGACGCGGACACCGTCTCGGCCGTCGCCAGGAAGTCCTTCCAGGTCTTCGGCTCGGACGCGCCCGCGTTCTCGAACACCGCGGTGTTGTACCAGACCAGCGACTTGTTGGCGGCCTTGTAGTAGACGCCGTACTGGGTGCCGTCCACCGCGCCGAGGTCCTGCCAGACCTTCGCGTAGTTCTTGCCGAGCTGGGCCTTCGCCTCGTCACCGAGCGGCTTGGCCCACTTCTTCGCCACGGCCTGCTGGATCGCCCCGACCTGCGGGATCACCGCGACGTCCGGCGGCTGCCCGCCCGCGATCTTCGTACCGAGGAAGTTGACGATCGGGTCCTGCGCCGGGACGAACGTCACCTTTGCGCCGGTCCGCTTCTCGAACTCCTTGAGGACCTTGACGAAGTTGGCCTGTTCGGCACCCGTCCAGACCGCGGCGACAGAGAGCTTCTCGCCGTCCAGTTTCGGTAGAACGACGCTCGGTGTGGAGTCCTTGCCCGTCGTGGAGCCGCCTTCGTCCGTCTTTTTGTCTCCGCCGTCACCGTCGTCGCTGCAACCGGTGAGGGCCAGTGCGCCGATGGCGGCGAACACCACGGCTGCCCTGCGCATCCGAAGGGTTGTGCCCATTCCTGCCCCGTCTCTCTGTGCGCGTGCGCCGTGACCGGCACCGGTCCGGAAAAACCGCGCTGCCGGTCGTGCGTCACGTCGTCGTGTGCGCACAGTCCTACGCCCGGTGACCGGGCGCCGCAATACCGTCTTCGGGGCCAACTCCTTGATCGTGATGGGCTCGTGACGTCCCCTCAGTGCAGGTATCCGGCCATTGGGGGATGAGGGGGGAGTGGGGCTCCGGTGCCGCTCAGGGGTGGCTCCGGCATGACTCGGGTTCCGCTCAGGGCGCGGCCCGTTCCCAGGGGTCGGCCCGGCCTCCCGTACGGGGCCCGCCGGCGTCCCCCGAGGGGGGTACGGGGGTGGCGCGGCCCCGCACGCGGGGTGTAGGGCCTGTCGGACTTCGTGAGGGCGTGCGGGACCTCGGTCCGGGCGTGCGGGACTTCGGGAGGGCGTGCGGGACCTCGGTCGGGCGTGCGGGGCTTCGCGGTGGCCGGGCCCGGTTCCGTCAGACGTGCAGGGGCGTGAGCGGTTCCGCGTTGACCGAGCGGGCCGCCCGCTCCAGCGCGCTGGCGAGCAGCGCCAGGTCCGTCGGCCCGTTGCCCAGCTCCCGGACCGGGCGGCGGGTCGGCGGATCGCCCATCCGCTCCCACTCCAGCGGGACGACCGTCGGCCGCAGCGTCGCCGTACGCGGGATGCGGCCCGTCACCCGGCCGCCCTGGAACGGCGTCACCCGCCCGTCCGGATGCCCGAGCCGGCCCCGGCCCGGCGCCGGCTCGTCCGGCGAGGGCGGCACGGCGGGCGGGTCGAGCACGATGCGCAGCCGCGCCCCGCGGGCCAGCTCGGTGTCCTCCGTACGGTCGGGGCGGGCCGAGGTCGCGACCAGGTGGATGCCCAGCCGGCCGCCGTCCCTGGCCACCGCCTCCAGCGCCCGCACGACCGAACCGGCGGCGGGCCGCCCCGGGCTGCCGAGCGCCGGGGCTATGAGCGCGTCGAAGTCGTCCACGAGCACCACCAGCCGGGGCAGCGGCGACGGCCCCGGGTCCACGGTCCGGCCGGCCGCCGGGCGCAGCCGCAGGGTGCCGCTCAGCGGCGCCTCGATATCGCCCCGCTGCTCGGACGCGCCGGGGGAGCGCGGGCCGGCCGCGCGCCGGTCCGCCTCCTGGGCCGACGCCGACTTCTGTGCCGGAACGGGCGCGGACATCCGCCCCGCCTCGTGCCGGCTGTGCCACTCGGCGAAGTCCAGCCCGCCCAGGAGCTCGGCGCGCCGCTTCACCTCACCGCCCAGCGCCTGCGCGAACTCCCGCATCCTGACCGGGTCGGAGGCCACCAGGTGCGTGAACGCGTGCGGCAGCTCGGTGCAGGGGCGCAGGCTCTCGCCGCGCTCGCCGCCCGCCCCGTCGACCAGCACGATGCCCAGCCGGTCCGGCCGGGCGGCGGCCGCCAGCGACGCGGCGACGGCCCGCAGCAGTTCCGTACGCCCGCTGCCGCCGGGGCCCTCGATGAGCAGGTGCGGCCCCTCGTCGGCGAGATCCACACTCACCGGACCCCGCGGCCCGGCCCCGAGCACGACGACCGGCCGCCCGGCGTAGACGGCGGGGCGGGGGACGGGGGCGCCGGAGGACGTGCCGGTGCCCGTCCGTGTCCTCGGGGTCCTCGGGTCCGGCTCGGCGGCGCTCGGATACGGGGTGCGGCCGGAGCCGCCCGTGGTGGGGCCCGGATACCGGGAACGCCCCGAACCCGGGGAGTCCAGGGACTCCGGAGACGTCCGCTGGGCGCCCACCCGCGGCGCCGCCGGACGGGCCTCGTCGCCCGCTCCGCGCACCGTCGCCCCCGGCTGGTCGTCCGCCGTGGACGCCCAGCGGGCCATCAGGGACGCCGGGGTGGCACGGGCGAGGCCCAGCTCGTCGAGGAGGCGCGTGGACGGCGGGAGCGCCACGGGCGCCTGGCGGCCCGGCAGCGCGGCCGAGCCCTCCGCGCGCAGCGGGGCCAGCGCCCGGCCGAACCGCTGCGCCCAGTGCGCCGACACCGCGTCCACCGCCGCGACCGTGCCGTGCCCGGCCGCGCGTCCGCCCGCCGTGCGCAGCAGCCGCAGCGCCGTCGCCACGTCGCCGCTCAGCATCCCCACCGCCCCGCACTCGCGGAAGGCGATCGACGCGTGGCACGCCGCCTCGTACGTCGCGGCGACCGGCGAGGTGGGCGTGGCGGCCGGGGTCCGGGCCAGACAGATCAGATGGATGCCCGCCGCAGCGCCGGCCGCGGCCAGCCGTGCCGTGTTCTCCCGGAGCACCGCCGAGCCCGGGTCGCCGTCCACGATCACCACGGTGAACGGGCCCTCGTACCGCGCGACCGCCTCGGCGACCGTCGCCGGATCCAGGCTCGCCCAGCCGGGGCCGAGCGGCCCGTCGTCCAGCCGCCGCACCAGCTCGGCCGTCCTGGCGAGGGCCTGGTCGCGGTCGTACGCCAGCAGCAGCCGGCAGTCCTGGCCGTGCATCGGCCGCAGATGGGGCAGCCAGCCCAGCCAGGCCCACTCGCGGCGCCGCTCCTCGACGGTGCGCGACCGGTCCGTGCTGATCAGCACGATCTCCAGATCCGTGGGGGAGTGCAGTGCGGCCAGCTGCGCCACGGCGGACCTGGCGAGCCCCGACAGCCGCTCCGGGGGACCGGCGAGCCCCAGCGAACCGGCCTCCCGCAGCCCGACGGTCACCGGCACGGCGGGCAGGTCGGCCCGGTCGGTCGTGCCCAGCCGGACCACCAGCGCCTCCGGGTGCGCGGGGTCGCGCTCCCAGAGCCGGGGGCCCGGCCCGAGGGCGGTCAGCAGGATGGCCGCCGGATCGGGCCAGGTGCACTCCGGGGCGGTGGGCAGCGAGGTGAACGTGGCGTCGGGGGCGGGCGGGGCGGGCGCCTCGGGGGCGCTCGCGGGGACGGGCTCGGATCTGCCGCCCTTGAACCGGCGGGCCCAGGCGCCTATGCCGCCGCGCCGGGGCATCTCCTGCTCCGGGAAGCGGCCGGGGTGCCCGTCCGCCGAGCCCGGCCGGGCCCCGGTCCCGTCGTCGGCTTCGGGGCGGTCGTGGCCGGCCGGCCGGCCCTCGGGGCCGCTGCCGGGGGCGGCGGGGGCGTCCGGGCCGTCGTACGCGGGGTCGGGGACGGGCTCGGCCGGGGCCTTGGCCACCCGCAGGTGGCCCTCGCCGTCCGGGGTCGTCCGCAGCGTCGGCGTACGCGCGCCCGACGCGAGCCTGAGCGTCGATTCGCCGAGGCGCAGCAGCGCGCCGGGCTTCAGCCGGACCGGGCGGTCGCGGACCTCCGCCCCGTCCAGCGAGGTGCCGTTGGTGGAGCCCAGGTCGGCCACCGTGACCCGGCCGTCGTCCGCGACGGTGACCTCGCAGTGCAGCCGGGACACATCGGGGTCGTCCAGCGGGACGTCGGCCTCGGCCGAGCGGCCGATCCGTATCGTGCCGCCGTGCAGCAGGTGGACCCCGCCCGCGTCCGGTCCGGCGATCACCCGCAGCTGGGCGGGGACGGGATCGTCCGCCGTCTCGCCCTCGCCGGGCGCCTGGAGCGAGAGCACCGCCCCGTCCACCAGGGGCGGTTCACCGAGGGCGCACCGCTGGGCGTCCAGCCGCTCCCGTCCGGCGAAGAGCACCACGGCGCCGCTGCCGAGGGACCCGTCGGGACCGGCGACGGCCATCGCCAGGCCGGACGCGACGGCGGCCAGGGCCGTCCCCGCGGGGGCGGTGACCAGCACATCGCAGGCGCGCGCCGGGGTCTGGCCGCTGGGCGGCGCGAGGACGGTCAGCCGGATCTGCATCGCCGTCAGCGGTCCCTTCTGCGCGTGGTGCCCGGCAGGGGGAACGCCCTGTGATTCCCCCCACCCGGCACGGACGCGTCGTCCGGTACAGGTTCGTCACGCACCGCGGGGCTCCCGACCCACAGTCGTGCTGGAGGCATCCTCGCACCTGCCACTGACAACACGCCCGGCGGTGACCAGTAAGTGATCTTGAAAGGTCTGCTGTGGCCCCAAAAGTGCCGCATGACCGGTTCTCCCGGCCCCGCCCGGACCCCGCCCGGCAACCTTCCCGTCCGCGCGGACGTCTTCCTCCGCGATCGGGGCCACAGGCGCGGTACTCCGTACAGGACCTAGAGTGGGCCGGAAACTCCGGAGGGACATCCGGGGACCGCGAGCACCGACGAGAACCATCAACCACCATGACCAGCAGGGAGCGCATGACGTGCGGCCGGTAGGCAGCAAGTACCTGCTTGAGGAGCCGCTCGGACGCGGCGCCACGGGCACCGTCTGGCGTGCCCGCCAGCGCGAGGAGGCGGGCGCCGAGGCGGCCGTGACCGGCCGGCCCGGCGAGACCGTGGCGATCAAGGTCCTCAAGGAGGAGCTGGCCAACGACGCGGACGTCGTGATGCGGTTCCTGCGGGAGCGCTCCGTCCTGTTGCGGCTGACCCACCCCAACATCGTGCGCACCCGCGACCTCGTCGTCGAGGGCGACCTCCTCGCCCTCGTGATGGACCTGATCGACGGCCCCGACCTGCACCGCTACCTCCGCGACAACGGCCCGCTCACCCCGGTCGCCGCCTCCCTGCTCACCGCGCAGATCGCCGACGCGCTCGCCGCCAGCCACGCCGACGGCGTCGTCCACCGCGACCTGAAGCCCGCCAACGTGCTGCTGGCCGACCCCGACGGCGAGATGCACCCGATGCTCACCGACTTCGGCATCGCGCGCCTCGCCGACTCCCCGGGCCTGACCAGGACCCACGAGTTCGTCGGCACCCCGGCGTACGTGGCGCCGGAGTCGGCCGAGGGCCGCCCGCAGACCTCCGCCGTCGACATCTACGGCGCCGGCATCCTGCTGTACGAGCTGCTCACCGGCCGCCCGCCGTTCGCCGGCGGCACCGCGCTCGAAGTCCTGCAACGGCACCTCAGCGAGGAGCCCCGCCGCCCCAGCACCGTCCCGGCACCGCTGTGGACGGTCATCGAGCGCTGCCTGAGCAAGGACCCGGACCGCAGGCCGAGCGCCGAGAGCCTGGCCCGCGGCCTGCGTACGGTCGCCGCCGGCATCGGGGTCCACGCGAACGCCGCGCAGATCGCGGCCGCCGACGGCGTCGGGGCCCTCCTCGCGCCCGACCCGGCGCCCACCGCGGTCCCGGAGGTCCCCGGAGCCGCCGACCCGACGCAGGTGCTGCCGAGCAACGCGGGCTCGTACGACCCGGGCGCGCCCACCAGCGTGCTGCCGCACAGCGGCGGTCCCGGCGCCGGTTCCCAGGCCGACCCGACCGCCGTGCTGCCGCCCGTGCCGCCGAACGACGGCGTCCCGCCCTCCGACGAGCCGCACCCCTGGCAGTCCCAGCTCCAGGCCGCCCGGGACCGCAACGAGCAGACGCAGGTCCAGTACCTCGACCCGAGCCAGGACCCGCTGCGCCGCCGCCCGCAGCGCCAGCAGCAGCCGCCGCAGCAGCAGCCGCAGCGCGGCCGGCAGCAGTACCCCCAGCAACAGCAGCAGCAGCCGCAGCAGCAGTACCCCCAGCGCCGGCAGCAGCAGTACCCGCCGCAGCAACAACAACAGCAGCAGTACAGGCCCCAGCCCCAGCAGCAGTACCAGCCGCAGCAACAGCAGTACCAGCCGCAGCCGCAGCAACAGCCGTACGCGCCGCCGCAGCAGCCCCAGCAGCCCGCGCAGCGCCCGCCCCGCGAGCCGAGGCAGCGCAGCGCCAACCCGATGAAGATCCCCGGGCTCGGCTGCCTCAAGGGCTGCCTGTTCACGCTCGTCCTGCTCGTCGTGGCGAGCTGGCTGATCTGGGAACTCACCCCGCTCAAGGACTGGATCGGCGAGGGCCAGAGCTACTGGCACGCGATCACCGACGCCGTCTCCACGGTGAAGGACTGGATCTCCGACCTGGGCGGCGGAGCCTGACCGCGCCGCCACCGGCCGGCCGGAGAACCCCGGCCGGCCGCACAACTCTGTAGCTATATCGACTTCCGCGGACCAATTCCGAGGCAATTCGCCCGCAGAAGTGAAGGTTGGCGCCAACCAGGGCGCACAGGCCCCCGATCGCCGCGTAACTTTGTCGACCGGGGGTTGTTGAGCGAGGGTCCATCGCCAGCCGCTGAGGGAGCAGTCTTGGCACGGAAAATCGGCAGCCGGTACACCGCCCACCAGATACTGGGGCGCGGCAGCGCCGGCACGGTGTGGCTCGGGGACGGCCCCGAGGGGCCCGTGGCCATCAAACTGCTCCGCGAGGACCTCGCGTCCGACCAGGAGCTCGTCGGCCGCTTCGTCCAGGAGCGCACCGCGCTGCTCGGGCTCGGCCATCCGCATGTCGTCGCCGTCCGCGACCTCGTGGTCGACGGCAACGACCTCGCCCTGGTCATGGACCTGGTCCGGGGCACCGATCTGCGCACCCGGCTCGACCGCGAACGCCGGCTGGCCCCCGAGGCCGCCGTCGCCATCGTCGCGGACGTCGCCGACGGTCTCGCCGCCGCGCACGCCGCGGGCATCGTCCACCGCGACGTCAAGCCCGAGAACATCCTGCTCGACATGGAGGGCCCGCTCGGCCCCGGCAACGCCCACCCCGCGCTGCTCACCGACTTCGGCGTCGCCAAGCTCATCGACACCCCGCGCCGCACCAAGACCACCAAGATCATCGGCACCCCGGACTACCTGGCGCCCGAGATCGTCGAGGGCCTGCCGCCGCGCGCCGCCGTCGACATCTACGCGCTGGCCACCGTCCTCTACGAACTCCTCGCGGGCTTCACGCCGTTCGGCGGCGGCCACCCCGGAGCCGTCCTGCGCCGCCATGTCACCGAGACCGTCGTCCCGCTCCCCGGCATCCCCGACGAGCTGTGGCAGCTGCTCGTCCAGTGCCTGGCCAAGGCCCCGGCCTCCCGGCTGCGCGCCTCCGAGCTGGCCGCCCGCCTCCGGGAGCAGCTGCCGCACCTGGCCGGCATCCCGCCGCTGGAGGTGGACGAGCCGGACGACGAGCCGGAGGCCCCGCAGGGCTACGACGAGCAGCAGTACACCCCGGCCGGCGACGAGCCCCGCAGGCGCGGAGCCGTACCGCTGGTCCCCGGCTCCTCCCCGGACTCCAACCGGGACACCCACACGAGCATGCGCGTCCCGGCCCCCGACGAGCTGTCCGGCGGCCCCCGGGGCACCGCCCGCGCCCCGCGCGCCCCCGGCCGGCCCCGCCCCGGCTCGGCCCGCAACAGGTCCGCCGCCATCCGCAAGCGCCGCCTCACCCTGGGCGCGGCCGCGCTCCTCCTGGTGGCCGGGATCGGGGTGGGCGGCTGGTTCGCGCTGAGCGGCGACGACTCCGGCGAGGGCCCGCAGGACACCAGGAACTCCGCCCCCGCGGCCCCCTGAGGGCGGCCCGGCCCGCCGCGCCGGGACGGCCCGGCGGGCGGTGATCGGGCGGCCCGAGGAACGTACGCGCCGACAGCCGTTACGCTGGACCCGTGGCAGTCGTCGATATTTCCGAAGAGCTGAAGTCCCTCTCCTCGACCATGGGGTCGATCGAGGCCGTCCTTGACCTGGATGCGCTGAGGGGGGACATCGCCGTGCTCGAGGAGCAGGCGGCCGCCCCGTCCCTGTGGGACGACCCGGAGGCGGCGCAGAAGATCACCAGCAAGCTTTCGCACCTCCAGGCCGAGGTCCGCAAGGCCGAGGCCCTGCGCGGCCGGATCGACGACCTCGAAGTCCTCTTCGAGCTCGCCGAGGACGAGGGCGACGCGGACGCGCGGGCCGAGGCCGAGACCGAGCTCGAAGCCGTCCGCAAGGCGCTGGACGAGATGGAGGTCCGCACCCTGCTGTCCGGCGAGTACGACGCCCGCGAGGCGCTCGTCACCATCCGGGCCGAGGCCGGGGGCGTCGACGCGGCGGACTTCGCCGAGCGGCTCCAGCGGATGTACCTGCGCTGGGCCGAGCGGCACAACTACAAGACCGAGGTCTACGAGACGGCGTACGCCGAGGAGGCCGGCATCAAGTCGACCACCTTCGCCGTCGAGGTCCCGTACGCCTACGGCACGCTCTCCGTGGAGCAGGGCACCCACCGCCTCGTCCGTGTCTCCCCGTTCGACAACCAGGGCCGCCGCCAGACCTCCTTCGCGGGTGTCGAGGTGCTGCCCGTGGTCGAGCAGACGGACCACGTCGAGATCGACGAGTCCGACCTGCGGGTCGACGTCTACCGTTCCTCCGGCCCCGGCGGCCAGGGCGTCAACACCACGGACTCCGCGGTGCGCCTGACCCACCTGCCGACCGGCATCGTCGTCTCCTGCCAGAACGAGCGCTCGCAGATCCAGAACAAGGCGTCCGCGATGAACGTCCTCCAGGCGAAGCTCCTTGAGCGCCGCCGCCAGGAGGAGCAGGCCCGGATGAACGCCCTCAAGGGCGACGGCGGCAACTCCTGGGGCAACCAGATGCGTTCCTACGTCCTGCACCCGTACCAGATGGTCAAGGACCTGCGTACGGAGTTCGAGATGGGCAACCCGGAAGCGGTCTTCAACGGCGAGATCGACGGCTTCATCGAGGCCGGTATCCGCTGGCGCAAGCAGAGCGAGAAGTAGCCGGCAGGCGGCGGCCCGCGGGCCGGAATGCGGAGAAGGTGTGGCGGGTGCGTCACAGTCGTGGCCCTGAAACGCCGTCAACTCCCCCTGAAACCGGCCATACTGCCCCGGAACCGCCTTGACGTTCTCCTTAACTCTGGCAAGGGTGCTGGGGCAGCGTGTGTATGTCTGGACGGTTGTGAGCGGGGGCGGGCGGCATGGCCACAGCACCACGTGAGCCGGCGCTCGGAGCGAACCCTGCCGGAGAACCACCCCGTATACCGCTGCTCCACTGACGAGAACGGCTACTGGGGGTAGCAGTACATGACGAAGAAGACGCGCGTACGCGTCGCGCGCATCGCGGCGGGCGCGGTCATCGCCGCGGGTGCCTCGCTGACCGCCGCGGGCGCGGCGCAGGCCGTCGGCATCAATGTCGCGGGGGTGCAGATCGGCGCCGGAACGTCGGCCGACGACCCGGGTGACGACGACGGCGAGCCGTGCAGCCCGGTCGACCCGCGGTGCGAGCCGACGGACCCGCCGACCGATCCCACGGACCCGCCGACGGACCCGACGGACCCGCCGACCGACCCGACGGACCCGCCCACGGACCCGACCGACCCGCCGACCGATCCCACGGACCCGCCGACGGGCCCGACGGATCCCACGGACCCGCCGACCGACCCGACGGACCCCACCCCGGACCCGACGGACCCGACGACGGACCCGACCGACCCCTCGGACCCGACCACCGACCCGACCGACCCCGGTGACGGCAGCGCCACCGCCGGTCAGACCGGTTCGACCGGTGGCGGCGGCAACACCGACACCGACTCGGTCGGCAACCAGCCGGTCGAGCAGGGCAAGGGCAAGGACGAGCTCGCCGAGACCGGCGCCGCCGAGACCACGTTCCTGCTGGTCGGCGCCGCGACGATGATCGCCGGAGGCATCGGCTTCCGCATCCTGCCGCGCCTGGTGAACAGCCGCACGGCCGCCTGAGGGTGCTGACGCACAGCTACGAGAGGGGCCCGGACCGCGATCGGCGGTCCGGGCCCCTCCTGTGTGAGCCGGTGGCAGGTGTCGGTCTACACGGTCTGGTGGGCCAGCAGGGCCAGGGCGCCCAGGAGCACCACCATCAGGACGGCCAGCGTCGCGGGGCTGATTCCGGCGAAGAGCCCCTGTCCCTGCTCCCGCATCCGTTCGCGGCTCGCCCGGCACACGGGGCATCGGCCCTCGTTCACCGGCGCCGCGCAGTTCGCGCACACCAGTCGGTCATAGGTCATGCGCTTTCCTCCTCCCGCGCGGCGGAGCCGCACAAGCAATCCCTCCGCACAACGCTCACGGAAACGCAACCGTTCCCCTACCACTGTGCCAGCTCGCCGGGCTTTCGGCCCGTCCCGGCGGATTCGCCCCCGCCTCTTCCCCGCCGCATCGCCCGGGAATCGGGGCTGTTTCACCGTAAATCACCCATCCCGGTATACGTGCCTGCACGCCAGAGCCCGGTTCGCGTATGGTCACGCTCACCTACTCCCGGCCGACCGTGGTGCATCCGTGATCCGATTCGACAACGTGTCCAAGACCTACCCGAGGCAGAGCCGTCCCGCTCTACGGGATGTGTCTCTCGATATCGAGAAGGGCGAGTTCGTCTTCCTGGTGGGCTCTTCCGGCTCCGGCAAGTCCACCTTCATGCGACTCATCCTGCGTGAGGAACGCGCCAGCACGGGGGCCGTCCACGTCCTCGGCAAGGACCTCGCGCGCATGTCCAACTGGAAGGTGCCGCACATGCGCCGCCAGCTGGGCACCGTCTTCCAGGACTTCCGGCTGCTGCCGAACAAGACCGTCGCCCAGAACGTGGCGTTCGCCCAGGAAGTGATCGGCAAGCCGCGCGGCGAGATCCGCAAGGCGGTGCCGCAGGTCCTCGACCTCGTCGGACTCGGCGGCAAGGAGGACCGGATGCCCGGCGAGCTCTCCGGTGGTGAGCAGCAGCGCGTGGCGATCGCGCGGGCCTTCGTCAACCGGCCCATGCTGCTGATCGCGGACGAGCCGACCGGAAACCTCGACCCGCAGACCTCCGTCGGCATCATGAAGCTGCTGGACCGGATCAACCGGACCGGCACCACCGTGATCATGGCGACGCACGACCAGAACATCGTCGACCAGATGCGCAAACGCGTCATCGAGCTCGAAAAGGGCCGTCTCGTACGCGACCAGGCGCGCGGCGTCTACGGCTACCAGCACTGAGCACCCAGCACTGAAAGGACGCCATGCGCGCCCAGTTCGTCCTGTCGGAGATCGGCGTCGGCCTCCGTCGCAACCTCACGATGACCTTCGCCGTCGTCGTCTCCGTCGCCCTCTCGCTCGCCCTGTTCGGTGGCGCGCTGCTCATGCGCGAGCAGGTCAGCACGATGAAGGACTACTGGTACGACAAGGTCAACGTCTCCATCTACCTCTGCGGCAAGGGCGACGCGGAGACGGTGGTCCAGTGCGCCAAGGGTGCGGTCACCAAGCAGCAGAAGGACGAGATCCAGGCCGATCTCGGAAAGATGGACGTCGTCGAGAAGGTGCTCTACGAGTCCTCTGACGAGGCGTACAAGCACTACCAGGAGGAGTTCGGCGACTCCCCGATGGCCGGCAACATCACGCCGGACCAGATGCCGGAGTCCTTCCGCGTCAAACTGCACGACCCGACCAAGTACAAGGTGGTCGCCACCGCCTTCGCCGGCCGGGACGGGGTGCAGTCGGTCCAGGACCAGAGAAGCATCCTGGACAACCTCTTCGGCCTGATGAACGGCATGAACGTCGCCGCGCTGTTCGTGATGGCGCTGATGCTCGTCATCGCGCTGATGCTGATCGTGAACACCGTCCGTGTCTCCGCGTTCAGCCGGCGCCGGGAGACGGGCATCATGCGGCTCGTCGGCGCGTCCGGCTTCTACATCCAGGCGCCGTTCATCATGGAGGCGGCCTTCGCCGGTCTGATCGGCGGTGTGCTGGCCTGCGTGATGCTGCTGGCCGGGCGCTACTTCCTGATCGACGGCGGACTCGCCCTCCAGGACAAGCTGAATCTGATCGACTTCATCGGCTGGGACGCGGTCCTCACCAAGCTGCCCCTGGTGCTGGCGATCGGCCTTCTGATGCCCGCCGTTGCCGCTCTCTTCGCGCTGCGCAAGTACCTGAAGGTGTGATGTGCGCCCCGTGAGGCGCGTGGCCAACGCACCATGCGCCCCCTGGACGTTGTCCTAGAATCGGCGCCATGTCGGACCCCGAGTGTCGCGTCGGGCCCCGCGGTCTGCGCCGCGGGGCGGCCCTGACGTTGGTCTTCGCGAGCGTCCTCGCCGCCGGAGCCGCGACCGGTGCGCTGCCCCACGGGGAGAAACCGGAACCCCCGGTGCACGCCCGTTCCGTGGCCGCCACCGCCGACCGCGACGCGGTGGCCGAGGCCGCCGCGGAGGCGGTCGCCGACGGCAAGTCCGGTACGGAGGCGGCCGAGGAGGCCGTCAGCCGGAGCGGCGACCGCTGGGGCGCCGTCTACGACGAGCGGGAGTACCAGGAGTTCGAGCAGGCCCTCGACGGCACGTACACCGGGGTCGGGCTCGCCGCCAGGCGCTCGGCGGACGGGCAGGTCTCCGTCTCCCGCGTCCAGCCGGGCAGCCCGGCCGACCGGGCGGGCATCCGCGCGGGCGACCTGCTCCGCACGATCGACGGCCGCCGCGTCGACCGCCTGCCGGTCTCCGACGTGGTGGCCCTGCTGCGCGGCGACGCCACATCGGCCGAGGTAGGGAGCACGGTCAGCCTGGGCGTCCGGCGCGGGACCGTCAGCAGGACCGAGACGCTGCGCCGGGCCCGTCTCGCCGTCGAGGCGGTGACCGTGCGGCGGATCGGGGGTTCCGGTTCCGCCGGGGCCGTGCTGATCGAGGTCGGCTCGTTCACCAAGGGCTCGGGTACGGCGGTGCGCGACGCGGTCCGGCAGGCGCCGGCGGGCGCCGGGGTGCTGCTGGACCTGCGCGGCAACCCGGGCGGGCTCGTCACGGAGGCGGTCACCGCGGCCTCCGCGTTCCTGGACGGCGGCCTGGTCGCCACGTACGACGTGCACGGTGAGCAGCACGCCCTGTACGCGGGGGCGGGCGGGGACACCGAGCGCCCGGTCGTCGTCCTCGTCGACGGCGGCACCATGAGCGCGGCGGAGCTGGTGACGGGTGCCCTCCAGGACCGGGGCCGCGCGGTCACGGTCGGCTCGCGCACCTTCGGCAAGGGTTCCGTCCAGATGCCGAGCGAGCTGGCGGGCGGTTCGGTGGCCGAGCTGACTGTGGGCCACTACCGCACACCGGCCGGGCGCGGGGTCGACGGGAAGGGCATCACACCGGACCTCGCGGTCAGCTCGCGGGCCCAGGAGCGGGCCGAGACGGTATTGAGTGGCCTCGGGGGTGGGTCGTAGTGCGAAAATGGCCGCACTATGGCTAAGGAAAAGGACACCGGGCGCAAGCTCATCGCGCAGAACAAGAAGGCGCGCCACGACTACACCATCCTCGACACCTACGAGTGCGGCCTCGTGCTCATGGGCACCGAGGTCAAATCGCTGCGCATGGGCCGCGCGTCCCTGGTCGACGGGTTCGTCCAGATCGACGGCGGCGAGGCGTGGCTGCACAACATCCACGTCCCGGAGTACGTCCAGGGCACCTGGACCAACCACTCCGCCAAGCGCAAGCGCAAGCTGCTGATGCACCGCGCCGAGATCGACAAGCTGGAGTCGAAGTCGCAGGAGACCGGGCACACGATCGTGCCGCTCGCCCTGTACTTCCTGAACGGCCGGGTCAAGGTCGAGATCGCGCTCGCGAAGGGCAAGAAGGAGTACGACAAGCGCCAGACGCTGCGCGAGAAGCAGGACACCAGGGAGACGAACCGCGCCATCTCGGCGGCCCGCCGCCGTCAGCGGAGCGCCTGAGAGGGTCCCGGCACCGGCCGCCGGCCGGTCCGGCAGGAATACGCTGGCATCGGTCCGTGTTGTTCACGTACGATGGCACCGCACCCCGGCGAGGGTGTGTACCACCTTTGAAAAATCAACATGGGGATGATCGGTTTCGACAGCGGATGTCGAAGCAGGGGAAGCGAGTCGAGGAAGCGGCAATGATCTCGTAAACCATATGTCGCAACCAATAATCGCCAATTCCAAGCGCGATTCCTCCGCCTTCGCCCTTGCTGCCTAATTAGCAGCTAGCGAAGACTCTGCGGAGTGTCAGCCCGGGGGTGATCCCGACCCGGATCCTGGCATCATTCAGGGATCTAAACTTCTGAGTCCGGTCACGGGTCTCTGAAGGAAATCAAACAGTGACTGGGCCTGTCGGAGGCTTGTCCGTGTGACCTCCGGGGCCGAGAAAAGCGCAGCGGACTGCACTCGGAGAAGCCCTGGTTCCGCACCGTTGGACGCGGGTTCGATTCCCGCCATCTCCACAATTCCCATGTGAACGAGGACCCCGTTGCCACCCGGCAGCGGGGTCTTCGCGTTGTGCGCCCGGACGGGCTCACGCGCGGGTCCGGCGCGAAGGGGCGTGCGCCCGGCGTGCGTGCCTGTGCCGCGCTCCCACCGGAGAGACGTTCGCAGCACGGTTCGAAAACAGATGTATCTCTCATGTTGAACAACAACGGTCAGCGGGTTCGGACTGTCCTCGGCGTGCGCTACATTCAGGGACCGGGTGCACGTGGTATGGGCTCGTGGACAGGGTGGGGGCCCGGTCCTGAGACACACGGCCGGTCAGTTGTGCGCACCCGATCCTGAGTGGGGGAAGTGCGTACACCAGTGGAAACTTGGCGTGAAGGTGCCCGGACGGGGCACACACACGAGCCGAACGAAGTCACCATCCAGCTGGACGGCCTGGGACGGCAGCTCTCCGAGCTCCTCCCGGAACCCAGCGCTCCGGATGACTCCGACGGCCCCGTCTTCGTGGACGAGAGCGGCCGTCGCGGCAAGACGTTGCGCCGGGTCGGCTGGGTCCTGGCCGCGGTCTTCGTCTGTTACGCGGTGACCCTGGTCATCGCCATGCTCGGCGGCAACTCCAGCGCCCCCTCCCTCCCGATCTCCGGCCAGGAGGAGCACCAGAAGACGGAAGAGGTGCAGGCGCCCGCATCGCCCGACGCGAGCCCCAGCACCGAAGCCACCCCCGGTGCGAGCACCGGCGCCTCGCAGTCCGCCCCCGACCCCGGAAGCAGCGCGGTCCTGCCGGGCGGCACCGGCACCGAACGCTCCCCGGCCCCCGGAACCAGCTCCGCCGCCTCGACGCCGGCCACCCCGAAGGGGGACGCGGGCACCGCCGGGAGCAGCGGCAGCAGCACACCCGCCGGGGAGGCGACGGCCTCCGGGCGGCCCGCCGACGACGGGACCCCGGTCGCCGATCCGGATCCGCCGGCCCCCGACACCACGTCTCCCACCGCCGGGCCCCCGGACCCGCCCGCGGAAGAACAAGAAGGCGCCAACTAGATGACCACCCCTGCCCCCCGGGGCAGGCGCAACAACCACAGGAAGAAGCAGACGCGCCGGCGCAGACTTCCCATGCGCTACATGCTGCCCCTCCTGTTTCTCGTTGCCCTGCTCGCCATGCTGATGCTGCGTGGCTACGTACACAGCGAAATCCTCGCCGACCACCGCATCCAGCACCCGGTCGGCACCGACCGCGTGCCCGACGAGGTGCTGGAGGGCGGGCCGGTCATCGACGCCCGGAGCACCACCGAGCCCGCGAAGTCCCTGCGCATCCCCGACCACAAGATCGTGCTGACCTTCGACGACGGCCCGGACCCGGTGTGGACGCCGAAGGTGCTGGACGAGCTGAAGAAGTACGACGCGCACGGTGTCTTCTTCGTCACCGGCACCATGGCCTCGCGCTACCCGGACCTGGTCGCGCGCATGGTCAAGGAGGGCCACGAGGTCGGGCTGCACACCTTCAACCACCCCGACCTCTCCTACCAGTCCACCAGCCGCATCGACTGGGAGCTGTCCCAGAACCAGCTGGTGCTGGCGGGCGCCGCCGGCATCCGCACCTCGCTGTTCCGGCCGCCCTACTCCTCGTACGCCGACGCCATGGACAACAAGTCCTGGCCGGTGACCCAGTACATCGGCAGCCGCGGCTACCTCACCGTCGTCAACAACACCGACAGCGAGGACTGGAAGCGGCCGGGCGTCAGGTCGATCATCAAGCGGGCCACGCCCAGGCACGGCAAGGGCGCGATCATCCTGATGCACGACTCCGGGGGCGACCGGTCGCAGACCGTCACCGCGCTGGGGAAGTTCCTGCCGAAGATGCAGAAGCAGGGCTACGCGTTCGCCAACCTCACCGACGCCCTCGGCGCGCCCAGCGCGCACACCCCGGTCACCGGCTTCGACCTGTGGAAGGGCAAGGCGTTCGTCTACGCCGTGGACGTCTCGGACCACATCACCGATGTGATGGTGGCCGGCCTCGCCGTCATCGGCGTGCTGGTCTTCGCCCGCTTCGGGCTGATGCTGCTGCTGTCCTTCGCACACGCCCGGCGGGTCCGCCGACGCGGCTTCCACTGGGGCGAACCGCTCACCCGCCCGGTGACCGTCCTGGTGCCCGCGTACAACGAGAGCAAGTGCATCGCGAACACGGTGCACTCGCTCGTGGCAAGTGACTATCCGGTCGAAGTCATCGTGATCGACGACGGCTCCACGGACGACACCGCGGACATCGTCCAGCGGATGCGCCTGCCGAACGTCCGGGTGGTGCGCCAGCGCAACGCGGGCAAGCCCGCTGCCCTGAACAACGGCATCGCGCACGCCCGCAACGACATCATCGTCATGATGGACGGCGACACGGTCTTCGAGCCGTCCACCGTCCGTGAGCTGGTGCAGCCCTTCGGCGACCCGCGCGTCGGGGCCGTCGCGGGCAACGCCAAGGTCGGCAACCGCGACTCGCTCATCGGCGCCTGGCAGCACATCGAGTACGTGATGGGCTTCAACCTCGACCGCCGCATGTACGACCTGCTGCGCTGCATGCCCACCATCCCCGGCGCGGTCGGCGCCTTCCGCCGGGACGCGCTGGACCGCATCGGCGGCATGAGCGAGGACACCCTCGCCGAGGACACCGACGTCACCATGGCCCTGCACCGGGACGGCTGGCGCGTCGTCTACGCGGAGAACGCCCGCGCCTGGACCGAGGCGCCGGAGACCGTCCAGCAGCTCTGGTCGCAGCGCTACCGGTGGTCGTACGGCACGATGCAGGCCATCTGGAAGCACCGCCGCGCGGTCATCGAGCGGGGTCCCTCGGGCCGCTTCGGACGCGTCGGACTGCCCTTCGTCGCCCTGTTCATGGTCGTCGCCCCGCTGCTCGCCCCCCTCATCGACGTCTTCCTGCTCTACGGGATCGTCTTCGGCCCCACCCAGAAGACCGTCGTCGCGTGGCTCGGCGTCCTCGGGGTGCAGCTCGTCTGCGCCGCGTACGCGTTCCGGCTCGACCGGGAGCGGATGACGCATCTGATCTCGCTGCCCCTCCAGCAGGTCCTCTACCGGCAGCTCATGTACGTGGTGCTGCTCCAGTCCTGGATCACCGCTCTCACCGGAGGCCGGCTGCGCTGGCAGAAGCTGCGCCGTACGGGGGTCGTCGAGGCGCCCGGTGCAACGCAGTCCCAGAGCAGGCGCGGCAACGACCGGAGGCCCGTCGCATGACCCACCCGAACCACCCCTCCGGGTACCCGCAGCAGCCGTACGGGGAGCCGCACACCGTGCCGTTCCCGGTGCAGCCGCCGCCGCAGCACCGGGCGCGCCCGGCCGGCGGCCCGGCGCCGTGGGCGGAGCGGCCCGAGCTCCGGGTCCCGGAGCCGGCGCCCGCGGCGACGCTCGCGCCCGCCCCCGGGCAGGCGCCCGCCGCGGCGCCCGCCAAGGGCGGCCGGGACCGCTATCTCGACCTGCTGCGGGCCGTCGCGCTGGTCCGTGTCGTGGTCTTCCACCTCTTCGGCTGGGCATGGCTGACCGTCGTCTTCCCGTCCATGGGCGTCATGTTCGCCCTGGCCGGATCGCTGATGGCCCGGTCGCTCTCGCGGCCCGCGTGGAGCGTCATCCGCAGCCGGGTGCGCAGGCTGCTGCCGCCGATGTGGGCGTTCGTCGCCGTCGTCGTGCCGGTGGTCTTCCTGCTGGGCTGGAAGCCGGTGCGGGAGGAGGGCATCTGGTGGTTCCTCAAGCTGGCCTGCTACGTCTTCCCGATCGGCACGCCGCCCTTCCCCTGGGAGAACGGCTCCGAGAGCGGCCTCCTGGAGTCCTCCTGGGCCGAGCAGGCGCTCGGGCCGCTCTGGTACATCCGCGCCTACCTGTGGTTCGTCCTGGCCTCCCCGCTGCTGCTGAAGGCCTTCCGGAAGCTGCCCTGGGTGACGATGCTCGCCCCGGTCGGGCTCACCGCCGTCATCGGCACCGGCCTGGTCACCGTGCCGGGCACGGCCGGTGAGGGGCTGGTCGACTTCGCGGTGTTCGGCTCCTGCTGGATCCTCGGCTTCGCGCACAACGACGGGCTGCTGAAGACCGTGCCGCGCTACCTCTCGGTGTCGCTGGCCGCGATCCTCATGGCCTTCGCGCTGTGGTGGGCCTCCGGCCACCTCACCGAGGAGGGCTGGAACCTGGACGAGATCCCGCTCGCCCAGTCCGCCTGGTCGCTGGGCTTCTGCGTGATCCTGCTCCAGTACGCGCCCTCCTGGCGGGAGCTGCCGGGGCGGCTGGCCGGCTGGGACAGCCTGGTCACGCTCGCCAACAACCGGGCGGTGACGATCTACCTCTGGCACAACCTGCTGCTGATGGCTACCTTCCCGATCATCGACCAGCTGTGGGAGGTGCCCTGGGTCGGCGACCACCTCGGCACCTACATCGACGCCTCGTACAACACGCTGGCCCTCATCCTCATCTGGCCGCTGATAGGGCTGATGATCGTCTCCGTCGGCTGGGTCGAGGACGTCGCGGCCAAGCGCCGCCCGAGGCTCTGGCCCAACGGGACCGGCAAACCCCGCGCCCGGCACTGACCCCCGTCTCACCGGGCCGGCCCCGGCCCGGTGAGAGCAAGGTTGCCCACAGGTCACCTCGCGGCACCGCGCCGAAACGCGCGCTCCCTAGGTTCGGGACAACACCCCCGAGCCCCCCGTGGAGGCGCGTGATGGCCGGCCGTTGGATCGAGCAGTGGGACCCGGAGGACGAGACCTTCTGGCGGACCAGGGGCGAGCGGATCGCCCGCCGCAACCTCTGGTTCTCCGTCCTGTCCGAGCACATCGGCTTCTCCGTCTGGACCCTGTGGTCCGTGATGGTCCTGTTCATGGGACCGGAGTACGGGGTCGACCCGGCCGGCAAGTTCTTCCTGATCTCCACCGCGACGCTGGTCGGGGCCCTCGTCCGGGTGCCGTACACCTTCGCGGTGGCCCGGTTCGGTGGCCGGAACTGGACGGTGTTCAGCGCGCTCACCCTGCTGGTGCCGACGGTCGCCGCCCTCGTGGTGATGAAGCCGGGGACCTCGTACGCCACCTTCCTCGCGGTGGCCGCGCTCACCGGGATCGGCGGCGGCAACTTCGCCTCCTCGATGACCAACATCAACGCCTTCTTCCCGCTGCGCCACAAGGGCTGGGCGCTCGGCCTCAACGCGGGCGGCGGCAACATCGGCGTGCCCGTGGTGCAGCTGGCCGGGCTTCTGGTGATCGGCACGGCGGGGGCCGCGCACCCGCGGATCGTGCTCGGCGCGTACATCCCGCTGATCCTGCTGGCCGCGGTGTGCGCCGCGCTCTTCATGGACAACCTGGCGCCCGTACGGAACGACACCGGGGCCGCGAAGGACGCGGTGCGCGACCCGCACACCTGGATCATGGCGGTGCTCTACATCGGCACGTTCGGCTCGTTCATCGGCTACAGCTTCGCGTTCGGGCTCGTCCTCCAGACCGGGTTCGGCCGCACCCCGCTCCAGGCCGCCTCGCTCACCTTCATCGGCCCGCTGCTCGGCTCGCTGGTCCGGCCCGTCGGCGGCCGGCTGGCCGACCGGTACGGCGGCGCCCGCATCACCCTCGTCAACTTCGCCGCGATGGCCGCCGCGACCTGCGTCGTCGTATACGCGTCCCGCACCGCGTCACTGCCCGTGTTCCTCGTCGGCTTCACCGCCCTGTTCGCGCTGTCCGGGCTCGGCAACGGCTCGACGTACAAGATGATCCCCGGCGTCTTCCACGCCCAGGCCCTCGCCCGTGGGCTGCGCGGCGAGGAGGCGGCGGCCCGGGGGCGGCGGCTGTCCGGGGCGGCAATGGGCCTGATCGGCGCGGCCGGGGCGCTCGGCGGGCTCGCCGTCAACCTCGCCTTCCGCCGGTCCTTCGAGACCTCGGGCACCGGAACGGCCGCCTTCTGGTCCTTCCTCGCCTTCTACGCGGTGTGTTCGGCACTCACCTGGGCGGTATACCTTCGCCCCGCCGCGGCCGCCCTGGCGAAGCCGCAGCTCAGCCACGCCGAGGTGGGATGATGTACGGGCGGCGCCCGGCGCCGTAACGAGCGGGAAATACGGCTGAACCGGGTCTGTCACGCGGCGTTGGCAGGCTCGGTCCTCCGCACCATCGAGCAGCAGCGGGACGAGAGCCGGGTAGACCTCATGCACGACGGACAGCACGACGAAGCACAGTACGGGCCTCTTTCGGGCTTCACGGTCGGGGTCACCGCCGCACGCCGGGCGGAGGAGCTGGGCACCCTGCTGCGGCGCCGGGGCGCCGCCGTGGTGCACGCCCCCGCCCTGCGGATCGTGCCGCTCGCCGACGACGGCGAACTGCTCGCCGCCACCGAGGAACTGATCGCCGACGCCCCGGACGTGGTCGTCGCGACCACCGCGATCGGCTTCCGCGGCTGGATCGAGGCCGCCGACGGCTGGGGCATCGGCGACCGGCTCCTGGAGACCCTGCGCGGCGTCGAACTCCTGGCGCGCGGCCCCAAGGTGAAGGGCGCCGTCCGCGCCGCCGGCCTGACCGAAACCTGGTCACCGGCGTCCGAGTCCATGGCCGAGGTCCTCGAACGGCTCCTGGCCCAGGGCGTCGACGGCCGTCGCGTCGCCCTCCAACTGCACGGCGAACCCCTCCCCGGTTTCGTGGAGTCGCTGCGGGAGGCCGGCGGCGAGGTCGTCGGCGTCCCCGTCTACCGCTGGATGCCGCCGGAGGACATCGCGCCCCTCGACCGCCTCCTGGACCTCACCGTCGCGCGCGCCCTGGACGCGGTGACCTTCACCAGCGCCCCGGCCGCCGCCTCGCTGCTGCGCCGGGCCGAGGAGCGCGGGCTGCTCGCCGAGGCGGTGACCGCCCTGCGCGGCGACGTCGTGCCCGCCTGCGTCGGCCCGGTCACCGCCGTGCCGTTGCAGGCGCGCGGCATCGACACCGTCCAGCCGGAGCGCTTCCGGCTCGGCCCGCTCGTCCAGCTCATCTGCCGGGAGCTGCCCGCCCGCGCCCGCACGCTGCCCGTCGCCGGCCACCGCGTCGAGATCCGCGGCCACGCCGTCCTGGTCGACGAGGAGCTGCGCGCGGTGCCGCCGGCCGGGATGGCCCTGCTGCACACCCTGGCCCGCCGGCCGGGCTGGGTGGTCTCCCGCTCCGATCTGCTGCGCGCCCTGCCCGGCAGCGGTACGGACGAGCACGCGGTGGAGACGGCGATGGCCAGGCTGCGCACCGCGCTGGGCGTGCCCCGGCTGATCCAGACCGTGGTCAAGCGCGGCTACCGGCTGGCCCTGGACCCGGCGGCCGACGCCAAGTACGCCGGCTCCTGAGCGGGGCCGCTCCGGCGCGCACCGGCGTACGGGGCGCGCAGCAGGAGCGCGAGCGCGGCGGTGCACAGGAGGGCACGCACGGTGTTCCACGCGTTCCAGGCGTCCTCGAACCGGTCCCGCACCGTGGCCGGATCGGCGAGGCGCGCGGGATCCCCGGCGTCGGCGAGGGCGTTGTTGAGGGGCACGTTGACGCCCGAGGTGAGCAGGAACGCCACGGCGTACACCACGAGCGCGGCGACGATCCACCCGCGCGGCCCGGGGGAGCGGCGGTGCTGCCAGGCGGCGACGGCGGTCAGCAGCAGGGCGCCGAAGAAGCCGGCGAAGAAGACCGGGTTCTCGATGACGTCGTTGATGTCCCGCATGACCGCGATGAAGGTCCGGTCGTCGCTGCGCCCGAGCGCGGGCATCACCGCACAGGAGAACGCGTAGAAGGTGCCCGCCGTCAGACCGGTGGTGACGGCGGCGGCGCCGAGGACGAGACGGCGGGATGCGGGGGTCGGCCGGTCGGGCCGGTTGGTGATGGTCATGGGTCCAGTGAAGGGGCGGCGAGGCGCCCGTTCCATGGCCGGGAAGCGCAGCCGCCTACGCGAGCGTCCACGCCACCGGCGGCCCGGATAGCGTGCGGTCATGATCGATGACGTGCACCCGCTCGACGCGGAGATCCGGCTGCGCCCCGCGTCGGCGTCCGACGCCGCCTCCCTCGCCGCCTCGCTGACCCGCAGCCGGGCGTACATGAAGCCCTGGGAGCCCGAGCGGCCCGACTCCTTCTACACGCCGCAGGGGCAGCGCGAGCGGCTGGCCGGACTCCTTGCGGAGCGGGAGGCGGGGCGCGTGGTGCCGTGGGTGCTGTGCGACGGCGAGGACCGGGCGGTCGGCGGGTTCAACCTCAACGCCGTGGTGCTCGGCCCGTTCCGCAGCGCGACCCTCGGCTACTGGGTGGACGTCGCGTACGCGGGCCGGGGCCTGGCCACGGCGGCGGTGCGGCTCATCTGCGGGCTGGCCCGGGACGAGCTGCGGCTGCACCGGATCGAAGCGGGCACGGTCCCGCACAACACGGCGTCCCAACGGGTGCTCGAAAAATGCGGGTTCGAGGAGTTCGGCATGGCCCCGCGCTACCTCCACATCGACGGCGAGTGGCGCGACCACCGGCTCTTCCAGCGCATCCTGCACGACGGCCCGGTGACCGGCGCGTGTGACTGAGGCCGGCCGGCTACCCCTCGCGCGTGTGGCGGTGGCCCTCGTCCGGCCACGGCGGGCACGGGGGCAGCAGCTCCGTGAAGGCGTACCCGGCCTTCTCCGCCACCCGGCACGACGCCTCGTTGCCCACCTGGTGCAGCAGTTCGAGCCGGGCGAGCCCGTCCCCGGCGAACCGCGAGAACGCCCAGTCCGAGAGCGCTTCGAGGGCGCGCGGGGCCAGGCCCCGGCCGCGTGCGGGCGCCGCCGTCCAGTACCCCACCTCGGCCGAGGGCGAGCCGGGCGCCGGGAAGGAGAGGGCGACGTTGCCCACCGGGCCGTCCCCGAGCCCCGGGTCCACCACCGCGAAGCCGTACCGCAGACCCGAGGCCCGGCCCTCCTCCTGGGTCCGCAGCCACGCGGCGGCCGCCGCCTCGTCCGCCACGGGCGCCCGCGAGCCCGCCCGGATCGCCGGGTCGCGGTAGGCGTCGAGCAGCACCCCGAGGTCGCCGGGCAGCCAGGGGCGGAGCACCAGCGAACCGGCCAGGAGACGGTCGTCGCGCGGGTCGGCGTTCATCCGGTCATCGTACGAGGGGAGTTGACGCGGCCGCCCCGGCACCGGCGGTGCGCCCCGGGGGCCCGTCACGCAATCGATATCCGGAAGCGCCCCGCGCGGGCGGGGCGGCAGGTGCGCGAAGGGCCCCCGTCGCATAGGCTTGACGGCTGCCCAATGCACGTCAGAAGGGGGCCTCGGTGGCCGCGCAGGATGCCGCTGTCGATTCGTTGCGGGACCGGGAGATCGGTGTCGAGCAGGAACATCTCGACCGTGTGTACCAGCGCCTCGAGGAGAAGATCCACGAGGCGGAATTTCTCATGAACGATGCCGCCAAACGCGGCCAGGTGGGGACACCGGGGGCGCTCGCCGAGCGCGACGCCCAGGTCTTCCGCGCCGGAATCCACCTCAACCGGCTGAACAGCGAGTTCGAGGACTTCCTCTTCGGCAGGATCGACCTGCTGCTGGGCAAGGACGGCGAGCGCGGCCCGGACGGCGCCTTCACCTCCGTCGAACCCGCCGACGACGTGGTGCGCGAGGACGGCACCGCCGACATCGCCGAGACGCTGCACATCGGCCGCATCGGGGTCCTCGACTCCGACTACGCCCCGCTCGTCATCGACTGGCGCGCCCCGGCCGCCGCGCCGTTCTACCGCTCGACGCCCAAGGAGCCCGGCCGGGTGGTCCGCCGCCGCGTCATCCGCTCCAAGGGCCGCCGGGTCCTCGGCGTCGAGGACGACCTGATGCGCCCCGAGCTGACCGCGTACCTGGACGGCGACAAGCTCCCGGTCGTCGGCGACGGCGCCCTGATGGCGGCGCTCGGGCAGGCCCGCAGCCACACCATGCGGGACATCGTCTCCTCCATCCAGGCCGAGCAGGACCTCGTGATCCGGGCGCCCGCCGCCTCCGTCACCGAGGTCTCCGGCGGCCCCGGCACCGGCAAGACCGCGGTCGCCCTGCACCGCGCCGCGTACCTGCTCTACCAGGACCGGCGGCGGTACGCGGGCGGCATCCTCGTCGTCTCGCCGACGCCGCTGCTGGTCGCGTACACCGAAGGCGTGCTGCCCTCGCTCGGCGAGGAGGGGCAGGTCGCGATCCGCGCCGTCGGCTCGCTCTCCGACGAGGCGGCGGGGCCGGACGGGGCGACCACGTACGACGAGCCGGCCGTCGCCCGGATCAAGGGTTCCTCGCGGATGCTCCCGGTGCTGCGCAAGGCGGCCCGCGGCGCGCTGGAGCAGCCCGCGCCGCGCCCCGCGCCCCGGGACGGGCAGCTGGAGTTCGGCGGGGCGGACGAGGCCCCGCAGCGCACCGGCACGCCCACCCGGCTGCGCGTGGTGGCCTTCGGCGCCCGGGTCGAGCTGCTGGAGGACGAGCTGCGGCGCATCCGCAACAACGTGCTCAGCGGCACCGCCCCGGTCAACCTGCTGCGCCCGCGCGCCCGCCGGCTGCTGCTCGACGCGCTGTGGAATCGTTCCTCCGGCCGGGGCCGCTACACCGACCCCGAGCTGGCGGCCGAGCTGCGCTCCTCGTTCGACGAGGACGTGTCCACCGAGACCCCGTTCATCGAATTCCTGGACGCCTGGTGGCCCGAGCTCACCCCGCGCGGGGTGCTCGCCGCGATGGCCGACGAGAAGCGGCTGGCCCGGTGGGCGCGGCGCACCCTCAACCAGGGCGAGGTGCGCCGGCTCGCGCGCTCCCTCAAGCGCCTGGACGCCGCGGGGCGGGGGCCGCTCTCGGTCCACGACGTGGCGGTCCTGGACGAGCTCCAGACGCTGCTCGGCACTCCCAGCCGCCCCAAGCGCAAGCGCGAGGCGGACCCGCTGGACCAGCTCACCGGCCTGGAGGAGCTGATGCCCCGGCGCGAGGAGACCCAGTGGGAGCGCGCCGAGCGGCTCGCGGCGGAGCGCACGGAGTACGCCCACGTCATCGTGGACGAGGCACAGGACCTCACGCCCATGCAGTGGCGGATGGTCGGCCGGCGCGGCCGGCACGCCACCTGGACCATCGTCGGCGACCCGGCCCAGTCCTCCTGGTCCGACCCGGACGAGGCGGCGGCCGCCCGTGACGAGGCGCTGGGCAGCCGCCCGCGCCGGAACTTCACGCTGACCGTCAACTACCGCAACCCGGCGGAGATCGCCGAGCTGGCCGCGAAGGTGCTGGCGCTCGCGATGCCGGGCATGGAGTCCCCGGCGGCGGTCCGCTCCACGGGTGTGGTGCCGCGCTTCGAGACCGTGCGGGACGGCGACCTGGCCGGCACCGTGCGCGCGGAGGCGGGGCGGCTGCTCGGCGAGGTGGACGGCACGGTCGGGGTGGTCGTGGCGATGAACCGGCGCGCGCAGGCCCGCGAGTGGCTCGCGGAGCTGGGCGAGCGGGTGGTGGCGCTGGGCAGCCTGGAGGCGAAGGGGCTGGAGTACGACGCCACGGTGGTCGTCTCACCGGCCGAGATCGCGGACGAGTCCCCGGCGGGGCTGCGGGTGCTGTACGTGGCGCTGACCCGGGCGACGCAGCAGCTCACGGTGGTCTCGGGGGAGCGCGACCTGCCGGACGGGGACGGGGTGCCGGACCTGCTCAGGGACTGAGGGCGGGGGCGGCGGACGGCCCTTCCCGGGGTCAACCCGCGCGGGGGAATCACTTTTCCAGGTGGTTTGTTAGCCTGGAAGCGGCACCGACTCGATCCAAGCCCCCGGGCCCAACCTTAGTCGCTTCGAGCGACCACTTGCCGCGAGGCGAGCATGGCGGGTCGGTGCCGTTCAACTGAACGAAGAGGCCCGCGTCACCCTCCGGTGGCGCGGGCCTCTTCGCGTTCCCTCCCCGTTCCCCTCGCGACCCTCGGCAGGGGTTCCATCGCACCCCCGTCTTCTCGTATGGTGGAAAACAGTTTCCGCGCTGCGACAGTCATTAACGGCTACTCGTCGGTAGGTGCGAATATCGGAAGGCATGTCCGCTACCGAGGATGCTCGGGCTTCGGACACGCGTAGCAATGAAGCTAAGGAAAGCGAAGGACTCGGCCATGGCAACGGCGCCCAGCGTCTCGTACTCGATGACGGTCAGGCTGGAGGTGCCCGCGAGCGGCACAGCGGTCTCCCAGCTCACCACGGCCGTGGAGTCCTCCGGCGGCTCGGTCACCGGCCTCGACGTGACCGCTTCCGGCCACGAGAAGCTGCGGATCGACGTCACGATCGCGGCCTCCTCCACGACGCACGCCGACGAGATCGTCGAGGGGCTGCGGGCCATCGAGGGCGTCGTCCTCGGCAAGGTCTCCGACCGTACGTTCCTCATGCACCTCGGCGGCAAGATCGAGATGGCGTCCAAGCACCCCATCCGCAACCGTGACGACCTCTCGATGATCTACACCCCCGGGGTGGCCCGCGTCTGCATGGCGATCGCCGAGAACCCCGAGGACGCCCGCCGCCTCACCATCAAGCGCAACTCCGTCGCAGTCGTGACGGACGGCTCCGCGGTCCTCGGCCTCGGCAACATCGGCCCCAAGGCCGCGCTGCCCGTGATGGAGGGCAAGGCGGCCCTCTTCAAGCGCTTCGCCGGCATCGACGCCTGGCCGATCTGCCTGGACACCCAGGACACCGACGCCATCGTGGAGATCGTCAAGGCCATCGCGCCGGGCTTCGCGGGCATCAATCTGGAGGACATCTCCGCGCCGCGCTGCTTCGAGATCGAGGCCCGGCTGCGCGAGGCCCTGGACATCCCCGTCTTCCACGACGACCAGCACGGCACCGCCATCGTGGTCCTCGCCTCGCTGACCAACGCGCTGCGCGTGGTGGGCAAGGCGATCGGCGACGTGCGGGTCGTGATGTCCGGCGCCGGCGCGGCGGGTACGGCGATCCTCAAGCTGCTCATCGCGGCCGGCGTCAAGCACGCCGTGGTCGCCGACATCCACGGTGTGGTGCACTCGGGCCGCGAGGACCTGCGCTCCGCCGCCCCCGACTCGCCGCTGTGCTGGATCGCCGACAACACCAACCCCGAGAACGTCACCGGCACCCTCAAGCAGGCCGTCGTCGGCGCCGACGTCTTCATCGGCGTCTCCGCCCCCAACGTGCTGGACGGGGACGACGTGGCGGCCATGGCGGAGGGCGCGATCGTGTTCGCGCTCGCGAATCCGGACCCGGAGGTCGACCCGGCCATCGCCCGTCGCACCGCGGCGGTCGTCGCCACCGGACGCTCGGACTTCCCCAACCAGATCAACAACGTGCTGGTCTTCCCCGGCGTCTTCCGCGGACTGCTCGACGCCCAGTCCCGCACCGTCAACACGGAGATGATGCTCGCCGCCGCGCGCGCCCTGGCCGACGTGGTCGCCGAGGACGAGATCAACGCGAACTACATCATCCCCTCGGTCTTCAACGACAAGGTCGCCGGAGCGGTCGCCGGGGCCGTCCGGGACGCCGCCAGGGCGGCCGGAGTCGCTGTGACGGGGCCCACGTCCGTCTGACGTACGGCGCGTCGCGGGTCGCGGTGCCCCAAACGCCCCTTTAGGGTGGGCGGGCGACGCGTCCCGCAGAGCCCCGCATCCGCTGCGGACCGCTTTGGGGGAGTCGACGAGACGTCACCACGACGAGGCAGTGGTGGTTTTCGTCCGACTCCCGGAGGGTGCCGGATTGGCTTTCCCGCCGCAGGTGGGGGCAGGATGCTTCCTCAAGGACTACGTCCAGGGGAGACCCCACAGGGCGCGAGGTCTACCGGACCCTCTGAAGGGCAGACCCGGGTACGGGGACTGTCCGAGGGCCCTGGCAGCATCGGCTTCGATCTCACGCCTCACAGGCAAGAAGAACACGGGAGTAACAACATGAACCGCAGTGAGCTGGTGGCCGCCCTGGCCGACCGTGCCGAGGTGACCCGCAAGGACGCCGACGCCGTGCTGGCCGCGCTCGCCGAGACCGTCGGTGAGATCGTCGCCAAGGGCGACGAGAAGGTCACCATCCCCGGTTTCCTGACCTTCGAGCGCACCCACCGTGCCGCTCGTACCGCTCGTAACCCGCAGACCGGCGACCCGATCAACATCCCGGCCGGCTACAGCGTGAAGGTCTCCGCGGGCTCCAAGCTCAAGGAAGCCGCCAAGGGCAAGTAGGACCCCTGGGCACGACGAAGGGCGGTCACCCCGACCAGGGTGGCCGCCCTTCGGTGTTCGGCCCGCAGAGAGCCGTTCCGTGCCGTCCGGGGGGCAACACAGGCCGGTTCCGGGCTACCGCCGCGGCGAACGGCGCCCCTACGTTGAGTCCTCGGCCTCGGACGTGGGGCCGTCGACCGCTGAGAACCAGCACCCGGGGGGACCGTGTCCAGACACGCCACGCTGCACATCCGGCGCCGGACCGCGCTGCGCTACCTGGCCCTGGGGGCCGCCGCGTCACTCGTTTCGGCCTGCGGGGGCAACGGGGCGGGCGGCGGGCCGAAGCGGCAGGCGATCAGGGCCTTCGTCGTGGGCAAGTGGCGTTACCGGGCGGAGGGCACGGCCGTCGACGCCACCCTCACCGTCCACGAGGACGGGACCTGGGAGAGCGACCAGTGGGACGGCATCACCGGCGCGTGGCGCTCCGACGGCGACGGCGTGTCCGTGGAGGCCCCGAACGGCTTCGGGGCCTCCGGTGAGGAGGACGTGTCCGCGCTGTCGGTCAGCGGCTTCCCGGGAGCGATTCCGTCGGATTTCGACGGCGACTGCGCATACGCGCCCGGCTGGGACGGGCTGCCGGTGGACAGCCTCCACATGCGTGTGACGGGACGCGACGTCCGGCTGACGCTGTCCCGGGGCACCGAGAAGGGCGCCGTGATCAACTGCAAGCGCCTCTGAGCGCGCGGGGAAGCACCCGGGCCCCGCGCATGCGCGGGGCCCGGGTGCTTCCCCGCGCGGACAGGCCGGTCAGACCAGTGAGCCGCCCGGCAGCTCCACCTTCGCGCCGAGCTTCTCCAGCTTGTGCATGAAGTTCTCGTAACCGCGGTTGATCAGGTCGATCCCGTGCACCCGGGACGTGCCCTGGGCCGCCAGCGCGGCGATCAGGTACGAGAAGCCGCCGCGCAGGTCCGGGATGACCAGGTCCGCGCCCTGGAGCTTCGTCGGGCCGGAGACGACCGCGGAATGCAGGAAGTTGCGCTGGCCGAAGCGGCAGTCGGAGCCGCCCAGGCACTCGCGGTAGAGCTGGATGTGCGCGCCCATCTGGTTCAGCGCCGAGGTGAAGCCGAGCCGGGACTCGTACACCGTCTCGTGCACGATCGACAGGCCCGCGGCCTGCGTCAGCGCGACGACCAGCGGCTGCTGCCAGTCGGTCTGGAAGCCGGGGTGCACGTCCGTCTCCAGCGCGATGGCGTTCAGCGCGCCGCCCGGGTGCCAGAAGCGGATGCCCTCGTCGTCGATCTCGAAGGCGCCGCCGACCTTGCGGTAGGTGTTCAGGAACGTCATCATCGAGCGCTGCTGGGCGCCCCGCACGTAGATGTTGCCCTCGGTCGCCAGCGCGGCGGACGCCCACGAGGCGGCCTCCAGGCGGTCCGGGAGGGCCCGGTGCGTATAGCCGTCGAGGCGGTCCACACCGGTGATCCGGATGGTCCGGTCGGTGTCCATCGAGATGATCGCGCCCATTTTCTGCAGGACGCAGATCAGGTCCTCGATCTCCGGCTCCACGGCCGCGTTGGACAGCTCAGTGACGCCCTCGGCGAGCACCGCCGTCAGCAGCACCTGCTCGGTGGAGCCCACCGACGGGTACGGCAGCCGGATCTTGGTGCCGCGCAGCCGCTGCGGGGCCTCCAGGTACTGGCCGTCCGCCCGCTTCTCGATCGTCGCGCCGAACTGGCGCAGCACGTCGAAGTGGAAGTCGATCGGCCGGCCGCCGATGTCGCAGCCGCCGAGACCGGGGATGAACGCGTGGCCCAGCCGGTGCAGCAGCGGCCCGCAGAACAGGATCGGGATGCGCGACGAGCCCGCGTGGGCATCGATGTCGGCGACGTTGGCGCTCTCGACGTGGGTGGGGTCAAGGATCAGCTCGCCCGGCTCGTCACCGGGGCGGACCGTCACCCCGTGCAGCTGGAGCAGTCCGCGCACGACCCGCACGTCACGGATGTCGGGCACGTTGCGCAGCCGGCTGGGCCCGCTGCCGAGCAGCGCGGCGACCATCGCCTTGGGCACCAGGTTCTTGGCGCCTCGGACGCGGATCTCGCCCTCCAGCGGGGTTCCGCCGTGGACAAGCAGGACATCGTCTGTGCCGGTCATGGATCTCGCGTTCCGGAGTGGTCGGGCAGGGGGGCCAAACGAAAGGGTAATGGGCCCGCGCGCCCCTTCCGTAAGGGAACGGGCGGTGTACGAACGATGGGGAACCGCCGCGCCACGCTCTGCTGTTCGGCTCTTGCGGAGGGTCACCGTCCGGATGCCCGGCCCCGGCGTGCGCTCCTCATGCACCCGTGCGCCCTGAGCTGCGCTCGGGCACCCAGTGCGACGGCCGGGTCACTTGGGCCCCGCGAGGGCCGAAGATGCGGGATCATTTCTGCCATGACCGAGGTGTCCTCGCTCACAGGGCGGCTGCTCGTGGCCGCGCCCGCCCTGGCGGACCCGAACTTCGACCGCGCGGTCGTGCTGCTCCTCGACCACGACGAGGAGGGCTCACTCGGCGTGGTCCTCAACCGCCCCACCCCGGTGGGCGTCGTGGACATCCTGGCGACCTGGGCCGGGCTGACCGGCGAGCCCGAGGTCGTCTTCCAGGGCGGACCCGTCTCGCTGGACTCGGCGCTCGGCGTGGCGGTGATCCCGGGCGGCGAGGGGCCTCTCGGCTGGCGCCGGGTGTACGGGGCGATCGGATTGGTCGACCTGGAGGCCCCGCCGGAGCTGCTGGCCGCGGCCGTCGGATCGCTGCGGATCTTCGCGGGGTACGCGGGCTGGGGGCCGGGGCAGCTGGAGTCGGAGCTGTCCGAGGGCGCCTGGTACGTCGTCGAGTCGGAACCCGGAGATGTCTCCTCGCCGCGCCCGGAGGGCCTGTGGCGTGCGGTCCTGCGCCGCCAGCGCAGCGAACTGGCCATGATCGCCACGTATCCGGACGACCCTTCGCTGAACTGATGTCCCGTCTTTCAGTACGCTTGGCGGTTATGAGCACTCTTGAGCCCGAGCGCGGGGCAGGTACCGGAACCCTCGTGGAGCCGACGCCACAGGTGTCGAACGGCGACGGCGACCACGAGCGCTACGCCCATTACGTCCAGAAGGACAAGATCATGGCGAGTGCCCTGGAGGGCACCCCCGTGGTCGCACTGTGCGGCAAGGTCTGGGTACCGGGGCGCGACCCCAAGAAGTACCCGGTCTGTCCGATGTGCAAGGAGATCTACGAGTCCATGGGCGCCGGCGGCGACAAGGACAAGGGCGGCAAGGACAAGAAGTAGGCGCAGCGGCCGGTACCGGCAGGAGCTGAACGACCCGGGAGAACCCCCGGGGCACGCATCCGCGTGCCCCGGGGGTTCTTCGTCGTCCGGGACCGGGTGCGTTGCACGGGCTGCTTCGCCGGGTCACAGAGTGGTGGAGACCACTTGTCGCCGCCCTGGTCCGCACCTACTCTCCTGCCTGTTGTGCAGAACGAAACGAGCGTTGCGTATGTTGCAATGCCTACCGGTAGGGGTTCCGGATGAAGCTTTCTGCCCGAATCGCCGCCCCGGCCGCGGCGCTGGTCCTGGCGGGCCTCACGGCCACCGCCTGCGCGCCGCAGACCTCCGACACCGGAGCCAAGGGGGACGAGAAGACCGGCACACTCCGCGTCTGGCTGTTCCAGGAGGTCGGCAACAAGCCCAAGGAGAAGGTCGTCGACACCGCGGTCGCCGCCTTCGAGAAGGCCCACGAGGGCGCGAAGGCCGAGATCGAGTACATCCCGGTCGAGACCCGCGCCCAGCGCGTCAAGGCCGCCTTCAACGACCCGAAGAGCGCCCCCGACCTCATCGAGTACGGCAACACCGACACCGCCGGATACGTCAAGGACGGCGGACTCGCCGACATCACCGGCGAGTTCGGCGACTGGGCGGACGCCAAGGACACCGACCCGGCCGCCAGGCAGTCCGTGACGGTCGGCGAAAAGGTCTACGGGGCCCCGCTCTTCGTCGGCGTACGCGCCCTGTACTACCGCACCGACGTCTTCGCGGACCTGGGGATCGAGGCACCCAAGTCCCAGGCCGAACTGATCTCCACCGCGAAGAAGGTCCACCAGGCGAAGCCCGGCATGTACGGGCTCGCCGTCGGCGGCGCCTACACCTACGGCGCGATGCCGTTCATCTGGGCCAACGGCGGCGAACTGGCCGACCGGGACGGCTCCTCGTACAAGGCGGCCATCAACAGCCCGAAGGCCCGCGAGGGCATCGAGGCCTACACCTCGCTGTTCGGCGACACCAACTGCCCGCCCGCCAAGTGCGCGGCCATGGGCGGCAACGCGACCGTCACCGCCTTCGCCTCCGGCAAGGCCGCCATGGCCATCGGCGGCGACTTCAGCCACGCCGCCGTGGAGGCCGGCAGCGTCAAGGGCAAGTACGCCGTGGTGCCGCTGCCGGGCGTCGCCGAGGGCTCCGTCGCACCCGCGTTCGCGGGCGGCAACAACATCGGCGTGCTGAAGAGCAGCAAGCACCGCACCCTGGCCGTCGCCCTGATGAAGGAGCTGACCGGCAAGGAGACCCAGGCACGGATGTTCGACGCGATGGGCTTCCTGCCGACCTACAGCGACGTACGGGCCGCAGCCGCGAAGCGCGAGCCGTTCGTCGAACCCTTCGTCAGGACGCTCGCCGCCGGAGCCAGGTTCGTCCCCGCGTCCCCGGCCTGGGGACAGATCGACTCCTCGCTGATCCTGCCCACGATGTTCCAGGAGATCGTCAGCGGCCGTAAGGACGTGGCGAAGGCATCGGACGACGCCGCGAAGAAGATGGACGCGGCGTTCGCCGACGCGGGCTGACGATGACCGCGAACAGCACGGCGTACCACGCGCCCCCCACGCCCGCGCCGGGCCGTCCCGCACGCTCCCCGCGCCGCCGCCCGGTCTCACCGGCCCGGCGGCCGGGCTGGACACCCTGGCTCTACCTGCTGCCCGCGCTCGTCCTGCTCGGCGGGCTGCTGGTCTACCCGATCTACCAGCTCGGCCTGATCTCCTTCCTGGAGTACACCCAGGCCCAGGTCAGCGGCGGCGAACCGGCCACCTTCCAGGGATTCGGCAACTACACGGCCCTGTTCGGCGACAGCCAGTTCTGGCAGGTGCTCGCCGCCACCGTGGTCTTCGCCACGGCCTGCGTCCTGGCCACACTCCTCGTCGGCTGCGCCCTGGCCGTCCTGCTGACCCGGATACGGGCCGTGCCCCGGCTCGCGCTCATGATGGCCGCGCTCGGCGCCTGGGCGACGCCCGCGATCACCGGGTCCACCGTCTGGGTCTTCCTCTTCGACGCCGACTTCGGCCCCGTCAACCGGATCCTCGGCCTCGGCGACCACTCCTGGACGTACGGGCGCTACAGCGCCTTCGCGCTGGTGCTCCTCGAAGTCCTCTGGTGCTCCTTCCCGTTCGTGATGGTGACCGTCTACGCGGGCATCCGGGCGATCCCCGCCGAGGTGCTGGAGGCGGCCGCGCTGGACGGCGCCTCGCAGTGGCGGATCTGGCGGTCGGTCACGGCCCCGATGCTGCGGCCGATCCTGACCGTCGTCACCATCCAGTCGGTCATCTGGGACTTCAAGGTGTTCACGCAGATCTACGTCATGACCAACGGCGGCGGCATCGCCGGACAGAACCTGGTGCTCAACGTGTACGCGTACCAGAAGGCGTTCGCGTCCTCGCAGTACAGCCTCGGCTCGGCGATCGGCGTCGTGATGCTGCTGATCCTGCTCGCCGTCACGCTCGTGTACCTGCGCCTGGTCCGGCGTCAGGGGGAGGAACTGTGAGCCCGCCCACCCTGTGGCGCGTCCGCCGGCCCGGCCGGCTCGCCGCCGAGGCGGCGGCCCTGCTGATCGCCGCCGCCGTCGCCTTCCCGCTCTACTGGATGGTGCTCTCCGCGTTCAAACCGGCGGGCGAGATCCAGTCCACGCACCCCAGGCCCTGGACCCTGTCGCCGTCCCTGGACTCCTACCGGCGGGTCTTCCAGCAGCAGGACTTCGGGCGCTACTTCCTCAACAGCCTGCTCGTCGCCGGCACGGTCGTCGTCGCCTCCGCGCTCATCGCCTTCCTGGCGGCCACCGCGGTCACCCGGTTCAGATTCCGCTTCCGCACCACGCTGCTGATCATGTTCCTGGTCGCGCAGATGGTGCCGGTCGAGGCGCTGACCATCCCGCTGTTCTTCCTGATGCGGGACTTCGGGCAGCTGAACACGCTCGGTTCGCTGATCCTGCCGCACCTGGCGTTCTCACTGCCCTTCGCCATCTGGATGCTGCGCGGATTCGTCCGGGCCGTGCCGGAGGCCCTGGAGGAGGCCGCTTACATCGACGGGGCGAGCCGCACCCGCTTCCTGTGGCAGATCCTCTTCCCGCTGGTCCTCCCCGGCCTCGTGGCGACCAGCGTCTTCTCGTTCATCTCCACCTGGAACGACTTCCTCTTCGCGAAGTCCTTCATCATCAGCGACACCTCCCAGTCGACGCTCCCGATGGCGCTGCTGGTCTTCTTCAAACCCGACGAGAACGACTGGGGCGGGATCATGGCAGCCTCGACGGTGATGACCGTGCCCGTGCTGGTCTTCTTCGTACTCGTACAGCGACGCCTGGTCTCCGGACTCGGCGGAGCGGTTAAGGACTGACGTCATGGACCTGGAACTGATCCCGGCGCCCCTGCGCGCCGACGACCGGGGGCGGTGCGGATTCGTCCTCGATCCGTCCACCACCATCGCGGCGGCCCCCGGCACCGAAACCACCGAGCGCTGGCTGCGCGCCACCCTGGGCGCCGCCTTCGGCCTGCCCCTCGCGCCCGGCACCGACACCGCCCCGCGCGCGATCGTGCTGCGCACCGACGACTCCCTGGAGCCCGAGGGCTACCGGCTGACCACCGGACCGGACGAGAGCGTCGCCATCACCGGCGGCAGCCCCGCCGGGGTCTTCTGGGGCGCCCAGACACTGCGCCAGCTGCTCGGCCCCGAGGCCTTCCGCCGGGCGCCCGTCGGCGAAGCCGCCACGGCCGGCTTCGGATTCACCGACATCGAGGACGCGCCCCGCTTCGGCTGGCGCGGCCTGATGCTCGACGTGGCGCGGCACTTCATGCCCAAGGACGACGTCCTGCGCTACCTCGACCTGCTCGCCGCCCACAAGCTGAACGTCTTCCACTTCCACCTCAGCGACGACCAGGGCTGGCGCGTCGAGATCAAGCGCCACCCGCGCCTGACCGAGATCGGCGCCTGGCGGGCCCGCACCAAGTACGGCCACCGCGCGTCCGAGCTCTGGGACGAGATGCCGCACGGCGGCTACTACACCCAGGACGACATCCGCGAGATCGTGGCGTACGCCGCCGCCCGGCACATCCGGGTCGTCCCCGAGATCGACATCCCGGGCCACTCGCAGGCCGCCATCAGCGCCTACCCGGAGCTCGGCAACACCGACGTCGTCGACACCGCGGCCCTCACCGTCTGGGACGACTGGGGCGTCACCCCGAACGTCCTGGCCCCCACCGACCACGTCCTGCGGTTCTACGAGGGCGTCTTCGAGGAACTCCTCGAACTCTTCCCGCCGGAGACCTCGCCGTTCGTCCACATCGGCGGCGACGAGTGCCCCAAGGACCAGTGGAAGCAGTCGCCGGCCGCCCAGGCCCGCATCAAGGAACTCGGCCTCGCCGACGAGGACGAGCTCCAGTCCTGGTTCATCCGCCACTTCGACACCTGGCTCACCGCGCGCGGCCGCCGGCTCATCGGCTGGGACGAGATCCTGGAGGGCGGCCTCGCCCCCGGCGCCGCCGTCTCCTCCTGGCGCGGCTACGCCGGCGGCATCGCGGCCGCCGAGGCCGGGCACGACGTGGTGATGTGCCCCGAGCAGCAGGTCTACCTGGACCACCGTCAGCACGGCGGCCCCGACGAGCCGATGCCCATCGGATACGTCCGCACCCTGGAGGACGTCTACCGCTTCGAACCCGTTCCGCCGGCCCTGGGCGAGGAAGCGGCCCGGCACGTCCTCGGCACCCAGGCCAACGTCTGGTCCGAGGTCATGCAGAACCGCTCCCGCGTCGACTACCAGGTCTTCCCCCGTCTCGCCGCCTTCGCCGAGGTCGCCTGGTCGGCCCTGCCCGCCCCCGCCGAACGGGACTTCGCCGGCTTCGAGCGCCGCATGAACGCCCACTACGCCCGGCTCGACGCGCTCGGCGTCGGCTACCGGCCGCCGTCCGGCCCGCTGCCCTGGCAGAAGCGCCCCGGCATTCTCGGACGCCCGATCGAGGGAGCACCCCCGAACGTGTGAGCCAGGCCGCAACGCCCTCTCCCGCCACCACGGTCCCTGCGACCGTGGTGGCGGCGTCATGAAGCGGGGTACTCCCGGAACGGATGAAGCCGTACGAGTACACAGAAGACCGGCAAAGGGAACTCACCGCCGAACAGTCGGGAAACCGGGACCATTACCCTGACTGCGGACGGATGCTCCCTTCGCGGACCTGCGCGTCGGGCCGGTCCGAAGATGTGCCAGAGTTGCCACGTCCGGGCTTCGAGCACGTACCGTACGGCGAAACAGGCGGGAGCGCCGGGACACCGGGAAGGGGCAGCTGGGTTGACCACGCACGCACCGCAGGCGGCGCAGTCCGTCACGCTGCCTGCCTCACTGGACGAGGCCGTGGCGGCACTCGGCGCCATGCCGGCCGCCGTCCCCGTGGCAGGCGGCACGGACCTGATGTCGGCCGTCAACAAGGGGCTCCTGCGCCCCTCCGGTCTGGTCGGTCTCGGCCGGATCAGTGAGCTGCGCGGCTGGCACTACCAGGACGGTCACGCCCTGCTGGGCGCCGGCCTGACCCACGCCCGCATGGGACGGCCCGACTTCGCGGCCCTCATCCCCGCGCTCGCCGCCTCCGCGCGTGCCGCGGGCCCCCCGCAGATCCGCAACGCCGGGACGCTCGGCGGCAACATCGCCACCGCCGCCCCGACCGGCGACGCGCTTCCGGTGCTCGCCGCGCTGGAGGCCGAACTCGTCATCGCGGGACCCGGCGGCGCCCGCCGTGAGATCCCGGTCTCGCACCTGCTGGCCGGGCGCGAGATGCTGGAGCCCGCCGAGCTGATCGGCTTCGTCCGCGTGCCCCTGCTGCACGCCCCGCAGGTCTTCCTCAAGGCCACCGGGCGCACCGGCCCCGGCCGCGCCACCGCCTCCGTCGCGATCGTCCTCGACCCGGCCAGGCGCGGGGTGCGCTGCGCGGTCGGC
The DNA here is from genome assembly GCF_030719295.1 of Streptomyces sp. Mut1. Lineage (NCBI taxonomy): Bacteria > Bacillati > Actinomycetota > Actinomycetes > Kitasatosporales > Streptomycetaceae > Streptomyces > Streptomyces castrisilvae. The sequence continues at coordinate 2,773,355 of NZ_CP120997.1, read as the reverse complement.
GCCATCGCGCCGATGCCGCTGCGCCCGCTGGAGGCCGAGCGCTGGATCGCCTCGCTGATCGACTGGGACGGGGCGCGCGGCCTCGCGCCCGACGCGCTGGCCGCCTTCGGCGAGTACGTCGCGGCCGCCTGCATCCCGGACCAGGAACCACCCGCCGACGGGGGCCAGGCACCGCCGCTGCCCCCCGCCGTACTGCATCTGCGGCGCACCGTCGCCGCGCTGGCCCGACGCGCGCTGGGGAGGGCACTGTCGTGAGCAAGGAGAACCCCGCCGAGCAGCACGGCGGCTGGGAGCCGACCCCGCAGGGCGGGGAGTACGACGGCGAGGCGACCGCCTTCGTCCACCTGCCGCCGGAGGATCTCGCGGACATCCCGCTGGCCGCCCCCGGCCACGGATACGTGCCGCCGATGATCCTGCCGCTGACCCCCGCCGCCGGGCTCGACCCCGCCGCCACCGGCAACTGGGCCGTCCAGCCCCCGCCGCCGCAGGCCGGGCAGCAGGAGCACGGCACGCAGGCGCAGCCGCCCGCGCAGGGCGCGGTGCACTGGCCCGACCCGAACCAGCAGTCCGGCTACGGCTACCCGCCCCCCGGGGCGCAGCAGCCGCCGAGCCCCTACCAGGAGCCGTACGCGGGCGACCCGGCCGCCACCGGTCAGTGGTCCGTCGACGCCACGGCCTGGCCGCCGCCTGCCCCGGAGGCCCCGGAGACCCCGGCGTCCGGGCCGCTCTCCGACGACTCCGGCGAGCTCTACACCGCCCCGCCGGCCGCCGACTGGTACGCGGACCGCCCCGCGACCCTGCCGGGCGGCGCGACCGCGCCGTGGGCGACGCGGGAACCGGCGCCGGAGCCTTTGGCGCCGGAGCCTCCGCCGGCGGAGCCTTCGGCCGCGGAAGCGGAAACGGAAGCCGAAACGGACGCCGAAGCGGAAGCGGAACAGGCCGCCGAGAACGCGCCCGATGCCGCCGCCGCTGATGACGCGCCTGCCCGGAGCCGCGAAGACGCTCCGTCGGACGCGCTCTCGGACGCGCTCTCGAACGTCCCCTCCGACGCCACCCCGGGTGTCCCGTCGGAACTCCCCGAGGCGCGGCCGGCCGCCGGAGAGCAGCCCGAAGCCGCCGAACGGCCGGCACCCGCATCCGTACCGGCGGACGAGGACGTCGTCCCGGACGCCGGACCGGAGCCCGTGGCGGAGGCGTCCGACACCCCGCCCGCCGCCGGGCCCCCGCTGCCCAGCGAGCACCCCGCCGCCTCGTACACGCTGCACGTGAACGGCGTGGACCGGCCCGTCACCGATGCCTGGATCGGTGAGTCGCTGCTCTACGTGCTGCGCGAGCGCCTCGGCCTGGCCGGTGCCAAGGACGGCTGCTCGCAGGGCGAGTGCGGGGCGTGCAACGTCCAGGTGGACGGCCGTCTCGTCGCCTCCTGCCTGGTCCCCGCCGCCACCACGGCCGGCAGCGAGGTCCGTACGGTCGAGGGCCTGGCCGTCGACGGGGAACCGTCCGACGTGCAGCGGGCGCTGGCCTCCTGCGGGGCCGTCCAGTGCGGCTTCTGCATCCCCGGCATGGCGATGACCGTCCACGACCTCCTGGAGGGCAACCACGCCCCCAGCGAGCTGGAGACCCGCCGGGCGCTGTGCGGCAACCTCTGCCGCTGCTCCGGCTACCGGGGCGTCCTGGACGCCGTCAACGAGGTCATCGCCGGCCGCGAGGCCGCCGCCGAGGCCGCCGCGCCCCCGCCGGAATCCGCGGAACCGGAAGAGGCCCGCATCCCGCACCAGGCGGCGCCCGGCGCGGGTAGTGTGCAGGCCCACCAGCAGGACGGAGGCATGGCGTGAGCAACGACGCGGCCACGGCGATCAGCATCCCGTCACTGGACGGCCCCGGCGGCCCGGAGGCCGAGCGCCCGCTGCTGGGCATCGGCGCCTCGCTGCCGCCGGCCGACGCCCGCGCCAAGACCGAGGGCACCTTCCCGTACGCCGCCGACCTGTGGGCCGAGGGCCTGCTCTGGGCGGCCGTCCTGCGCTCCCCGCACGCGCACGCCCGCATCCTGTCCATCGACACCTCGGCCGCCGTGGAGATGCCGGGCGTCCGGGCGGTCGTCACCCACGAGGACATCCCCGGCGAAGCCCTGTACGGCCGCAAGGTCGTGGACCGCCCGGTCTTCGCGTCCGACCTGGTCCGCCACCACGGCGAGCCGATCGCCGCCGTCGCCGCCGACCACCCCGACACCGCCCGGCTGGCCGCCGCCGCCATCGCCGTCGAGTACGAGGTGCTGGAAGCGGTCACCGACCCGGAGAAGGCCTTCGCCGCCGAGCCGCTGCACCCCGACGGCAACCTCATCCGCCACATCCCGCTGCGCTACGGCGACCCGGAGGCGGCCGGCGAGGTCGTCGTGGAGGGCCTGTACCGCATCGGCCGCCAGGACCCGGCCCCGATCGGCGCCGAGGCCGGGCTCGCCGTGCCCCGGCCGGACGGCGGCGTGGAGCTCTACACCGCCTCCACCGACCCGCACACCGACCGCGACCTCGCCGCCGCCTGCTTCGGCCTGGAACCGGACCGGGTCAAGGTCGTCGTCACCGGAGTGCCCGGCGCGACCGGCGACCGCGAGGAACCCGGCTTCCAGCTGCCGCTCGGCCTGCTCGCCCTGCGCACCGGCTGCCCGGTCAAACTGGCCGCCACCCGCGAGGAGTCCTTCCTCGGCCACGCCCACCGCCACCCGAGCCTGCTGCGCTACCGCCACCACGCGGACGCCGAGGGCCGCCTGGTCAAGGTCGAGGCCCAGCTCCTGCTGGACGCGGGCGCGTACGCCGACTCCTCGTCCGAGTCCCTGGCCGCCGCGGTCGCCTTCGCCTGCGGCCCGTACGTCGTCCCGCACGCCTTCATCGAGGGCTGGGCCGTCCGTACGAACAACCCGCCCTCCGGCCATGTCCGGGGCGAGGGCGCGATGCAGGTCTGCGCCGCCTACGAGGGCCAGATGGACAAGCTGGCCGCCAAGCTGTCCATCGACCCGGCCGAGCTGCGGCTGCGCAACGTCCTGTCCACCGGCGACATCCTGCCCACCGGGCAGACGGTCACCTGCCCCGCCCCCGTCGCCGAACTCCTCAGCGCGGTACGGGACTTCCCGCTGCCCGCGTTGCCCAAGGACGACCCCCAGGACGACTGGCTGCTGCCCGGTGGCCCCGAGGGCGCGGGCGAGCCGGGCGCGGTGCGGCGTGGCGTCGGGTACGCGCTCGGCATGGTCCACATGCTCGGTGCCGAGGGCGCCGACGAGGTGTCCACGGCCACGGTCCGGGTCCACGACTCGGTCGCCACCGTCATCTGCGCGGCCGTCGAGACGGGCCAGGGCTTCTCGACACTGGCCCGCCAGGTCGTCCAGGAGACCCTGGGCGTCGAGGAGGTGCACGTCGCCTCCGTCGACACCGACCAGCCCCCGGCGGGCCCGGCCACCCACGGACGCCACACCTGGGTCTCCGCCGGCGCCGTCGAACGCGCGGCGAAGATGGTCCGCACCCAGCTCCTCCAGCCGCTGGCCCACAAGTTCGGCATGTCCACGGAGCTGCTCCAGATCGCCGACGGCAAGATCACCTCGTACGACGGGGTGCTCTCCACGACCGTGGCGGAGGCGCTGGACGGCAAGGAGCTGTGGGCCACCGCCCAGTGCCGCCCCCACCCCACCGAACCCCTGGACGGGTCCGGCCAGGGCGACGCCTTCGTGGGCCTGGCGTTCTGCGCGGTCCGCGCGGTGGTGGACGTCGACATCGAGCTCGGCTCGGTCCGGGTGGTCGAGATGGCGGTCGCCCAGGACGTCGGCCGCGTCCTCAACCCCTCCCAGCTGGCGACCCGCATCGAGGCGGGCGTCACCCAGGGCATCGGCGCCGCCCTCACGGAGAACCTGCGCACCGCCCGCGGCCTGGTCCGCCACCCCGACCTCACCGGGTACGCGCTGCCGACCTCCCTCGACGCCCCGGAGATCCGCATCGTCGAACTGATCGAGGAGCGCGACGTGGTGGCCCCCTTCGGCGCCAAGCCCGCGTCCGCGGTCCCCGTCGTGACCTCCCCGGCCGCGGTCGCCGCCGCGGTCCGCTCGGCGACCGGCCGCCCGGTCAACCGCCTCCCGATCCGCCCGCAGGCGGCGGTGGCGGCGCCGAAGGTCTGAGCGGTCCGTAGACGCAACCCCGGTGGCGGTCGGTGACTGAGTATCCGTACTCAAGTCACCGGCCGCCACCGGGGTTAATTTGTGGCGGACCTGCGACCGAGGGGGGAAGCATGGGCACGCCGATCAGCGGCGGCACGCGAGGACTCTGGATCGATCCGCACGAGGTGGGGAAGGCGGCCAAGGCCGCCGACAAGGTCGCCGAGGACGTACCCGGCGACATCAAGGGCTTGTTCGCACCGACGGACGCGGCGGTGACGGGGCTGGCGGGTTTCCAGTCCGCCCACGCGCTCGACGAGTGCGTGGAGGCATGGACGAAGGCGCTGCGCGCGCTGGCGGGCCTGGTGGGGGGCGCCGCGGACGCGGTACGCGAATCGAACAACGGCTTCGCGCACGACGACCGGCAACGGCGCGAGGCGTTCCTCGGCCCCTACGCGCCGGGCGCCGAGCCGCCGGACATGTACTACTCCTCGTACACCCCGTACACCCCGGACTTCACCACCCCGCCGTCGGCGAACGGGGGGCGCTGAGATGCGGTTGCCCGAACTCCGTGACGCGGAGCCCCTCCTGATGACCGACGCGGGCGACGCCTGGTCCGCGCTGGCGGAGAGGATCACCACGCGGGCCGGCGAGTTCGGCACGTACCTGCACCGTCCTCTCGTCGAGGAGCAGGCGTGGGGCGGGATCACCGCCGAGTCCGTCGCGGAACGGCTCGGCCGGATCCGGTCGTACATGAACGTCGCCAAGACGGAACTCGACAGCGTGTGCACCGTGCTGCGGGCCTGCGGCGAGGAACTGATGAACCAGCAGGACCTGCTCAAGACCGCGCTCGCGGACGCGTCCGGCGCCGGCTACAAGGTCGCCGACGACGGCTCGGTCACCGCCCCCACTGTCGACACCGCCCACATGGCGCCGGGCGACGTCGGGATGATGCACCGGGACCAGGCGGCCCGCGCCCAGGAGTACGCCGACCGGATCGCCGATGCGTGGCGCGGGGCGCAGGCGGCGGACAAGGCGTACGCGGCGAGGATCAAGCTCTTCACCGACGCGGCCGAGCGGTGCGCCAAGGGCGACTGGTCCCGTCTTCTGATGGAGCTGGCGACGGTGAGCGCGCTCGACAACGAGCTGCTGACCAGGCTCGGCATGCCGGACGCCAAGGCCCCGGCCGACGCCGTCCAGTCCTGGTGGTCCTCGCTCTCACCCGCGCTGCGGGCCGAGCTGATCCAGAACCACCCGGAGGTGATCGGCAACCGCGACGGCATCCCGGCCGTCGACCGGGACCGGGCCAACCGCACGTACCTGCCGATCCTCCTGGACAGCCTGGAGGCCCAGTACGCTGCGGCCTCGGGGGACGAGGCGGCGGCGCTCAAGGACAAGATCGAGGGCGTGAAGGGGATCCAGCAGCAGTTGGACCAGGACCGTGAGTTTCGCCCGTACCTGCTGGGTCTCGGGGCTCAGGGCAACGGTCGGGCCATTGTGTCGTTCGGCAACCCGGATACGTCGCAGAACGTGTCCGCGTACGTGCCGGGTCTCAATACGAAGCTCAGTGGCCATTTCGCGTCGGCGGACGTGGAACGCGCGTGGAATGTGGCGCAGATGGCGCACGACAAGTACCCGGGCACCACGACCGCGTCCATCGTCTGGCTCGGCTACGACGCACCGCAGTTGGACGGCTTCACGTGGTCGTCCACCGAGGTCACGCGCGAGGGTGACGCCAAGGAAGGTGCTCCGGCCTACAACAGCTTCCTGAACGGCATTCGTGCCACGCACGAATCCGGATCGCCGCATGTGACGGCCATCGGCCACTCCTACGGATCTCTGACCGTGGGCCAAGCCACCCAGTTGCCCGGCGGAATCCCCGCCGACGATGTGGTCCTTGTGGGCAGCCCGGGCGTCGGCGTCGACCGGGCCGCACATCTGGGTGTGGGCGCCGACCACGTCTACGTCGGTGCGGCGGAGAATGATCAAGTGACCGACCTGACGGCGGCACCTCCGGGGAGAGAGTACGGGGGCGAGAAGCGCAACTGGTTCGGCACCGACCCGGCCGACAGCCACTTCGGAGGGCATCACTTCAGCGTCGCAGCCGGCGAGGACACCGGCATTGTGGGACTTGTGACCGGAAATACCCCAGCGCATTCGATCTATTTCGATCCGAAAGAGGGGGGCAACTCTCTGTACAACATCGCGAGCGTCGTAGCCGGTCACGGTGAGGCGATCAAGACGACGGCACCGAGGTGACGAGTGTGAGGAGGTCGGTGCGGCTGCTGGGCTGTGTGCTTCTGGCCGTGTTGCTCACTGCTTGTCGAGTCGAGAAGGATCAGGAAGAACCCAAAATGGACATGCAGCAGGCGGGTCAGCGCGCGGAGGCGATTCTCGATGGCACGATGGCGGCGATCCAGCCGCCGGTGGAATGGGTCCGAGGGTCAACGTCGGAATCGCCGTGCAGCACCGGCCTCAATGAGCCGACCGGGACGACGACCGTCATGCGTGGCAGAAACATCCTTACCGTGATCTCCGAGCATCGACGTGGCGAATTGCTGGAGATGGTCCAGCGGTACTGGGAGGATCAAGGGTTCCGGGACTTCGACATCGACCACGACAAGAAGATGCCGCAGATCCGTGCCACGGCTGCCGACGGACTCACCGTGATCCTGGACGTCGGCAATATCGGCAATGTCTACATCCACGCCGGGTTCGGGTGTGCGCAGGACTCCGAGATGACCTACCCGGAGGGGACGCCCGGCCGGCCAGGGGGGCCGAAAAAGGTGGAGCGGATTCCCCGGGAGCACTCGCCCTACTGGTCCGTCACCGGTCCGTGAGGAAGCCGGTGCGGCTGCTGGGCTGTGTACTTCTGGCCGTGCTGCTCACTGCCTGCCAGGGTGGCAAGGAAAGGGAAGACCCCCAGATGAACATGCAGCGAGCGGGGGAGCGGGCGGAGGAAATCCTGGACGGCACGATGGCGGCGATCCGGCCGCCGGTGACGTGGTCCTACGGGAACCCTTCGGACACGGCGTGCAGCACCGGTCTCAACGAGCCGTCCGGCACCACGACCGTCTTCCGTAGCCGGAACATCACCACCGTGGTTTCCGAGCAGCGGCGGGACGAGCTGTTGAAACAGGTCCGGCAGTACTGGGAGCAGCAGGGCGCACGGGGCTTCACCGTTCACTCCGGCAAGGGAATGCCGCGTATGCGGGCCCGGACAGCTGACGGATTCGCTGTCATCCTGCAGGTCGGCAGCATCGGAAACGTTTTCATCGAGGCGGGTGCCGGCTGTGTCGCGGATTCCGCAATGACCTACCCGGCAGGGACACCCGGCCTTCCAGGCGGCCCCGACGAGCCGGACCTCAGGCCCCGGGAGCACTCGCCCCACTGGTCCGTCACCGGTGTGCCGCGCTGACCCGTAACGCCGCACCGCCCGCCCCTCGGAGTGAGGGGCGGGCGGTGGTGTGGAGACCGTGACCGGATTCGAACCGGTGTAACTCGAGTTGCAGTCGAGCCCCTGAGCCTCTCGGGCACACGGTCCTGCGTGGTGTCGCTGGAATGAAGGTAGGCCCGGACGGGTGGGGTGCGAAAGGGTGCGTGGCGGTGTGCAACGCGACTGCCATGCCGCGTTCACGATCCGGGCGCCGGGCCTACGACCAACGGTGGAGCGCGGGGGCGACTTCCGACAGGGCCCATCGTGGGTTTCGCCCCTTACTCTTGGCTCATGACCGCCCTGGAACCGCGTGACGCCGATGTCTCGCCCCTCATCGAAGCCACCGACGGCACCGGCCCCATCGATCACACAGACCCCTCCGGCCCCGCGTCGCCGGAGGGGGTTCTCGGGCGGACCTACCGGGCGCTGAGCATCGGCATCGTCTCCGTGGTGTTCCTGATCGCCTTCGAGGCGACCGCCGTGGGGACCGCGATGCCGGTCGCCGCCCGGGAGCTGCACGGCATCCCGCTGTACGCGTTCGCGTTCTCGGCGTACTTCACGACCAGCCTCTTCGCGATGGTGCTGTCCGGGCAGTGGGCCGACCGGCGCGGGCCGCTGGCCCCGCTGGCCGCCGGGATCAGCGCCTTCGCGGTGGGGCTGCTGCTGTCCGGGACCGCGGGCTCCATGTGGATGTTCATCGCGGGCCGGGCCGTGCAGGGGCTCGGTGGCGGGCTGGTGATCGTCGCGTTGTACGTGGTGATCAGCCGGGCCTACCCGGAGCGTCTGCGGCCGGGGATCCTGGCCGCGTTCGCCGCGAGCTGGGTGATCCCCTCGGTCGTCGGGCCGCTGGCCTCCGGAAGCGTCACCGAGCACCTGGGCTGGCGCTGGGTCTTCGTCGGCATCCCGGTCCTGGTCGTCTTCCCGCTGGCGCTCGCGCTGCCCGAGATCCGGCGCATGGCGTCCGGGCCCGCCGACCCGGCGGCGCCCGTCGAGCCGTACGACCGCCGGCGCATCGCGCTCGCGCTGGGCATCTCGGTGGGCGCCGGGCTGCTCCAGTACGCCGGTCAGGAGCGGAACTGGCTCTCGCTGCTGCCGGCCGCCGCCGGGGTCGCGCTGCTCGTCCCCGCGATCCGGGGCCTGCTGCCCCCGGGCACGGGCCGCGCGGCGCGCGGGCTGCCGTCGGTGGTGCTGCTGCGCGGGGTCGCGGCCGGGTCGTTCATCGCCGCCGAATCGTTCGTCCCGCTGATGCTGGTCACCGAGCGCGGCATGTCCCCGACCCTGGCGGGGCTCTCCCTCGCGGCCGGCGGCGGTACGTGGGCGCTGGGCTCCTACGTACAGTCCCGGCCCCGCCTGGAACCGCATCGCGAGCGGCTGATGGTCGGCGGCATGATCCTGGTCGCCGCCGCCATCGCGGCGGCCCCCGCCGTGCTGATCCACTCCGTGCCGGTCTGGACCGTGGCGGTCGCCTGGACCTTCGGCTGCTTCGGCATGGGCATGGTGATCGCATCGACCAGCGTCCTGCTCCTGAAGCTGTCCGCCCCCGAGGAGGCCGGCGCCAACTCGGCCGCCCTCCAGATTTCCGACGGCCTCTCCAACGTCCTCCTGCTGGCCGCGGGCGGCGCCGCGTTCGCGGCCCTCGGCGGCGGCGCGGTGGACGCCGCCCACGAGGCGGTGGAAGCGGGCTCCGCCACCTCACACCCGGCCGCGTTCGCGGTGGTCTTCCTGCCGATGGCGGCGGTGGCCCTGGCGGGGGCGTGGGTGGCGGCGCGGGTGCGGACGACGTAACTGGTGCCAGTCCGGCCCCAGGCGGCGTAGCGTTTCGGTACGGCTATGAACCTGCGCCTCCGCGACGACCAGACCGAAGCCCTCAAGCAGCGCGCCGAGCAGGAGGGCACGAGCTTGCACGCCATAGTGCTCCGGGCCGTGGACGACTACCTGGCCCGGACCGCTCAGCAGGCCATCGTCCGCCGGACCGCCAAGGAGCAGGCCGCCAAGTGGGGCGAGCTCATGGAGCGGCTCAAGTGAGCTGTGTCCACCCGAGCTCCGAGGACATCCTCGTCATCGCCGAGCACGCCTGCCCGGACATGCAGATCGTGCTCCGCGACGTCGGCCTCCTGGAGTCGGCGGCCCACCGGCCGTCGGCGTCCATGTTCGGCCAGGAGGCATATCAGGAGGCATATACGGACGTTATCGACAAGGCGGCCGCACTCCTGCAGTCCCTGGCGATCAACCATCCGCTCTTCGACGGCAACAAGCGCACCGCCTGGCTGTCGTGCGTCACCTTCCTCGCCATGAACGGGGTCGGTCTCCGCCCCGATATCGACGCGGCGGAACGCCTCATCATCGCGGTCGCGACGGGCGAGACGGACGAGGTGAAGGTCATCTCCCAGGGCCTTTGCGACCTGACGGCCGACCCCGTGTGAGAGCCGTCGCAATTCCGTGCGGGGCGGTGCGGTACGCGGCGGAGCCGGGTGCCGGTCCCGGTAGGGTGGCCCGGTTGTCGTATCGCGTGCGGGGCCGGCCCGGCCCTTGCGGACAGCGCCACACGTACCCGAGAGACCCGAACCGGAGACCGTGACTACTACCGCCTCCCACCACCTCTCACCCGCCTTTCCCGGCCGCGCCCCCTGGGGCACGGCCGGCAAGCTGCGAGCCTGGCAGCAGGGCGCCATGGAGAAGTACATCCAGGAGCAGCCGCGCGACTTCCTCGCGGTCGCCACCCCCGGCGCGGGGAAGACCACCTTCGCGCTGACCCTCGCGTCCTGGCTGCTGCACCACCACGTCGTGCAGCAGGTCACCGTCGTCGCACCCACCGAGCACCTGAAGAAGCAGTGGGCGGAGGCGGCCGCCCGGATAGGGATCAAGCTCGACCCGGAATACAGCGCGGGGCCGCTGAGCAAGGAGTACCACGGGGTCGCCGTCACATACGCCGGCGTCGGGGTGCGCCCGATGCTGCACCGCAACCGGTGCGAGCAGCGCAAGACCCTGGTGATCCTGGACGAGATCCACCACGCCGGTGACTCGAAGTCCTGGGGCGAGGCCTGCCAGGAGGCGTTCGACCCGGCGACCCGGCGGCTCGCGCTCACCGGTACGCCGTTCCGGTCGGACACCAACCCGATCCCGTTCGTCGTGTACGAGGAGGGCAACGACGGAATCCGCAGGTCCTCGGCCGACTACACCTACGGCTACGGCAACGCCCTGGCCGACGGCGTCGTGCGCCCGGTGATCTTCCTCAGCTACAGCGGCAACATGCGCTGGCGCACCAAGGCCGGCGACGAGATCGCCGCCCGGCTCGGCGAGCCGATGACCAAGGACGCCATCGGGCAGGCCTGGCGCACCGCGCTCGCGCCGACCGGCGAGTGGATCCCCAACGTGCTCAGCGCCGCCGACAAGCGCCTCACCGAGGTCCGCAAGGGCATCCCGGACGCGGGCGGGCTCGTCATCGCGACCGACCAGGAGTCGGCGCGCGCGTACGCCAAGATCCTGAAGAAGGTCACCGGGGAGACACCGGCCGTCGTCCTCTCCGACGAGAAGGCCGCCTCCAAGAAGATCGACAAGTTCAGCGCGGACGACTCGCGCTGGATGGTCGCCGTCCGCATGGTGTCCGAGGGCGTCGACGTGCCCCGCCTGGCCGTCGGCGTGTACGCCACCACCATCTCGACGCCGCTGTTCTTCGCCCAGGCCGTCGGCCGCTTCGTGCGCTCCCGCAGGCGCGGCGAGACCGCGTCCGTCTTCGTCCCCACCATCCCGATGCTCCTCGACTTCGCCAACGAGATGGAGGTCGAACGGGACCACGTCCTCGACAAGCCCAAGAAGGGCAGCGACGAGGAGAACCCGTTCGCCGAGGAGGACCAGCTCCTCGCCGACGCCGAGAGGCTGGAGGACGAGGAGACCGAGGAGCAGCTGCCCTTCGAGGCGCTGGAGTCCGACGCGGTCTTCGACCGGGTGCTGTACGACGGCGCCGAGTTCGGCATGCAGGCGCACCCCGGCAGCGAGGAGGAGCAGGACTACCTCGGCATCCCCGGGCTGCTCGAACCCGACCAGGTGCAGCTGCTGCTCCAGAAGCGGCAGACCCGGCAGATCGCGCACAGCCGGCAGAAGCCCGCGTCGGAGGCCGACCTGCTGGAGAAGCCGGCCGAGGACCGGCCGGTCGTCACGCACAAGCAGCTGCTCGGCCTGCGCAAGCAGCTGAACACCATGGTCTCGGCCTACACCCACCAGAGCGGCAAGCCGCACGGCGTCATCCACACCGAGCTGCGCCGGGTCTGCGGCGGGCCGCCGAGCGCGGAGGCCACGGCCGGGCAGATCGAGCAGCGCATCAAGAAGGTCCAGGAGTGGGCCACCCGGATGAGGTGAGCCCCGTACGGCACACGTGCGGGCACCGGCCCGGGGCAGGGACGGCCGTCCCCGCCCCGGGCCGGCGTCATACCGGGCCCGCTACCAGACGAACGGCGCGGACAGGGCGGACGTCGCCACACACGGCACGGTGGCGGACGTCGGGGACGAGGCCACGATCTGCAGTGACCAGTTGGAGGCGCCCGGGGGAGTGGGCAGCACCACGGAATCGGTGCTGTCCCCGGCCGCGAGCGTGCCGGAGGTGAGCTTCAGCGGTCCGAGCGTGATCGGATTGCCGCCGCTCAGACCGGGGTTGGTCTTCGCGGAGAACTGCACCTGACTGGTGACACCGCCCGAGCTCTTGGTGAGCTTGAGCGTCGTCGTGATGCTGTTCGGGTCGGCACTCGTGCCGGCCGGCATCGTGATCGCCGTGGACGTGACCTTGATGGTCTTGCCCGAGGCGCCGTCGGCGGCGGTCAGGGTGGCGAGACCGCTGCCCCAGGAGCCGCAGTCGTAGGTGGCCGTCGCCGTGAGCGGGGCCACCGCCGACGCCGTGGGGGCGGACAGGGCGAGCAGCGCTCCGGTCGAACACGCCGCCGCCAGGACCAGCGGCAATCGTCTTCGGCCCGGCGCTCTCGAAGCGCGTGAAGAGATCGACATGACGGGTGGAACTCCTTCCGGTTGAATTCCGCGGATTCGCCGTACGCGCCGTGTGCGATGCCTTGCTCGTACGTACGGATCTGCGTGCCGGGCCCGGCATGTCGGGTGCAGTGAAACGGTGATCTTCGAAGAAGTCAACAGGCGTGCGGGGGCGCTGCGGAAAACCGTCGGGAATTCCTTTCGGGGGCGGCCGGAGCGGCTCCGAAAAGGATCAATTCGGTGTCTCTTGACTTCTCTGGACGCGGCCTCCTCAATGTGCGCAATCAACGCTCCAGGAAAGGGTGTCAGGTGATCCGACGACGAAGACCCGGAGTGACCGGGCTGCTCGCTGCCTGCTTCGTGCTGTCGCTGGGCTGCGCCGGTGCCTCGGCCTCCCCGCGCCCGGTCCCCCTTCCGGAATCGGCGGCGGGGACGGTCACCCCGACCGTCCACTGCACCCTGCCGGCCGGGCAGGGCGAGGCGACCGGGCCGCAGCAGATGGACGTGGAGCTGTCGCCCGCCGTCGTCGAACCCGGCGGCAAGGTGCATGCCAAGGTGACGCTGGGCCCGTCCCCGGCCACCAGCGCGCTCGCCCTCGCCGAAGTGCCGACGATCCCCAGCATCGACCTCGCGATGTCCGGCGGCGCCACGGGTACGGTCACCGTGCGCGGCCCCGAGATCGTCATGGACATCCCGGCCGGGGTGCCCATCGAGATCCCGGCGTACGAGGGTGACTTCCTGGTCCCGGCGGACGCGTCCGGAGACATCGCGTTCGCGGTGGTCCGCACGCTGACCCAGACCAAGGTGCTCGGCTCCGTCTTCGAGACGCCCTGCGACATCGTCGGCGGCGAGGCCGGTGTCGGCACCGTCACGGCGGAGGGCTCCGCATCCGACCCGGCCACTCTGACCGCTCCCGCCGACCCGGTACGCCCCAACACCGCGGTCAGGCTGAGCGGTTCCGGCTGGACCCCGGACGCCTCACCCGTGCCGTCGCTGTGCGCGGCCGGCGGCGGAGGCTGCGACCCGCTGAAGTTCACCTCGCACACCCTGCGGATCGACGCCTACGGGACCCTCACGGGCACCGCGACCCTCGGCGAGGCCGGGGCGGTGCCGAACGGTTCGTACCTGGTGAAGGTCGGCGACGGTACGAAGGAGGCAACCGCCCCCCTCACCGTCGAGGCCGTCGCGGCCGGCAACCGGGAGATCGCGCTGACCCCCGACAGCGGCCCGGTCGGCGGCGTGATCACCGTCAGCGGCCGCAACTACAACCCCGACCGCTGGATCAACGTCATCGGCCTCGACGCGTCGGGCACCGCGCTCGACGACAGCGCGGTCTACGTCAAGAGCGGCGCGGACGGCACCTTCGCCGTCGACTTCACCGTGATCTCGGACGCGGTGACGGCCGTCCAGGCGGACGAGGGCAACGACCCGGCGACCGTACGCACCGCGCCGTTCACCGTCACCACCGAAGGCGGCGGGGGCGGCGGCGGTACGGCCGAGCAGCGCCTGACCACCGAGATCAGGGCCGGGACGCTGTCCATGACCCAGGACGGCGATTCCGTCGACTTCGGTACGACGGTGCTCGGCGAAGGCGGCGGGGTGCAGCGCGCCCGGCTCAACCGGGTGGAGGTGGAGGACGCCCGGGGCGTCAACAGCGGCTGGTCCCTCACCGGCACCCTGACCGCCTTCACCAGCGCGGGCGGGGACACCATCCCGGCCGGAGCCGTGCGCTGGGCACCCGCCTGCACCCCGCAGGACGGCAGCGTGGGGACCCCGGTGGCCGGATCGCCCACCACGCTCGGCGGCGAGGCGGCGAGCCTGTGCCGGATGAACCCGGACGGATCACGTCCGTTCACCGGCGGAAAATTCGACGCCGACGCGGGACTCGCACTCACCGTTCCCGAATTCACCCGCCCCGGAGATTACAGCGCAACGCTCACCCTGACCCTGCTCTAAAGGGGCCGGGAAAGATCCGCCGACGCCCGCCTGTTCCGTCGCCCGTTCCGTACGGCAATGGAACGGGCGGGCGCCGCCATTTCGCCCCGCATTCGGGGTCTCCGCATTCCCCTTTCCTTCGGAGGAGCCACATGTTCGCGCAGCGCGGATCCACCGGCGGTCCCGGCCGCCGCCCGGCTTTATGCCGGGCCGTCGCCCTCGGCGCCACAGCCCTACTCGTCTGGACCGGCGGAGCCGTCGCCCTCGCCCCCGTCGCCCACGCCGGCACCATCACCCCCACCGTCCACTGCACGCTGCCCGCCGGCCAGGGCCAGGCGGACGGGCCGCAGGAGTTCGGCGTGGAGCTGACCCCCGACGTGGTCGACCCCGGGGGCAAGGTGCACGCCAAGGTGACGCTCGGCCCGTCCCCCGCCACCAGCGGGCTCAGCCTCAGCGACGTACCGACCACCCCGAGCCTCGACCTCGCCATGTCCGGCGGCGCCACCGGCACGGTCACCGTCACCGGGCCGCAGATCAACCTCGACGTGCCGTCCGGCAAGCCGATCGAGATCCCGCCCTACGAGGGGGACTTCCTCATCCCCGCCGACGCGAGCGGGCCCATCACCTTCACCCCGCTGCGCAACCTCACCCGCACCAAGGTCCTCGGCTCCACCTACGAGACCACCTGCGCCATCACCGCGGGCGGCGGGCCCGTCGGCACGGTGACGGCGGAGGGCAGCGCCGGGAAACCGCCCACCCTGATCGCCCCCACCACACCCGTCCGGCCGTCCACGGCCGTCACCCTCTCCGGCAGCCGCTGGACCGCGGGCGCCACCCCCGTGCCCTCGCTCTGCGCGGCGGACGGCGGCGGCTGCGACGCCGGGAAGTTCGCCGGCTCCACCCTCGCCATCGACGGCTCCAGCCTGCTGACCGGCAACGCGGTCCTCGCGGAGGCCGGCGCCGTGCCGGACGGCTCGTACCTCCTGAAGGTCGGCGACGGTACGAAGGAGGCGACCGCGTCCCTGACCGTCCAGTCCTTCGTCCCCGCCGGGCCCCGCACGATCGCGCTGTCCCGGAGCAGCGGGCCCGTCGGCAGCGTCGTCACCGTCACCGGTAGCGACTACTACCAGGACCGGTGGATCAACACGGTCGGTCTCGACGCCACCGGGGCGACGCTCGACGACACCGCGGTCTACGTCAAGAGCCGGCCCGACGGCACGTTCTCGGCCGAGTTCACCGTCTCCGACCCCGCCGTCGCCGCCGTCCAGGTGGACGAGGGCAACGACCCGGCGACCGTCCTGACCACCCCGTTCACCGTCACCGAGGCCACCGCGACGCTCTCGGCCGGTGCCGCCAAGGTGAAGCCCGGTGCCACGATCGGGGTGTCCGGTGACGGCTGGCCCTCCGGCGTCGCCCCCTCCGCCGCCCTGTGCGCGGCCGACGGCAGCGGCTGCGACGCGGCCGGGATCAGCGGCTCCACCCTGCGGATCGCCGCCGACGGCACCCTCGCCGGTACGGTCACCCCGGCCGGTTCCACCCCGCGCGGGGTCTACGCCCTCCGGGTCACCGCCGGAGTCTCCGAGGCACTGACCCAGCTGACGGTCTCCCCGACGTTCGTCGTCCTCACCCCGGACGCCGGGCCGAAGGGCACCGCCGTCACCGTCCTGGGCCAGGGCTTCGCGAAGGTGGCCACCGTGTCGATCACCGGGCTGCGGGCGGACGGCTCCAGGACCTCCGACCCGGTGCGGACCAAGGTCGTCGGGCTCGACGGGGCGTTCTCGCAGACGTTCACCGTGGGCGCGGCCGACACCGTGGCGATCCAGGTCCGCGAGGTCCTCGTCAACCCCCGGACCGAGACCGCCGCGTTCACCGTCCAGGACGGCACCGCGCCGGCCGGCGCGTCCTTCGCGCTCTCGCCGCCCGAGGGGCCGCCCGGCACGGTCGTCCAGGTGACCGGCAAGGGCTTCGCCCCCGTCGCCACGGTCTCCGTCACCGGGCGCACGGCTTCCGGGGACCGGACCTCCGACGGCTACGTCACCCGGGTCATCGGGCTCGACGGCACCTTTGCCCTCAACTTCACTGTGCGGGACCCCTCGACGAGGTCGATCAGAGCCTGCGAGGTCCTCGTCAACGGAAAAATCGTCCAGAAAATGTTCACGGTGAGTTAACGGCGGTTTACATCCCGTCTACGGAGCGTCGCGAGGGGAGTCGGCCGACATGGACGCGCGTAGATGCGCCGTGATCGGCCGACGCGCCGCTGACCGGCGCTTATGCTCCCGCGGCGCGGCCGCGTCCTTGGAGGAGACCGGATTCTGGACGAGGTCTTCCGCTGAGCGGACTCGCTCGCTACTGTCCCAAAAATGTGAACGCCCCGTGGCAACGCCGCCGCGGAGCAGCCGGTGCCTTGGCCAGGCCGGCGGCCTCTCCGTGCGTCGCCGCTGGGACCGGCGACGCACAATCCACGGGAACCAGCCGCCGCCGCTCACCACAGAGGAGAGGGCGTCGTGACCGCGGAGACCTCCCAGACGCTCGACCGAGGACTGCGTGTCCTCAAACTGCTCGCCGACACCGATCACGGCCTGACGGTCACCGAGTTGTCCAACAAACTCGGCGTCAATCGCACCGTGGTCTATCGTCTGCTCGCCACCCTGGAACAACACACCCTGATCCGCCGCGACTTGGGCGGCCGGGCACGGGTCGGTCTGGGCGTCCTGCGCCTGGGCCGTCAGGTGCATCCGCTCGTACGCGAGGCGGCGCTGCCGGCGCTGCGGTCGCTGGCCGAGGACATCGGGGCCACCGCCCATCTGACGCTGGTCGACGGCGCCGACGCGTTGGCGGTCGCGGTCGTCGAACCCACCTGGACCGACTACCACGTGGCCTACCGGGCGGGCTTCCGCCATCCCCTCGACCGGGGCGCGGCCGGCCGGGCGATCCTGGCCGCCCGCCGCAAGCCGGTGAGCGAGACGGCCTTCACCCTCACCCACGGCGAACTCGAAGCGGGCGCGAGCGGGGCGGCGGCCGCGCTGATGGGCGTCACGGGGGTGGAGGGCAGCGTCGGCGTGGTCATGCTGGCGGACTCCGTCCCGGAACGGGTGGGGCCCCGCGTGATCGACGCGGCCCGGGAGGTCGCGGACGCGCTTCGCTAGCGCGGGTGCGGTGTGCGGGCGGGCCCGCTCTGCGGTTCGGGCCCGCCGCGTGGTGCCGGCCCCCGGCGGGCCGGTTCCGCCCTCAAGCGCCGGGCGGGCTTGGGTGTGCCGCGCGGCCCGGGCGGGCTTGGGTGTGCCGCGCGGCCCGGGCGGGCTTGGGTGTGCCGCGCGGCCCGGGCGGCCTGGGCGTCCCCGGCGGCGTGCCGGGGTGGGCGGGTTAGATTGGGCGGGTGTTCACACCCGGTACCCGCCCCCGCACCCTCGCCCTCTGCGGCCTTCCCGTCGTCGCCCTCCTCGGGGTCGCCGCCTTCGCGCCGTTGCCGTTCACGTTGGCGCAGCCGGGGACGACCGCGAATGTGCTGGGGGACGATCACGGGGCCCCGGTGATCAGTATCGAGGGGGCCCCCACCCGGGACACCAAGGGCGAGCTGCGGATGACGACGATCGTGGCGACGGGGCCCAAGGCCGACGTCGGCATCGGTGACGTGGTCGACAGCTGGTTCCGTACGGACCGGGCCGTGCTGCCCCGCGACTCCGTGTACCCGACCGGCGGCTCCGAGAAGGAGATCGAGAAGCACAACCTGGACGACATGGCGCGGTCCCAGGACGACGCCGTCGACGCCGCGCTCAACCACCTCGGCAGGAAGCCGGGCTCGGTGGACGTGACCCTGCACCTGGCCGACGTGGGCGGCCCCAGCGCCGGCCTCTTCTTCGCGCTCGGCATCGTGGACAAGCTCGACGGCGACGGCTCGGGCGGCGACCTGACCGGCGGCCGCACCGTCGCGGGCACCGGCACCATCGACGCGGACGGCAAGGTCGGCGCGGTCGGCGGTGTCTCGCTGAAGACTCAGGCGGCCCGGCGGGACGGGGCGACCGTCTTTCTCGTACCGAAGGCCGAGTGCAAGGAGGCGAAGTCCGAGCTGCCGAAGGGCCTGCGGCTGATCCCGGTCACGACGCTCAAGGACGCGGTGAACTCGCTGCGGGCCCTGGATCACGGGGGCAGGATCCCGAGCTGCTGACCGGGGCCGCCCCGGGGGTCCCGGCCCCCGCCGCCTCCGGCGCCCCGGACATACCGGCCGCACCGGACGCGTCGGCCGAACCGGCCCCCGACGCCCCGGAGACCTGGGCCGAACCGGCTCCCGACGCCCCCGGCGCCTCGGCCGCCCCGGCCGAACCGGCCCCCGACGCCCCGGCCGCCCCCGGCGTCACGTCGTCCAGCGTCCGCCAGGACGGGAAGACCAGCGGGCTCAGCGTGGCGAGCAGATACACCGCGCCCATGGCCAGCAGCGCCCCGTCCGCGCCCGCGCTCTCCACCAGCAGGCCGGCCGCCAGGCCGCCCACCGGCATGGCCAGCTCGGCACCCGCGGTGATCGCCCCGGAGACCCGGCTGCGCAGCGCGTCGGGCACGCTCCCGTAGATCACCGTCGTGAGGATCGGGTTGAGGACGCCGCCCGCGATCCCGCTCAGGACCATCGTCACGGCGAGCGGCAGCGTCGTACCGGTCAGCGCGGCGACCAGGAACCTCGGCGCCCCGCACAGCACCACGCACACGCTGAACACGGCCCGCGCGGAGTAGCGGTGCCCCACCGCCCCGTACACGAGGGCGCCGGTCAGCCCGCCCGCCCCGAACAGCGCGGTGAGCAGTCCGAGGTCGCGGGCCCCGCCGAGTTCGGCCGAGGTGTGCACCGGGAGCAGGACGGCGTTCCAGCCCTGGTCGGTGCCGTTCATGAACAGGACCATCACCACGACGCCCAGCAGCAGCCGGTTGCCGAACAAGTACGCGTAGCCCTCGCGCAGTTCGTGGCGGTAGGTGCGCAGCGAGACCGGTGCGGCGGCCTTGACCGGCTGCGCCGCGCGTACGCCCCGCAGGCCCGCCGCGACCAGCGCCGCCGAGGCGAGGAAGGTCGCCGCGTCCAGCAGGAGCACGGTCTCGGCGCCGACCAGCGCGATCAGCACTCCGGCCAGCGCGGCACCGACCATCCGGGCCCCGCGCGAGACCGCGTCGAAGAGGCTGGCGGCGCGGGGGAGCGTGGTGCCGGCGTGCTCGGCGAGGTCGGGCACGAGGACGTAGCGGGCGGTGTTGCCCGGGGTGTGGACGAGTCCGTTGAGCGCCATCAGGGCGCACAGCATCCAGAAGGCGAGCGCGTCGGCGAAGTACAGCAACGGCACCGCGCCGACGGCGAGTCCGCAGACCGTGTCGGAGGCGATGGCGACCCGGCGCCGGCCGATCCGGTCGATGACGGGACCGCCGATCAGCGCGGAGACGACGATCGGGAGCGTCGCGCAGAAGGCGACCAGTCCGGCCTTCCCGGCGCTGCCGGTCGTCTCCAGGACGAACCAGGGGACGCCGATCAGGGTGAGTGAGGTACCCGCTGTGGAGATGGAGTTGGCGGCGAGGACGGCGACGAGCGGCATCCGGCCGGGTGTGTGCTGCGTGTTCTTCCCCCCGTCCATGGCGCTACGCCGTGCGAGCGGCATGGGCCTGGCCGACGCGGGCCGGCACCAGGCGCAGGCCGCACTCGATCAGGGTCCAGCCCAGCTTGCTCCGCAGCTCCTGACGCCGGGCGGTGCGGCGGGCGAGACGGAGGCTCTCGGTGTGGAAGCGCAGTTCGGTGTTGTGGACGCGGTACAGGGCGAGGTGGGCCTCGGGGTGCATGACGGTGGTCCCTTCGGTTCGGTTCGGTTCGCTGAGGAGGCTGGGCCGGTTCGGACGGTCGAGCTGGTTCAGTCCGTGGGGCGCGGGAAGACGTGCAGGTGGGTGCGGACGACGGCGGATCCCTCGGTGCCCTCGGGGACGCGGCCGCGGTAGCTGTTGATCAAGTCGTGCATCTTGTCTGCCAGTTCGCGGGAGAGGTCCGGGGTGAGCCGCACCTTGAAGTCGCTGAGGTCCGAGCCCTCGTACCACTCGCGCGGCCACTCCTGCATCGTGCCGAGCCAGGTGCTCAGCTCCTGTGCGTGCACCGTCGCGACCTCGTGGAGGACGACACCCATGGCGCTGCGGACCTCGGGATCGGCGTCGTACAGGAACTCGGCGTCGAAGGAGGCGCCGGCGTGCACCGCCCGCCACCAGCGCTCGCGGCCCTTGCCGCGGGTCGGGTCGTCCTCGACGAAGCCGAACGAGGCCAGCTGGCGCAGGTGGTAGCTGGTGGCGCCGCTGGACTCGCCGAGCCGGTCGGCGAGGCCGGAGGCGGTGGCGGGGCCGAACTCCCGCAGGGCGCTGAGCAGGCGCAGCCGCAGCGGGTGGGCGAGGCCGCGCAGGGCGCGGGCGTCGATGCTGAGGACGTTGGGGTCGGACGCCGTGGCGGTGTGGTCGTCGTTCGGTTCCTTGGTGGGCATGGCTCAACAGTAGAGTTGCAAAGAAGCTTTTGCAACAGTGCTTTGCAAAGAATCTTTGCAACTTCTCGGGGCCCGCTTCTCCCGGCTCTCACCCCTCCTTGATGAACCCCTCCGCGACCAGCCAGTCCTTCGCCACCTCGTGCGGGTCCTCGCCGTCCACGTCCACCTTGGCGTTCAGCACCTGCGCGACCTCCGTCGTCAGCCGGGCGCTGAGCGGGTTCAGGAGGCCGGCGATCTCCGGGTACTTGTCCAGCGTCGCGGTGTGCACGACGGGCGCCGCGTTGTAGTTGGGGAAGAAGTGCTTGTTGTCCTCCAGGACGTCCAGGTGCATCGCCTTGATGCGGCCGTCCGTGGTGAACACCTCGCCCAGCAGGCAGGAGTTGGACTTCGAGACCTGGGTGTAGACGATGCCCGCGTCCATCTTCTTGATGTTGCCGGCCGGCAGGGACATCCCGTACGCCTTCTCCATGCCGGGCAGCCCGTCGTCGCGCGAGGCGAACTCGTTCTCCACGCAGACCGTCACCGCCGACGGGTTCTTCTTCGCCAGGGCGGCGACGTCGGAGAGCGTCCTGAGGTGGTACTTCGCGTTGTTCTTCCGGCTGATGGCGAGCGCGTACGTGTTGTTGAGGGTGGAGGGCCGCAGCCAGGTCACCCCCTTCCTGAGGTCGGCGTCGCGCACCGCACGCCACTGCTTCATCGGGTCGGTGATCGGCTTCGCGTGCCCGAGGTAGGTGATCCAGCCGGTGCCCGTGTACTCGTACATCGCGTCCGCGTCGCCCTTGACGATCGCCTCGCGGGCGCTGATCGAGCCGGGCAGGTTCGTCCGGTCCAGGACCTCCGCGCCGGCCGCCTTGAAGACGAGGCCGATCATCTGGCCCAGGATGATGTTCTCGCTGAAGTTCTTCGAGGTGACCGTCAGCGAAGCGCCGTCCAGCGGCTGCCCCTGCCCGACCGACCCGGGCGCCACGTCGTCCACCATCGGGGAACCGCTCTTCAGCCCGCACCCGGCCAGCACCAGCGCCAGCGCCGCCCCGCCCAACAGGGCCGTACGCATCCGCCGCGCCGCCCGCCGCGCCGTCCGCCGGGTCCTCATCGCCCCACCTCCAGTCCGCGCGGGGTGAGCGCCACCTCGGCCAGCGAGGCCAGCCAGTCCACCAGGAGCGCCAGCACCACCGTCAGTACGGAGCCGAGCACGAGCACCGGCATGCGCTGGGTCTGGATGCCCGAGGTGATCAGGTCGCCGAGCCCGCCGCCGCCCCCGAACGTCGCCAGGGTCGCCGTGCCGACGTTCAGGACGAGCGCGGTGCGGACACCGGCCAGGATCAGCGGGACGGCGAGGGGGAGTTCGACCTTGGTGAGGGTGCCCATGGCCGACATGCCGATGCCGCGCGACGCCTCCACCATGCTCGGCTCGATCGCCTTGAGGCCGGCGACCGTGTTGGAGAGCACCGGCAGCACCGCGTAGATCACCATGCCGGTGATGGCCGTGGACGGGCCGATGCCGAGCCAGATCACCAGCAGGGCCAGCAGGCCGATCGCCGGGGTCGCCTGCCCGATGTTGGCGATGGCCGTGACCACGGGCGCCGCCCTGCTCACGCCGCGCCGGGTCAGCGCGATGCCCAGCGGAATGGCGATGATCAGCACCCAGAACGTCGAGATCGCGGTCAGCCGCACGTGCTGCCACCAGCGCACCTGGACCGTGTCACCGGCCAGCGAGTTCTCCGCGATCGAGTCCAGATGGACGTTGTTGATCCAGACGTACGTGAGGACCAGCACCACCGCCAGCGCCGCCGGGAGCACCACCAGCTTGCGCCAGGTGATCCGGCGCGGCGGGCGCGAGGGCGCCGGGGCCGGCTCGTCCTCCTCCTTGTCGCGGAAGGCGAGACCCTTCACGTCGTGCTCGCCGGGCGGCCGGTCCCTGCCGGGAGCCCGGGAGGAGCCGGAGGGGGAGTCGGGGGTCATGCGCCCGCACCGCCCTCCTGCTCCTGGGCGGTCTGCTGGACGCGCAGCTCCTCCAGGTCGTGCTGGTGCTCGATGGCGGTGAGCCGGTCGGCCTCAAGGAGTTCGTGCACCGAGTTCATCAGGGTGTGCATGTCCACGACCCCGGTGAACTCCCCGCGCCGGCCGGTCACCGCGACCCGCCCGCCGCTGTCGGTGAGCACCGCCTCCAGCGCGTCGTGCAGCGTCGCGTCCCTGGTCACCGTGTCATGGACCAGCTGCCCGGCCCGCGCCAGCGAACCCCTCGCCCGCATCAGGTCGCCGCGCCGCAGCCACTTGTACGGGCGGTTCCTGCGGTCCAGCATCAGCAGCTCGTTGTGCGGACCGCTGCGCAGCTTGTTGAAGATCGACTGGAGCGGGTCGTCCACCGTCACGGTCGGGAACTCGGCGATCTCCACGTCCCGCACGCGGGTCAGGTTGAGCCGCTTCAGCGCCGCGCCCGCGCCGACGAAACCGGAGACGAAGTCGTCCGTCGGGTTGGTGAGGATGGCCTCCGGGGTGTCGAACTGCGCGATGTGCGAGTGCTCGCGCAGCACCGCGATCCGGTCGCCCAGCTTGATGGCCTCGTCGAAGTCGTGGGTGACGAAGACGATCGTCTTGTGCAGTTCGTGCTGGAGCCGGATCAGCTCGTCCTGGAGGTGGTCGCGGGTGATCGGGTCGACCGCGCCGAACGGCTCGTCCATCAGGAGCACCGGCGGATCGGCGGCCAGCGCCCGCGCCACGCCCACGCGCTGCTGCTGACCGCCGGAGAGGGCGCGCGGATAGCGGCCGTGGAACTCGCGCGGGTCCAGCCCGACCAGGTCGAGCATCTCCTCGACCCGCTCCTTGACCCGCGACTTCGACCAGCCCACCATCTTCGGGACGAGGGCGATGTTCTCGGCGACCGTCATGTGCGGGAAGAGACCGGACGACTGGATCGCGTACCCGATCTTGCGGCGCAGCCTCACCGGGTCGATGTCCGTGACGTCCTCGTCGCCGATCCTGATCCGGCCCGACGTCGGCTCGATCAGCCGGTTGATCATCTTCAGCGTGGTCGACTTCCCGCAGCCGGACGGTCCCACGAGGATCACCGTCTCACCGGCCCTGATCTCCATCGAGACGTTGTCCACGGCCGGGCTCGGGTTGCCCGGGTAGCGCTTGGACAGGCTCTCCAGCTGGATCGGGGCGCCGGATGTGGCGTCGGCGGCGGGCTGTTGCCCGGTCTCGGCCGCGGTCTCAGACACGGATCCCCCTCGGGATGGTGAGCCGCCCCAGCAGCACGTACGCGGCGTCGAAGAGCAGGGCGAGGATGACGATGCCGAGCGTGCCGGCGAGCACCTGGTTGATCGCGTTGGCGCTGCCCAGCGAGGCGATGCCACGGAAGATCTCGTTGCCGAGGCCGGGCCCGGAGGCGTACGCGGCGATGGCGGCGATCCCCATCAGCATCTGCGTGGAGACCCGGATGCCGGTCAGGATCGGTGGCCAGGCCAGCGGCAGCTCCACCCGGCACAGCCGCGCGGTCCGCGACATCCCGATGCCCTTGGCCGCGTCCACCAGCGCGGGATCGACGCCGCGCAGCCCCACGATCGAGTTGCGGACGACCGGCAGCAGCCCGTACAGCGTCAGGGTGATCACCGTCGGCGCCACACCGAGGCCGACCAGCGGGATGAGCAGACCGATGGCGGCGAGCGACGGGATCGTCAGGACGGTCGCCGTCGAGGTGATCGCCACCGACGCCCCCCAGCCGCTGCGGTAGCTGACGACCCCGATCAGGACGCCGAGCACGGTGGCGATGACCATGCACTGGAAGACGGCGCTCACGTGCTGGAACGCGTCGGTGAGCAACTGCTGGTGCCGGTTCGCCAGATACTCCCAGAAGCTCACCCGTCACTCCTCGGCTCAGTCGGTGTCCTGCGCCGCCTGTTCGACGAGCGGGATGACGCGCAGTGGCACCGGGTTCTCCATGACGATGGCCGTGGAGGCCCGGACAATGCCATCAAATCCGACAACCCGGTCGATCACCCGCTGGAGATCGGCGTTGGACCGCGCGACGAGCCGGCAGAGCATGTCGCCCTGCCCGGTGGTGGTGTGCAGCTCCAGCACTTCCGGTACGGAGCCCAAGTGCGCGCGTACGTCGGCGCCTTGGCCCTGTTTGATCTCCAGCGTCGCGAACGCGGTGACGGGATAGCCGAGCGCCGCCGGGTCGACATCGGGGCCGAATCCCCGGATGACGCCATTCGACTGAAGGCGGTCGAGACGCGCCTGCACCGTCCCGCGCGCCACGCCCAGCCTGCGCGACGCCTCCAGGACCCCGATCCTGGGTTCACGTGCCAGCAGCACGATGAGCCGCCCGTCCAGATGATCGATGGCCACGGTCCGCCTCCGAGGGGTTCACTGTGATGAGCACCATGTACAGATAGCCCGCCCATCATGGGCATCCGCTATGCAGATTGACCAGTGAATGCGCGAACTGTTGCGCACCTTGCGGAGTGGCGGGAACCTTCGGACATGACAGAGACGATGCACAGCACCCCCGAGACATCCCGGCAGGCCGATCCCTTCCCGGTCAAGGGCATGGATGCCGTTGTCTTCGCCGTCGGCAACGCCAAGCAGGCCGCCCACTACTACTCGACGGCCTTCGGCATGAAGCTGGTCGCCTACTCCGGACCGGAGAACGGCAGCCGCGAGACCGCCAGTTACGTCCTGAGCAGCGGCTCGGCCCGCTTCGTGTTCACCTCCGTCATCAAGCCGTCCACGGACCACGGCCGCTTCCTCGCCGACCACGTGGCCGCCCACGGCGACGGCGTGGTCGACCTCGCCATCGAGGTCCCCGACGCCCGCGCCGCGTACGCCTACGCCGTCGAGCACGGCGCGACCGGCCTGGACGAGCCCCACGAGGTGAAGGACGAGCACGGCACCGTCGTGCTGGCCGCCATCGCCACGTACGGCAAGACCCGCCACACCCTGGTCGAGCGCGGCGGCTACGAGGGCCCCTACCTGCCCGGCTTCGTCGCGGCCGCCCCGATCGTCGAGCCGCCCGCCAAGCGCTTCTTCCAGGCCATCGACCACTGCGTCGGCAACGTGGAACTCGGCCGGATGAACGAGTGGGTCGGCTTCTACAACAAGGTCATGGGCTTCACCAACATGAAGGAGTTCGTGGGCGACGACATCGCCACCGAGTACTCCGCGCTCATGTCCAAGGTCGTCGCCGACGGCACGCTCAAGGTCAAGTTCCCGATCAACGAGCCGGCCGTCGCCAAGAAGAAGTCGCAGATCGACGAGTACCTGGAGTTCTACGGCGCCGCCGGTGTCCAGCACATGGCGCTCGCCACGAACGACATCGTCGCCTCGGTGAAGGCGATGCGCGCCGCCGGTGTGCAGTTCCTCGACACCCCCGACTCGTACTACGACACGCTCGGCGAGTGGGCGGGCGAGACCCGGGTGCCGGTGGAGACCCTGCGCGAGCTGAAGATCCTGGTCGACCGCGACGAGGACGGCTACCTGCTCCAGATCTTCACCAAGCCGGTCCAGGACCGGCCGACCGTCTTCTTCGAGATGATCGAGCGGCACGGCTCGATGGGCTTCGGCAAGGGCAACTTCAAGGCCCTGTTCGAGGCGATCGAGCGCGAGCAGGAGAAGCGCGGCAACCTCTGACGGCTGCGCTGCGAGCAGAGGGGCGGGCCGTCGGCGGCCCGCCCCTCACCGTTGCCCGTCCCGCGGTCAGCCGGCCGCCGAGGGCCCCGCGGACGGCTGAGCGGGCGCGGAGGGCCGCGCCTGCTGCCCGGCCGGCGGTCCCGCCGCCGGGGCCGGCGCGCCACCGGGTGCCTGACCCGCGTCCGGGCCGGGCCCCGCCGGAGCGGCCGGCTCCGGCTCGGGCGCCTGCGGCGGCTCCGGTGCCGGGTCCGGCCGCATGTCCCGCGGCCCGCCCGCCGGAGGCTGCCCCATCGCGTCCAGGGCCTCCTGCGCCAGGGGCGCGTCCAGCGGGGAGAACTTCGGGTTCGTCCGCAGGGCCTCCTCCAGATGGCGGCGGGCCGGCCCGTAATCGTTCAACGCGCGCTGGACCATGCCCAGGTGGTACGCGTACGAGGCGTTCTGGCCGCCCGAGTCGACCGCCCGCTCCGCGTACTCCAGCGCCCCGTCCGAGTCACCCGACCGGTGCAGCGCCCAGCCCAGCGCGTCCGCCACCGCCGCGCTGCGGTGCCCCCGGTCCCACTCGGCCCGCAGCACCTCCACCGCCGCGTCCGCGTCCCCGTGCGCCGCCTCGAACCGGCCGAGCAGCAACGACTCGTCCACGCCCCGCGCCTTGCCCGCGTCCAGCGCCGCGCGGAGCTTCTCGTACTGGCCGACCGAGTCGCCGTCCAGCCCCAGCGACTCGTACAGCTCACCCAGCTCCAGCAGATACGCCGGGCGCGGCGACTTCGCCAGCGCCGCCTGGTAGTCGCGCAGCGCCTCGTCGGTGCGCCCGAGGGCCGCCAGCGCACGCGCCCGGCCGGCCAGCGAGGCGTGGTGGCCCTTGTCGATCCGCAGCGCGGCCCCGTACTGCGCCACGGCCTCCTTCGGCTCGCCCCGCTCCCAGGCCAGTTCGCCGAGCCGGGCCAGGCAGGCGGTCTTCTCGGCGGGTGCCGTCGCCCGGTTCGCCGCGTCCTGGGCGGTGGCCAGCGCGTCCTCGCGCCAGCCCCGGTCCCGGTACATCTCGGCCGCCCGGCCCAGCGCCGGCACCCCGGCCCGCAGCGCGGTGAACTTCTCCACCGCCGTGATCGCCGACTTCCGGTCGCCGAGGCCGTTGTACGCGTCGATCAGCTCCGGGTAGACCGACCACTCCTTCGGCTGCCGCGCCCGTACCGTCTCGCCCCACTTCTTCGCCGTCACGAAGTCGTGCCGGGCGTTGGCCAGCGAGGCGAGGCCCACCCAGGCCGCCGTGTTGCCGCTCTCGCCGGGCCGCACGTCCAGCGACCGCTTCAGCGCCTGTTCGGCCCGGGTGTAGTACGCCGGGTCGGCGGCCCGCCGCCCCCACTCCACGTACGCCGACCCGAGTACCGCCCACGACCCCGCGTCCGAGGGATGCGTGCCCACCCACTTCTGCCGGTCCCCGATGAGCGCGGTCAGATCGGAGAGCGAGGCGGGGGAGCCGGCGGCCGTCGCGGTCATCGCACGGGAGACGGGCCCCGGCACGGGCGGCGCCGCGTCCTTGTCGTCGTCGGGCACCGCGACCACCGCCCCCGTCACCAGCACCGCGCCCGCCACCATCCCGAACGCGGCCCTGCGCAGCGTCGTCCGCATCGTGGCGGGCGGCGGCTCGGCCAGGGACACCGGGTCCGGCGGCAGCCCCGGCGGGGGCTGGCCGGGCGGGGGCCAGTCGGCGTCAGGGGCGTAATCGGGGGCGAGGTCCGGCCCGGGGGCCTTCGGAGGCTGCTGAGGCGTGACGTCCATGCCGATCACTGTGCGTCAGTACGAAGATCACACCGCGTCTTGGGAACGTCACCGCAGACGGGTTCACACCAATGGGCCCGGGTGCCACGCTTGGATCATGGACGATCTCCTGGAACTCCTGCGGGCGGGTCTCCCCGCCGATGCCCTGATCACCGATCCGGACATCACCGCCTCCTACTCCCACGACATGGCGAGCTTCTGCGAGGCCGGCGCCCCCGCGGTCGTCGCACTCCCACGCACCGTCGAGCAGGTCCAGCACGTCATGCGCACCGCCACCGCGCTGCGCGTCCCGGTCGTCCCGCAGGGCGCCCGCACCGGGCTGTCGGGCGCGGCCAACGCCACCGACGGCTGCGTCGTGCTCTCCCTGGTCAAGATGGACCGCATCCTGGAGATCAGCCCCGCCGACCGCATCGCCGTCGTCGAGCCCGGCGTCATCAACGCCGCGCTGTCCCGCGCGGTCGGGGAACACGGCCTCTTCTACCCGCCGGACCCCTCCAGCTGGGAGATGTGCACCATCGGCGGCAACATCGGCACCGCGTCCGGCGGCCTGTGCTGCGTGAAGTACGGAGTCACCGCCGAATACGTACTCGGCCTCGATGTCGTCCTCGCCGACGGACGCCTGCTCACCACCGGCCACCGCACCGCCAAGGGCGTCGCCGGATACGACCTGACCCGGCTCTTCGTCGGCTCCGAGGGCAGCCTCGGCATCGTCGTGAAGGCCGTGCTCGCACTCAAACCGCAGCCGCCCCGGCAGCTCGTCCTGGCCGCCGAGTTCCCCGGCGCGGCCGCCGCCTGCGACGCCGTCTGCCGGATCATGGAAAGCGGACACACCCCGTCACTCCTCGAACTGATGGACCGTACAACCGTCCAGGCCGTCAACCGGATGGCGCACATGGGCCTCCCCGAGACCACCGAGGCGCTGCTGCTCGCCGCCTTCGACACCCCCGACCCCTCCGCCGACCTCGCCGCCGTCGGCGAACTGTGCACGGCCGCGGGCGCCACCGCGGTCGTCCCCGCCGAGGACACCGCCGAGTCCGAGATGCTGCTCCAGGCCCGGCGCATGTCGCTGACCGCGCTGGAGACCGTCAAACCGGCGACGATGATCGACGACGTGTGCGTACCCCGCTCGCGGCTCGGCGCCATGCTGGAGGGCACGGCGGAGATCGCCGAGAAATACGGCCTCACCATCGGCGTCTGCGCCCACGCGGGCGACGGCAACACCCACCCCGTCGTCTGCTTCGACCCGGCCGACGCCGACGAGTCCCGGCGGGCCAGGGAGTCCTTCGACGCGATCATGGCGCTCGGCCTCGGACTCGGCGGCACGATCACCGGCGAACACGGCGTCGGCGTACTGAAGAAGGAATGGCTCGCCCGCGAACTCGGCGACGTGAGCGTGGAACTGCACCGGGGCATCAAGCAGGCCTTCGACCCGCTGGGGCTGCTCAACCCGGGCAAGGTGTTCTGACCGGCCCCCGGCCACGCCGCTCAACTCTCCCCGTCCTGCGACTCGTCCGAGGGCCACGGGTCGCTCATCCACAGGTCGTCGGCCGGCAGCGGCGCCAGCAGATCCGCCAGCCCCTCGTCGATGCCGAGCCGCCCGCTCTCCGTACCGGGCGGCACCACCCGCAGCGTCCGCTCCACCCACACCGCCACCGCGACGGCCGGCACTTCGAGCAGGGCGTTGCCGTCCGGAGACGTCAGCGCCACACAGATGACGCTGCTCCCGTCGATCTTGGTGGGCCAGATCCGCACGTCCCCCTGCCCGCACGGCCGGAACACCCCTTCCACCAGCAGATCGCGGGCGAACGTCCAGTACACCGGCGAGTCGGAGCCGATGTGGAAGGTGATGTGCACGGCGTACGGGTCCTGTGTGCGGTACGTCAGCCGGGCCGGCACCGGGATGGAGCGCTCGGGGGACAGGACCAGCTTGAGCTCCAGCTCGTGTTCCACGACGGTGTGCATGAGGCGTCCTTTCGTTGCCCGCGGCCGGTCCCACGACCGGCCCGCACAGACAGAGAGCGCCCTCCCCGCCATCCATTACGCGACTTCGCGAAAAAAGTTCTGGGTGACCGGAAAGTGGTCCAAACAGCCGGACCGGCCCGGGGATACGCGGTGGTCTGATAGATGTGGACCCTTGTATTGAGACCGACCCCATCCCCCGACGGCCGGCCGGTCTGACGCCTCGAAGAGATACGGGACCACGGTGATGAGCGCCCCAACCCCGGCACCCGGTGACGAAGCCCCCCGCGAGGGGTACTACCCCGACCCGTCCATCCCCGGATACGTCCGCTACTGGAACGGCGCCTCCTGGGTGCCCGGCACGAGCCGCCCGGCCCCGGAACAGGGCGAGGCACCGCCCGCCGCCGCACCCGCTCCCACGCCCGCCCCGACCCCCGCTCCGGTGGACGAGACCGGTCCGGTCTTCCTGGAGGAGCCGTACGGGGCCACCCGCCCCGAACCCGCCACCGCCTGGCAGGCCGACGCCTCCCGCCAGGCCGGCTTCGGCGGCGACCGCGACCGCCGGGTCTCCTGGGGCGGCGCGGGAGGGGAAACGGACGGGGACACGGGCGCCGGTACCACCACGGGGGCGGGCGCGCCCGCCGCGTACCCCGCCCCGGCGGAAGCCCAGCCCGCCACCCCTTCCCCTTCCTCCTCCGCTCCTTCCGCTCCCTCCGCCGAGGTGGCCCGCCGCAGTCCCGCCTCCGCCGAGGTGGCCCGCCGGGCCCCGGCGGGCGGCGAGCCGGCCGGCCGCACCCCCGTGGACCCGCGCCGCCCCGCCGCTCCCGCCGCGCCCGGGGCGGCCGGTGGCGGGGTGCCGGGCATGCGGGAGGACGGGGCCCCGGCGCCCGAGAACACGGTCGCCATCCGCGTCGGCCGCCCCGGCGCCACGAGCGGGGAGGCCCCGCGGCCGCCCGCCGAGAACACCGTCGCGATCCGGGCCCTGCGCCGCACGGGCGGTGACCGGCAGCCCCCCACCGATGGCACGGTGACCATCCGCGCGATCGGTGCGGGCACCGGCCCCGCCGCCGCTCGGCAAAGCCCGCCCGCACCGATGCCCGCACCGACGCCCACGCCCCCGCGGCAGGCCGCCCGTCCCGCCCCCGGACCCTCCCGGCAGGCCGGCCCGGGAGCCGGAGCCGGAGCCGGAGCGGGCTCCGGGGCCTGGGGGCATCAGGCACCGGCGGCACCCGCCACTCCCGCGCAGCCCGCCTTCCCGCAGCAGGGCCGGTCCGACGAGCCGGTCGTGCCGTGGAAGCCCCCGGTCGACGACCACTTCCAGCAGCTCGCGGCCGCCCGGACCGCCGGGCGCCCCGCCCCGCTCGGCAAGCGGCTGGCCGCCCGGCTCATCGACACCGTCGTCGTCGGGGCGCTCACCGCTGCGGCCGCGGTGCCGCTCGCCGGCCGGGCCGTGGACCACATCAACGACAAGATCGACGCGGCCGAACTGTCCGGCGAGACGGTCACCGTCTGGCTGCTGGACTCCACCACGGCCGCACTGGCGGGCGCGGTGCTGGGCGTGTTCCTGGTGCTGGGCGTCCTCCTGGAGGCGCTGCCCACCGCCAAGTGGGGCCGGACGCTCGGCAAGAAGCTGTGCGGGCTCGACGTACGGGACATCGAGTCGCACGAGGCGCCCGGCTTCGGCGCCGCGCTGCGCCGCTGGCTGGTGTACGGGGTGCTGGGCGTCCTCGTGGTCGGGGTGGTCGATGTGCTGTGGTGCCTGGTCGACCGGCCGTGGCGGCAGTGCTGGCACGACAAGGCGGCGCGCACCTTCGTGGCGGGCTGAACCCCGTCCCCCGAACGCACCTGAGCCGTTGCGGGGCCCCGGGCGGCGCGATGCACTGACCCCCATGAGCAACGATCAGCCGCCGTCCGGTCCGCCGCCCGATGACGACCCGTTCCGGAAGAGGCCGCCGGGGGACCAGCCGCCGCCCTCGGGCTCGCCCTACGACAGCGCGCCGCCTCCGCCGCCGTACGATCCGGGTCCCTACGGGGGCGGCGGGCCGTACGGCGGGGCGGACCCGCTGGCGGGGATGCCGCCGCTCGCGGAACCCGGCAAGCGCATCCTGGCCCGGCTGATCGACTTCCTGATCATCTCGATCCCGCTGTACCTGATCTCGCTGCCCTGGGGCGGCGCGGTCGGGGGGTCCAGCGGCAACGGGAACGACGACAACGTGGGCGACATCTTCGCCCAGACCTACAGCGGGCATCAGCTGATCTGGTCGCTGATCGGCCTGGTGGTCTACGTCGCGTACGACACGTACTTCACGCACAAGGACGGCCGCACCCTCGGCAAGCGGCTGCTGAAACTGCGGGTCGCGATGCTCAACGACGGCCGGGTGCCGGACACCGGGGCCGCCTTCCTGCGGGCCGTGGTGCTGTGGCTGCCGGCGCTGCTGTGCTGCCCGTGCCTGTGGTGGCTGATCAACATCGTGCTGATGTTCACCGACAAGCCCTACCGCCAGGGGCTCCAGGACAAGGCGGCCAAGACCGTGGTGGTGACCGTCAACTGAACGGGCTCAGTGGCGCAGTGAGTGCTCGCGCTGCGTGGCGGTACGCGCGGCGGGAATCCCGCTCCGCAGGGAGACGGGGGCGTCCGTCCTCGCCGGACGCGCCGTGTGCCGTCGGGCCGGCGCGGGTACGGTGACGGACACCAGCAGCCCGAGGGCGAGCGCGACCGTGCCGACGGCGGCGATACCGAGGCCCGAACTGGTCCGGAACAGCAGCAACATGGCCAGGGTCGAGAAGACGACGGTGACCGAACCGTAGAAGAGCTGCGCGGCAGTGGGACGCGGCATGGCGTTTTCCAGTCCTCGGGACGTCGGATGGGCGATCTCTCGACACGGTCGTACTGTCAAGCGACTCTACGACGGTGGATGCCCGCGAGGAACGGCTAGTAAGCGTAACCTAACCCACAGTGCCGGTGCATGGGGGGCGCACGGAGTCATCTCGCGCGCCCGTACCGGGGTCTGACGCGCCGGTGGTTCGCGAACGCTTCGTCCGGATACCGGAATGGTGCTCCTGCATAGTGCACTTGCTCTGTTCAAGTCAAGGTCTGTCTTTTCTCCCGTAACTCCGGTCGAATGGCGTCACTTGTGACGCGTTTCCGCGCGCGGCCTCTCCACACTCCCGGGCCGACGCCGCGGGCGCCGGGGAGGACTGCATCACGTGATCATTAAGAGACGGGCGCTTCGCACCGGAGCGGTTGTCGTGGCCATGGCCGCGACCGCCGCCACCGCATCCGCCTTTGCCACCGCTCAGGCCGATGACCAGGCGTCAGGCGCCCCCGCCTCCATCGAACGCCGGGATCCGGGGTCGGCCGAGGGCAACGCACATAACCTGGAGGGCCCGTTCAGCAAGCAGCAGGACGCCCAGCGTCAGGCCGCTCTGGAACAGGTCATATCCGGCGACAAGAAGGTGTCGCCGCGCGGCGGCTCCAACGTCGTCAAGCTCGACGACAACAAGTACGTCGAACTCGGCCGTGAGAAGACCGACAAGATCTTCACCATTCTGGTGGAGTTCGGCGACCAGGTCGACGACACGACCATGTACGACCCGGACGGCGAGGGCCCCAAGCCCCCCGTCAAGAAGTACGGCGGCACGCCCGGACCGGCGCACAACAAGATAGCCGAGCCGGACCCCAAGAAGGACAACAGCACCGCCTGGCAGGCCGATTACAACCAGGCCCACTTCCAGGACCTGTACTTCGGCGAGGGCGCGGGCAAGAACTCCCTCAAGACGTACTACGAGAAGACCTCCTCCGGCCGCTACTCGGTCGACGGCGAGGTCTCCGACTGGGTCAAGGTCCCGTACAACGAGGCGCGTTACGGCTCGAACTTCTGCGGTTCGACCAACTGCTCCAACGCCTGGGACATGATCAAGGACGGCGTGAACGCCTGGGCCGCCGACCAGAAGGCCAAGGGCCGTACCGCCGAGCAGATCAAGGCGGACCTCGCCCAGTACGACCAGTGGGACCGGTACGACTACGACAACGACGGCGACTTCAACGAGCCCGACGGCTACATCGATCACTTCCAGATCGTGCACGCGGGTGAGGACGAGTCCGCCGGCGGCGGCTTCGAGGGCACCGACGCCATCTGGGCGCACCGCTGGTACGCGTACGGCACCAACGTCGGCGCCACGGGCCCGGCCGAGAACAAGGCCGGCGGCACCGAGATCGGCGACACCGGCATCTGGGTCGGCGACTACACCGCGCAGCCCGAGAACGGCGGCCTGGGCGTCTTCGCCCACGAGTACGGCCACGACCTCGGTCTCCCGGACCTCTACGACACCACCAACACCGCCGAGAACTCGGTCGGTTTCTGGTCCCTGATGTCGGCGGGCTCCTGGCTCGGCACCGGCAAGGACAGCATCGGGGACATGCCCGGTGACATGACCGCCTGGGACAAGCTCCAGCTGGGCTGGCTCGACTACGCCGAGGCGAAGGCCGCGACGAAGTCGACCCACAAGCTGGGCGTCTCCGAGTACAACACCAAGGACAAGCAGGCGCTCGTCGTCACGCTGCCCGCCAAGCCCGTCACCACCCCGGTCACGACGCCCGCGGAGGGCGCCAAGCAGTGGTGGAGCGACATGGGCGACAACCTCAGCAACACGCTGTCCCGCCCGGTCGACCTGACCGGCAAGACCGAGGCGTCCCTGGACCTCCAGGGCTGGTGGGACATCGAGGCCGACTACGACTACCTCTACACCGAGGTGTCCACGAACGGCGGCAGCAGCTGGACCGCGATCGACGGCACCGCCGACGGCAAGGCCATCCCGCGCGACGCCAGTGACAAGCCGGCCCTGACCGACGTCTCCGGCAAGTACCAGAAGCTCTCGTACCCGCTGAACGCCTACGCGGGCAAGAAGATCGACATCCGCTTCCGCTACGCCACCGACGGCGGCGCGGGCGGCGTGGGCTTCGCGGCCGACACCATCTCGGTCACCGCCGACGGTGCCACGCTCTTCAGCGACGACGCCGAGGGCGACGACAACGGCTGGACCAGCGACGGCTTCTCGCGGGTCGGCAAGTCGTTCACCAAGGACTACCCGCAGTACTACATCGCGGAGAACCGTCAGTACGTCAGCTACGACGAGACCCTCAAGGTCGGCCCGTACAACTTCGGTTTCTCCACGACCCGTCCGGACTGGGTCGAGCACTTCCCGTACCAGAACGGTCTGCTCATCTGGCTGTGGGACACCTCGCAGAAGAACAACAACGTCTCGCAGCACCCGGGCCAGGGTCTGATCCTGCCGGTCGACGCGCACGCGAAGCCGCTGACGTGGTCGAACGGCACGATCATCCGCAACAAGATCCAGCCCTTCGACGCGCCGTTCAGCTGGTACCCGACGGACGGCTTCACGCTGCACAACGCCGACGTGGCCACGAAGATCAAGCCGCAGCTCGGCGTGCCGGCCTTCGACGACCGCAAGGGCACCTACTGGTACAAGGAGAACCCGACCGGAAGCGTGAAGGTTCCTGACACCAACACCAAGATCACGATCATCAGCGAGCCGCTCAACGGCTCCACGATGACCGTCCAGGTGGGGTCCTCGACCAAGTAATCCGGCATCACCGCAGGTCACAGCATGATCGGCCGTCGCCCCCTAGCGGGCGGCGGCCGATCGTGTTTAGGTGCCTCTTGTTCACTTTCTTATTGACACGACGTCTCACGGGGGAGCGCGGAAGTATGGCAGGCGGAGGATTCAGCAAGTTGCCGAACGGCAGTGTGGTCGTCGCGATCACCCTGCCGAGACCGGCGGAGTGCGCGGCGGGGGGCACCCCCGTCCGCGTCCTGGTGCACGCGGGCAACCGGGCGCGGGCCCTGACCAGGCTCCGCAACCTGGGCCTGCGCGCCGTCTACCTGCGCGGCAACGCCGAGCCGCCCACGCCGGACGAGATCACCGCCGTCCTGCACCACCCGGACGGCCTCCTGTGGCGCGCGAGACCGGAGCGGGCCCAGGAGCTCTGGCACCCCATCCGCGCCCTCCTGCGGCCCGCCGTGGCGGCCGGACAGGGCTGAGGGAGCCTTCCCGGGCCCCCGGACGGGGCTGTCGCCCTCCGGGGCCCGGACGGGGCCGAGGGCCCCGGGGCCGCTCAGACCACCGGCTCGCCGGTCAGCACCACGCCCGCGTCGCGCATCTCGTCCAGCGCCCGGTCCGTCGTGGCCTCGGCGACACCCGCGGTCAGGCCGAGCAGCACCTGCGTGGCGAAGCCCTCACGGACGGCGTCCAGTGCGGTGGCCCGCACACAGTGGTCGGTCGCGATGCCGACCACGTCGACCTCGCGGACCTCCCGCTCCCGCAGCCAGGCGGCGAGCCCCGTGCCGTTCTCGTCCAGCCCCTCGAAACCGCTGTACGCCGCCGCGTGCGCGCCCTTGTCGAAGACCGTGTCGATCACCCCCGAGGCGACCGCCGGAGCGAAATTGGGGTGGAAGCCCACGCCCTCCGTACCGGCGACGCAGTGCGGCGGCCAGGAGTGCTCGAAGTCCGGCTCCGACGAGAAGTGGTCACCGGGGTCGATGTGGTGGTCCCGGGTGGCCACCACGTACCGGTAGCCGGGCCGGCTTCCGCCGATCAGGTCCGTGATGGCGGCGGCGACATCGGCACCCCCCGCCACGGCGAGGCTCCCGCCCTCACAGAAGTCGTTCTGAACGTCCACGACGATCAAGGCGCGGTGCATGCTGGGTGTCCTTCGGTGGGGGAGCGAGCGGTGGTCACGAGGTGACGGGGGTGGCTTGAGCCTAGGGATTCGGGCGCC
The DNA here is from genome assembly GCF_030719295.1 of Streptomyces sp. Mut1. NCBI lineage: Bacteria > Bacillati > Actinomycetota > Actinomycetes > Kitasatosporales > Streptomycetaceae > Streptomyces > Streptomyces castrisilvae. The sequence goes on along the minus strand of NZ_CP120997.1, from coordinate 2,736,231 downwards.
GCAATCAAGCGCCCCGGGAAAATTCGGGCCCGCCCGCACCAAACCGGTCCGGGCCGCACAAAATCAAGCCGGGCCGCGCGCATTTCAAGCCCGTCCGGCGATTGAGGACAGAGCGGTCATCCGGACGCACCCGGCACCACGCACCGGCCCCCGGCACCACGCACCCGGCCCACCGCCCCGCCCTCACACGTACTCCGTGGGCAGCACCGGCTCCCCCCGGGACAACTGCATCGCCGACATCGGCAGCCCCGCCCGCGCCGCGATGTGCCGCTCCCGCGCCTCGTCCAGCGGCTCACGCGCGACCACCTCGCCGCCCTTGACCAGCTCCACCAGCAGCTGCTGCCCGGCCAGCTCGTCGGGGACCGGTCCGGTGCCGATCACCTCGGCCTCGGCCACGCCCTCCTCGTCCCGCCGGCGCGCCGCCCACTTGCGGCCGCCCTTCGAGGACTTCGAGCCCATCGACTTCTTCGCCACCGGCCGCAGCTCGTCCGCCGGATCGGCCGAGGCCGCGCGGGCGACCAGCTTGTAGACCATCGAGCAGGTCGGCTGCCCGCTGCCGGTCACCAGCTGGGTGCCCACCCCGTACGCGTCCACCGGCGCCGCCGCCAGCGAGGCGATGGCGTACTCGTCCAGGTCCGAGGTGACCACGATCCTCGTCTCCGTGGCACCCAGCTCGTCCAGCTGCTGGCGCACCCGGTGGGCCACCAGCAGCAGGTCGCCGGAGTCGATCCGTACCGCCCCCAGCTCCGGCCCGGCGATCTCGACCGCGGTACGGACCGCCTCCGTCACGTCGTACGTGTCCACCAGCAGCGTCGTGCCGCGCCCCAGCGAGTCGACCTGGGCGCGGAACGCGTCGCGCTCGGAGTCGTGCAGCAGGGTGAAGGCGTGGGCGCTCGTCCCGACCGTCGGGATGTTGTAGCGGAAGCCGGCGGCCAGGTCGGACGTGGTGTCGAAGCCGCCGATGTACGCCGCCCGGGACGAGGCCACCGCCGACAGCTCGTGGGTGCGCCGCGCGCCCATCTCGATCAGCCCGCGCCCGCCCGCGGCCGCCGACATCCGGGAGGCCGCGGCGGCGATGGCCGAGTCGTGGTTGAGGATCGAGAGGATCACCGTCTCCAGCAGCACGCACTCGGCGAAGGAGCCCTCGACCCGCAGGACCGGCGAGCCCGGGAAGTACACCTCGCCCTCCGGGTAGCCCCAGATGTCGCCGCTGAAGCGGTAGTCGGCCAGGTAGTCCAGGGTCGGCCCGTCGACGACGTCCTGGTCGCGCAGGAAGCCGAGCATCTCGTCCTCGAAGTGGAAGTTCTCCACCGCGTCCAGGACCCGCCCGGTGCCCGCGACGACGCCGTAGCGCCGCCCCTCGGGCAGCCGGCGGGTGAATGCCTCGAAGACCGAGCGCCGGTCGGCGGTGCCGGCCTTCAGCGCGGCCTGCACCATCGTGAGCTCGTACTGGTCGGTGAAGAGAGCTGTCGACGGCACACCGACCCGTCGCCCAAGGTCCGCAGAGTTCATGCCAGGGATGCTACCCCTATTTCGTCAAAGTGACGAGATGGGGGTCCGGGGCCGGGCGCGGCGCGGGGGCCGTTTGTGCGATGGGCCACTGTGAGTGGCAGCATGGGGTAGGTGAGTGTCGCCCCCGTAGAGATCGAACGTCCCGAATCGGCCGAGGAGAACCTCGTCGTCCCCGAGCCCGACGTCCCCTGGGTGACGCTGGTCCACAACGACCCGGTCAACCTCATGAGCTACGTGACCTATGTCTTCCAGGCCTACTTCGGCTACTCCAAGGACAAGGCGCACAAGCTCATGCTCGACGTCCACCAGAAGGGCCGCGCCGTCGTCTCCAGCGGCAGCCGCGAGGAGATGGAACGCGACGTCCAGGCCATGCACGGCTACGGACTGTGGGCCACGCTCACCCAGGACCGCAACTGACCCGCTCCGCACCGCCCCCGTCCGTCCCGCCCGACCACCATCGGAGACAACCCATGGCCGGCCACTTCGAGGCCACCCCCGGCGGCGGCGCGGCCGTCGCGCTCGACGAGGTGGAGATCGCGATCCTGCGCTCCCTCGCCGTCCAGCTGCTGGAACTCATCGGCCCCGGCGACGAGCCCGCCGAGGGCGAGGACCCGCTCGCCGCGCTGTTCACCGAGGGCCCCAGCGAGCCGCCCGCCGACCCGGCCCTGGCCCGCCTCTTCCCCGAGGCGTACGGCGACGAGGACGACGAACTGCGCGCCGCCTCCTCCGAGTTCCGCCGGTTCACCGAGAACGACCTGCGCACCCGCAAGCGCGAGGACGCCCTCGTCGTCGTCCGCACACTGGACGCGCTCACCCCGCAGTCGGAAGGGACCTCGCCCGGCGACTCGGGCAAGGGCGGCGGCGGGCGACAGGAGGGCGGCGCCGCCGTGCTCACCCTCACCGCCGACGAGTGCCGCAACTGGCTCGGCTCCCTCAACGACCTCCGCCTCACCATCGGCACCCGCCTGGAAGTCTCCGACGAGGACGAGGGCGACGAGGGCTCGCTGTACCGGCTCCCCGACAGCGACCCCCGCAAGCCCATGGTCATGGCCTACCTCTGGCTCGGCGCCCTCCAGGAAACCCTGGTCGAGACCCTGATGCGGTGACCGGGCGCGCCCGCGTCACCTGAACGGCCTTTCCCGCGGCGCCCGAACCGCCCCGCCCGCCTTTACTTGTGGTGTCCGCCACAAAACGTCCGCCGGACCGTCGTTGTGCCCGACCCGGTCCGCGGCCGAAAGGCGCGGACCGGCGTGGAGAAAGGCGCAGCCACATGACATCGGCGCAGATCGACGACAAGGAGCCCGACGGCCCGCACGCCGCGGTCGCGGATGCCGCCACCTCCGCCGAGGGATACCGCAGAGCCCTCGGCGCCCGCCAGATCCAGATGATCGCGATCGGCGGGGCCATCGGCACCGGCCTCTTCCTCGGCGCCGGCAAGGCCATCGCCAAGGCCGGACCCAGCCTCGTCCTGGCCTACGCCGTCGCCGGCCTGGTCATCTTCTTCATCATGCGGGCCCTGGGCGAACTCCTCATGTACCGCCCGGTGTCCGGCTCCTTCTCGGAGTACGCCCGCGAATTCATCGGCCCCTTCGCCGGATTCGTCACCGGCTGGACGTACTGGCTGTTCTGGGTCGTCACCGGAATCACCGAAGTCACCGCCGCCGCCCAGTACATGACCTTCTGGTTCGCCATTCCGCAATGGGTGTCGGCCCTCCTCTTCACCGTCATCCTCTACGCCGTGAACCTCATCTCCGTCAAAGTCTTCGGAGAGCTGGAATTCTGGTTCTCGATGGTCAAGGTCACCGCCATCGTCGGCATGATCCTCATCTGCGCCGGAATCCTCACCCTCGGCTTCTCCGACGCCGGGGACACCGCGAGCGTCACCCACCTGTGGTCCGCCGGCGGCTTCTTCCCGCACGGCGTCAAGGGCACCCTGATGACCCTGCAGATCGTGATGTTCGCCTTCCTCGCCGTCGAACTCGTCGGCGTCACCGCCGGTGAGTCCAAGGACCCCCGGACCGTCCTGCCCAAGGCCATCAACACCGTGCCCTGGCGCATCGCCGTCTTCTACGTCGGCGCGCTCGTCATGATCCTCGCCGTGGTGCCCTGGACCGAGTTCTCCGCCGGCGTCTCCCCGTTCGTCGAAGCCTTCGAGAAGATGGGCCTCGGCATCGGCGCGGGCATCGTCAACTTCGTCGTCCTGACCGCCGCGCTCTCCTCCTGCAACTCCGGCATGTACTCCACCGGCCGCATGCTGCGCGACCTCGCGCTCAACGGCCAGGGCCCGGCGCTCTTCACCCGGCTCACCCGCGGCGGCACCCCGCTCATCGGCACCACCTTCTCCGCCGCCCTCATGCTCGTCGGCGTCTGGATCAACTACCAGTGGCCCGGCGAGGCCTTCACCTACGTCGTCTCCTTCGCCACCATCTCCGGCATGTGGGCCTGGATCATGATCCTCATCAGCCAGCTCCGCTACCGCCGCCTCGCCGACCGCGGAGTCCTCCCGCAGTCCGCCTTCCGGGCCCCCGGAGCCCCGTACACCAGCGTCTACGCCCTGGCGTTCATCGCCCTGGTCATCGTCATGATGGCCATCGACGAGGACACCAGGATCTCGCTCTACTGCGCCCCGCTCTGGGCGCTGATCCTCGGCGTCTCCTACCTCGTCCTGAAGTCCCGCGACCCGCAGGGCAAGGCATTCGTCCGCCGCTGAGCGACCCGCCCCCACCAGGGCGTTCCCACGATACGGACCCCCACGTACCACTCCTCGGTACACCGCGGCCCGTCGTCCTATCCTGGGCGCCATGCTGACCATCACCCAGACGCTCCACGACCAGATCGTGGCGCACTCCCGCGCCGACCACCCCGACGAGGCCTGCGGCGTCGTCGCCGGACCCGTCGGCTCCGGCCGCCCCGAACGCTTCATCCCCATGCTGAACGCGGCCCGCTCACCCACGTTCTACGAGTTCGACTCGGCGGACCTCCTCAAGCTCTACCGCGACATGGACGACCGCGACGAGGAGCCCGTGATCATCTACCACTCGCACACCGCGACCGAGGCCTACCCCTCGCGCACCGATGTCACCTACGCCAACGAGCCCGGCGCGCACTACGTCCTCGTCTCCACCGCGGACGCCGACGACGCGGGCCCCTTCCAGTTCCGCTCGTACCGCATCCTGGACGGCGAGATCACCGAGGAGGAAGTCCAGGTCGTCGAGGCGTACCCGGCCGCCTGACCCCGCCCGCACCGCCTCCGCAGGGCCCGGACAGGGCCGCCGCACCCCGGCCCTGTCCACCCAGCGAACACCGAACATCCACCAGGTGAGATCACACTCCGAATCCCCGACCGGGAATCGATACGATGACCGCATGGTTCCCCATGACGTGAGTGACAAGACGCCGGGCACGCTGCTCGTGGCGCGCCTGCACGTCGACCTGTGCCGCCTCTCCAGCGCCATCTGTACGAACCACCGGTCAGCCGGCCGCGAGGCCTGAGCCCGGTCCCGGCGCCGCCCGGCCGGGCGCCACACACCACGCACCGACCCCCGCGCGGGGGCAGAGCCGCGCGCCCCACGCCCACCGCCACCACTCCGCTTCGACAGGAGCCCACGCCATGGCCATCGAGGTCCGCATCCCGACCATCCTCCGCACCTACACCGACGGCGCCAAGGCCGTCGAGGGCAACGGGGACACCCTCGCCGACCTCTTCACGGACCTGGAGAGCCGCCACACCGGCATCCGTGAGCGCATCGTCGACGGCGAGCAGCTGCGCCGCTTCGTCAACGTCTACCTCAACGACGAGGACGTCCGCTTCCTCGACGGCATCTCCACCAAGCTCAACGACGGCGACAGCATCACCATCCTCCCGGCCGTCGCCGGCGGCATGAACTGATGCGCTTCGACAGCCCGCTCGCCGCAGTGGGCAACACCCCGCTCGTCCGCCTGCCGCGGCTGTCACCGTCGGACGACGTCCGCATCTGGGCCAAGCTGGAGGACCGCAACCCCACCGGCTCGATCAAGGACCGCCCCGCGCTCCACATGGTCGAGCAGGCGGAGAAGGACGGCCGGCTCACCCCCGGCTGCACCATCCTCGAACCCACCAGCGGCAACACCGGCATCTCGCTCGCCATGGCGGCCAGGCTCAAGGGCTACCGCATCGTGTGCGTGATGCCGGAGAACACCTCCCAGGAGCGGCGCGACCTGCTCGCCATGTGGGGCGCCGAGATCATCTCCTCACCGGCCGCGGGCGGCTCCAACACCGCCGTCCGCGTCGCGAAGGAACTGTCGGCCGAGCACCCGGACTGGGTGATGCTCTACCAGTACGGCAACCCGGACAACGCGGGCGCCCACTACGCCACGACCGGGCCGGAGATCCTCGCCGACCTCCCCTCCATCACCCACTTCGTCGCGGGCCTCGGCACCACCGGCACCCTCATGGGCGTCGGCCGCTACCTGCGCGAACACGTCGAGGACGTCAAGATCGTCGCCGCCGAGCCGCGCTACGACGACCTCGTCTACGGCCTGCGCAACCTGGACGAGGGCTTCGTCCCCGAGCTCTACGACGCCTCGGTCCTCACCACCCGCTACTCCGTCGGCTCCGCCGACGCCGTCACCCGCACCCGCGAACTCCTCCAGCAGGAAGGCATCTTCGCGGGCGTCTCCACGGGTGCGGCACTGCACGCCGCGATCGGCGTCGGCAACAAGGCCGTCAAGGCCGGCCAGACCGCGGACATCGTCTTCGTCGTCGCGGACGGAGGCTGGAAGTACCTGTCGACAGGCGTGTACACCGCACCGACGACGGAGGCGGCGATCGCCACGTTGCAGGGGCAGCTCTGGGCGTAGCGCCCTCGCGCACCTTGTTCACCCCGGACGCCGGGGACCGGGACCACATCGGTCCGGGTCCCCGGCGTCCGCCGTTTCACGGGGGCGGAACCCCGAAAAGTCAGCCCCTCCGGCGCTTGAGGAGCAGGGTCCGGGGCCGAGCCCCGGTTCCGGGAAGGGGCGGGCAGGGGAACAGGCCCGCCGCAGGCGCGCACCCCACCCCCGCCACCCGAACCGGTGACACCACAGGTGAGTTCCCCCACAACGGCACTCCCCGAAGGAGCGACCAGCTCTTTCGCGCCTTACGCTCAACAAACCGCATCGCCCCGCAAGAACCGCACCGCACGAACCCTCCCCGTTCCCACGTCTCGGAGGTTCACGCTCCATGAAGCTCACCGTCGTCGGCTGCTCCGGCTCGTTCCCCTCCGCGGGATCGGCATGCTCGAGCTACCTCGTAGAGGCCGACGGCTTCAGGCTGCTCCTCGACATGGGCAACGGAGCCCTCGGCGAGCTGCAGCGTTACATCGGTCTGTACGACCTCGACGCCATCTTCCTCAGCCACCTGCACGCCGATCACTGCATCGACATGTGCGCGTACTTCGTCGTCCGGTACTACCCCCACGGCGGCGACCGCCCCGCCCGCATCCCGGTCTACGGCCCCGACGGCACGGAACAACGGCTCACCACCGCCCACGCCGACACCCCGTCCGACCACGCGATGGGCGAGGTCTTCGACTTCCACACCCTGAAGCCGGGCTCGTTCGACATCGGCCCCTTCGCGGTGCGTACGGAGAAGCTCTGCCACCCCGTGGACACGTACGGCATCCGCATCGAGCACGGCGGCTCCTCGCTCACGTACTCCGGGGACACCGGCACCTGCGAGGCGCTGGACGAGCTGGCCGAGGGCACGGATCTCTTCCTCTGCGAGGCATCGTTCGTGCACGGCAAGGAGGACATCCCGGACCTCCACCTCAACGGCCGGGAGGCCGGCGAGCTGGCCGAGCGGGCCGGGGTGGGGCGGCTGGTGCTCACCCACATCCCGCCGTGGACCGACGCGGAGCGCAACCTCGCCGACGCCCGCGAGGTGTTCACCGGGCCGACCGAGCTCGCGGCGCCGGGCGCGGTGTACCAGGTCTGAAGCTCTGAAACGGACACGGGGAAGCCCCTCACCTTCCCGGAAGGTGAGGGGCTTCCCCGTGTCCGTACGGGGACCGGGACCTACTTGGTCAGGTCCTCGATCTCCTCCTCGGGCTCGCGGCCCGGGGTGGTGAGGTTGAACTTGGTGATCGCGAAGCGGAAGACCACGTAGTAGATCACCGCGAAGACGAGCCCGATCGGGATGATCAGCCATGGCTTGGTCGCCAGGTTCCAGTTCAGGGCGTAGTCGATGAAGCCGGCCGAGAACGTGAACCCGGCGTGCACGCCCAGCGCCCAGGTGACGGCCATCGAGATCGCGGTGAGAACCGCGTGGATCGCGTACAGCAGCGGCGCGATGAACATGAACGAGAACTCGATCGGCTCGGTCACACCAGTGACGAACGAGGTCAGCGCCAGGGAGACCATCATGCCCATCACGGCCTTGCGGCGCTCGGGACGGGCGGAGTGCGCGATGGCGATGGCCGCGGCCGGGAGACCGAACATCATGATCGGGAAGAAGCCCGACATGAACTGACCGGCGGTCGGGTCGTGGGCGAAGAAGCGGTTCAGGTCACCGTGCACGACCGTGCCGGCGGCGTCGGTGAAGTCACCCAGCTGGAACCACGAGACCGTGTTGACGAACTGGTGCATGCCGACGGGGATCAGCGCGCGGTTGATCAGGCCGAAGAGGCCGGCGCCGCCGGCGCCGAGACCGGTCATCCACTCGCCGAAGTTGGATATGCCGTCGCCGATGGGCTCCCAGACCAGGCCGAAGAAGACTCCGAAGACCACGCCGACGAAGGCCATGATGATCGGGACGAGCCGGCGGCCGTTGAAGAAGCCGAGCCAGTCCACCAGCTTGGTGCGGTGGAACCTCTGCCACAGGAGCGCGGCGACGAGACCCATCAGGATGCCGCCGAGGACACCCGGGTTGTTGTACGTCGCCGCGGTGTCCTCGCCCTTCTGGATCACCGCTTCGGTGACCGGGAAGGCCTTGAGCACGTTGCTGTAGACCAGGAAGCCGACCAGGGCGGCCAGGGCCGTGGAGCCGTCCGACTTCTTGGCGAAGCCGATGGCGACACCGATGCAGAAGAGCATCGGAAGGTTGTCGAAGACCGCGCCGCCGGCCGTGGCGAACACGGAGGCGACCTTGTGCCAGCCGAGGCCGTCGTCGCCGAATACATCGTCCTGGCCGAGACGCAGCAGGATGCCCGCGGCGGGCAGCACAGCGATCGGCAGCTGAAGGCTGCGCCCCACCTTCTGCAGGCCCTGGAACAGGCCGGAGCTCCGCTTCTTCGCGGGGGCCGCCGAAGCGGTGGCCGTACTCATCAACTTCCTCCAGTAAGCAAGGCGCCGCCGGGGACAGGGGATTTGGGTGGGCGGCGACTCAGGAACGTGACGCGGGGACGCCACGTGGTCTGGACCACTGAGTGGTGTAGACCAGTTGTAGCACGGTGAGGGTTAGATAAGGAACCTGCGATTTCCGACTACTTCGCAGCAGCTACCGGGTACGGACCGTGACACGCGAAAGGCCCCCGGACCGCAAGGTCCGGGGGCCTTTCCGAAGGGGTCGGCGACCCCTTTGACCAGCTACTTCGTGAGGTTCTGCTCGATCTCCTCCTCGACCTCCTCGGGCTCGCGGCCCGGTGTCTGGAGGTTGAACTTGGTGATCGCGAAGCGGAAGATCACGTAATACACGACGGCGAACGCCAGTCCGATCGGGATGATGAGCCAGGGTTTCGTCGCCAGACTCCAGTTGATGACGTAGTCGATCAGACCCGCCGAGAAGCTGAAACCGTCCTTCACGCCGAGCGCCCACGTGACCGCCATCGACACACCCGTGAGCACCGCGTGGATCGCGTACAGAATGGGCGCGACGAAGAGGAACGAGTACTCGATCGGCTCCGTGATTCCCGTCACGAACGACGTCAGACCGACCGAGACCATCATGCCCGCCACCGCCTTGCGCCGGTGCGGCTTCGCGCAGTGATAGATCGCCAGCGCCGCCGCCGGCAGCGCGAACATCATGATCGGGAAGAAGCCCGTCGTGAACTGACCGGCCGTCGGGTCGCCCGCCAGGAACCGGTTGATGTCACCGTGCACGACCGTCCCATCCGGCTTCGTGAAGTCACCGAACTGGAACCAGACGAACGTGTTCAGGAACTGGTGCATGCCGATGACCAGCAGCGCGCGGTTGGCGATACCGAAGATGCCCGACCCCAGCCAGTTCAGGTCCACCAGCCACTTCGAGAAGCTGATCAGACCGTCACCGATCGGCTGCCACAGCCAGGCGCACAGCGCGGCGAAGAGCAGACCGACGAACGCCATGATGATCGGGACGAGCCGGCGGCCGTTGAAGAAGCCCAGCCAGTCCACCAGCTTCACCCGGTGGAACCGCCGCCAGAACCAGGCCGCCATCAGCCCCATCACGATCCCGCCGAACACCCCCGGATTCTGGTACGCGGCCGGAGTCACCGTCGCGTCGCCCGCGACACACGTACCGAACCAGACACCACCCGATACGAACGTCGACCCCTTGTCGCAGTCCACCGGGAACGCGTGCAGCACCGCGTAGAACACGAGGAAGCCCGTCACCGCGGCGAGCGCCGTCGAACCGTCCGCCTTCCGCGCCATCCCGATCGCCACACCGACGCAGAACAGCAGCGGGAGCCCCAGCCCCGAGTCCAGCAGCGCACCGCCCGCCGCCGCGAACACCTTGGCCACGTTGTTCCAGCCCAGACCCTCGTCGCCGAAGACGTCCGGCTGGCCGAGCCGGTTGAGAATACCGGCCGCCGGCAGTACGGCGATCGGGAGCTGAAGACTGCGCCCCATCTTCTGGAGGCCCTGGAAGAGGCCGTTCCACCACCGCTTCTGTGGGATGGCGGCTTCGCTGCTGGAGCTCATCGGCGTCCTCCCGGAACAAGCCTCATTTGGCGGTCGTCGCAGACTGGTGTAGACCAGTTGCGGTACGGTGCGGAGCCCGCTCGCGGGGCAGGGCGCCGGTGATCGTCATCATTGGTGACGGCCGGGGCGCTCGCTAGCGAAGTTGGGCCAACCGTGAGTTACCGTGACGAAACGGACCCACGGTGGGCCGTCGCATGTACGGGAAGAACCAGGGAGAAGGCCATGGCCAGCAAGGCTGAGAAGATCGTCGCCGGGCTCGGCGGAATCGAGAACATCGAAGAGGTCGAGGGCTGCATCACCCGCCTGCGCACCGAGGTCCACGACGCGAGCAAGGTCGACGAGGCCGCGCTCAAGGCCGCCGGCGCCCACGGCGTTGTCAAGATGGGCACCGCGATCCAGGTCGTCATCGGCACCGACGCCGACCCGATCGCGGCCGACATCGAAGACATGATGTGACCCACCGCTGAACCGGTCGGCCCTCGGCCGACACCGCCGGACCCCGCCGGCCGGCACCCCGCAGGCCCCGCCCCGACCAGGGCGGGGCCTGCGGCGCGTACCACCCCCGCGCCGGGGCGCCCCGCACCCCGGCGGGCACGGGCTCCGCACCCCGGCGGGCACGGGCTCCGCACCCCAACGGGCACGGGCTCCGCACCGCCCCCGCGCCGGGATTCACGCCTCCCCGCACCCGCTAGGCTCGACGCCATGTCTCGTATCGACGGCCGCACCCCCGACCAGCTCCGCCCCGTCACCATCGAACGCGGATGGAGCAAGCACGCCGAAGGTTCCGTACTCATCTCCTTCGGCGACACCAAAGTCTTCTGCACCGCCTCCGTCACCGAAGGCGTACCGCGCTGGCGCAAGGGCAGCGGCGAAGGCTGGGTCACCGCCGAATACTCCATGCTGCCCCGCTCCACCAACACCCGCGGCGACCGCGAATCCGTACGCGGCAAGATCGGCGGCCGCACCCACGAGATCAGCCGCCTCATCGGCCGCTCCCTGCGCGCCGTCATCGACTACAAGGCCCTCGGCGAGAACACCATCGTCCTGGACTGCGACGTCCTCCAGGCCGACGGCGGCACCCGCACCGCCGCCATCACCGGCGCCTACGTCGCCCTCGCCGACGCGATCGCCTGGGCCCAGGGCAAGAAGATCATCAAGCCCGCCCGCAAGCCGCTGACCGGCACCGTCGCCGCCATCAGCGTCGGCATCGTCGACGGCACGCCGCTCCTCGACCTCTGCTACGAGGAGGACGTACGCGCCGAGACCGACATGAACGTCGTCTGCACGGGCGACGGGCGCTTCGTGGAGGTCCAGGGCACCGCCGAGGCCGAGCCCTTCGACCGTACGGAACTGAACGCGCTGCTCGACCTCGCCACCGCCGGCTGCGTCGACCTCGCGCGCTTCCAGAACGACGCCCTGGCCGCCACGCTCGGCGCGTAGGACCGGCCCCGGAGCAACCAACTCCCTCTCCCACGGCGTCGATACGCATACGGGCGCACGGGTCGAACCGTGCGCCCGTCCGCGTATCCGCACCCGGGGAGGGACCACACCATGGCCGCGCGCCACCGGCACCACCGCACCGCACTGGCCGTCACCGCCGCGCTCCTCACCGTCACCGCGGCGGCGGGCTGCGGCGCCCTCGACAAGACACTCGACTGCGTCCGCACCGCCGACGCCATCGCCACCAGCGTCGACAACCTCCAACGGGCCGTCGCCAACGCCTCCAGCGACCCCACCCAGGCGTCCGAGGCCCTGGACGAGATCCAGAAGGAACTGGGCAACCTCGGCGACAAGACGGACAACGCCGACCTCAGCAAGGCCGTCGACGATCTCCGGTCCGGCGTCACCAACGTCCGCGACTCCATCGACAAGGGTGACGCCACGCCCGACATCACCCCGGTCACCGACGCCGCCAAGGAGATAGGCAAGGTCTGCACCCCGTGAGCGACCGGGACGGACACGGCGATAATCGACCCATGACCCGTCTCATCCTCGCCACCCGCAACGCCGGCAAGATCACCGAACTCCACGCGATCCTCGCCGACGCGGGCCTCACCCACGAACTCGTCGGCGCCGGCGCGTACCCGGAGATCCCCGACGTCAAGGAGACCGGCGTCACCTTCGCCGAGAACGCCCTCCTCAAGGCCCACGCCCTCGCGCAGGCCACCGGCCACCCCGCCATCGCCGACGACTCCGGCCTCTGCGTGGACGTCCTCGGCGGCGCCCCCGGCATCTTCTCGGCCCGCTGGTCCGGCACCCACGGCAACGACCGCGCCAACCTGGACCTGCTCCTGGCCCAGCTCTCCGACATCGACGCCCCCCACCGCGCCGCGCACTTCGCCTGCGCGGCCGCCCTCGCCCTGCCCGACGGCACGGAACGCGTGGTCGAGGGCCGCCTCACCGGCACCCTGCGCCACACCCCCGCCGGCGGCTACGGCTTCGGCTACGACCCGATCCTCCAGCCCGACGGCGAAACCCGCACCTGCGCCGAACTGACCCCGACCGAAAAGAACGCGATCAGCCACCGCGGCAAGGCGTTCCGGGCACTGGTGCCGGTGGTGCGGGAACTGGTGGGCTGACGCCCTTTGCGAACGCAGCAGGCCCGACTCGTCGCTGTTGCGAGTCGGGCCTGCCGATGGGGTGCGCGAGGAGGGACTCGAACCCTCACGCCGCTAGGGCACTGGTACCTAAAACCAGCCTGTCTCACCAATTCCAGCACTCGCGCCTCCCCGGCAGTCTACAAGGGGAGGCGCCGTCGGCCCGAGGGTTTAGGGCGTGCTCGTCTCTTTGGCGCGTCGGTTGCGACACCATGTCTCGGTGAGCGCATGGCAGTTGGGGCACAGATAGCGAAGGTTCTCGGCCCGGTTGTCGAGCCAGTTACCGTTGATGTGGTCGATCTGAAGCGTGAAGGACTGCCTCAGCCACTTCCCTCTGTTGCCGCAGGACGCGCACCGGTAGGCGACGCCGATCTCCTGCAGAGCGCGGTGAAGCCTTTCCCGGTTCGTGCGTCCCGACCCCGGCGGTCTGATAACCAAGGTCGTCGGCGCGATAGCCCTGGGCTTACGCGCTTGTGGCACTGCCCAGGCGCGGCGCTTGAAGTGGCTCGTGTCGAGCTCCAGTCGAAGAACCATGCGTCGTACGCGGCGGTGATTCGTGTCGTTGACCTCAAGACGGAGCGCGCGCATGACGTCCGCGTAGCTCGTGGCTTGCGGGAGGGCGCTTCTCAGTGCGGCCTCCGGAATGGCGAGACGTGCGTTACGGAAGTGGGAGGTGTTGATGCCTCTCCTGCGGAGCAGGGCGGCCAGGGCCGAGCGCGACTGGCTGTCGTCGCCCATTCCCAGGATTCTGGCCGCTCCGCGCACGCTGTCGGCAGTCAGCGCCGCGACCTGTAGTTCCTCCGTGGTGAAGATCAGATCCAGATGTGGGCGATTCATCCCGGGGAAGTGGCTGACATCGATTCCCGCCGCTTTGATGCGGCGGCTTATGTGAGACAGTGCGCCGGTCGCCGGTGGTGCGCCGAGTTTGACCACGACCTCACGCAGTGACGAGGACGATGCGACAGCCTCAGCGATCGCCGAGTCCGGGTACTTTCGCCATGGGCTGCGCTTCGTGAAGTGGGCTGTGTCCAGCTTGTGTCCGGCTACCTTCTCCTGGAGCACGCGCCGCTGGCCGCCGCTCTTCTTGAGCCCGAGCCGACGCATGAGGTCTGTCCAGTTCGTCGCCTCTGCGACAGCCTCGGCGAGCCGTTGCCGTTCGTACGCGTCAGACATGTCGCTGCCTCGTTGAGACGCCGCCTCTGCCGTTCGGCACTTCGCATGTGCACCGGACCTTCACGTTCCCCTCCGTATCCGGCCACCCGTTCGCGGCCTCGTACGGAGTAACGAACCGAATATCGGAGGGTCACGTCCGATATCCGACAAAATGCGGAACGGCCCGTACCGCTTCGAGGGGAAGCCGTGCGGGCCGCAGGTGGGGCGGGCAGGGTCAGAACTTCGGGTCCGGGGTCTGGGAGGCGACCAGTTCTTCCGCTTCTTCTGTCGTTTCCACCGACGGCGGGGAGCCCGCCAGGGGCTTGTTGGCGGTTTCCTTCATGCAGGCCACCGCGATCACGCCGACCAGGGCCGCGGCCATCGCGTAGTACGCCGGCATCAGGTTGCTGCCCGAGAGGCTGATCAGGGCCGTGATCACCAGCGGGGTCGTACCGCCGAACAGCGACGCGGAGAGGTTGTAGCCGACCGAGAGGGAGCCGTAGCGGACGTTCGTGGGGAACAGGGCCGGGAGGGCGGCGGACATCGTGCCGAGCATGCAGACCAGGGAGAGGCCCAGCATGAGCATGCCGATGATGATGGCCGGGATGCTGCCCTGGCGGATCAGGAGGAAGGCCGGGAGGGAGAAGATCAGGAAGCCCAGCATGCCGGTCATCAGCAGGGGTTTGCGGCCGAAGCGGTCGGAGAGCTTGCCGATCTGGTTGATGATCAGCATCAGGAAGACCATCACGCCGAGCAGGATGAGCAGACCGTGGGTCTCGCTGTAGCCGAGCTCGTCGGAGAGGTACGTCGGCATGTACGACAGCAGCATGTAGTCGGTGATGTTGTACGCGCCGACCAGGCAGATGCAGAGGATCAGCGTCGGCCAGTAGTCGCGGAAGATCTTGGCGAGGTCGCCCTTGGCCGTCGTCTCGACGCTGTCCGCCGCCTCCGTGGCGTGCGCGGTGCCGCCCTCCAGCTTCTGGAAGGCCGGGGTCTCGTCCAGGCGCAGTCGCAGGTAGAGGCCGACGAGGCCGAGGGGGCCCGCGACGAGGAAGGGGACGCGCCAGCCCCAGGACTCCATCTGGGCGTCGCTGAGCAGCGCGTAGAGCAGCGTGACCAGGCCGGCGGCGCCCACGTAGCCGGCGAGGGTGCCGAATTCGAGGAAGCTGCCGAAGAAGCCGCGCCGCTTGTCGGGGGCGTATTCGGCGATGAAGGTCGAGGCCCCGCCGTACTCGCCGCCCGTCGAGAAGCCCTGGAGCATGCGGAAGAAGATCAGCAGGACGGCCGCCCAGATGCCGATCGTCTGGTGCGAGGGGATGAGGCCGATCGCGAACGTGCCGATCGCCATCATGATCATGGTGAGGGCGAGGACCTTCTTGCGGCCGATCTTGTCGCCCATGGGCCCGAAGAACATGCCGCCGAGGGGGCGCACGAGGAAGGCGACCGCGAAGGTGGCGAAGGAGGAGAGGAGCTGGGTGGTGTCGTTCCCGGACGGGAAGAAGACATGGCCCAGGGTGGCGGCGAGGTAGGAGTAGATGCCGAAGTCGAACCACTCCATGGCATTACCGAGTGAAGCCGCCTTGACCGCGCGCTTGACCGCCTGGTCGTCCGTGATGGTGATGTCCGTGCGGCGCAGCTTGGGGTTCTGGCGCTTTCGGATGGCACGGAACAGGGCGGGGTGGCGTTTGACCGCTTCGGGGTCGGCCGACTGGTGGGGGTCGGAGGCCGCCATGGCCGGTTCCTTTCCTCGGCGAGTGTTTCAGGAAAGGCTTCTGCGCGGACATGGCGGTCGCAAACCGATTCGGCGAAGGATTGGGATGTCCATCACACGATTTCGGCCGTTCGGCCCAACGGTTCGGCTGGTGCCGGACCGCTCGGGGCCGCTCCGGGGGAACGGGCGGGTCTCAGATCTTGAGGTCCTTGATGATCTTGGCGACGTGGCCGGTGGCCTTCACGTTGTAGAAGGCGTGTTCGACCTTGCCGTCCTCGTCGACGACGACGGTGGAGCGGATGACGCCCGTCACCGTTTTGCCGTAGAGCTTCTTCTCGCCGAAGGCGCCGTACGCCTCCAGCGTCTCCTTGGCGGGGTCGCCCACCAGGGTGACCTTGAGGTTTTCCTTCTCGCGGAACTTGGCGAGCTTCTCCGGCTTGTCGGGGGAGACGCCGATGACGTCGTAGCCGGCGTCGGTGAGGAGGCCGAGGTTGTCGGTGAAGTCGCAGGCCTGCTTGGTGCAACCGGGGGTAAGTGCCGCGGGGTAGAAGTAGACGATGACCTTGCGGCCCTTGTGGTCCGCGAGCGAGACGTCGTTGCCGTCGGCGTCGGGGAGGGTGAAGGCGGGGGCGGTGTCGCCGGGCTTGAGGCGCTCGCTCATGGTTCTCCTCGTTGGTACGTGGGGTGTACGGGACCGAGGGTAGTAGGGGGTGCCGCCGGGTGCGGGGGCGGTGGAACTGACAGACTGTCGATGAAGGTTTACCGGACGAGGACCACGGAGGCGGCGCGGTGTCGGATGCCAGGACCCCTGCGCAGATCGAGGCGGACATCATCAGCAGGCGTGAGCAGCTTGCGGTGGTACTCGATGAGATCGGGGTGCGGGTGCACCCGAAGACGATCATCGGTGACGCGAAGGCGAAGGTGGCCGGGACCGTGGACCGGACGGCCGGGCGCGCGTACGTCGCGGTGAACCGGGCGGTGTCGGATGTGAAGGCGCAGTTCGTCACGGTGGAGGGCTCGCCCCGGCTGGAGCGGGTCATTCCGGTGGCGCTGCTGGCGGTCGGTGTGGTGGGCCTGGTCGTGGCTTCCGGGCGGCGCGGCAGGCGTTGAGGGGCCGTCGGGCCCGTTCGGCGGATCTTCGCGGGCCTGCCGGACGGGCCCCTCGCGCGCACGGCCGGGCGGTGGCCCGGTAGGTTGCGGGGCGTGAGCGAGAACACCGACGACAAGCTGCCCATCCGGATGCTGCACGATCGTGTGCTGGTCCGGTCCGAGTCGCCCGAGGGCGAGCGGCGTTCGGGCGGCGGCATTCTGATTCCCGCGACGGCCGCGGTGGGCCGCCGGCTGGGGTGGGCCGTGGTGGTCGCGGTGGGGCAGAACGTGCGGACGGTCGAGCCGGGTGACCGGGTGTTGTTCGACCCGGAGGACCGGGCGGAGGTCGAGGTGCGGGGCGTGGCGTACGTGCTGATGCGTGAGCGCGATCTGCACGCGGTGGCCGCGGACCGGTTCGAGGGTTCGGAGGATTCGACCGGGTTGTATCTGTAGCCCGCGCCGGTCCGCGCCGGTCCGCGCCGGTCCGCGTCGGTCCGCGCGGAGAGGCTCTGAGGGTCCGGTGACCGTTGTCACCGGGCCCTTTGCCTGTTTTTTGCTACGGTGGACGTACCCGACGAGACGCGCCGTACCGGGTTTCGCAAAGACGACGCACCCGTGTTGTTCGCGTGTTCTGTCTCGTCGGAGGTGCTGTCGTGGCGTGGGTTCTGCTGGTCGTCGCCGGTCTGCTGGAAGTGGGCTGGTCGATCGGGATGAAGTACACGGAGGGGTTCACCCGGTTGTGGCCGAGTGTGTTCACCGGCCTGGGGATCGTGGCGAGCATGCTGTTGCTGTCGCATGCGGCGCGGACTCTGCCGATCGGTACGGCGTACGGGGTGTGGGTCGGGATCGGTGCGGCGGGTGCGGCGGTGCTGGGGATGGTGGTGCTGCACGAGCCGGTGACGGCGGCCCGGATCTTCTTCGTCTGTCTGCTGCTGGTGGCCGTGGTGGGGCTGAAGGCCACGTCGGGGCACTGACGCCCTGGCGATCAGGGGCGGCCGGTGGGGGCCCTCGTGCCCTGGGGGCCTTCGAGGAAGCCGCCGGTCTCGCCGTTGCCGCCGCCCCCGTCGTCGTTCCCGCCGGTGTCTCCGCCGCCGTTGCCGCCCCCGTCCGCGCCGCCGGTTTCCGTACCGCCGTCCGTCGTGCCGCCGTTGCCGGTGCCTCCGGCGGGGGTGTCGGTGGTGCCGGGGGTGGTCTGCGGGGTGGACGGGGTGCTCGGCCGGGTGGTGGACGGGGAGCGGGTGGGGGAGTCGGAGGGGCGTCGGCCGGTCTCGCCGGGGGCGGTGTCCTCCGCGGTGGGCAGCGCGGTGTCGTCCGTGCCGCTCTCCAGGTCGAGGTCGAAGTCCTTGGCGGGGGTGGAGCGCAGGGCGGCTCCGGTGTACTGGGCCCAGGTCTCGGCGGGGGCGCCGCCGCCGTTGACGCGGGGGAGCCCGAGTGCGCCGTAGAGGGGTTTCTGCGCGCCGGTCTCCGGGTTCTGGCCCATGACGGCGATGACGGTGGCCAGGTCGGGGGTGTAGCCGGCGAACCAGGCGGCCTTGTCCTCCTCGGCGGTGCCGGTCTTGCCGGCGGCGGGGCGGCCGGCGGCCTGGGCGGCGGTGCCGGTGCCGCCGTCCACGACGCTGCGGAGGATCGAGGTGGTGGTGTCGGCGGCCTCGCGGCTGACGGCCTGTTTCACCGTGCGGCCGGGGAGTGTGACGCTCTCGCCGTTCTTGGTGATCTTGGTGACGAGGACGTGGTCGCCGTGTTTGCCGTGGTTGGCGAGGGTGGCGTAGGCGTCGGTCATGTCCAGGACGCTGGCGGTGGCGGGGCCGAGGGCGATGGAGGGGGAGGCGGTGAGGTCGGGGGTGTCCTTGGGGATGCCGAGTGCGATGGCGGTCTGCTTGACCTTCTCGGGGCCGACGTCCTCGGCCATCTGGGCGTAGACGGCGTTGACGGACTTGTCGGTGGCGGTGCGGACGGTGATGGGGCCGTAGTCGACGTCGTCCTCGTTGGCCGGGTCGTAGCCGGTGGGGCCGTCGGGGCCCTGGACCATGCGCTTGTTGGTGCCGTCGAAGATGGTCTCGGGGGTGATGCGGCGGCCGTCGCGGGTGGTGGAGTCGTTGGCGACGGCGGAGGTGAAGACGAACGGCTTGAAGGTGGAGCCGACCTGGTAGTCGCGGCGGGTCGCGTTGTTGACGTACTGCCGGGTGTAGTCGATGCCGCCGTAGAGGGCGACGACATGGCCGTTGGCGGGGTCGACGGACGCGCCGCCGACGCGGACGTTGCGGTCGGCGTCGCGGTCCTGGTCGGTGCGGGACATCACCTTGTCGTCCACGGCCTTGACCAGGGCGTCCTGGTTCTTCTTCTCCAGTGTGGTGGTGATGCGGTAGCCGCGGGTGGCGAGGGTCTTCTCGTCCAGGATGTCGCGGTCGACGAGGTAGTCCTCGACGGCTTGGACGATGTAGCCGCGCTGGCCGGAGAGGCTGTTGGCGGGCTTGACGGCGCCGGGGGTGGGGAAGGTCAGGCCGGCGCGTTCGCCGGCGCCGAGCCAGTCCTCCTTGACCATGCCGTCGAGCACGTAGTTCCAGCGGGCGACGGCCGCGGCCTTGTTCTCGGGGTGGGTGACGACGTCGTAGGCGCTGGGGGCGTTGAGCAGGGAGGCGAGGTAGGCGCCTTCGGCGGTGGTGACGTCGCCGACGTCCTTGCTGTAGTACGCCTGGGCCGCGGCCTGGATGCCGTAGGCGTTGCGGCCGAAGTAGCTGGTGTTGAGGTAGCCCTCGAAGATCTGGTCCTTGGACTGTTCGCGGTTGAGCTTGATCGCGATGAAGAATTCCTTGATCTTGCGGACGACGGTCTGTTCCTGGCCCAGGTAGTAGTTCTTGACGTACTGCTGGGTGATGGTCGATCCGCCCTGCTTGCCCTTGCCGGTGACGGTGTTCCAGCCGGCCCGGAACATCGCCTTGATGTCGACGGCGCGTTCGGAGTAGAAGTCGCGGTCCTCGGCGGCGAGGACCGCGTGCTGGACGGTGCGGGGGACCTGGGCGAGCTTGATGTTCTCCCGGTTGACGTCGCCGTCGCGGGCGATGACGCTGCCGTCCTTGTAGAGGTAGACGTTGGACTGGGCGGTCGCGCTGGCGTTGGCGGCGGGGATGTCCACGAGCTGGTAGCCGGCGATGAAGCCGCCGACCAGGATCAGGGCGATGAGCAGGGCGCCGCCGAGGACCATCCGCCAGGTGGGGACGAGCCGCCGCCAGCCGGTGCGCTTGGGGCGCTTGGCCTTCGGGGGCTTCTTCCCGCCGGTTCCGGCCGGTGCGCCCCGGCCTTCGGGGGCGGAGCCGGGGGCGGCAGCGTCGGCCGGCAGGTCCCTGGGGGCCCAGCCCCCGGGGTTGGAGTCCCCGTTCTGCTGCTGTGGCTCGTCGCTCATGTCGGTGCAGACTCCTCGGCCGCGGTCAGTTCCCCCATACTGCCCCCTTCTGTCGCATAAGCCTCGGAATAACCCTCGGATCGCCCGCCGAAAAGCGGTCGCGGCGCCCGGTCCGGCCGGACTAGGCTCTTGCGCTTTGGTGTCCACGCACGGTGCGGCACCCGTGAACGGGGGAGGCGGTTGCTGTGCGGGTCTACGCGGTGGTGGCGGCGGGTGGTTTCCGCCGCTATGCCACCTATCGGATCGAGACGGTCGCGGGGGTGTTCACCAACACCGTCTTCGGCTTCATCCTGGCTTACACGTACACCGCGTTGTGGGACGAGCGGCCCCGGCTGGGCGGGTACGACATGCCGCAGGCGCTCACGTTCGTCTGGCTGGGCCAGGCGCTGCTGATGACGTGCGTGATGATGGGCGGCGGTTTCGAGGACGAGCTGATCGAGCGCATCCGTACGGGCGACATCGCGGTCGACCTGTACCGGCCGGTCGACCTGCAAATGTGGTGGCTGGCGGGTGACTTGGGGCGGGCCGGTTTCCATCTGCTGGGGCGCGGGATCGTGCCGATGGTCCTCGGCGGGCTCGCTTTCGACCTGGCGCTTCCGTCGGAGGCCGGGACCTGGCTGGCGTTCCTCGTCGCGGTGACGCTGGGCGTGGTGGTGAGCTTCGCGATCCGCTATCTGGTGGCGCTGTCCGCCTTCTGGCTGATGGATGGCGCGGGTGCGGCGCAGATCGCGTTCCTGGCGGGGCTGTTCTTCTCCGGGATGCTGCTGCCGCTGACTCTGTTCCCCGGGCTGCTCGGCGAGGTGGCGCGGATGCTGCCGTGGTCGGCGCTGCTCCAGGTGCCGGCGGATGTGTTCCTCGGGAAGTACACGGGCTGGGGTCTGGTGCGGGTGTACGTGTTCCAGGCGTCCTGGGCCGCGGTGCTGCTGCTGGTGGGGCGGATGGTGCAGTCGGTGGCGACGCGGAGGGTGGTGGTCCAGGGTGGCTGAGGTGGTGGAGGGTGCCGTGACGCGGGCGCCCGAGGAGCTGTTCGTGCCGAAGCCGCGGCTCGTCGAGGGGGTGCGGGCGTACGGGCTGATCGTCGGGATGTGGCTGCGTTCCACGATGGCCTACCGGGCGTCGTTCCTGATGACGGCGTTCGGGAATTTCACGGCGACGGCGTTCGACTTCGTGACGATCGTGCTGATGTTCGGGCACGTCGACGCGCTGGGCGGTTACACGCTCCCGGAGATCGCCCTGCTGTACGGGGCCGCGGGGACGGCGTTCGGGCTGGCGGATCTGCTGATGGGGTCGATGGACCGGCTGGGCCGCCGGGTGCGTGACGGGACCCTGGACACGCTGCTGGTGCGGCCGGTGCCGGTGCTCGCGCAGGTGGCGGCGGACCGGTTCGCGCTGCGCAGGCTGGGGCGGATCACGCAGGGGCTGCTGGTTCTCGGTTACGGGCTGGTGGCCGCGGACATCGACTGGACCGTGGCGAAGGCGGCCGTGCTGCCGCTGATGGTGCTGAGCGGGTCGGTGATCTTCGGCGCGGTGTTCGTGGCGGGCGGGGCCTTCCAGTTCATCGCGCAGGACGCGTCGCAGGTGCAGAACTCCTTCACGTACGGGGGCAACACCCTGCTCCAGTACCCGCCGACGATCTTCGCGAAGGACCTGGTGCGCGGGGTGACGTTCGTCGTGCCGCTGGCCTTCGTGAACTGGCTGCCCGCGCTGTACGTCCTGGACCGGGACTATCCGCTGGGGCTGCCGCGCTGGGTGGCGTTCCTGCCGCCCGTGGTGGCGGCCGTGTGCGCGGCGGGGGCGGGGCTGGCGTGGCGGGCCGGGCTGCGGGCGTACCGGAGTACGGGAAGTTGACGAGGAACGGGCGAGAAGAGGCAGCGGGATGAGCACGGACACCGAGACGACCGCGGAGAAGGCCACCGGTAGGGCCTTCATCGAGCTGGACGGCCTGGAGAAGGTTTTCGACGTCCGTCGCAGGACGGGTTTTCTGCGCGCCGAGCGCCGTCAGGTGCGGGCGGTCGACGGGATCAGCTTCCGGGTGGAGCGTGGCGAGATGGTCGGCTACATCGGGCCGAACGGGGCCGGGAAGTCGACGACGATCAAGATGCTGACCGGAATCCTGACCCCGAGCGGGGGTTCGCTGCGGGTGGCGGGCATCGATCCGTCCCGGGAGCGTACGCGGCTGGCGCACCGGATCGGGGTGGTTTTCGGGCAGCGTACGACGCTGTGGTGGGACCTGCCGCTGCGCGATTCGTACCGGCTGATGCACCGGATGTACCGGGTGCCCGACGCCCGGTTCCGCGCCAATATGGAGCGGTGTGTCGAACTTCTGGATCTGGGTGAGCTGTTGGACGTACCCGTACGGCAGCTTTCGCTGGGGCAGCGGATGCGCGGTGACATCGCGGCGGCGCTGCTGCACGATCCGGAGGTGCTGTATCTGGACGAGCCGACGATCGGCCTGGACGTGGTGTCCAAGGCCAAGGTGCGGGAGTTCCTGCGGGACCTGAACGCGGAGCGCGGTACGACGGTGCTGCTGACGACTCATGACCTCACGGACATCGAGCAGTTGTGCCGGCGGGTGATGGTGATCGACCACGGTCGGCTGATGTATGACGGCGCGCTGGCCGGGCTGCACGAGGTGGGGGAGAGCGAGCGGACGCTCGTGGTCGATCTGGAGCGTGAACTGCCGCCGATCCGGCTGGAGTCGGAGCCGTCGGTGCGGACGGTGAAGGTGGAGGGGCCGCGGCAGTGGCTGGCGTTCCCCGCGTCGGCGTCGGCGGCGCCGCTGGTGGCGCGGATCGCCGCGGAGTACCCGATGGTGGACCTTTCGGTGCGGGAGCCGGACATCGAGGCGGTGATCGCGAAGATGTACGCGTCGGCCACCGGCCGGTAGATCGGTGACGTGAGCGTGCGCGTTCAATACTCTTCTCGGTATGACAAGCGAACTTCCGGATATGCGGGCCTCCGACGCCGAGCGTGAACGTATTGCCGAGATCCTGCGCGAGGCGGTGGCCGAGGGCCGGCTGGAGATGGAGGAGTTCGACCAGCGCCTCGACCGGGCGTACAAGGCCCGTACGCACGGGGAGCTGGAGCCGCTCGTCCGCGACCTTCCGGGGGTCGGTTCGCCGTCCTCGGCGCCGGCCGCCGTGCAGCCCCGGTCGGGTTCGGCGGCCCGTTGGTCGGAGCGGGTCGGCAAGCCGGCCACCTCGGGTGGTGCCTTCGCGTTCTGGGGCGGGTTCCGCCGCCGGGGCAACTGGACGGTCGGCAAGGTCTTCACCGCGTTCGCCATGTGGGGCGGCGGCGAGATCGATCTGCGCGAGGCGAATTTCGAGGACCGCGAGGTCGTCATCCGCTGCTTCACGATCATGGGCGGCATTCATGTGACGGTCCCGCCGGACCTCAACGTGGACGTCCGGGGCATCGGCATCATGGGCGGCTTCGGTGAGGACGCCAAGGACGACGCGGCCCCCGCGCCGGACGCGCCCCGGGTCCGGATCACCGGCTTCGCGCTGATGGGCGGTGTCGGTGTGGAGCACAAGCGCAGCAAGGCCGAGAAGCAGCGGCTGCGTGAGGCGGAGCGCGAGCGGGCCCGCCTGGAGAAGGGTGAGGGACGGGGCCGGCTGGAGAAGGGCGACGGGGGCGGCCGGTAGCGCGTACGCGCGGAGCGCCTGCCGTCGCCCGCCGTCCCCGGGGTCAGAGTGCGTCGGTCGTGGCCTTGGCCTTCAGCAGCGCGTCGGTGTCCACGAGTGCGCCCAGGTGTGCGTAGCCCGCGTCGTTCAGGTGCAGGTGGTCGCCCGCGTCGTAGGCGGGCCGCAGCCGCCGCGGGTGGTCCGGATCGCGCAGCGCGAGGTCGGAGTCGAGGACCTCGTCGAAGACGCCGCCCGCCCGGATCTCGGTGTTGACCCGCTCGCGCACCGCGTCCTGCGCGGGCGTCCAGGTGGCGTACCCCTGGTACGGCATGAGGGTCGCGCCGATGACCTTCATGCCGCGTGCGTGGGCCCGCTCGGTGAGGGTGCGCAGCGCGCCGGTGATCCGCATCGCGTCGGTCTCCTGCGGGAACGCCTGGATGTCGTTGACGCCGAGCGCGATGACGACGGTCTTCGCGCCCGCGATGCCGAGGACGTCGCGCTCGAAGCGGTCCAGGGCGCGGGGGCCGATGCCCTCGCGCAGCAGGCGGTTGCCGCCGATGCCCTGGTTGACCACCGCGTACCGGCCGCGCAGCCGGTCGGCGACGGTGTCCGGCCAGCGGGTGTTCGCGTCCGTGGTGGAGCCGGTACCCGCGGTGAGCGAGTCGCCGAACGCGACGAGCGTCGCGGTCGCGGCGCCGCCCCGCACGTCCACGGCGGTGAGGTAGCGCCACTGCGTGGTGCTCCAGGTGCCCCGCTCGTCCTCGGTGTAGGAGGTCTGGTGGCTGTTGGGGTGGGAGGTGACGGGGCCTTCGGCGGTCGGGGTGCGCAGCGTGACCACGAGGTCGGCGTCGGCGGAGACCGGGACGACGACGGCGTCGCTGACGGTCTGCCGGCCTGCCGCGACCGTGACGGAAGGGGCGCCGTCGAACGTCACGGGGCGGGTGTCCACGGTGACGTGGTCGATGAGCAGCGGCCGCGTACCGAACAGGTTGGACAGGGTGACGCGGGCCTGGGTGCCGCCGGCGCTGGTGTGTACGACGTTACGGATGGTGCGCCGGCTCTGGTCCCGGGCCTGGTCCGGGTCGCTCACCCCGACGACCGGGGCCGCCGCCCAGGTGGCGAGCCAGCTGCCGGAGGAGTGCGCGGGCGCGGCCGGGGTCCGGGCCACGCCCTGCGGGGCCGTGCTCGCCGCCGCCGTCGCCCGGGGCCCGGAGAACAGCAGGGAACCGGCGAACGCCACGGCGGCGGCGAGCGCGGCGGTGCCCGCCACTAGGGCTATGAGCAGGGCGTACCCCTGGCGCCTGGGCATGGGCGGTGTGTCTCCTTGCGGAAAAGAGGAAGAAGGGGGGATGGACCGGTTCCATGATGCGGCAGGGCGCGGGGAACTCGACGTGCGGCCCGGGAGTAGGTCAGGCAGGGACAATGCCTACGCGGCGCCGGGGGCGAAGCGCGGGCGGACGGGTGGAGCGGATGGAACGGATCGACGGTGCCGGGCGGACCGAGCGGGGCGAGCTGCCCCCGGGGCCCGGCGGACAGGTGCGGGGCGAGGGTGCCCGGGAGCGGCCCGCGGGCCTCGCCTCGTTCGCGTACACCGCCGCGGACGAGGAGAAGCGTCGTGGCGTACGCCGGATGAAGACCATGGCCACCGGCCTCCT
Organism: Streptomyces sp. Mut1; assembly: GCF_030719295.1. NCBI lineage: Bacteria > Bacillati > Actinomycetota > Actinomycetes > Kitasatosporales > Streptomycetaceae > Streptomyces > Streptomyces castrisilvae. Next base: position 2,710,633 of record NZ_CP120997.1, on the reverse strand, counting down.
TCTGCTGGTCGCGCTCGTGTACGTCCTCGCCACCTGGGCGAAGAACGAGGGGGTGAGCGGCTGGCCGGGCTTCGTCGCGGCGGCCGCCGAGGCGGGCATGGTGGGTGCGCTCGCCGACTGGTTCGCCGTCACGGCCCTCTTCAAGCGTCCGCTCGGTCTGCCGATTCCGCACACCGCCATCATTCCCACCAAGAAGGACCAGCTCGGGGCCTCGCTCGGTTCCTTCGTCGGCGAGAACTTTCTCTCCGGGGGCGTCGTACGTGACCGGATTCACTCGCTGGGCATCGGTGGCCGGGTCGGCGGGTGGCTCGCGGAGCCGGCCCACGCGGACCGGGTCACGGCCGAGCTGTCGACCGCGCTGCGCGGGGCGCTGACGGTCCTGCGGGACGCGGATGTGCAGGCCGTCGTCGGTGAGGCGATCACCCGGCGGGCGAACGCGGTGGAGATCGGCCCGGGACTCGGCAAGATGCTGGACAAGGTCGTCGCGGACGGCGGCCACCGCAAGCTCGTGGACCTGGTCTGCGCGCGGGCGCACGACTGGCTCGTCCAGCACGGCGACTCGGTGATGGACGCGGTGCAGGGCGGGGCGCCGGGCTGGACGCCCCGTTTCGTCGACAAGCGGGTCGGTGAGCGGGTCTACAAGGAGCTGCTGCGGTTCGTCACCGAGATGCGCGACATGCCGGGGCACCCGGCGCGCGGCTCGATCGACACGTTCCTGGCGGACTTCGCGGCCGATCTCCAGACCGACTCGGAGACCCGGGACCGGGTGGAGCGGCTGAAGTCGGAGATCCTGGGGCGTGGCGAGGTCCAGGACGTCATCGCCTCCGCCTGGGCGTCCGTGCGGGCGATGGTGATCGCGGCCGCGGAGGACGAGCAGAGCGAGCTGCGGCTGCGGGCCCGTGCGTCGCTGATGTCGCTGGGTGCCCGGCTGGCCACGGACGAGCGGCTCCAGGCGAAGCTGGAGGGCTGGCTGGAGGACGCGGCGGTGTACGTGGTGACGACGTACCGGGCGGAGATCACGTCGCTGATCAGCGACACGGTGGCCGGCTGGGACGCGGACCAGACCTCGCACAAGATCGAGGCCCATATCGGGCGTGACCTGCAGTTCATCCGGATCAACGGCACGGTGGTGGGTGCGCTGGCGGGCCTGGCGATCTACACGGTGTCGTGGGCGCTGTGGTGAGCGGGTCCCCCGGGGCGGTGGGCCGGGCGGTGGCCGGGGCCGCGGGGGACGGCCGTCTCAGGCGGACCGGCGGGTGACCGCCCAGGACGCCGCGGCCACGGTGCCCGCCGCGGTGAGGACGGCGGGCCAGGCGCCGACCTTCTTCGCGAGCGGGTGCGAGCCCGCGAACGCGGCCACATAGGCGGTGGTCAGGGCGGCGGCCGTGCGGGGGCCCGCCTGCCGGTTCCACTCGTACGCGGCCACGCCGCCCGCCGCCAGGAGCGCGACCCCGCCCAGCGGGCGCTTGCGGGTCCACCGCGCGACGGCGTATCCGCCGACCAGTCCGCCCGCCGCCACCGCCGCTGCCGGCACCTTCGCCATCGCAGCCACCTCCGCCTTCGTCACGTCATGGGGTGCGCGCCGGGCGCACAACCGGGTTCGGTCCGAGGCTAACGCGCGCTTCCGGCATCCCGTCGCGGAGGGGGTGCACAGACGTTTACCCTGAAGGTGAACAACTGTGCACCCCTGGCCCCGCAGTCGATCACCGCAACGGAGAACCATGCCCGCGGACATACCCGCCCCCGCAGCCCCGACGACTCCTGCGGCCCAGGCCCCGCACCCGCGCTTCGCGGTGGGCGTGCTCGCCTTCTGCGGGGTCGTCGTCGCGGTCATGCAGACGATCGTCGTCCCCCTGCTCCCGCACATCCCCGCCCTGACCGGCGCCACCCCGGCCGCCGCGAGCTGGCTGGTGACCGTCACCCTGCTCACCGGCGCGGTCTTCACCCCGGTACTCGGCCGGGTCGGCGACATGTACGGCAAGCGGCGGGTGCTCATCGCCTCGCTCGCCGTCCTGGTGGTGGGCTCCGTGCTGTGCGGGGCCAGCTCCCACATCGGCGTACTGATCACCGGCCGCGCCCTCCAGGGCGCCGCCATCGCCGTCGTACCGCTGGGCATCAGCATCCTGCGCGACGAACTGCCGCCCGAGCGCGTCCTGTCCGCCGTCGCCCTGATGAGCTCCACCCTCGGTATCGGCGCCGCCGTCGGCCTGCCGATCGCCGCGCTCGTCGTGGAGAACTTCGACTGGCACACCATGTTCTGGGTCTCCGGCGCCATCGGCCTCATCGACATCGTGCTCGTACTGGCCTTCGTCCCGGAGTCCCCGCTGCGCACCCGCGGCCGCTTCGACGCGCTCGGCGCCCTCGGTCTGTCCGGCGCGCTGGTCTGCCTGCTGCTCGCGGTGACGCAGGGCGGCGACTGGGGCTGGGCCTCGGCCCGGACGCTCGGCCTGCTCGGAGCGGCCGTGGTGGTGGCGCTGGTCTGGGGGGCGTACGAGCTGCGCGTCACCACGCCCATGGTCGACCTGCGGATCTCCGCGCGCCCGGCCGTCCTGCTCACCAACATCGCCGCTCTCCTGATCGGCTTCGCCTTCTACGCGAACTCGCTGGTCACCGCCCAGATGGTGCAGGAACCGAAGGCCACCGGCTACGGGCTCGGCGCCTCGCTCGTCGTCAGCGGTCTGTGCCTGCTGCCGGGCGGTGTGGCCATGGTGGCGCTGTCGCCCGTGTCCGCCCGGATCTCCGCCAAGCACGGCCCCAAGGTCAGCCTGGCGCTGGCGGCCGGCATCATCGCCGTCGGCTACGGCGTGCGCTACTTCACCAGCCACAGCCTCTGGCTCATCATCGTCGGCGCCACCGTGGTCGCCTCCGGAACGGCCATCGCCTACTCGGCGCTGCCCGCCCTCGTCATGCGCGGAGTCCCGGTCAGTGAGACCGGCGCGGCCAACGGCCTGAACACCCTCATGCGCTCGATCGGGCAGGCCTTCTGCAGTGCCACGGTCGCCGCCGTCCTGGCCAACATCACCTTCCAGGCCGGGGGCAGGACCGCCCCGACCCTCCACGCGTACCAGCTGGTCTTCGTCATCGCGGCGGGCGCGGCGCTCGCCGCGCTGGCCGTCACACTGTTCCTGCCGGGCCACAGGCGGACCGGGGCAGGTACGGTCGGAGAGAGCCGCGAGGCGCCGGGCACCCGGAAGGGCGGTGCGCGGCCGGCGGGAATCCAGGAGGGCGCATGACCGGCGGCCATGCCACCACGGCGGCCCCCGCCGACACCGGCACGGGGCGGGACGCCATCCTCCGTGCCGCGCGGCGGGCCTTCACCCAGCGCCCGTACGCGGAGGTGACGATCCGCCGGATCGCGGCGGACGCCGGGGTCAGCCCCTCCCTCGTGGTCAAGCACTTCGGCCGCAAGGAGGAACTCTTCAACACCGTGGCCGACTTCGGCCCGGCCGCCGCCGAACTCCTCGACGCCCCGCTCGACGCCCTGGGCCGCCACATGGTCGTCACGCTGGTGACCCGCCGCCGCGAGGCCCAGTCGGACCCGCTGCTGCGCGTCGTCTTCTCCCTCGGCAACCAGGACGAACGCTCCCTGCTGCGCGACCGCTTCCACGAACAGGTCACCGACGCGCTGACCGCCCGCCTCCCCGGCACCGACCGCGCCCTGCGCGCCGAGCTCCTGGCCGGCCACCTGCTGGGCCTCGGCGCGACGCTGAGCCTGCACCGCGAGGGCGCGGGCGCGCTGGCGACCCCGGAGCGCATCGCGGACCTCTACGCGCCCGCGCTCCAGCGGCTGATCACGGGCTGACGCCTCCAGGGGCGCTGCCCCCGGGCCCTCGCTCAGCAACCGCCGGAGGTGCTTGAGTTCGCGGGTCGTCGATGTCGACGGCGAGTTCGAACTCCGCGGTCGAGTGGAACGCAGCGACATTCCCTGACACCCGGATCCGGTCGAACGGGTTGGAGTCCGAGAAGAACAGCGCCCAGATCAGCTTACGGTCGGCAGTCAGCCGGGCGATGAATCCGTCCGCGCCCATTGGGCCCTCGCCGGCCCACAGGAGCCCCCTGTCCCCCAGATCCGCGACGGCGCGCCCGTCCACCGAGGACACCCAGGACGGGTCCTCCGCCAGCATCGCGTCGAGGTCGAAGGGCTCGAGCACCGTGAGGCCCGCAGGCGTTCCGGGGGTGATGGCGACATCATAGGAACGCCCGTCGGCGAAGTAGAGCCCGTCCTCGGCGGGAAGCTGGTAGTCCTCCGCCCAGAGCCGTTCGATCGTGGTCATTTCTTCTTGCACTTTCCGTTGCGCACGTGCTTTGGCCTTTCCTTCAGCCCGGTCGGTGGGACCGGCTCACCTAGTTCGTTTCTGTTCCGCGGGTCATTTCTGCGCCTTTTGAATTGCTCCGTCCAGGATCGTCCGCTGGGCGAATCAGGGTAAGGCGCGTTCGGGTCGAGGCGCTCGATGATGACCGGCCGCCCCACTTCGCGTGCCGCGTCGAGGCGTCGGTTGTCGTACGAGACCAGCTGACCGTCCACTTCCATGACCTTCAGCGCGGTGCCCGGGCGTTGCCAGTCCCACACCCCGGAGCGCATCCTCTCCACGTAGTCGTTCGGCGACACCGTACGTTGGGAGAAGTTGATGTCGTCCGGGTTGGCCCATTCCGGGTCGCCGGAGAGCCCCAGGTGGTCGGTCCAGCTGTGGGGGTTGCGGACGTAGGCCGCCGCGTTGGGTGCCGGCGCCAGTCCGAGCGGGTCCGGTGTGGTGTAGCGGGCGGTTTCCGGGTCGTAGTGCCGGAAGTAGTTGTAGTGGAGGCCGGTTTCCTCGTCCGCGTACTGGCCGGGGAAGCGGAGCGGGCAGTCCACCTCGTCTGCCGTGGCGGGCAGGGGGGTGCCCCAGAGGGTGGTGCGGGCCTGCCAGGCGAGCGTGCCGTCCGGCGTGACCAGTTCGACGGGCGTGCCGACCAGGTCCGTGACGATTGCGAAGAAGCGGGTGTCGTACTCCGACTGGGGGGTGGTGTCGGTCTCGGCCGACCGGCGGGTGGACTGGGCCATCGGGCGGTGGGTGCCGGGGGCATAGTCCCAGGTGGTCGTCGTGGCGTCCGGGGTGGACTGCTCGGCCAGGCTGGTGCCGTCCCAGGCGAAGGTGAGGAAGGTTCCGTCGGGACCTGTTTTGGAGACGCGGCGGCCCAGGGGGTCGTAGGCGTACGTCCGTTCCTCGCCGCTGGGGGTGGTGGCCCTGGTGAGGCGGTTCTCCCCGTTCCACGTGTACGTCCAGGTGCGGGTCTGGCCGTTGAGGAGCTTGCGGGTCCTGCGGATCAGCCGGCCGGCGGCGTCGTGTTCGTAGGTGGTGCGGCCCGCCCGGCGGATGAGCGCGCCGTCGTAGCTCCGCTCTCCGGTCGTGGGGTGGTGCGGTGCGTCGGCGTGGGTCTGGTTGCCCGTCCTGTCGTACGCGTATCTCTCGCTCCACCCGTGTGCCTGGACGTCCGTGACCCGGCCTATGGGGTCCAGCGTGAAACGCCGTGTTCCCGTGGTCAGTTCGCGTATCTCGGTGAGGTAGCCGTCCGGGCGGTAGGCGTAGGTGCGCTGCTGGAGGATCCGGTCCGCCTCGCTCCCGTCGTGGACGGCGAGGGTCTGGGTGGTGAGGCGGTTGCCCTTGTCCCAGGCCTGCGTGAGGGTGGTGTGCTCCCCGATGCGGCGTTCCGTCTCACGTCCCGCGGCGTCATAGGCGAAAGCGAGGTCCGCGTCGCCCCGGCGCAGCCCGGTGGGGCGGCCCGCCGGGTCGTAGGACCATTCCGAGCGCACACCGGCGGGGGTGATGCGCGAAGTGCGGCGGCCCATGGCGTCGTATGCGTAGGCACTGGTGCGGCCGTTGACCGACTCCGATATGACCCGGCCGACTGCGTCGTGCTCCCGAGCCACCGCCGTGTCCGCATTAGCCGCGTGGAGCAGGGCACCGTTCGCGGCGTACGCGTAGGACGTCACCTCACCGCTGGACTCGTCGAGCTGGGCGATCATGCGTCCGAGCGCGTCGAGGGTGAAGCGCAGTGTCTGGCCCACCGCGTTCGTCTGGGCCGTGAGGCGGCCTGCCGGGTCGCGTTCGTAGGTGCGGGTTGCACCGTCGAAGTCGGTCTCCGCGACCAGGTGGCCCGCCGCGTCGTAGGTGTAACGCCATTGCCTGCCCTGCGGGTTGGTGACCTCGGTCAGGCGCAGCTCGGTGTCGTAGACGAAGGTGTAGTGCGCCCCGTCGGGGTCGGTCCTCGTGGCGGGCTGGTCGAAGTGCGTGTACGTGTAGGTGGTGGTGTTGCCTGCTTCGTCGGTGTGGAGGACAAGGTTGCCCTCGGTGTCCCACTGCCACTCCTCGCGGGCGCCGTCCGGCCCCTCGCGCCAGGCCGGCATGCCCTCGATCGTCCAGCCGTGATGCGTGGTCTGGCCCAGGGCGTCGGTGACGGCAGTGACCTGGCCGTGCGGGCCGCGGCGCATGCGGAGGGTGGAGCCCATGGGGGTCGTCGTCTCGACCGGGAGGCCCGCGGCGTCCGTAATGAAATAGGTGGTGTGTCCCAGCGGGTCGGTGACGGAGGTGAGGTGGCCCGAGTCGTTGTAGCCGTAGTGGGTGACGGCGCCGCCGGGGTCGGTGGTGGACGTGTGGGAGCCGCGCTCGTCGTACGTGTGGCGCCACACCGCGCCGCCCGGCTCCCGGGTCTCCAGCGGCAGGCCGCGGTCGTCGTAGACGGTCCCGGCCACCGTTCCGTCGGGCCGCTCGACGGTGACCAGCCGGCCTTCGTCGTCGTAGCCGTAGCGCGTGGTGCGGCCCAGTGGGTCGGTGACGGCGACGGGATGCCGGTTGTCCTCGTCCCACTCCGTTAGCGTGGTGTTTCCCAGCGGGTCCGTGTAGGCGACGATCTTGTACGCCTCGTTGCAGACGTACACGGAGGTGTTGCCCTGCGAGTCGGTGTAGCGGGAGGTGCGGGCGTCCGTGTCGTAGTGCATGCGGCCCGACAGGATGCCGTCCGGCCCGACGCCCCGCAGGACACGGCCCTGCCGGTCGTAGACGTAGCCGTACGAGGTGCCGTTGCGGTCCGTCCACGACGTGACTCGGTGCGCCGCGTCGTATCGGTAACGCATTGCCCTGTCGGTCGAGTTGAAGACCTGAGCCAGGTTGCCTGCGGCGTCGTAGGAGTAGGAGACGAGCGTAGTGCTGTGTTCGCGCCGTGCGCCGTGCAGGAGGCGAAGGGCGGTGATCCGCGGTATGCCGGGGTCGGTGTCGACGGCGATGCGGTAGCCGCCGGAGTGCCTGATCTCCTTCGGCGTGCCCTCGGTGTCGTAGACGACGTCGATGCGGTCGCCGTCGCCGGTCCGGTCGGTGATCGCGGTCAGCGCCAGTTCGCGGCCGTTCACGGGCAGTGGGGCGAAGTGGAGCATGCGGTTGCTGTCCGGGACGACGATGCGCATGGTGCCGGCCGGGTCGCCGTCCCAGTACAGCGGCCAACGGGGTCCCGAGGTGGGGAGCGTGGCCTCACCGGGCGTCGGCACTGGGTACGTCAGCAGCATGCCGCCGTCCGTGATGTAGACGATCCCCTTGCCGTCGATTTCCAGCCGCTGGTCGAGCGTCCCCGCCCAGGTGGGCCCGTACCACCCTCCGCACGGGTGTCCCGAGACGTAGTGCCGCTCCAGGATCACCGGCAGGGCGCCAGGCAGCGTGACGTCGGTGGCGGACATGAGCATTTCGCCCGTCGCCACGTCGATCGGCTCGCCGGTCGTGGGGCGCTGCTGGTTGGGCGTGGTGTTCCTGTCCGGGTGGCTGTCCGTCCGCGTGCGGGCGCTGCCGTCCCTGCGCAGGCCCTCCGCCCGGCCGCGCAGCCGCTGCGCGGCGTTCTTGGCGACGGAGGCCCCGCGCCGAGCGGAGCCGGCGCCGCCGGTGGCGAGGGCGAGGAGGATCTCGGGCGTCAGCAGACCGGCAGCCCTGGCCGGGTTCCGTTGCCATTCGTCCCAGTGAACAACGGCCTTGGCGAACTCCTGGGGGTGCTGCACGGCGTACGATGCCCCGTCCACCATGCCCGCCAGGTGCAGACCGAGGCCGTCGGGGCCGTCGTTGACGAGGTCGTCGAACCCCTCGTACCAGCCGCGCATGGTGTCACCCGCGCCGCCGAAGAAGTCTCCGGCCCCCTTCTGAAACTTGTCCCATCCCTTGCGGGGCGGCGGCTTGTCGGGGGCTTCCTCTGCGGCGTTGTCGAGCTTGCGCTTTGCCGCGCCGATGACGGTGTCGAGCTCGCTCTCCAGCTTGTCCAGGCGGCCGTAGCAGTCCTGCAGCGCGGCCAGGCCCGGATCGTCGTCCGGCGGACGCTCCGGCAGCGGGTCTTCCTTGCGTTCCAGAGCGGCGTTGTAGTCCGTGACCCGCTGCCAGTACTTCTTGGAGGTCGCCCGGGCCTCGTCGGCGTCGTCGATGATCGGCCTGACACGAGTGTGGACCGAGCGCAGCGTGTACGCGTAGGAGTCCAGGGCCGTCCCGGAGGCTTCGAAGTATTTCTGTGCCGACTCCAGTTCCTGGGGGAGCTTTCGGGTGGCCTCCTTGAACCCCTCCGAGCCGGCCCCGGTCCAGTCCATCAGGGACAGGTCGTCGAGCTTGTCCAAGCCGTCCTTGAACGCCCCCGCGTAGGCGAGGAGTTTCAGGGCGAGGCCGTCGACGACCTCCGGGTCGCCATAGATGACGTCGTCCGGCTTGGCGTGCGGAGGTATGCGTTCACGTTCGCCGCCGGCCAGCGCGTCGCGGCTCGTCATATCACTGGCCCCTTATTCGATCCGCCGTCCACTTCCCAGCCGCCGTCCACCCGCAGGCGGGGGTGCCGGGGCACATCCTGGTAACTGCCGGAGCCGCCGTCGTCCAGCCACGGCTCCTGGTAGATCTCGGGCGGCGGGTCGAACTTCGGCCGGGACCCCTCCTGCCAGGCCTTCATGCCTTCCTCGCCGAACGGCAGCTTGGCGATGTTGGCCGCGGTCGGCGAGAAGTTCTCGATGCACAGCATGTCGGCCAGCACGTAGGCGGCGAGGACCACCCGGAGGGTCTCCACCACCGTGTCCGTGTCCTCGGCCACCCGCCCCATGCCGAAGCCCCACTTCTCGAGCATGGTCCGGGTCGGGCCGACGATGTCGAAGTCGGCCGACTCCGAGATCTGGGCAGACAACGTATTCCAGTCACGCTTGATCTGGTGCGCGGCGACCACGGACTCCTCCAGGGGAGCCAGCACCTTGCGCACCGAGTCGATCTCGATCCGGTACCCGTCTCCCGGGGCCGGCCCCGGCCCCGTCGGCGTCCTCCCGGCCTCAGGATCCGCCATCGTGTGCCTCCCCCGTCTTCGCCACTTCGAGTGTCTGCGCGTCCAGCACGAGCGGCCGCCGGCCCAGTGGGTCCACCAGCGCGCGGACGCCGGGGGGCAGTAGCTCCACGAGGTCCTCGACGGTGGTGGACGCCCACTTGCAGGGACCGGCGAACAGCCCCAGCGCTTCGACGGAGGTGAAGACCGGCACAACCGACCCCTCCGTGGTCTCACTCACCAGGAAACCGGGGGATTCGGGGCGTTGGAAGTACAGGCGGGCGGAGCGTAAGGCCGCCATTTGCTCGGAGCAGGACATCGACGCGAACATTTCGTTGCGCAGCAGGTCACGCAGCGACATGTTTTCCCCCGGTTTGCCTTCGCTTTCGCCCAGGAAAAGCTATCGCACGTGCGTGTTACGTCTCAGCGCATTTCGGCCGGGGCGTGTGGAACCCCACTGGCGTTCAACCGCTCATGGCTCCGCCGCCGTGTCGCCCCAACGCGCCGCTCACCCCAACGCGTTGCGCCAGACCGTGATGTCGATCGTGATGTAGTTGCTGGGCGAGTCCTCGGGGGACTGGCCCTGGAACGTCATGAGCCCCATGTGGCCGGTGCCCGTGGTGACGCAGACCTGGCGGCCCTTGGAGAGCTGGTCCACGTTGATGTGGTTCGCGAACCGGGTCTCCGCGCGGCAGATGTCCAGCGAACCGTGCTGGCCGGTGTCGAGCAGGATGAGCTTGCCGCCCTCGGTCTCCGAGTCGATGTACCCGTCGTCGTCGTAGGAGAGTTCGTACCCGTCGTTCTCGCCCTCCTGCGGGCGCACCTCGTCGTCCCCGAGCGTCAGGTGGTAGCCGGCGGTGAGGTTGATGCCGGGGAAGTCGTCGGGCGTCGGGTCGGCCGTCGGGGTGGGGTCGACGTCGGCCTCCTCCGGGCTGCCGCCGTCCGCCGCCTCGTCGGAGGTGTCCTCCGGGGTCGGCGTGGGAGTCGTCTCTCCGGCCGGCGGGGTGGCCTTGTCCTTGGCGGACGAGGTGCCCCGGTCGTCCTTGCCGTCGTCCTTGAGCATGAAGTACGCCGTTCCGCCGCCCGCGAGACCGAAGATCAGGGCGGCGGCGATGGCGAGGGCGACGATCCGGCCGCGCCGGCGCTTGGTGGGCGCGGGTGCCTGCGGGGTCGGCTGCGTCGGGTGCCCGGAAGCCGGCTGCGGGTAGCCGTACGTCTGCTGCGGATAGCCGTACGCCGCGGGCTGGACGGGCTGGGCACCGTACGGGCCCGGCTGCACCGGCTGCGGGCCCTGGCCCGGCGGCGGGGTGACCGGCGGGCCGTACCCCGGGGGCGGGGTGCTCGCCGCGGGCGCCGGCGGCTGCTGGACGGTCGCCGGTTCCGGTTCCGGGGCCGGGGGCGTGGCGGGCGTGGCCGTCTCCGCGGGGGGCGTAGCCGGCGCGGCGGACGGGGGCGGCGGGGTCTGGACGGGGGCGGGGGCCGCCGCACGGACGGTGATGTCGGCGGCGACCGGTGTCGGCAGCCAGTCCTCGGGGCGGCGGAGCACCGTCTCCGCGTTCGCCGTCTGGCACAGCTGGATCACCTCGGCGACCGAGGGCCGGTCCTCCGGGTCCTTGGACAGGCAGCGCCCGACCAGTTCCATCAGCCGCTCCGGGACGCCGGTGAGGTCCGGGTCCTCGTGCACGATCCGGTAGAGCACCCCGTGCGAGGTCCCCTCGCCGAAGGCCGGCGATCCCGTGGACGCGAAGGCGGCGACCTGGCCGAGCGCGAAGATGTCCGTCGCCGGGGTGACCCGGCGTCCGGCGGCCTGCTCCGGGGCCATGAACGACGGGGTGCCGATCGTGACACCGCTGCCGGTGAGGGACGTCGCGTCGGCCGCGTAGGCGATGCCGAAGTCGATGACGCGGGGCCCGTCCGCCGCGAGCAGCACGTTGGACGGCTTGAGGTCGCGGTGCACGATGCCGGCCCCGTGGATGACGTGCAGCGCCTCCGCCATACCGGCGATCAGCAGCAGCACCGCCTCGACCGGCAGCGCCCCGTGCGCCACGACCGCGTCGGCGAGCGAGGGCCCCGGCACGTACGCGGTGGCCAGCCACGGCTGCGCGCCCTTGGTGTCGGCGTCGATGACGGGCGCGGTGAACAGCCCCTGCACGCGCTGCGCGGACTGCACCTCCTGTGCGAACCGCCTGCGGAATTCGGGGTCCTCACCGAATTCGGGCCGGATCACCTTGATGGCGACGGGCCGTCCGCCGGGCGTGTACGACAGGTAGACCTTGCCCATGCCGCCCGCGCCGAGCTTGGCGGCCAGCCGGTATCCGGCGATGGTGGTCGGGTCGTCGCCCGCGAGGGGCTGGAAGACCTGCGAGGCGCCGGCTCTGCGTGGCTGCTGACCGCTCATGAACTCGTAACTCCCCCGGAGAGCTCTGCTGTAGACACGGCACTTTATCCAAATCCCGGGGGCTTCGGACCTTCCGGAGCACGAAGGTTGGGACGGACGGGGAAAACGTGAACGGCGCCCCCGTGGCCTGTTCCGGCGCCCGCGGCCGCCGCCGCCGGGCGGTGTCGGAGGGCCGCACTAGGACCTGTCTTCAAACTGCCGTCTGCCGGGCGACGCCATGCACGCACTCTCGCCGCACCGGCCCCAGACCCCGGTACGTCCAGTACAGGGGCCTGGGGCCGGCACACCGAGAGCACACACCTGACGCCGCCCGGCCGCCCTTCGGGCGACGACGGCAGTTTGAAGACAGGCCCTAGGCTGTCGATCATGTCGGACGACCTCCCTCTCATACAGAGCCTGCGCACCGCGGTCGCCGCCGCGCCCGCCGACGTGCCCCTGCGACTGCACCTGGCCCAGCTCCTGTTGGAGGCGGACCGCGCCGACGAGGCCGTTGCCGAGGCGGCCGTGGCCCTTCAGCACGCGCCCGGGGACGCCCGGGCCAGGGACCTGATGCTCAGAGCGATGGGCGCGCCGCCCGCACCCGTACCCGCGCCTCCGTCCGCGTCCGCACCCGCACCCGCACCCGCACCCGCGTCCACGCCCACGCCCGCGTCCCCGGACGAACGGCCGCGTCCGCGCGCCGGGTTCGACTGGAGGGCCGCCGAGGACCAGGTCGGGGACGTCGTTCCGCCGCGGTTCGCCGGGACACCGGTCCGCGCGGACGGGCAGGACGAACCGGGCGACGCCGAGGCGTGGGACGTGGAGCGGCCCGGCGCCGTGCGGCTGGCCGACGTCGGCGGCATGCAGGACGTCAAGGACCGCATGGAAGCCGCCTTCCTCGCCCCGCTCCGCAACCCCGAACTGCGCAAGCTGTACGGGAAGAGCCTGCGCGGCGGGCTGCTGCTGTACGGCCCGCCCGGCTGCGGCAAGACGTTCCTCGCGCGGGCGGTGGCCGGCGAACTCGGCGCCGCGTTCCTGTCCGTCTCCGTGAACGACGTGCTCGACATGTGGATCGGCAACTCCGAGCGCAACATGCACGAGATCTTCGAGACCGCCCGCCGCAAGGCCCCCTGCGTGCTCTTCCTGGACGAGCTGGACGCCCTCGGCGCCAAGCGCAGCCGCACCGCGCACAGCGGCATGCGCAACGTCGTCAACCAGCTGCTCAGCGAGCTGGACGGCATCGAATCCGCGGCCAACGAGGGCGTCTTCGTGCTCGCCGCCACCAACGTGCCCTGGGACGTGGACAATGCCCTGCGCCGCCCCGGCCGGCTGGACCGGACCATCCTCGTCCTCCCGCCCGACGGGCCCGCCCGGGAGGCGATCCTCCGCTACCACCTGCGCGACCGCCCCATCGAGAACGTCGACGTGGGCAAGCTGGTCAAGGCCACCGACGGCCTGTCCGGCGCGGACCTGGCCCATGTCTGCGAGGCGGCGGCCGAGCGGGCCCTGCTGGACTCGGTGCGGACCGGAACCGTACGGATGATCGGCACGAAGGACCTGCTGGCCGCCGCGAAGGAGACCGTGCCGTCCGCCGAGCCGTGGTTCGCCTCCGCGCGCAACGTGGCGATGTTCGCCAACGAGGGCGGCATGTACGACGACCTGGTGACGTACCTGAAGAAGAGGCGCAAGCTGTGACCGGCTCCCCGCATCCCGCCGTGGAGCGGGCCGATCTGCTCATCGACCTCAAGCGGTACGAGGAGGCCAGGGAACTGCTGGCCCGGCGGCTCGCGGAGGACCCCGAGGACATCCGGGCCTGGACCGAACTCGCCCGGAGCCATCTCGGGGACCAGCAGAACGGCGCGAAGGCCCTGGAGGCGACCGAGCGGGCCCTCGCCCTGAACCCCGAACACGTCGGGGCGCTCCTCGTGCACGCCAACGCCCTGCGCGTGGGGGGCCGCTTCCCGGAGTCCGAGGGCGTGCTGCGCGAGGCGATACGCCTGGCCCCCGACCACTGGTTCGGCTACGCCCGGCTCGCCGACTGGCTCTGGCGCATCCGGATGATCAGCTCGGGTCAGGCCAACGGCGGCCAGGTCCGGCGCGAGGACATGACGGCCGGGCTGCGGGAGGCCGACCTGATCGCCCAGGAGGCCATCCGGCTGGCCCCCGAGGAGGTGTACGTCTACGAGGTGGCGTGGCTCATCGCCGACATGTCCGGCGACCGCGCCGCCGCCGACCGGATGGACGAGGCGATCCTCCGGCTCGACCCGCAGCACGAACGCGCCCTGGCCCGGCGGACGCGGAAGGCGGCGACCGCCCCCGGCGTCAAGGCGACCGAGGCCGCCACCCTGTACGCCGACGCGCTGGCCTCCGCCCCGGGTTCCACACCGATGCGGCAGGGCCTGGACGCGGCCTCGTACCGTCTGCTGCGCGGCCTGCGCTGGCCGGCCCTGCTCTGCCTGGCGTTCGCCGCCGCGGGCATCGACCTGTTCCGGACGGACGGCGAGACGCAGCGGGAACTGCCCCTGGTCCTCGGCCAGCGGCTGTGGGACCTCGTCCTCATGGCGGTCATCTGGGCCCTGTGCGCCCTGCTGCGCTACCGCCGGCTGCGGGCCGGGATCCGGGTCAACCTGCCCTCGCTCATCCGGCGGCTGGCGTGGGCCCGCATCGTCCTGGGGCAGGCGGCGTGGGCCCTGCTCTGCGCGCTGCTGATCACCCAGGTCCCCTGGACGGAGCGCACGGTTCCGCTGGTGCTCTTCTGGGCGGGGCTGGTGCCGTCGGTGGCGACGATGTGGTTCGACCGGCCGAAGAAGGGCTGACCCCGGCCGGGCCCTGGAAGGCCGGATTCCCGTTGCGTGCGCGGAAAGGCCTGTCCGACCATGGCGGCCGACGGCCCCGACGGGCGGCGGCCGCCACCGGACGAAAGGCCGTACGTGCGCAAGCTCGTGTACTTCATCGCCTCCACCCTCGACGGCTTCATCGCCGGACCGGACGGGGACGACCCCAGCGGACCGGACGGCTTCTGGCCGATTCCGGAGGACTACCTCACGCATCTGATCGCCACCTACCCGGAGACCCTGCCGGGTCCGGCGCGGGCCGCGCTCGGTGTGACGGCGGAGGGCACGCACTTCGACACGGTGCTGGAGGGCCGCAGGTCGTACCAGGTCGGCCTCGACGCCGGAGTCACGGACGCCTACCCGCATCTGCGGCACCTCGTGTTCTCCCGCACCCTGGGCGAGAGCCCCGACCCGGCGGTGGAGATCGTCGCGAGCGACCCGGTCGCGAAGGTGCGGGAGCTGAAGCAGGAGGACGGCAAGGACCTCTGGCTGGTCGGCGGCGGTGAACTGGCCGGTGCGCTCCACCCGGAGATCGACCGGCTGATCGTGAAGCTGAGCCCGATGACGCTCGGCGCGGGCATCCCGCTGTTCGGGCGGCGGGCGGCCTTCGACCCGACGGCCTGGTCGCTCACGGACCACACGGTCCTGGAGAGCGGGGCGGCGTACCTGACGTACGAGTGCGCCACCACGAAGGTGGCCGTCACCGACTGAGGTCCGGGCGCCGGCCGGCGGGGCCGGGAGGCTCCCACCGGCCGGCACCGTGTCAGGCGACCGTGCAGGCGGCGCCGTTGAGAGTGAACGCGGCCGGTGCGGTGTTCGTGCCGTTCTGGCTGCCGGTGAACCCGACGGTCACCGAGCCGTTCGCGGCGATGGCGGAGGTGTACGAGGCCGGGACGACGGTCACCGAACCGCCGCTCTGGGCCGGCGTTCCGCCCCACATGTTGGTGACGGTCTGGCCGTCGGCGAAGGCGAAGCCGAGCGTCCAGCCGTCGATGGCCGTGGTGCCGGTGTTGCTGATGGTGATCTCGCCCTGGAAGCCGCCCTGCCACTCGCCGACGACGTCGTAGCCGACCGCGCAGCCGCCGGCCGGGGCGGTGGAGCCCTCGTCCGTGGTGACGCTCACGGCGGCCGAGCGCGCCGAGCGGTTGCCGGCGGCGTCCCGTGCGTAGACGGCGAAGGAGTACGCGGTGCCGGCGGTGAGGCCCGGGACGGTGACGGTGGTGCCGGCGGATGAGGCGACGGTGGTCTCCGTGGCACCGTTCACGCGGACGACGTCGTACCCGGCGACGGCAACGTTGTCCGAGGACGCGGCCCAGGTCAGGGACACGGAGGTGTCCGTCACCGCGGAGGCCGTCGGGGTGCCGGGCGCGGTCGGGGCCTCGGTGTCGTCGGACGCGCCGCCGAAGACGGTGGCCTCGTGGGAGGTCTGGGCGATGCCGTCGGCGCCGTGGAAGACGCGCTCGCCCCAGGAGCTGAGCCGCGCCGGGTCGAAGTCGATGGCCAGGTCGAGGACGGGGTCGGTGTTGCCGCTCCAGGACCAGGCGATCCAGCCGAGCCCGAGCTGCTCGGCGTCGGCCATCATCGTGTCCTCGTCCGGGTCGCCGTACTGGTCGGCGGGCCCGCCGAACTCGCCGATGACGAGGGGCAGTCCGGCGTCCACGAAGGTGTTCAGGTAGTCGGTGACCTTCTGGGCGGTGTCGTAGACGCTGTACATGTGGATCGAGAAGAGGAGGTTGCCGGTGGAGTCGGCGTCGTAGAGCGCCTGGGCGTTGTCCCGCATGACGCCCTCCCAGTCCTGGCCCCAGTTGGGCGCGTCGATCATGATCGTGTGCGCGAACCCGGCGGCGCGCAGCTTCTGGATCGCGGCGGTGGTGGGGGCGGTCCAGCCGGCCGGGTCGGTGTTGCCCCAGGGCTCGTTGCCGATGTCGATGACGACGTAGTCCTCCTGGCCGTCGAGGACGTCCTTGAGGCTGATCCAGTAGTCGGCCGCGTGATCCAGCGTGCCGGCGGCGGAGTCCTCCCCGTACCCGGTGGTGTCGTGCACCTCCAGTACGCAGATGAGCCGGTTGGCCTTGCACTGGTCGATGACGGCGGCGACGTCCTCGGGGCTGTTCCTGCTCCAGCGGTAGCCGTCGGACAGCACAACGCGGACGGTGTTGGCGCCGGTCGCCTTGATGTCGGCCAGCGACTGGGTCTCGCCCGGATACCAGGCGTGGGCGTGGTTGACGCCGCGCATGATGAAGTCGTTGCCGTTGCCCTCGACCAGCCGGCCGTCGCTGATGTGGAGACCGGTGCCGGCCGCGGACGCGGCCTGCGCCGGGGCGAGGCCGCCGAGGGCCAGGAACCCGAGGAGGGTGGACAGGACGGTGAGGATGACGGTGGTGGTGCTCTTCGCTGTGCGTCTCGCTGTTCTCACTGCGGCTCCAGAAGGGGGAGGGAGAAGGGCGGATCAGCGGAGTGGGAGCGCTCCCACACCGGTGCGCTCCCATGAAGCCATTCAGTCAGGGGCACGTCAAGAGATCGGACGACTCGGGTTGGCGGGGGTTATCGTCAACCCGGCTCCGTCGCTGTCTCCGGTCCCGCCCCCGGTGTGGTGTCGGATTCGGCGGCGGCCGTTCGTCGTCCTCATGAAACGTTCGGAACGCCCGCAAGGAGAACGGTCATGAAGTACGTGTTGTTCATCGCCACCGACCCCGCCGGGGAGCCTGCCGACGAGAGCCCCGAGGCGTGGGTCGAGAAGTGGAACGGCCGCGGTGTCCGCGTGGAGGGGATGCCGCTCAAGCCGGTCGCCGAGACCAGGACGGTCCGCGCCCGCGGGGACCAAGTGCTGGTCACCGACGGCCCGTTCGCCGAGACCACTGAGTGGATCGCCGGGTACGACCTCGTGGAGGCCGCGGACCTGGACGAGGCGATCGAGGTCGCCGCCTCGCACCCGATGGCGACCGCCGGACGCATCGAGATCCGCCCCGTCGAACCGGTCGACCTCGGCCCCGGCACCGGCAACGTCCCGCACGAGGGCGACGCGCCGGCCTCCCGCTTCCTCGGCATCCTGCGCACGGACCCGGGCGCGCCCCCCTTCACCCCCGACCCCGCCGCGGTCGCCGCCTGGGTCCGCGACGGCCTCGCCTCCGGCCGCTACCTCGGCGGCGAGCACCTGAGCCCCGTCCGGGACGCCACGCTCGTGCGCCGACGCGGCGGGGAACTGCTGATCACCGACGGCGCCTACACGGACGTACCGGAGTGGGTGTCCGGCATCGTCTTCGTCGACGGGACCTGGCAGGAAGCGGTCGACTACCTCGCGCGGTGCCCGATGACCCGGTCCGGGGCCGCCGAACTGCGGGAGTTCTGGCGGGACTTCTCGTGAGCCGGGGCAGGCTTCGAGCGAGTCCGGACGGACCTTCCGCGCGTCCCGGGCCGGCCCAGGTGCGGGCGGTGCTCGCCGGGGCGTACCGGGAGGAGTGGGGTGTCGTCTTCGGCACGCTGGTGCGCCTGACCGGTGACTGGGAGCTTGCCGAGGACTGCGCGCAGGACGCGTTCGCCCGCGCGCTGCCGGCCTGGGAGCGTGACGGGGTGCCGGACAGGCCGGGGGCGTGGCTGGTGACCGCCGCCCGGCGCCGGGCCGTCGACGTACTGCGCCGCCGGACGGCCGAGCGCGGCAAGCTGGCGGAGATCGCGGAGATGACGCGGACCGGGACGAGCGCCGATGTCGCGGAGAGCGCCGAGGCCGCCGCGCTGGAAGCCGTCCACGAACCGCGCGCCGCCGAGGACGAGCGGCTGCGGCTGATCTTCACCTGCTGCCACCCGGCGCTCCCGCTCGCGTCCCGGGTGGCCCTCACCCTGCGGACGGTCGGCGGCCTCACGACGCGCGAGATCGCCCGCGCGTTCCTGGCGGGCGAGGACACCGTCTCGCAGCGCGTCCTGCGGGCCAAGCGCAAGATCGCGGCGGCCGGAATCCCGTACCGGGTCCCGCCGCCGGGGGCGCGCGCCGAACGGCTGGCCGGCGTCCTCGCCGTCATCTACCTGATCTTCACCGAGGGTTACGCCCCCAGCGACGGCAGCACCACCCGCGACCGGCTCGCCGACGAGGCCGTCCGGCTCGCCCGTCTCGTCGCTGCCGAGGCGCCGGACGAACCGGAGGCGCGCGGTCTGCTCGCCCTGCTCCTGATCCAGCACTCCCGGCGCGCCGCCCGGCTCGCCGCGGACGGCCACCTGGTCACGCTGGAACACCAGGACCGCACGCGCTGGGACCACGCCCTCATCACCGAGGGCGTCACCCTCGCCCGCGAGGCCGAGGCGGCGGGCGGCCCCTACGCGCTCCAGGCCGCCATCGCCGCCCGGCACGCCCTCTCCCCGACTGCCGCCGCGACCGACTGGGCGGCGATCGTGGCCCTGTACGACCGCCTCCTCGCCCTGCGTACGAACCCGGTCGTCGCCCTCAACCGCGCGGTCGCCCTCGGCATGCGCGACGGCCCGCGGGCCCAGCTCGACGCCGTGGACGCGCTGGGTACGCCGAAAGAGCTGGCCGGCCACCACGCCCTGCCCGCCGTCCGCGCGGACGCGCTGCGCCGCCTCGGCCGTACGCGGGAGGCCGCGCGGATGTACGAGGCGGCGAGGGCCGCCGCCCCGAACGAGGCGGTCGCGCGGGAGTACGCGCGGTGGCTCGACGGGGGCACCGAAAGCAGCACAGGCAAGAGCGCCAGCTGAAGCGTCAACCGAAGGGAAACGTACCGCCGTGGCCGATGCCCAGCACGAAGAAGTCCTCGCCCGGATCGCCGAGGGGCTCCTCTACACCGAGACCGAGGCGGCCTTCCTGGCGCCCCGCCGCCGCCAGGACGAGATCTTCGCCTACAACCACACGCCGCCGGGCGAAGCGGAGCGACGCCGGGAGCTGCTGGTCGAGATCCTCGCCTCCGTCGGTGAACGCACCGTGCTGCTGCCCCCGTTCCACGCGGCGTTCGGCAGCAACGTCCACATCGGCGACGACTTCTTCGGCAACGTGAACCTGACGTTCGTGGACGACGTCGGCATCCGCATCGGCGACGACGTCATGATCGCCCCCGGCGTGACCCTGACCACGACGGGACACCCGGTCCATCCCGCGCGCCGCGCCGACTTCGGCCGGTTCTCCGAACCGATCGTGATCGAGGACAAGGTGTGGATCGGCAGCAACGCGGTGGTCCTGCCCGGCGTCCGTATCGGATACGGCTCGGTCATCGGCGCCGGCAGCGTCGTCAGCCGCAGCATCCCTCCGATGAGTGTCGCCCTCGGAACACCGTGCCGGGTGGTCCGCCCCATCACGGAGGAGGACCTCGCGGAACGTACGGCGTAGGCGTGGCGGACAGGCCCTAACGGGCGCCGTGGTGGAGGACGCCCAGGATCAGGGCGGCCACCGCCGTGGCGAGGAAGACGATCCCGCCGACGATGTCGCGGGAGCCCACCCGCAGATGGGCGATGATCGCGCCGATGAAGTAGAGGATGAGCCCGGACGCGGCCAGGGTCCCGAGGAGCGGTACGGCGAGCCCGGCCAGCAGACCCACCGTGCCGGCGGCCAGCAACAGGCCGAGGACCGGCACGTACGTGCGCGGGATGCCCTTCATGTCCGCCTGGGACTTGGGGTATTCGTGACCGATCAGGTAGGTCACGGCCGCCGCGCCGTTGAAGAAGATGCCGAGGATGGTGACCGTGAGGTACGCGGTGCGCATGATGTCTCTCCGCTTCCGAGGGGTAGGTGCCGCCGGCCGCCCCGAGGCGGGACGTCGCTCTCCCGGCCTGACGATCCACGCCGCCGTTTCGTGAGGTTGCCGAGGTCAGGGCCTGTGCGGTGGCTCGTCGGTGAGCAGTTCGGCCAGCCGGTCCGCGAACGCGGTGATCCACTCCAGCTCCGGCCCGCCCCGCGCCACCCGGAACCCGTGCCTGCGCGCCCAGAACGCCGCCTGCACGGCATGGAACTGCGCCCACCGCCGCACCCGTTCACGCTCCAGCTCCGCCGCGTCGGCGAAGACGTCCAGGACGCGGTGGACGGCCCGGCCCAGGTCGTCCGCCTCCGCGAGGCTGAAGGCACGGGACTTCAGCAGGGTGCCGCCGTCGTACGCCGGGTCGCCGACGTAGCCCTTGGGGTCGACCGCCAGCCACGGTTCGCGTTCGGCCCGCAGGATGTTACGGGCGTGCAGGTCACCGTGGACGAGGGTGTCCGGCTGGTCCCGGCCCAGCTCCCGGGCGGTCGCCACGGCGGCGTCCACCACCGCCCGGGGCAGCGCGTGGGTCAGCTCGGCGGCGTCCCCGCGCAGCTCCTCCTCCCACGCGTCGGCCCGCTCGGACAGCCGGGGCAGGCCGTCCGGCGCGGGCACGGCCAGCCGCCGCCCCAGACGCCCGGCGACCGCCACCACCTCGTCCCCGTCCGGCACCGAATCCGCCAGGGTCTGCGGCCGGGCCCGCTCCAGCAGCATCGCGTACCGCGCGTCGTCCCTCTCGTACAGCTCGACGGCCCCGCGCCCGCCCCACGCGACGAAGGTGTCCGGCTCGTGGTCGTTGCCGGGATGCGGGAAGGACACCTTCAGCACGGCGGGCGGCGTCCCGGGCCGCCGCACGGGCACGATGAGGCCGACGCCCCCGTACATGACGTCGCCGTCCGGCGCGCACCCCCAGCGCCCGGTCAACTCCGTCACGATGCCGGGCAGTTCCCCGAGCCACGCGGACCCGGCCCCGCCCTCCCGCGCGACGGTGGTCCGCGCGAACTCCTCCGGAATCACGATCATCCGGGCACCCTACGCGCGGCCCCCTTCCCCCGTCCCGGCCAGCCGGTCCAGCGCCGCGGCCGTGAGGGCCGTGATCGCCGCGGGCAGTGCGGTGCGGACGGCGGGGGCGAAGTGCGGGGAGTGGTTCGGGGGAATGTCCCTGCCGCCGGTGGCCGCCCACTGCCGGGGGCTCGTGGTCCCCAGCATCCAGTAGACCAGCGGGATTCCCGTCTCGCCGTGGAGGTCGCGGCCCGCGTCCCCGTAGAGGGGGAAGTCCTCGGCGGCCAGCGAAGGGGGCCAGACGGTGACGCGTTCGCGCCCGTACAGGGCGGTGTGGGCGGCGCGGACCGCCTCGGTCGCCGCCGGGTCGCAGTGCAGGGCGGGGGAGCGGGAGAGCAGGGTCAGGTCCGGGTCGCGGGGGCAGGCCGACGCGGCGCACTCGGCCCGGACGATGCGTTCCACCGCCGCCAGCGCCCGGTCCAGGGTGTCATCGGTGAGGGCGCGCAGGCCGATGCCCAGTTCGGCGGTGTCCGGGACGACGTTGACGGCGGTGCCGGCGCGCAGGGTGCCCACGGTGAGGGTGAGCTGCTCGGCGGGGGCGGCCTCGCGGGCGACGACCGTCTGGAGGCGGCCGATCACCGCCGCCGCCGTGACCACGGGGTCGACGGTGAGGTGCGGGGTCGCGGCGTGACCGCCCCGGCCGTGGACGAGGACGGTGAGGGCGGCGCTCGCGGCGGCGACCGGGGTGTGGGGGCCGCCGTGGGCGATCAGGCCGGCGGGGAGCGGCGCGGCGTGCTGGGCGAGGACGGCACCGGGTCTGCCGAACCGCTCGTACAGGCCGTCCGCCAGCATGGCGCGGGCGCCGGTCAGGGTCTCCTCGGCGGGCTGGCCCACGACCACGAGGGTGCCGCGCCAGTGCTCGGTGGTGCGGGCCAGCAGGTCCGCCGCCCCGGTGGCCGCCGCCAGGTGGAGATCGTGGCCGCAGGCGTGCATGGCCGGGCCGGTGCTGGCGTACGGGAGGCCGGTGCGTTCCTGGAGCGGCAGGGCGTCGAGTTCGGCCCGCAGGTAGACGCGGGGGCCCTCGCCGTTGCGCAGCACGCCGACGACTCCGTGGCCGCCGACGCCCCGGGTCACGTCGAGGCCGGCGGCGGTGAGCCGGTCCGCGAACAGGGCGGCGGTGCGGGCCTCGTCGCCGGAGGTCTCCGGATGGCGGTGGACGTCCAGATAGAGGGTGAGGGCGGGGCGGACCGTCTCCTGGGCGAGAGCGGGGGACAGGGCGGGGTGGGCCGCGTCCTGGGGGTGGGTCATGGGGCTCCTGGCGTGCTCGTCGGGGCCGCTGGCGCCGGGTGCCAGCGATGTGTGTGCGGGAGGCATGCCGAGCGGTGAGCGCCGGGCGGTCCAATGGGCGGCGTACGCCCCCCTCGGGGCGTACGCCAGGTGGTGGCCCCCGGACACGGCGGCCCCGGACCGGAGGAGACACCATGGAGAAGAACCTGAGCACCCTCGCCGACGAGATCCTTGAGCTGGAGGCGGAGACCTTCGAGATCTCCGACTACTCGGACGCCAGCGAGGTCGTGCTCGCCGGTTCCACCAGCACCAGCTCGACCTCGACGTGCAGCTCCACCACCAGCACCACCTCCTGCTCCGCCTGACTTTCGGTCAGCAGTGCTGCCGGTAGGCCGTGTTCGCGCCCGGTACCCGTTCGACGGGTACCGGGCGTCGCGGTGTCCGCGGGGCGGGGAAGGGCGGGGCATGGGGCTCCGGGGCTGCTCGTCGGGGCGCTGGCGTGAGGTGTCAGCGATGTGTGTGCGGGAGGCATGCCGAGCGGTGAGTGCCGGGCGGTGCAATGGATGGCGTACACCCCGCCGGGGCGTACGCCAGGTGGTGGCCCCCGGAGACGGTGGCCCTGGACCGGAGGAGACATCATGGAGAAGAACCTGAGCACCCTTGCCGACGAGATCCTTGAGCTGGAGGCGGAGACCTTCGAGATCTCCGACTACTCGGACGCCAGCGAGGTCGTGCTCGCCGGTTCCACGAGCTGTAGCTCGACCTCGACGTGCAGCTCCACCACCAGCACCACCTCCTGCTCCGCCTGACCTCGCGTCAGCAGCGCTGCCGGCAGGCGGTGTGCGTGCGCCCGGTATCCGGCTCCCTTCCGACGGGTACCGGGCGTCTCGCCGTCCTCGGCCGGCGGGCACCGTTACGGGAAGGGGTGCGGCACCATGCGCATCTCCGCCTCGGTCAGGTCCGTCGCGCGGTGGCCGCCCCGGCGGAGCGCGGTGCGCAGGCGGGGCATGAAGGGGGCGCGGCGGCGGTTCCAGCCGAAGTCGATCGGCAGGAGCCCGGGGGCGAGGGTGGCGACGGTGCGCAGGCCCATGCGTTCCTGTTCCGGGGTGGTCTGGTCGACGGCGATCACGTCGTGTCCGGCGCGGGCGAGTTCGTCGATGACGGCCCGCAGGTCGTCCCGCAGGTCGCCGGTCCGGGGACGGCCGGTGGTCTCCCAGTCCCGGTAGACCTCGCCGAAGGGGCGTACGGCCAGGGGGCGGAGGTAGCTGTCGGCGTGGGCGGTCATCCTGGGCAGCCCGTAGAGCTGGGCGTGGTCCTTGAGGTGGCGCACCCGCTCGAAGTCGTCGGCCATCGCCTCCAGTTCGTCGCGGCGCTCCTCGGTCTGGCGGGAGAGGTGCGGGATGTAGGTGAGGACTTCGGAGAGGGCGCCCTCGACGGCTGCCCGTGGGTCCAGCGAGGCGGCCGCGGCGAAGGAGAGGGCGCCGGGGCCGCCGTCGCGGCGTACGGCGAGCGCGGTCACGACGGGGACGGCCAGGTCGACGCGGTTGTCCAGGGCGTGGACGTCGTAGCCCTGGAGCGCGGCGCGTTCGGCCATGGCGGGCGCGGCCCGTCCGCCGACGGTGGCCAGGTCGATCTCGGTGAGCCGGGCGTCGCCGTACCAGGCGTTGAGGAAGGCGTCCCGCTCCACGAGTTCGAGGAGACCGCCGAGTACGGCCTCCTCCAGGCCACCGCCGATGGCGCAGCCGTTGGAGCACTCGAAGACGAAGTTGTCGGCGGCCAGTCCGGCGCTGTAGTAGACGAGCCGGGACGGGACGAGGACGGGCTTGTCGTCGCGCAGGGACCAGCCCCATTCCCACGGGATGGCGCGGTCCGGGTCGAAGGGGTCGACGAGCGGGTCGTCACGGTAGGTGCCCGGGTCGTAGAGGCCGCACACGGCGGGGTCGAGCGCGTCGGCCTTCAGCTCCGTCCAGGAGCCGGTGACGGGGGTGGTGCGGCCGCGCCGGTGGGTTCCCGCGTAGCGTTCCAGGCCCTCCAGGAAGGCCAGGGTGCGGCTGGTGGAGAAGGCGTTCTCCTGGCCGCTCCAGGTGACGTCGTTGAGCCCGGCGTAGCCCCGGACGAAGACGCTGCCCGCGACGGGCGCCGTCGTCGGCGAGGTGACGTCGTTCCAGGTGCCGCCGCCGAGCATCCCGCAGACGGGGTTGGCCAGGGCTTCTTCCGGCAGGGGGTACGCGGACGCGGGGCGCATCCGGTAGCCGTCCGGGTCGGGTTTGGGGCGGGCGACGAGGGTGAGCGGACGGGGCCCGGCGGGGGCGGGCGGCGGGGCGCAGTCGGGGCAGAGGGGGTCGGCGAGCAGGGGGTACGTCCGTACCTGGAGGGTCGCCAGGTCGAGCCGGGTGACCTGGGGCAGGAGCCGGTCGGCCGGGCCGGTGGCGGGCGGTTCGGCGCCGGGGCCGTCGAGCAGCGCGCGGCACAGCGCGGCCACGGCGTCGTAGGCGTGGTCGGTGAGCAGCGGCCAGGCGCCCGCGGGACGGGGCCCGTCGGGGCCGCCGGTCTCCAGGGCGTCCCGTTCGCTGCGGCTGCGCAGGCGCTGCCAGCGCATCGCGAGGCAGCGCCCGCAGGCGGGGGCGGTGCCGTCGCCGCCCCAGGGGCCGATCAGGACGGCGGAGGCGGTGAGGTGGACGCGGGCGCCGGGGCGTTCGGCCGCCCAGGGGTCCGGGGCGCCCCGGTCGCCGAGGGCGGCGGTGGCGTCGGTGGCGCCGACCGGGACCACGGGGACGTCGCGCCCGGCGCGGCCGGCCAGGGCGGTGTGGAGCGCGGTGCGGGCCAGGTCCATGGGCACGGGGACCGGGGCGGCGGGGGCTGTGCGCGTGGGGGTGCTCATGAGGACCTCGTCCAGCGGAAGGTCTTGACGGCGGCGACGCCGAAGACCAGGGCGAAGGCGACGAGTCCGGCGCAGCCCACCCAGACGTCGGAGAGGTCCCCGCGTCCGGCGAGCGCGTGGGACACGGCGTCGTTGAGGTAGCGCAGCGGCAGGACCACGGAGACGTGCTGCAGCCAGGACGGCATCGAGTCCAGCGGGAAGAAGGAGCCGGACAGGAACGCCATCGGCAGCATCAGGAAGTTGGCGACGGCGGCCACGGACTCGGGGGTGTCGGCGAAGGAGCCGATGATGACGCCGAGCAGCAGGAAGGTGGTGACGCCGAGGAGGAGCACCGGGATCAGCAGGGGCCATCCGGAGGCCGGTTCGAGGCCGAACAGCGGCAGCATCGCGACGCCGACGAACAGCAGCGACTGTACGGCGCCGACGGCCAGGGCGATGACGTAACGGGAGCCGATGACGGCGGAGAGGGGGGCCGGGGACATCCGGATCAGGCGCAGGATGTCGTCGGTCCGCCACTGCATCAGGGTGAACGCGATCCCGAAGACGGCGGCGTTGGCGACGCCCCAGGACAGCACCCCGGCGGCGGTGTACGAGAGGTAG
Source organism: Streptomyces sp. Mut1 (assembly GCF_030719295.1). NCBI lineage: Bacteria > Bacillati > Actinomycetota > Actinomycetes > Kitasatosporales > Streptomycetaceae > Streptomyces > Streptomyces castrisilvae. Next base: position 2,684,623 of record NZ_CP120997.1, on the reverse strand, counting down.
GACAGGCCGCTCTCCTCGACGTCCTGGCCGCGGAAGATCAGGCCGAAGACGACGAGGAAGAGCAGCGGGAAGGCGAAGGTGAAGAAGAGGGTGGTCTTGTCGCGGATCTGGGCGCGGTAGCCCGCTGCGGCCAGTGCGGCGTAGGCGCTCATGGCTGGTGCTCCGTGGTGTCGGCGTCCCGGGGGGACTGCGGGGGGCGGGTGAGCCGTGCCGTGAGGTCGAGGTAGACGTCCTCCAGGCCGGCGGTGCGGGTCTGGATGCCGTCGAGGCCGGTCAGCTTGTCGACGGCGCTGAGGACCCGGCCGGCCTCGCGGGTCTCCAGGACGAGGGAGCCGCCCTGGACGGTGACCCGGTCGACGCCGGGGATGGCCGCCGCCTCCTCCTCGCCGAGGCGGCCGAGCGGCAGCATCAGCCGGCTGGGTGCCTTGAATCCGCCGATGAGGTTGTGCGGGGTGTCGGTGACCGCGATCCGCCCGTCCACGAGGATCGCGATGCGGTCGCAGAGGGCTTCCGCCTCGTCCAGGTGGTGGGTGGTGTAGACGATGGTGCGGCCCTGCGCCTTGAGCGCGCGCAGCACCTCCCACAGGTCCCGGCGGGCCTGCGGGTCGAGGGCGGCGGTCGGCTCGTCCAGGAAGATCAGCTCGGGGCCGTGGACCAGGGCGGAGGCGATGGCGAGGCGCTGGCGCTGCCCGCCGGAGAGGCTCTCCACCTGGATGTCGCGCTGCTCGGTGAGCCCGACGGACTCCAGGGTGGCGTCCACGGCGTCGCGGGGGGCGCCGTAGAGGGCGGCGACGGTGCGCAGGTGCTCGTGGGCCTTCTGCCGGACGAAGAACGCGGAGGACTGGGTCTGTACGCCGACGCGGGGGAGCAGCGCGGTGTTGCGGGGCCAGGGGGATTCGCCGAAGAGGGCGACGGTGCCGCTGTCGGCCCGGCGCAGCCCCTCCATGATCTCCACCAGGGTCGATTTGCCCGCGCCGTTGGGGCCGAGCAGGCCGAAGAACTCGCCCCGTCCGATCTCCAGCGACACGTCGTCCAGGGCCTGGCGTTCTCCGTACCTCTTGGAGACGTGCCGGACGTGGACGGCGGGGGCCGGGGGGCCGTCCTGGCCGGGGGTGCTTGGCATCGCCTGTACCTCACTCATGTGGTGCGTGTTTCCTTCCGGTCGGGGATGTGCGCGCGGTGCGGTCACCTCGGGTCACCCCGTCAGGAGCAGGTACGCCGCGGTGCAGGTGCCGGCCGCGGCGAGGAGGACGAGCACGGCGAAGCCGGCGGCGTACGCCGTGTAGAGACGCCGGGCCCGGCGCGGGTACGCGGCCGCGGCGCCCGCGTCGCTGCGGCGCAGCGCCAGGTAGGTACGGGTCTCCGGGGCCAGGCGTGCGGTGCCGAGCAGGTGGCCGAGCATGCGGTAGCCGTCGAGCGGGGGCAGGGGGACGAGGTTGCTGAGCCCCTGGACGGCGCCGAGCAGCAGGAGCCCGGCCAGCAGCGCCCTGGTGGGGTCGCCGTGGGGCAGCAGCGACCACCAGAGGGCGAAGGGCAGCAGCAGCACCATGTTGAGGTGCGCGCCCGCCCCGGCGATGACGAGCCGGGCGCGCAGGCCGGGGATGAAGAGGTAGTTGTCGACGGTGCAGTAGAGCATCGCCGCCGGGAGCCGCCAGCGCAGCCCGATCTCGGTGACCCGGCCGCCGTAGTGCTGGGCGGCGATGCCGTGGGCCAGTTCGTGCAGGGTGATGCTGAACCACAGGAACAGGGCGACGGCCACCAGGGCGGCCGGCTCCCGGATCAGCCGGGCCGTGCCGTCGAGGAGTTCCCCGGCGTTCAGGGCCAGGGCCACGACGGTGACCAGGACGGCTGCCAGCAGGGGGAGTTGGACGGCCCGGTGGAGCAGGGGGCGCAGCACGCGGTGCAGCCGGGCGGTGGTCGCGTCGGCGTCGGCGACCAGGAGGCGGGTGCCGGACCAGAGGCCGCCCGTGCGGGCCGGGGCCGGGGTGGCGGGCGGCGGGTCGGGGGCGCCCGCCAGCAGGCTCCGGGTGCCGAGGAGGCCCAGGAGCCTGTTCCAGTGCTCCTCGGCGAGCCGGCGGCCGAAGCGCTCGGCGTAGGCGGGCGCGAGGTCGTCGAGGGTGCGGGTGCCGTCGAGGCGGGAGATGAGGAAGTGCTCCTTGGGCCCGACCTCGAACGCGGCGCCGCTCACGGGGTGCTTGAGCAGGTAGACCGTGCGGGGCCCGCGCAGCAGGGGAGGGCTGATGAGGACCCCGGGCCCGAGCGCGGGCCGGTACGCGCGGGCGGCGGCCCGCGCGCGGTCGGTCGCCGGGTTCACGCGCCCGCCGCCGTTTCCGTACCGGCGTCGTCCGCCGCGGCACCGGCCGGGGCCGCCGGCTCGCGCAGCACCTGGCCCAGGACGAAGGAGAGGTAGGCCTCGTCGCGGATCGTCACATGCAGCCGGTTGTTGGTCATGTGCATGTACGGGGAGAGCAGCCGGGGCAGGACGGCCGGCACATGGGTGAGCTTCTCCAGGGGGGCCGCCTCGGCCGGCTCGGAACGCTCCTGGCCGGTGTCCTCGCGGGCGGGCCCGTCCCAGACAGGGAAGAGGAGTTCGCCCCGGGTGGCGAGATCGGCGACGCGGTCCCGCAGTTCCAGGCAGTGTTCCGCCCAGCCGCGCAGGAAGGACGGCAGCCGGCCCAGCTCACCGGCGGCGACGGCGGAGCGGATCGCGGCGAAGCGGCTCCCCAGGGCGGGCGCCATCTGCGTGTAGTTGCGCTCGTACTCCTGCGATCCGATGAAGCCGGTGCCGGGGAACGCGCGGTGCCAGAACGCGTAGTAGCCGTCGAGGTAGTCGGCGAGCCGGTCCTCCTGGGGCAGGAAGCAGCTCGCCATGACCATCATCAGCTGGGCGGAGGTGCCCAGCAGCACGGTCCGCAGGTGGAGGTTCATGGTGCGGAAGGCGTCGATGACCAGGTCGCTGGAGTGCCGGAAGTGCCACTCGGCCAGCTCGACGCCGGCCGGGCCGCCGTATTTGGCGTACTCGGGGGCGTACCGCTCCAGGCTGAAGGAGTTGTTCGGCCGCAGGTTCATCCGGCCGTCCTCGCCCATGTACCGGGCGCGGTCCTCGCCGGGGAACTCGATGTCGAACAGCTCGTTGTAGAAGTCCTTGAGGAACCCGGAGTCGACCTCGTAGAGGGCGGGCCGGGTACGGAGGAAGCCGGTGAGGGCCTCCTCGGCGCGGCGCCGCACCTCGGGGGCGGCCTCGGGGCTCGCGGGGCGCAGCCGGAGCCGGACGTGCGGCCCCTCCAGCCAGTAGTTGATGAAGAAGTGGCCGGCCAGCAGCCCCTCGGCGGTCAGCTCGGCGACCAGCGGCCGCACGCAGTTGACCAGCATCGGCCGGGGGCTGGCCGCGTAGAAGACGTGCAGGGCGATCCACTCGCCCCGCTCCGTGTCCACGGGGCGGGCGGCGGGGCTGGACGAGATCAGTTCCGGCATGTCGGGCCGTCCTCGGTACGCGGGCGGGAGGTGAAGGTTTCCACGGCCAGTTCGGCGACGTGGTGCCCCTGCTCGGAGATCACGTGCGGGGCGTCCTCGGACGGGAGCGCCTCCCGCAGGACCACACAGTCGCCGGGGCCGCGTTCCAGCAGGGCGTCGAACGCGGTCAGGGACAACGGGCTGTCGAAGTCGACGTAGAGGGGCTTGGCGCCCAGGGCGCGGCGCCCCTCGCGCAGGACCGTCGCGAAGACCTGGGCGGGCAGCTGGTGGGTGCGCCGCCAGCGCCGCCAGCCGAGGAACCACCCCGCCTCGTCGGCGCCGGGCGTCCGGGCGGGCAGGACGCGGGCCTCGGCCGTCCAGCTGCGGCGGCTGATGACGACCCCGTCGTGGACCACGCGCGGCCTGCGGGTGACCCCGTCGTGGGCGGGGCCCTCGGGGACGCCTCCCCACGGGTCGGTGGGGGTCATCGTGCTCGGGGAGAGCAGCAGCAGGGTGCGGGGGATCTCCGGCAGTGCGACGGGCACGAGGTAGCCGAGGTAGACGGGGACGACCTCGCACTCCAGCCGCCGGGACCGCAGGGCGAGCCGGTCGGTGTCCTCGTCGTGCTGGAGGTAGAGGTCCTCCAGGTGGATACGGGCGTCCTCGGGGACGGTGGAGGTCTCACCGGGGCAGACGATCTGGTGGCTCGTCAGCCGCTCGTGCAGATTGAGGTTGGTGGTGATCGGCCCCCCGGTCAGCTCGGCGAGCACGGCGCCTCGGGGGGCGTGGGCCAGGAGTTCGCCGCGCAGCCGCTCCGAGAGGCCGGGGGTGGTGTCCGGGGCGGTCGTGCCGTCGGGGTCGAAGACATGGGTGAACCGGCTGAAGGGGAAGGCGAGTCCGCCGTACGAGCGGTTGAGGACGATCAGCGGCTGCCCGTCCGGGCCCGCCCCGGCGACCTGGATGTGGTGGCTCTGCGGTGTGAAGTCCGGCGTGATCGGGGCGAGTTCACCGGACACCTCGGCGAGGAGACCGGCCGGGAGCCGGATCTCGTCCGCTGCGCCGTGCTTCTCCCACTGCTCGCGCATACCCGCGACGAAGCGCCGCCGGGCGGTGTCCAGGGTGCGCAGGGCGCTCTGGCCGAGCCAGTTCTCCTCGGGGACGTACTCCCCGTCGGCGTCGAAGGCGCTGCGCTTGGAGGTGAAGGAGATGTACTGGTCGAAGAAGTCCTCGTGGAAGTCGTGCACCAGGCCGAGCAGGTCGTCGCAGCGCCCGCCGCTTCCGTGACGGGCCAGGAAGAAGCCGCGCAGGGTGATGCGCTGGGGCAGCGTGATGTCGTACATCGGGAGGATGCCCTCGACCCGCCGCAGCGCCTGTCCGGTGGCACCGGCCAGCGGTCCGGGCCCGCCGGGCAGGTCCTCGCCCGCGCTGACGTCCTCGTACACCAGGGTCTGCGGGAGCGCGGGGTCCTCGGCACCCAGCTCCCGCTGGACGTCCAGGAGCTGGGCGCGCAGCGTGCGGAGCAGGGTGCGCCGCTCGGTGAGCGGGGCGCCGGGGTACGCGGCCAGGCAGGCGGCCGGTCCGTCCAGTCCCGCCGCGACCGCGTCCGCCCAGGGGGCCCCGAGACCGCGCAGGGCCCGCTGGAAGGAGCGCAGCGGGTCGGGGCTGTGCACATCGGTGCGCAGGCCCGGCACCTGCACCATGCCGAGCTGGAGCAGGGCGGCGGCGTAACGCTCGGCCTCCTCCGGCTCGGCGCCCCGCTCGGTGCGCAGCATGTCCACGAGGTCCCGGTGGCGCAGCCGTTCGTGGGTGGAGAAGAAGGTGAGCAGCCGGTCCAGGGTGCCGCTGCTGCGGAGGTAGAACAGCCGGTCGCGTACGGCGTCGAAGGTGACGGCCGCGCTGTCGTCGCCCGTGGTCACCCACTGGCGGACGTAGCGGATGCGGTCCTCGTCGCGGCCCCAGCCCGGGGCGAGGACGACGGGGAGGTCCTGGCGGCGCACGGGGTCGGCGAGGATCAGGTCGGCCAGCCGGCCGAGGACGACGACATTGAGCCGGACATGACTGGTCCACTCCTCGCCGACGCGCAGGGCGGGCGGAGCGGAGTCCGGGGCGCCGGCGTCGAAGGTGCCGGTGGCGACGGCGGTCAACGTGCTGAAGGGGCTCGTCTTGCACGCGGTGCGGTAGAGGTACGTGAGCGCCGAACGCTCGATCTTCCGCATCCGCTTGCCGGGCTCGGCGCTCGTGTCCTTCAGGTATCCGTCGAGCCTGCTGTCCAGCGTGGGCGAGGCCAGCAGCAGCCCCAGCCGGAGGCGGTCCCCGGACAGCGCCTCGCGCAGCGCCCGGCGCGCGGCCCGCATCTCCCCGGCCAGCAACCCGGGTCCCTGGGCCAGGAGATCGCGGTACCGGGTCCGGCGGGCCAGCCAGCCGGCGAGCCGTGCGCCCGCAGGTTCGGCCAGCCCGGTCACCAGGCGCTCGGCGGCCCCGGGGTCGGCGGGCAGACGGTTGTTGAAGACCTCGCGGCGGAGGGTGAGCAGCAGGCGGCGGGCGTCGCTGCCGGCCGCGTCGGCGGCGCCGAGCAGCCCGTGCAGCAGCTCGCTGAGCGCGGCGCCCTCGGCGGTCAGCCACTGCTCCAGTTCCAGGACCGCGTTCGCCCAGTCGCCGGTTCCGGGGCAGCGCAGGCCCCGGACGGTCTCCAGGGGCAGGCCGGCCGCACGGAGCAGGAAGCGGTGCCCGGGTTCCCACACGTCGGGCGGACGGGGGGCGGTGTCGGGTGTCAGGAGTGTCATCGATGGATTCCCGTCAGGCGATCTCGTGCCGGAAGTCGGCGGGCCGGGGGCGCTCGTTGCCGAGCGGCATGATCAGCAGGGGTGCCTCGTCGCCGTCGCCCGGGACGTCGCGGACACGGTCCAGGCCGAGCTTCTCGATGAACGAGATGTTGTCGAAGCCCAGGGCGACGCCCGCGCCGAGCCCGAGCGCGGCGGCGGCCACGTAGAACGTCTGGGCCACGGCGCCCGCCGTTCCGGCCGCCAGGCGGTAGCCGCGGTCCCCGACCGCGTCCAGCACGGCGGTGGTGCGGACGGTCGGCACGAGGACGGCCCCCGCCTGCTCCAGGTTGTAGTTGGCGAGGAAGTAGTTGTCCTGGAGGAACGCCCCCTGCGGCCCCGCCTCGACGAGCCGCAGCTCGCCCGCCTCGGGGTCGTAGACGTACGCGCCCGGCTCGATGGACTCGACGTGGTTGACGAAGGCGTACATCCGGGCCTGCCGCACCGCGCCGTCCGGGTCCGCCTCGCTGGGCAGCGAGGTCCCGGCGCAGGCCGCGAGGACGGCGGAGAGCTGGGCGGGCGTGACGGGGTTCGCCGAGTCGAAGCGGCCGAAGCTGCTGCGCCGGGTGCGCAGGGCGCGCCGTACGGGGACGGCGGGGAAGACGGGGGCCGGGAGGGCGACGCGGGTGCCGCCCGCCGGGGCGGGCGGCGCGGCGGCGGCGGCCAGCGCCCCGGGGGCGGGGCGGTCCGTCGCGTCGCGGGTGGTCGCGGCGTGCATGGCGAGGAGCGTGGGGAACTCCAGCACGGTGCGCGACCGTTCGGCGTCGCGGTGGCGGACGGCCGGGTCGGGTCCCTCGGGGACCGCCGCGGCGGCCGGGGCCGGGGCGTCCCAGCGCAGCGGGACGACGGCGAACACGCCCTCCTCCTCGCCCTCGGTGCCGAGCAGGCCGTTCAGCCGGGGCTCGTCGAACCACAGGACGGGCGAGGTGACGAGGCCCCGGGCGCCCGCCCAGATCCGCCAGGTCTGCACGAGGGTGCCCAGGTCGGTGGAGACGACGTGGTAGGAGAAGCTGTTGTACTTGAACGCGTTCTGCCAGTACTTGACTCCGAGGATCAGGTACTGGTCGGTCTCCCGGGCCCCGGCGGGGGCGTCCGGCCCGAGCGCCTCCCGGACGCGGGCCGAGACGTCGCCGGTCAGCACCCGCTGCACGGCGTGCCGCTGGACGTCGTAGTAGTGGATGCCGGGGGTCAGCGGGCCGGACGGGCCGGACGCCCAGTAGACGCTGACCGGGTAGAGGCCGCCGCCGCCCGCGGTGCCCCGGGACCAGTTGGCGTGGGTGTGCAGCGGCAGCCCGGACAGGTCGCTGTTGGCCTGGATGCCGAGGCGGCGGCCGGTCAGCCCGTAGGAGTCCTTGAGCATCGCCGAAAGCAGCGGGAGGGTGAAGCCGGCCGGGTCGTCCGCCGCCCTGCCGCCGTCCGGGGCGGGCAGCAGACCGCGTGCGGCCGGGGCGTCCGGGAGGCCGTCGCCGTCGGGGAGGGCGTAGGGCTCCACGCCCGGGTAGAACTTGCCCCTGCGCGGGGCGTCGGGCCAGTCGGGGACGAAGTCGGCGGGCTCCATCGGGATGCGGCCGCGGTGCAGGACGGCGTCGGCGTACTCATGGGCGTATCCCATGGGGTCGGTCCCCTCTCGGATGGGCGGGCGGAGCTGACGTGCGGTCATGGGAACGGGTGGGGTGCGGGGTTGAGTCCGGCGGGGCCGAGGGTGGTGCGCATCCGGGGCATGTGCCGGGCGCGCTGGCGGGACCAGCCGAAGTCGATGGGGAGCAGCCCCGGGACCAGCACCTTGACGGTGTGCAGTCCGAGCGCGCGCTGCTCGGGCAGGGTCTGGTCGACGACGACCACGTCGTATCCGGCGGCGGTGACGGCGCCGACCGCGCGCAGCAGGTCGGCGCGCAGGTCGGGGGTGGCCTGGGCGCCCCCGCTGTCCGGCCAGGCCAGGTCGGCGACGGCGAGCGGCGGGCGGGGTCCGGGCTGCCGCAGCAGGAAGTCGGCGTGCCGGCCCATCTCGGGGATTCCGTAGGACAGCGGGTGGTCGTGGAGGGTGGTGACCCGGTCGAAGTCGGTGGCCATGGCGCGCAGCCGTTCCTCGTCGCGCAGCGTCCGGCCGACGAGGTTGACCGCGTCGGTGGCGATCTCGCAGAGCGCGGAGTCCAGGGCGGATTCGGGGTCGAGCCCGGCGCCCGCGCCGAAGCACATCCGGCCGGTGGCGCCGTCGAAGCGTTCGGCGCAGCCGGTGACCACGGGGACGGGGAAGCCGATCCGGGTGTCGAAGAAGCGGGCCCGGTAGCCGTACATGGCCAGCCGGTCCACCATGTGCCGGGTGGCGGGGCGGGAGCTGGTCGACGGGTCGATCTCGCGCAGCGGCACCTGCCCGTACCAGGAGAGCAGGAAGGCGTCCCGCTCGATGACCTCCATCAGGCCGAAGTAGACGGCCTCCTCAGTACTGCCGCCCGAGGCGCAGCCGTTGGAGCTCTCCTGCACGAACCGGTTCTCCAGGCCGGGCGCGTGGTAGTAGGCGAGGATCTCGGGGACCGGGCGCGGGCGGTCGTCGCGGAGCGACCAGCCCCACACCCAGGGGATCTTCCGGTCGGGGGCGAACGGCCGCACCCGGGGGTTGGCCGTGTGGAACTCCTCGGCGTACAGCCCGGTTTCGCGCGGGTCGACGGCGTCGGGGCCCAGCTCGTCGAGGGAGGCGGTGAGACGGGTGGTCCTGGCACGGGCCCGCATCCCGGCGTAGCGCTCCAGCGCCTCCAGGACCCCGATGCTCCGGCTGTGGGCGTACGTGTCCGCGTGGCCGCCCCAGAACGTCTCCCGGAGGTAGTCCCCGGAGCGGGTCGAGAAGCAGCCGACGGTGGCGGACGTGGTGGTGGAGGCGACGTCGCAGATCACCGAGGAACCGAGCGCGCCCCAGTGCGGGTTGACGAAGGCGTCCTCCGGCAGCCGGTAGTCCTCCACCCGCCGCACCCGGAAGACACCCGGCCGGTACGGGGGTGCCGGCCGCAGGGTGAGCGCGGCGCCCTCGGCGGTGTCGGGCCGGGGCGTGGAGCAGCCGGGGCACTCCGGGTCGGGGACGAGGGGGTGGCCGCGTACGGTCATGGCGTCCAGGTCCAGCAGATGGACCCGGGGGTACGGTCCGGGCTCCGGCTCCGCCCCGGCGAGCCCCGCCACCAGGGCGGCGACGGCGGTGGCGGCGAAGGCCGTGCCGTAGGGCCAGTCGCCCACCGGCCGGGTGCCGTCGCCCAGTTCGAGGCCCTCGCGCAGGGACACCGAGCGCACGCCCTGCCAGCGGCGCGCGAGACAGGTCCCGCACCCCGCGCGCCCGTCCCGGGCGGGCCACGGCCCGATCAGCACCTGGCGGCCGTACAGATGGACGGGCAGGGCGCCGTCGGCCGGGGCGTCCCCGCCCGTGGTGCCGGCCGGCGCGTACGCGTCCCGGACGCCGAGCCGCGCCACGGTCACGGGCTGCGCGCAACCGGTCTCACCGAGCGCGTCCCGCAGGGCCGCGGCGAACCGGTCGACGGCTTCGGAGCGCTCGGCCGGCCGGGGGCGTACGGCGGTCTCAGCCGGCATCGGAGGCCGCCCGGGTGAGCAGGACGCGGACGGTGTGGATGCCCGCGGTGGGCAGGTCGGCGGCGTGGGTGGGCACGACCAGGGCGTCCCGCCCGGCGGCGGCGAGGCGTTCCAGGACGCGGGTCCACCCGGCGTCGTTCCCGCCGGCCGGGGCGTCCGGGGCGGCGGGCTGTCCGGAGGTGACCGGGACGAGCGCCGGGTCCAGGTCGCGCAGCAGCGGGTCCCCGGTGTCCGGGGCGCCGGTGCCGTCGGCGGACTCCGCCCGCCCGGCGGCCGTCTGCGCCTCGCCGAGCAGGTCCCGCAGGGCGTCCACGGCAGCCGAGGCGAGGTCCGGGGCCGCGCCGACGGCCCAGAGGGCGGGGGCGGGGGTGCCGGTCGTCCTGGCGAGGACGACCGATGCCCCGGAGTGCGCCCGCTCGCCGAGGTCCAGCAGCTCGACGGTGAGGCCGAGGTGGGCCGCCGACCGCAGCAGGAACACCGGTTCGGGCTCTTCGCCGAGCGTCTCGGGCGTGATCACGCAGACCGCTCCGGCTCCTCGCACGGCCCGGCGCAGCGCGTCGTGGGCGAGCGCCGACAGCAGGCCGGCCGCGGCGGCCTCGGGCAGGTCCGCACCGGCCCCGGCACCGGCCCGGGTGGGTTCGAAGCGCCGGTCCGCGTTGTCCGCGCCGAAGGGGCGCACCGCGCCCGCCGGCACCCGCAGCGCCTCCTTGGTGAGCAGGGAGACGGCCGCCGTCCAGCGGGTGGCCGCCCCGGTCCCGCCGGTCCCGGAGGCGACGGTGAGGGTGTCCGGGTCCACGGCGGGCAGCTCCGCCGTGGCGTCGTCGGGTCCCGGGGCGGGCACCACGTGCTCGGCGTAGACCGTGGCGGCGGCGTTCAGTGCCCGCAGCCGGGCTCCGGCGGTGTGGTGGATGTCGAAGGCGGTGACCGTCCTCGGGCCGGGGGCGCCCAGGCCGCCCAGGACGACCGCGCCCACCTTCAGCGGGGTCTGGGTCAGCTGCTCGTCGGCGTAGGCGGTGAACACCCCGGCGTGCGGGCGGACGAGGGCGGAGCGGCGTTCGAGTTCGGCGAGCGGGCCCTGCGCGGCCTCGTCGTCGGGGGCGGTGGCCACGGTCGGGAGGAACGCCGGGCGGGCCGGAGCGGAGGCCAGGTCGACCGGCTCGGGAAGGGCGGCGGGGAGCGCGCAGAACGGGCAGGCGGGGTGCGGCAGCAGCGGCTCCGACGCCACGTCGAAGGAGGCCATGTCCTGGATGAGCAGCCGGTCACGGGTCTCGGCCGGCAGCGCGTCGGTGACCAGGCGGAACACCTCGTAGCCGAGCAGGTTGCCGAGCATCGCCGCGAGCGGGCCCGATGGCTGGGCGCCGGGGGTGCCGGTGCCGAGGGCCAGCCCGCTCCAGAGCCCGGCCGCCGCCGCGTCGGCCGCACCGCCGGCCGCGCCCAGCCGCAGGGCCGCGCAGGCCCAGCAGGCCGCCGCCCGGGAGGTCATGACCGGCCCGACGACGGCCCGGCCCTGGAACGTCCACGCCGGGAGCAGCGTCCGTCCCTCGGGCACCCCTTCCCGCAGCAACGACAGCACGGTGCCCGGCACATGGGGACCGGCCGCGGTGACGACGAAGTCGTACCCCTCGTACGCCGCCCAGCCGTCGCCGGCGGCCCCTGGGGCGGGCGGCTCGGGGAGCACGGACAGCTCGACGGGGCAGTCCTCCTCGGCCAGCCGGGCCGCCTCCCGGTGGACCTCGGCGAACTCCTCGGCCGTGGTGCCCCCGGAGCCGTCGACGAGGGCGGGATCGACGCCGATGGTGGCGCAGCCGTTGCGGATGAGCGACAGCACGCACCAGCGGGCCACCGGTCCGTCGCCGAGCACGGCGACCCGGGTGGCGCGGTAGCGGGCGAACCGGGCGTCGGCGTCGTCCGCGTAGTGGTCGACGTAGGCGATCTGCTGGGCGAAGCGCTCGGCGGGGGCGGGGGCCGTCCGCAGGGCCGCCGATTCGTCCGGTGCCGGTACGGGGCGGGCGAAGCCACGGGCGTAGAGGGCCGTCACGAGTTCGCCGACCATCGCCTTCTGCCGGTCGCCGAAGCCCTCGCAGATCTCCTCGACGGATCTGCTGCCGTCCAGGTGGGGCACGATGAGCGTGGCGAACCGGTAGCCGGACCTGGCGGTGAGCCGGAACCCTCCGTCGGCGTTGTGGAAGATCACGCCGTCGGGTGTCTCGGTGAACAGGACGTCACGGCGGACTCGTGGCCGGGTCCCTGCGGTCTCTGTGTACGGCGTTGCTGCCATGGGTGCGTCACACCTCTTGTTCTGGGGGTGGGACGGCCGGCCCGGGGCACGGGCCGCCCTGTCCGGCTGTAAGGGGCGTAGGGGGGGGTGTACGGAGCGGGTGGTGCCAGGTGTCATGGGCGGTAGACGTGGTGCTGGTGGTGGTGCTGGTGCTGGTGCTGGTGGTGCTGGTGGTGCTCGTGGTGTGCGTGTGGTGCTGGTGGTGCCCGTGGTGTGCGTGTGGTGCTGGTCCGGGCACGGCCGGGCGGAGGCTGCCGGATCCGGGGGCTCAGGCGCCGGGTGGCCGGTGCGGGCGGACACGGGGGGCGGTGTCCGCGGCGCGGTGACGGAGTGTCACCGCAGGGCGGTGGGACGGGTACTGCCCGCCTGGGGTGTCTCCCCGCGCCGCGGCGGGCGCAGGAGGGCCGAGGCATGGCCGACGGAGGGGGCGGCCGCGCGCCGGGCGTGTGCGCGCAGCAGTTCGTGCATCCGGAAGGCGCCGGGGTGTTCCTCCTCCAGGAGGCCCGCGTCGAGGAGCCGTTCCATCACGTCTTCGGCCGTTTCCCACGGAACGCCGAGGGCGGCGGCGGCCAGATCCGCGGTGAGCCGGCCGTGCGTCGCCGCCCCGAGCCGCAGATGCGCTTCGGCCAGCACCGGGGGGAGCCGGCCCAGGGCCTCGTCCAGGGTCAGGGGTACGGACATCCGGGGGTCGTCGGCCAGGCTGAGGCGGCCCGGCAGGTCGTGCCGGAGCCAGTCCGCGCAGTCGGCCAGCTTGAGGAGGGGCCGGGTGAGCAGCCGGGCGGTGGCGATCCGCAGGGCGAGCGGGTGGTGCCCGCACACCGAGGCCAGCAGCCGTGCGGCCGACGGCTCGGCGGCGACACGTTCCCGGCCCAGTACGGCGGTGAGCAGCGCGTCCGACTCCTCGGGGCCGAGTGCGCCGAGCCGGTGCACGGTGCCGCCGTGCGTGGCGACGAGGGCGGCCAGCCCCATCCGGCTGGTGACGATCGCGGCACCGCCCGCGTTGGCGGTGAGCAGGGGGCGCACCTGGTCGGGGTGGACGACGTCGTCGAGGATCAGCAGGGTGCGGCCCCGCCCGGTGCCGGGGTGGGCGGGCAGCGCGTCGCGGAGTTCGGCGGCGGCCTCCTCCGTCGGGCGCGGGGTGCCGTCGGGCAGGGTCAGCGGGAGCAGCAGACAACCGCCCGGGAAGTCCCCGCCCACCAGGCGCGCCACGTGCAGGGCGAGCGCGGTCTTGCCGATGCCGGGTGCCCCGGAGAGCACCGCCACCGGGGCCCGCTCGGGCCCCGTACCGGGCCGCCCGTCGAAGGAGTGACCGTCGAAGGGGTGGCCGTCGAGGGAGCGGCTGTTGGGGGAGTAGCCGTCCCCGTCGGCGCCGAACAGGGCGGGGCCGGTGTCCGTCAGCAGGGCGACCAGCTCCTCCACCTGCCTCCGCCGGCCGGTGAAGCCGGGTACCGCCGGGAGGGGCGCCACCGCGGGGAGGGGTGCCACCGCGGGGAGGGGTGCCACCTCCGTACCGCCGCCGGGGCGGGATACGGCTCCGCCCCCGCCCGGGGCGACCGGCGGAAGCGGGGCCGGCGGGGCGGCGGGGGACACGAGCGAGACGGGGGCGTGCCCGGTGTCCGGGGCGCCCAGCTCGTCGCCCCGCAGGATCGCCAGTTCCAGGCGCTGGAGTCCGGGCCGGGGGTCGACGCCGAGTTCCTCGCGCAGGTACGTCTTGATCCTCCGGTACTCCGACAGCGCCTCCGTTTGCCGCCCGGTCCGGTACAGGGCCAGCATCAGCTGCTCGGAAAACCGCTCGTGGGCCGGGTATACGCGCGTAACTTCCCAAAGATCAACAAGAGTTTCGCGGCAGCGGCCGTGTTCCAGTTCGATGTCGCAGACCCGTTCCAGGACCCGCAGGCGCTCCTCCGCCAGCCGGGGCACCTCGTCCCGGTGCAGCAGCCCGGAGGGCACGTTGGCGAGCAGCGGCCCCTGCCAGAGGGCGAGGGCGGCCCGCAGGGTGTACAGCTCGGAGTCCTCACCGGCCGTCGCGGCCCGGCCGACGAGCTGCCGGAAGTGGAGCAGGTCGAGGGTCTCGGCGTCGGCGTGGATGCGGTAGCCGCCGGCGACCGCCACGACAGCCTGGTCCTCGATGCCGTACTTGGCGAAGATCCGGCGCAGCCGGAGCACACAGCTCTGGAGCGCGGCCTTGGCCGTCGTGGGCTGCTCCTCGCCCCAGACGGCCTCTTGCAGGTGGTCGGTGGAGACGACCCGCCCCGGCCGGATGAGCAGGGCGGCCAGTAACGCGGTCGGCTTGGAGGGCGGGAGAACCACGACATCCCGCCCATCGGTGATGCTCAGGGGCCCGAGCAGTTGGAACAGCACCGTCGTCCGCCTTCCCGTGCACTCTCCGCGGCCCGTCGGGCCGCCTGCCTCGTAGCGCCGTCCCGGAGGGGACGACTACTGCCAGCCGAAGTCGTGCGGTTGGTCGCCCGGGGGCGTGAGCAGGGCGGCGGGACCGGGGGCATCGGTGGTGGTGGCGGAGTCGGAGGCGGCCGGGGCGTTCTGTACGGCGGAAGCGGTTGCGGCGTACGCGGGGGTCATGGCGAGAACCCCGCCGCTGAGCGCCAGGGACAGGAGAGCGGTACAGGAGAACCGGTGGAGACGCGTCATGCGGAAGCCCTTCGAACCATCGGTGGGGAGCGTTCGACAGCACCGTGAGTTTTGTACGCGAGCGACGCAACGGTGAAGGTGAGACCGGTGGACCGATGAGGCCATGGCCCCTTCCGTCCAGCATGTGGACGCCCGCATCCGTCCGTCCCGGTCACCAGGAGGCCGTCTGCCCTCCGCTCACGCACTCGTGCCATGCTCTTTACCGCAGCGTCAACGGGGTACTGAAGAGTAGACGGCGGCGTCTGCGGAAATAACTCCGTTAAGCGACAGAGCTCCTAGCAAGGAGGGACGATGCTCGACCCTTTGGGTCTGGACGCCACGGCGGAGGTCGTCTACCGGGCACTGCTCGGCCAGCCGTACGCGTCCCTCGCGGAGCATCGCTCTCACCTCCAACTGACACAAAATCAGTTCGACACCGCTGTCAAGGAGTTGCTCGACCTCGCCCTGGTGCGCCCGGCCGCGAACGCCGGGGAGCGGCGACTGCACGTGGTCGACCCCCGGCTGGGCCTGGAGATGCTCCTGTCCCGCCGCCGCGCCCGGCTCGCCGCCGAGCGTCAACGGCTGGCGGACGGCGAGGCCGCCGTGGCCGAACTCCTCTGCGGCCTCCCCGCCACCCACCCCGCAGCCGGTGAGTCACCCGTGGTCCACCTGGACGGCGTGGACCACGTACGGGACTACCTGACCCGGCTGCACGAGGAGGTGGAGGAGGAGATCCTCACCTTCGCGACGGGCGGCGCGCAGACAGAGGAGAACATGCACGCCTCCCGCCCGCTCAACCAGGAACTCCTGGAGCGCGGGGTGCGGATGCGTACGGTCTACCTCGACAGCATCCACAACCACCCGCCCACGGTGGCCCATGTGACCTGGCTGGCCTCGCTCGGCGCCGAGATCCGCACCGCCCCCTCGCTCAGCACCCGCATGATCATCACCGACCGCCGCCTCGCCCTGGTCGCCCTGGATGACCAGGACTCCTCGCTCGGCGCGCTCGTCGTGTCGGGTCCGGGCCTCATCGCGGCGCTGGAGGCCCTGTTCGAAAGCGTCTGGGACCGCGCCGAACCCCTCGGCCCGTCCGAGAAGCCCGCGGACCACTCGCTGACCCGGCAACAACACGAAACCCTGCGCCTGCTGGCCCGCGGCTACACGGACGAGGCCATAGCCAAGCGCCTGGGCGTCTCCCCCCGAACCGCCCGCCGCATAGCCACCGGCCTCCTCGGCCACCTGGACGCCCGCAGCCGCTTCCAGGCAGGCGTCCACGCGGCCCAACTGGGATACCTGCCGGCGGACGGGGGGCGGGCTTGAGGGGGAGGCGACCTTGAGGGGGTCGGCCCTTGAGGGGGGCGTCCCTCAACCGCCGGGCACGCCATCGACGTTGGACCCGGTCGAGACGGCGAGACGGCGAGGCCCTGGCCGGAGGCCGAACGGTTCGGTGCGCTGACATTCGGCCTGAGCCTTGGGTGCGCGCGTGGTGGGTGGGGGTGGGGAGATTGGCGCGGACGGTAGGGTTGTTGGCCGGGACTGGGCTGTTTGCCTGCTATCCGATTGTTGAGGTGGATATGCCGGACTGTGCGAAAGTGGTCAGAAACCGCGCGCTCGCCGCGTAAAGCCGCAGGTCACGTAGTCTGCTCCCCGCGCGTGCGGGGATGGCCCCGTCCTGTCTCGCCGTGCTACCGGCGCGAGATACTGCTCCCCGCGCGTGCGGGGATGGCCCCGAACCGGGCCCCCCTCCAGAGAAGTTGGAGGGCTGCTCCCCGCGCGTGCGGGGATGGCCCCCGGCGCTGACGGCCGGCGAACGGGGCGACCGGCTGCTCCCCGCGCGTGCGGGGATGGCCCCATGGGCGTGGACATCGTGCTGGACGGGGGCGGCTGCTCCCCGCGCGTGCGGGGATGGCCCCGGGTACGGCGTGGCCGGCTCGCGAGTTCCTGGCTGCTCCCCGCGCGTGCGGGGATGGCCCCATCGCCATGGACCGGTGGGGCGAGCACACCAACTGCTCCCCGCGCGTGCGGGGATGGCCCCTGGACCGGCTCGCGGGCGTCGCAAAGCGCCTGCTGCTCCCCGCGCGTGCGGGGATGGCCCCCTCTTCGCCGTTGCGGCAGCCAGGTAGGGCTTCTGCTCCCCGCGCGTGCGGGGATGGCCCCAGGCAGCACGCCATGCTGTGACACCGGGCCTGCTGCTCCCCGCGCGTGCGGGGATGGCCCCGCCAGGCTGGCGGCACCAAGTCCGGCCGATCCCTGCTCCCCGCGCGTGCGGGGATGGCCCCCGTTGGGCGCCGGCCAAGGCCCACGCCGCGGTCTGCTCCCCGCGCGTGCGGGGATGGCCCCTACGGGACTGGATCTGTTCGATCTCGGTCTCGCTGCTCCCCGCGCGTGCGGGGATGGCCCCGGCGGCGGCCCCCCTCCGTCTCCTCCGCCGGGCTGCTCCCCGCGCGTGCGGGGATGGCCCCGCGACCCGTGCGGGGGTTTCGCCGTCCAGCACCTGCTCCCCGCACGCGCGGGGATGGCCCTGCGATGCGCGCGGGCGCCGCGTACATCGAATTCTGCTCCCCGCACGCGCGGGGATGGCCCCGCCCGGACGATGACCGCGCCGATCGTGCCGCCCTGCTCCCCGCACGCGCGGGGATGGCCCCGTGATCCGGCCACCGGCGCGGGAGCGGGGGAAGGCCCTGGCTCTGCTCCCCGCGCGTGCGGGGATGGCCCCGGCAACGGGCTTGCGGTCGCAGCCGCCAACGCCTCCTCCCCGCCCGCGCGGGGATGGTCCCCGGTCCGGGGGCAGGGCCACAACGGGGCGTGCCGGCTCCCCGCGCGTGCGGGGGTGGGCCCGTGGCCGTGATGCAGGGCCCGGTGTCCTGTGCAGGGGACGCCTGCGACAGGCTGAGCCGATCGTCTGCGGCTCGCAGGAATCAGCTGGCGGATCGGCGCCGAGTCCGTACAGGTTGACCTTGCGGATTCGACAGGAGGGCGGGTAGCAGATGGCACCGGACGGGCTGCGGGCAGACGACGAGGGCGGAGACGACGAGGTGCACGAGCGCTGGTTGCGGCTACTCAACCGCTCCACCCGGGACCCCGACTATCGGGACGAGTGGTTCGACGAGCAGTGCGGTGGATGCAAGTTCTGGATCGCTCTGAGCGGCGAGCTAGGCCTGGACTGGGGAGCGTGCGCCAACGCCGACTCGCCGTTTGACGGACAAGTGCGTTCGAGCACGACGGCTGCGAACGCTTCTTCGCCCGAGCCGATGGCACCTTCGGCTGAAGGCGTTTTGGACCCGACGTTTGGCAAGGTACCCGCGGACTACGCAATGTCCCTCGCAACCTTGATCCGGAACCCGCAGGGTTCACCTACGCGGGACACCCGGACGGGCTGCTCTGCTCCCCGCACGCGCGGGATTGTCCTGGTTTCAGTGATACAGACGACCAATACGTAGGCCGAGCGGCACATGGGCGAAGCCCGTAGGCCCGGTCGGCGAAGGCATCGGTGGAGACGGTCACGACGGGGCGGTCGCTTGCTCGGAGTCACTGACAGGGACGATCCCGGCTGTGGTGGCACGGGGAGCCCTTCCGTAACCGGCTGATCATGGCCACTGACTCCGCTTGCGACAGCGACTCGCTCTGAAGCTGATGGTAGGCCGTGAGCATGGGCACAACGAGCGAGGTCTCGCGCTCGACGTGGCCCTGGGCTTCGGACTCGGCGTACGCGACGATGGACCGGTCGGCGAGAGTGAGCAGGTTGACGGGCAGGTGGAATGCCCGCCGCGCTCCCAGGGAGAACGGCGCCACGTGAAGGATCCAGTTCGGGAGCGCGGCCAGCTCTTCCAACCGTTGTAGCTGGGCGTTCATGACCTCCGGGCCGCCGACTTCCTGGAGGAGGCAGCTCTCGTCCACGACGACGAACACCATGGGCGGTCCGGGTCTCGCCAGCGTGGCCTGCCGCTCCAGCACGAGCGAGACGCGTTCCTCGGACTGTTCGGCGGTGACGGACCCACGTTGTACGTAGCCATCGTTCAAGGCCCGTGCGTACTCCGGGGTCTGCATCAGGCCGGGGATGACACTGACTTGGAAGAGCCGGACCTCCACGGCCCGGCTCTCATAACCCACGTATTCGGGGAATCCCTCCAGCATGCTGCCGTGCTTGATCCCGCGCCATTCGCGCTCGAAGGATTCGGGCGTACCGACCAGGCCGAACGCGGCATCAATCTTCCGTGAGAAAAGCAGGGTTGCCGATTTGCGACCGGTCTCGATCGCCGAGATATGGCGCCCGCTGCACCCGACCACCGTGGCGAGGTGATCCTGAATCCAGTCCCGTCCCTCACGCATCGCGCGCAATCGCGCGCCGTAGGCGGCTCGCGGTGACGAGCCCGGATTCAGCTTCTTGATATTGACCAACGTGCCCTCCCTGACCGCTACGTTGCCACGTTGCTCTCCCCGTGAAGCTAGGCCACGCTAAGCGCTCCTGGTAGTGAAATGGCTACGGAGGGACACGAAAGCGTGCCTGCAGAAGAGCATGGAGCCGCCCCGACATCCGGCCCACTTCCCACCCGCGCCGGCGAGGACGCCCTGCGGAAGGGCCCCGACCTCACGCGCTACGCATCGCTGGCGGAGTTCCCTCCGTGCAGATGCGGCGCGGCCGTCTGCCCGGACGCACCGCCGCAGCCGGGATCGCCGGACGGCATCCGCGAACGCGTACGAGAAACCAACAGCAGACACGCCCGGTACCGCCTGTAGAAGCCGCGTCAGAACGAATGCCCCCACCGAGAGGACGGAACAGATGAGTTCGACGAACAACCTGGTCGCCCGCGCGGCCGGCGGCCCCGGTGTCCCCAGGCCGGCCGAAGTCCCTGTGCACGGCATGAGCGAGCGGACAGCAACGGCGTACCCCACCCGCGAGGAGGTGGGGTACGCCCTCACGACGGCCGGCGTACTGAAGCGAGGCTGGCTGGACGCGTACACGCAGGTGCCTCGGGAGGCGTTCCTGCCGGACCGCATGTGGCCGTTCGACCTGACGAAGGGGACGACGGTCCACGCCTCGCGCGCCGAGGACGTGGCGGCATGGCGTGGCTACGCGAACGCCGACGTGCCGATCGTCACGCAGTGGGACGACGGCGACCACGAGGGCAGCGAGCCAGGACGCTTGGCGACATCGTCCGCGTCGATGCCGAGCGTCGCGTTCCGGATGCTCGACGCACTGACGGTGGACGACTACTGCCGCGTGCTGGAGATCGGTACGGGGACGGGCTGGAACGCCGCGCTTCTGGCCCACAAGGTGGGCGAGGAGAACGTCGTCAGCGTAGAAGTGGACGAGGCGGTGGCCGTACGGGCACGAGGCGCCCTGTCCCACTTCTTCGGCGCCCCGGTCGAGGTCATCCACGGCGACGGCTGCGCGGGCGCGCCGGCCCACGGCCCCTTCGACCGGGTGATCGCGACGTGCGGGGTCCGCGAACTCCCGTACTCCTGGGTCAGGCAGACCCGCCCCGGCGGAATCATCGTCGCCCCGTGGGGAACGGCCTTCACGAACGCCGACGGGATCGTCAGGCTCAGGGTGGACCCGGAGGGGGACAGGGCGAGCGGCCGGTTCACGGGCCCGGCCGAGTTCATGAAGCTACGGTCCCAGCGGGTGACCCCGATCGACCACGAGACGTACGCACCGGGCCCGCCGACCTCCGCCCCGACCCTGGAACCGGGCCCCGCACCGGCGGCCCTCGCGTCCGGCGACCGCTTCAGCGCGCTGACGTTCGCACTGAGCCTGCGCGTACGCGACTGCACGTACGTGGCCGCGGAGAAGCGGAACGGCGCCCAACCCCACTGGTTCTACAGCCTGAACGACCGCTCCTGGGCCTGCGCCCTGACCCACGACGGCCGGGAAACCCGCATCTGGCAGCACGGCCCCCGCCACCTCTGGGACGAGGTCAGGGCCGCCCACACCTGGTGGACGACCGAGGGCCACCCGGACTGGCCCCGCTTCGGCCTGACGGTGAGCGGGGCGGGGCAGCGGGTGTGGCTGGATGAGCCGGGGAACTATGTGTAGGGCCGAACTACAACGGGGTTCGATTGATGGGGCGTTGGGTGGCGGCTCGGCGGGCCGACGGGGAGGCGGGGAGGACGGGCGGGTTCAGCCGCTGAGGCTGTTCGCCTAAGCTGCCGTGCACGCGTGCTGTGGGAGCCTGGAGATGGTCACGCTGGCCTGCATGAAGGCGGCCGGAACCCCCGCTCCGGCGGGGTAAAGCCGCAGCGCGCGCTGCCTGCTTCCCGCACACGCGGGGATGGTCCCATCTACACCGCCCTCTTGACCGAGGAGGGGTGCTGCTCCCGGCGTGCGTGGGGATGGTCCCTACGCCGGAACCGCGTTCGGCGTCCACGAAGGCTGTTCCCCGCACGGTCGGGGATGGTCCCTACACGCGCTACACCGGATCCGTGACGCTGGTCTGCTCCCGCACGCGCGGGGATGGTCCGATGCTGGGCAGCATCAGGGCGAACAGGCTGTTGTGCTCCCTGCTGAAGCGGGGATGGTCCCAGGCCGATGGTGCGGGTGGCCGGGTGGTCGCCCCTGTTCCCCGCATTCGCGGGGCTGATCCCGGTTTAGGCAGCCTGAACCGCCGCTGCTGCCCGCCCGCGCAGGCGGGCGCGCGCCAGCCCGACCGACAACGAGCGTCGTATCCAGGCCAAGGAGATCCTCTTCCGCTCACCGCCCCCCCCGGAGGCCTCGGCTCCATCCGCAAGGACGAATCAGGAATGGTGGCCTCACTGGGCCGGCCACGTGCTCGCTCCTACGGTCAGCGACGGGCACCGCGCACGCACCGCCACTCGGGGAGGCGTATGTGCGGGCACGGGGCGCACTGCGTCATCAGGTCCTAGACGTCGGGCTCACGCCGGCCACCGGCATCGCGCCCGCCCGGAGTTCTACGAGTCGCTGCCATCCTGGGAGTTGGAGGGACGGATGGTTTACGGCTCGACGCGTGTCATCTCAGTTGGTTGCGCCGCCGCAGTGGACGGGCGAGAGCGGTGGCAGAGCGAGGCGGATGCGGATGGGCGGGGTGTAAGACTTGCGGCATGGATGCGGGACGCGAGTCACGGTGGGAAAAGGACGCGATGACGGTAGAGATCGTCTTCGCCCTGGTGACGGCTGCGCTGCTGGCTGCGGTAGTGCTCGCCGCCGCGCTGGTTCTCGTGCTGGTCTTCGGCGTCTCTGGTACGGCGCGGGACGGTGTATTGACTGGGGGCGCGCTGGTGGGAGCGGCGACAGGAGTGTGGCGCGTGGTGCGCGTATTGCGCCGGTTCGACGCGCGACGTCGGTTGGGTCATTGACGCGTCGCGTGAGACAAGGAGAAGGCGCTCTCAAAGGCGGGATCGCTCGGCGGGTACGACAGGTCGCGTACCTTTCCTGTGTCTCGCGTCTCCACGATGAGAATTGGGCCTTGGAGGACTCCACGAGGACCACGAAGCAATCGATCGAGAGGGCGCGCACGGTGGCCGGGCTGATGAGTTGGCCTCGCAACGTGCCGCTTATGCCTGCTGTGGGAGCCTTGGGGTGGTTATGCCGGACTGCGTGAAAGTGGTCAGAAAGCGTACCTTCGCGGGGTAACGCCGCAGGTCACACAGACTGCTCCCCGCTCGCGCGGGGATGGTCCTGAGTCGACCCTGTTTGAGGTCATCAAAACGGACTGCTCCCCGCTCGCGCGGGGATGGTCCCCGGGCCACGGGCACGAGGTACCGGCGCTCCCGCTGCTCCCCGCTCCCGCTGCTCCCCGCTCGCGCGGGGATGGTCCTGTGGTCGGGGACCCCGTTGGCGTCCTTGTCGGCTGCTCCCCGCTCGCGCGGGGATGGTCCCAACGATCAACCCGTACCCGGTCGCCAACGACACTGCTCCCCGCTCGCGCGGGGATGGTCCCGGCCGGCAGAAGCTCGGCGACCTGCTGTCCGACTGCTCCCCGCTCGCGCGGGGATGGTCCCCTCCAGGTCGACCACAACACGCTGCTGGGGAACTGCTCCCCGCACGCGCGGGGATGGTCCCACATCATCTCAGACCCTTCAGCAGCAGGGGTCCTGCTCCCCGCACGCGCGGGGATGGTCCCTTGGCCGCGTACAGCGAGATCATCGAGGTGGCCTGCTCCCCGCACGCGCGGGGATGGTCCCTCGGCCGACGCGAACTTCAGCCGGTGGTCCCCCTGCTCCCCGCACGCGCGGGGATGGTCCCCTGCCGGGTACCCCCGTATGCCAGCACGTTCGCTGCTCCCCGCACGCGCGGGGATGGTCCCGCGATCCCTTCACGGCGGGGGATCTGGGTGGACTGCTCCCCGCACGCGCGGGGATGGTCCTGCGCCTCCAGCGCCACCACGGGCTCAGCAGCCCTGCTCCCCGCACGCGCGGGGATGGTCCCCTGCCGGTGTGGTGGGCGGCGCCGGCCGCGCTCTGCTCCCCGCACGCGCGGGGATGGTCCCGACGCTGGCGTACGCGTCCACGGCCTGGGCATCTGCTCCCCGCATGCGTGGGGATGGTCCCCCGGCACCGGAGCAATCGGCTGCGCCGGAACTCGTGCTCCCCGCACGCGCGGGGACGCTCCCACGTCTCAACCCGTCGAAGCGCTCGAACCCGTCGAAGCCCTCACCCAAGAAGACAAGAAGAGGGGAATCAGCCAGGCCAACAAGTCGTCGTAGCTGCCTTCGAGCGCAACATCGAAGGGCCGGACGGAGACATCACCGGCCGGCCCTGAACTCGCCGCTCAGACCAGCAGCGGGTTCACCTCCTCGGTGCACCCGGACGCGAAGACAACCAGCCCCGGAACCGGAGGACCATCACTTCCCGGAATGGTGAACGCACCATCCACACTCACCGAGTCCGTGCAGTACTGCTGACGCGGCGCGTACTCGCCCGCACGAAGAACGACCGGACCCTTCCTCAGGTACGGAGTCGATTCCGAATAGGCGTCGGTACGAATCGCGACATCGCATCCGCCTCCGGCCACCGTAGGAACCTCACGCAAACCCAACCCCCTGGCCGCCTCGTTCAGGAGGTCCAGATTCGTTCCGGCGGGCAGCGTCCTGACGTCGACGAGCCGCCCACAGGATACGGCGGGCGTACCGCCGGGCGCGGCACTGGATACCGGTGCGAAGACCAGACCCGCGACGAGGGCGAGAGGAGCGACAGCGAGCATGCGCTTGTTCAACAAGAGGGCGTCCAATCAGGTAGTTCGGTGCGACATTGCCGTATGCAAGGCTCCAGAGCCCCGAGGGCAGGCGCAGACGGACACGGCAAACTCACCCGCATGAGCTAAGCCCTTGACCGGCGCGCGAAGGAGAGGCTTGGCGCGTGCTGGGCAACCGTCCGCACGACCGGTGCGAGAGCCTGAGAACGGACCGTGGATGCCGCCGGCTTGAGCGGTCGCGCAGACCGAATCCCGGCGAGTTACCCAGAGTTGATGCATCGCAATGACGCATTACCATGCAGCCGTGTCAGAGTTCATAAAGCAGCTTCCCGCCCTGCTCGGCTTGGTCATCGGAGCTCTTGGCTCATACGTGGTGGTCATGCGTGGTGATCGGGCGAGGTTCCGGCGGGAGCAAGGGGCCCGCTGGCAGGAGCGGCGGCTCGCGGCCTACAGCGATTACGCGTTGACGCTGAAGAAGACCGTCACTCTGAATCGCCGTGTCGCCGCGCATCTCGGCCACGACGGGCACCGTCAGCCCTTGCCGCCCGACGACGCGGCCCCCCTTCTGGACGAGGCCGCTGACGCCCGGTCACCCGCTGGAGAGGGGCTGCTGATACTCGGTTCCCCCGAGGTGGTCGATGCTGCGCACCTATGGGCGCTCACAGTGGTGGAGCTCGAAGCCCTTCTCCGTACACCGGCCTGTACCGCCGACACATGGTCGGCCCAGCTTGAGAAGCAGCGCGTGGCACGGGAGAAGTACTACACGTCGGTCCGTCGCGACTTGGAACTGCCGCCCGGCCACTCCGGCCGCTGGCGGCTCCCGCCGGTTCAGCCCTCCTGACCAATCGGCGGAACCCTTGCTGCGGCCACCGCCGGCTACCGGAAACCGTGGCCCAGATTGCCGCGCGTAGTGCGTGGCCTGAGTGAGCGGTGCAGGTGGTCGGGCTGATGGGGTGATCGTGGCTTGGGTGGTCCTATAGGCTGCCGAGTATGCCTGCCGTGGGGGTCTTGAGGTGGATATGTCGGACTGTGTGAAAGTGGTCAGAAAGCGCACCTCCGCGAGGTAACGCCGCAGGTCACGCAGACTGCTCCCCGCACGCGCGGGGATGGCCCCTGGCCAGCCACCACCGAAGACGAGTGCCGTCTCCTGCTCCCCGCACGCGCGGGGATGGCCCCCGCGGAGCGCATCGACGTTCAGGTGGGAGGGCCTGCTCCCCGCACGCGCGGGGATGGCCCCCTCGACGTCCATCTCATCGCCGCCCTCGGCCTCTGCTCCCCGCACGCGCGGGGATGGCCCCGATGCGCTCCGCATCCTGATCCGGCGCGGGGCCTGCTCCCCGCACGCGCGGGGATGGCCCCGCCTTCTCCATGGCTGTCCAGATGATGTCCGGCTGCTCCCCGCACGCGCGGGGATGGCCCCGGTGGCAGTGCTGCTTTCGGTACGCGTGACGGCTGCTCCCCGCACGCGCGGGGATGGCCCCGTCGGGGGAATCGATGGAAGCGGAGGCGACGGCTGCTCCCCGCACGCGCGGGGATGGCCCCGACGCCGCACCGCACGTCGTCATGTCGCACGGCTGCTCCCCGCACGCGCGGGGATGGCCCCACCCGCCCCACGATCACCGACCTCTACGCCGACTGCTCCCCGCACGCGCGGGGATGGCCCCCGGGGGAAGGGCAGCCCGGACAAGTGCTTGATCTGCTCCCCGCACGCGCGGGGATGGCCCCACCGTTCCCACCTCGTTCTACGACCGGCTCGTCTGCTCCCCGCACGCGCGGGGATGGCCCCCACTCGGCGGTGCTGAGGTTCCAGCGGACGAGCTGCTCCCCGCACGCGCGGGGATGGCCCCGGGTATCAGCTACGGCGCCTCGCGCGCGGAGGCTGCTCCCCGCACGCGCGGGGATGGCCCCGGACACCTGGACCTTCCCCAGGACTTCATCTCCTGCTCCCCGCACGCGCGGGGATGGCCCCCAGTCGGTCTTCCACGACGAGGAGATCGACTGCTGCTCCCCGCACGCGCGGGGATGGCCCCTGCCCGTGCCACACGGGCAGGGTCTGCGCCGACTGCTCCCCGCACGCGCGGGGATGGCCCCGCTGGGTGTATGACGACCGGCACCCCATCGGCCTGCTCCCCGCACGCGCGGGGATGGCCCCGGGCGGGCCCCGTCAGCCCCCTGACCTCGTACCTGCTCCCCGCACGCGCGGGGATGGCCCCGGGCCCGGCTTCCCTTCGACGCGGGCGAGGAGCTGCTCCCCGCACGCGCGGGGATGGCCCCCCCGCTTTTCCCTCCGGTCGCGTTCTTGCAGGTCTGCTCCCCGCACGCGCGGGGATGGCCCCCCGACTGCCCCACCCCCGAAGGGACGTACACCTGCTCCCCGCACGCGCGGGGATGGCCCCTGGCGTTCCGTGGGCAGGCTGCGGGCCGTCGACTGCTCCCCGCACGCGCGGGGATGGCCCCGTCGGCCTGAACTGCGGCCGCAGCGGTGGTGACTGCTCCCCGCACGCGCGGGGATGGCCCCGACGCGGTCGTCTCGTCGGGGGTGTCGTCGTCCTGCTCCCCGCACGCGCGGGGATGGCCCCTGGATCGGGACGTGGAGGATGAAGGCGAAATGCTGCTCCCCGCACGCGCGGGGACGCCCCCGTCCACGGCCCGAGGCCACCCGTAACAGCGTCTACTCCGCCTCCGCAGGGGTTGCCCTCGTGTCCGCGTCGCGGGCACCCGCCTTGAGGCCGGCTTCCCGCACGGGGCCCCGCACACCCCACAGCACAGGCGCCCACACACGGCGAGCACCGAAGAACGACAGCGCACTCAGGAACCGTCCAACACCCACGAAGGCCCGTCCGGCCCCCGGTACCACGCTCGCTGGCCCGCTGGCGTGACCGTAAGGCCGAAGTCCTCCCGGGCAGGGGCGCCGTCGGGGAATACGGAGGCAAGTTCCTCCACCGTGTCCCAGAGGCGGCGCGGGCCGGTCTGCCGTGCCCTTCCCGAGACGTGGACCGTGGCGGTGGAGCCGTCCTCGGTCCAGAGCCCCACCCCGGATACCTCGCCGGCCTCGTCCCGCCAGGAACACGAGCGGTGCCCGGGGAGGGCCAGGGAAAGGGGGAACCTCAGCCTGTCGAGTAAGTCGGTCGCTCGAACGGACGTGGCCCGGCCGGATTGCGCCTCCAGTCCCGCGAAGTCCGGGCTCTTCACGGGACGGCGGCGTGGCATGAAGAACGCGGGCACGGGCAGGAACCGCCCGGTCGCCTCGCCGCCGGCCGAGACGGTCACCTTCGCGACGCCGAAGCCGATGGGAGCGACGACGACCGCTCCCGCACGGGCCTGGCTCAGCAGGGCGGGAGGAATACGGCGCAGAGCGGCCGTCGCGATGACGCGGTCGTACGGTGCTCTGTCCGGGCAGCCCTCCGTACCGTCCCCGGCGAAGACGTAGGGGCGATACCTCCCCCTTTCGAGTCGCTTCCGGGCGAGTCGGACGAGATCCGGGTCGACATCCACGCTCACCACGTTGTCGCTTCCGAGCAGCGACGATGCCAGCGCGGCGTTGTACCCGGTGCCGAGGCCGAGTTCGAAGAGCCGATGACCGGGCTCGGCATCCAGGGCGTCGAGCATGGTCAGCATCAGCCGGGGTTCACTGGACGAGGACGTGGGAATGCCGTGCTCGCCCAACTGTGTTGTCAGCGCGGTGTCCGAGTACACGGCTTCCAGGTAGCCCGGGTCGCCTTCGGAGACCTCGTACCAGCGCCCGTTCTCATCCTGCTGGTAGAAGCTCGGGACGAAGTGCTCCCGCGGGACCCTGGAGAATGCGCCCACCCACTGGCTCTGGCCACCCCCGCCGAGGGAGGCGGCGAACCGGGCGCGCAGCGCGGACGACGACGTGTCGTTCGGCTCGGTCATGTCGTGGTCCCTTGCAGGTAGTCGGCGTGTGCGGCGGCGATGGGCAGGCCGGTGCGATTCTCGACCCACGACCATGTGCCGGCCGGATTGTTCTCGAAGAACACCCACTCGTCGTCGGGGGTGACGGCGAAATCGAAGGAACCGAACACGATTCCGTACGAGTCCATGAACCGGCGGACGGCCGCACCGACCGAGGCGGGCGCCTCGGTCGTACCGTACTCAAGGTTCTCGTAGTCCGTGCGCCAGTCGGTGCGCGCCTTCTCGGACGTACCGACGATGGTTCCCGCGAAGAGCTTGCCGTCCACGACGACCAGGCGCACTTCGTACTTCTTGGGAACGTCCTCCTGGAAGTAGTGCGCGGTCAGTCGCACACTGTCGTCGAAGTCGGACGGATTCACCCGGTGCGTGGCCACCATGAGCTGCCGCTCCGCGCCGGTGTTCAATCGGCCACCGAGGACGGGTTTGCAGATCAGGCGGTTGTCCACGGTTCCGGCGAAGGCGCGGGCCTCGGCCGGATCGTTCGTGATGAGGCTGCGCGGCACCCGAAGGCCCGCACCGGCCGCCGCGACCAGTTGCTGGGGCTTGTGCGCGGCGACGCGGTCGTGATGCGGATTGTTGATCCAGCGGACGGGCAGCGCGGACAGGACATTGAGCATGGCCGCGTCCGCCTGGTTCTGTGCCCACGTTGCGTACGGTTCTGCCACGGTGTCAGCAATGCGGGGATGTCCGGGCCGACGGTAGTAGACGGCCCGAACGTCTTCGAGCCGCACCGACCGGCATCCGTCGGTCAGCGAGCCTTGCCAGCCCCCCGCCGTCGGCCGGTGGCCCGCGGTCAGTGCCAGGCGTTGAGGGAAGTCGGCGGAGTCGAACCGCATCACTGGCACGCCACGCTGGTTCAGCTGGTCCACAACCATGTCGGCGGAGGCGTCGAGGCGTTCAGCGACAACGAGTACGGGCCGGGCGGCGGTCATCAGGAGGCGGGGGCGAAGTAGGGGTCGGTCACGTCGTCGCCCTTGCCGTCCAGGTTGGTGTCGGTGGTCGACGCCGCGTGGTCGGCGGTGTGCCAGGCCGAGCCGTCCGCTTGGACGTTGAGCTGGCGGTCCTCGTCCCAGGTGACACCGGCGATGGATGTGGTCACCAGGCAGGGCGGTTCGGCGGCGCGAGTGGCGAAGGGGATCGTACCGGCGGTCGTCATGTCTTCTCCTTGGTTGTCGTGCGTCGGCTTTCCGGCGATCGCGCGGAAAGGGGCGTGGAATCCGGTCGGTGAACCGGCGCTTTCCGGAAGTTCTCGAAGACGTCCAAAAAGCGCTGGGTCATGCGCGCCGCATCGCGGAGGTACTCGAACGCCTCGAAAGCCGGAGTTGCCTCGTCGGGGCGTCGGCCGGAGGAGAGCAGGGCGTACGCCTGCCTGAAGAGATCACGGACAGCGTTGTCGGAGTCGTACCCCAACTCCTCGCCCATCAGGAGGTTGAGATGCCCTCGGACCTGGCGAATGTTCGTGTCGATGGCCTCGCGCGTGGTGGTGGACAAGGGCAGTTCGAGCGCCGCGATCAGCCCGTCGCGGATGCACTCCACGTCGATCGGGAGGTCGCCGACCCCGGTATCGGAGGTCGGGGCGCTCCTCTCTTGTGCCATGGCGGTCACCACATATCTCCCTCGTGTCGGTTGGCGGCGGTGTGTGAAGAGATAACCGCGCAGAGGGCGGAGACGGGTACCGTGGAAGCGAGGGCAAAGCATGAATCCCATGAATGCGCGGGGAGTTGACGTGGCTAAAGCCTCCGAGAAGCAGCGCAACACCGGAATGAAATGCCTGCTTGGCCAGGCGCGATGGTCCGAGACACAACTCGCTCGGGCCGTGAACCGGCTCGGGACCGAGACCGGCATGGGTCTCACGTACAGCCAGTCCACGGTGGCGCAGTGGATCAGGGGCTCACAGCCGAACGAGCGGGTCAGGCCACTGATCATCGAGGCCTTCGAACGCAAGCTGGGGCGACCCGTTTCCTACGCCGAGGCCGGTCTCAGGTGCCCTGAGGGAGTGTCGGGCGCCGCGCAGGACGACTCCGTCGAGTCCTTGCTCCAACTCGGGAAGGCGGACATGGACCCGTCACGCCGTGGCCTGCTTGCCACCGGCCTGTACTCGGCCGTGCTGTCGGTCCCGTTGTTCGCCGACGTCGCCCACGCTGACGACGCCCAGCGGATCACCAGGCCAACGGGGAGGATCGGCCGGGGCGAGGTCGAGACGGTCAGACGGATGACCGACAAGATCGCCGACATCCTCGACGAACTCGGCGGCGGACACGCGCGGCCCATGGCCGCCGCGTTCCTGGTCAACACGGTGGCCTCGTACCTCAAGGCCGGAGCCGCCGAGGACGTACACAACGACA
Organism: Streptomyces sp. Mut1; assembly: GCF_030719295.1. NCBI lineage: Bacteria > Bacillati > Actinomycetota > Actinomycetes > Kitasatosporales > Streptomycetaceae > Streptomyces > Streptomyces castrisilvae. The sequence goes on along the minus strand of NZ_CP120997.1, from coordinate 2,654,446 downwards.
TGCTGTCCGCGGCCTCCGACCTCACGTACCTGACCGGGTGGATGGCCATGTACGAACGGGCCCACGGACTCGGACAGAAGTACTACCTCCAGGCCCTGAAACTCGCGGCTGAGTCCCGCGACCAGGTCACGTACTGCCGGACGCTCAGGGGAATGAGCTTGCAGGCGACCAACCTGCGCCACGGTCGCAAGGCCCTGGAACTTGCCGACTCCGCCGCCGAGGCGGCGCCCCAGGCGGGGCCCCGGCTCGTCGCGTTCCTCCGAGGGCAGCAGGCGCATGCGTCGGCGATGGTCGGGGACAAACGGGCCGCTGTGGCGCGGCTGCGTGAGACGGAGACGGCGCTCTCGAGGGCGGACTCACGTCGTGAATCGGTTGGCGGCTACGACCAGGCCGCGTACCTCTTCCATGTCTCGCATGTCCACTACGAGAACGGGGAGTTGGCAGACTCGATCAAGGCCATGAAGCATTCGATCAAGGCAACGCCACGCCAGGAGAGGCAGGGGCGCTTGCACGCGAACGCGGTGCTGGCTCAGCGGCAGTTCGAGCTGGGCCACGTCGAGGAGGCGTGCGCCTCCTGGAGCACCTTCCTCGACGACTATGCGGTGCTCTCGACGGCCCGGGGCGATGAGCATTTCGAGACGATGCGCAGGAGCCTGGCCCGGCATGGGAAGTCCCGCGCTGTACGGGGCTTGGATGAGCGGGTGCGCGCGGTGGCTGCGGTGAAGGGGTGAGCGGTTGGGGTGGTCCTGTGCGCTGTTCCGCGTATGCCTGCTGCGGGGGCCTTGGGGTTGTTATGCCGGACTGCGTGAAAGTGGTCAGGAAGTGGGACTCTGTGGGGTAATGCCGCAGGTCAGGGAGACTGCTCCCCGCACGCGGGGATGGCCCCTAGCGGGAGGAACATTGTCCGCCTTCGTCTACCTGCTCCCCGCGCGCGCGGGGATGGCCCCCTGCCGGGAGCCGAAGGCGGGCTACTAATCACCTGCTCCCTGCGCGGGGGGATGGCCCCTGCTCGAAGAGCGGGGCGCCGGTCTCGCAGTGCTGCTCCCCGCGCGCGGGGATGGTCCCCGTGACGTCGGCGTGGCCAGAGTTCTGCGAGGCTGCTCCCCGCCCGTGCGGCGTCGACTACAGCGGCAGCGCCGACGAGGACTGCTCCCCGCACCCGCGGGGACGAGCACGCCGCAGCACCGAAAAGAAGCCTCGCCGCCCAGCACAGCAACCCCCGCCCCGCACAAGTCGCGAGCGAACATCGCGCCCGCCACCCCCCCCCGCCCCGAACGCGTCACCCGCCCAAGGCCGGCACAGGCCGCACCGCACCCAGCCGGCGCCAAGGCCGCACGCGCCGGCCCCCACCCAACTACCGTGGCCCACATGCAAAACCCGCACGCGCAAACGCGCACCCACGCCCACGCCGACACCCACGCCACCACCCCCGCCGACATCACCGCCGACATGATCCGCGACCTCCTGCGCGACCAGCACCCCGACCTGGCCGAACGGCCCCTGCGGCTCGGTGCCCGGGGCTGGGACAACCAGTTGTGGCGGCTGGGCGACGACCTGGCCGTACGGTTGCCGTGGGCGACGGAGTCCGCAGACGAGCTGCTGCACAAGGAACACACCTGGGTGCCCTCGCTCGCGCCGAACCTCCCCCTCCCGGTCCCCGTCCCGCAGCGCCTGGGCGTACCCACCGAGCGCTTCCCGCGACCTTGGCTCGTCACCACCTGGGTGCCGGGTGAACCGGCCGACCGTGTCCCGGCCACGCGCGGCGAGGAGGCGGCCGACGCCCTGGCCGCGTTCCTGACGGCTCTGCATCAGCCGGCCCCTGCCGGGGCACCCGCCGGCCGGGGGCGGGGCGGGCCGCTGGCACCGTACGGGGAACACTTCGCGCAGGGCCTGGGCGCCGTCACCGAACGTGGCCTCGTCTCCGACCCGGACGGCATCCGCGCGGTGTGGGCGGACGCGGTCGCCGCTCCGGACTGGACGGGGCCGGCGCTGTGGGTCCACGGCGACCTGCATCCCGCCAACGTGCTCACCGCCAAGGGCACGTTCTGCGGCGTCATCGACTTCGGTGACCTCTTCGCGGGCGACCCGGCCAACGACCTGGCCGCCGCGTGGAACTTGCTCCCGTCCACCACGGCCATGGACCGTTTCCATGCCGCCTACCGCCCGACCCCGGACGTGGCAACTCTCCGCCGGGCCCGGGGCTGGGCCGTCCTGCGGGCGTTGGGCGCCCTCCTCATCGCGGACGACGGCGAGCGGGGTCTGCCCAACGGGAAGCCCACGTGGGGGCCGCCGGCGCGGGCGGCGCTGGGGCGGCTCGTCGCGACGGCGGGGCGCTGACGGACGGGGTACACGTACACAGGGCGGTATGCGTGGCTGCGCGTGAGGGCGGTGCTGGTGTGTAATCACGCCAAGACGGAGCGCGTCGGCGTGGTGAGGGGGACGAACGGGTGGACGAGCTACAACCGACCGATCCGCGTCAGGTGGGGCGGTACCGGATCACCGGGCGGCTGGGCGGTGGTGGCATGGGCCAGGTCTACCTCGGGCACTCGCCCAGCGGGCGCCTGGTCGCGGTGAAGGTCGTACGGCCCGAACTCGCCCAGGACCCCGGCTTCCGCCGCCGGTTCGCCCGCGAGGTGGAAGCGGCCCGCAGGGTCACCGGCTTCTTCACGGCAGCCGTGGTCGACGCCGACCCCGAAGGCGCGACGCCGTGGCTCGCCACCGCGTACGTCCCCGGGCTGCCCCTGAACGAGGCGGTCGCCGCGCACGGGCCGTGGCCGGTGGAGTCGGTACGCACCCTGGGCGCGGGCCTTGCCGAAGCGCTGGAAGCCATCCACGCGGCCGGTCTGGTGCACCGGGACTTCAAGCCTTCGAACATTCTGCTCGCGTCGGACGGGCCCCGGGTGGTCGACTTCGGGATCTCCGTGGCCGCCGAGGCCACCGCGCTCACCCATACGGGAATGATCGTAGGCACCCCGGGATTCATGGCCCCGGAGCAGTTGGTTGGCAGGCCCGTCACACCGGCTTCCGACGTGTTCGCGCTGGGCGCCGTACTGGCGTACGTGGCCACCGGTACCAGTCCCTTCGGCACGGGCTCGGCCCAGGCGCTCAACTTTCGTATCGCGTACGAGGAACCGGACCTCTCCCGACTGCCGGGGCCGGGCCTGGAAATCATCGAACGCTGCCTCGCGAAGGACCCCGGACAGCGCCCGTCGGTGACGACGCTCATCGGGGAACTCGCTCCGGTACGGAGAGAAAGCCGCTCGGCCGAGCCGACCGCGCCCCGGACCGCCACGTGGCTACCCACGCCTGTCACCGGCGCGCTCTCCACCACCCTCCCGCTGATGTCCGCCCGGGAGATTCCGCCACCCGCAATCGAACGGCCGCAGCCCGCGCCCGTCCCAACACCCAGCGCGAGGCCCACCGCCCCGGCCCGCCCGGCCGCGCCCCCACCGCCAACCGCCTCCGGCGGCCGCACCACCTACCCCTTCTGGACCGCCATTTTGGCACTGGCAATTGCCATGGTCCTACCTCCCGTCGAGGGGTCGACCGTCGCACTGACCAGCATGTCCGAGGGCTCCTGGCCCTTTGTCATCGCTGCCGCGTTCGGGGTGGGCACCTGCACAACGGCGCTGTTCCTCGCGCACAGCTCCCACACCGCCCCCGTACCACGCTGGCCGCGCTACCTGCACGCCCTGGCCACCGTCCTCAACGGCTCGTTGCTGCTTCTTTACCATTCCGTGGGCGAGAAGGACTTCGCGCTGTACCGCGGCGGTGGGTACGCCCTCGCCCTTGCGTCGGTCACGCTCCTCCTCGGCCTCATCCGGTTCCCCACTTCCCGGCGAGGTGCGACGTGGTGAGGGACAGGTGGGGGACTTGAGCGTGGCCGGCGCGGCGAGCGGGTACGTCCGGGGCGGGGCAGCTCAGCCCCCGTACGGCCCCACGCCCTGACTGCGGGCGTGCCCATGCGCCAACCCCTGCGCGAGCCCCTGCTCCGCCGCGCCACGCGCCACAGCCCCGCGCTCACCGGCCCCACCTCGACGCCGGAGGGCGACGAGGCATACGGCGACGGCGACCACGAGCACGGCCGCGACCGAAACGATGACCATCATGATTCCCCCGCTTTCCCGCAGGGGCCGCGCTGCTGCGGCCCCTCGCTTGTTCCTCCCATGGTCGCCTGTCGCCGACTCGAAGAACAGGGAGGTTTCGGCTCGGTACCGCTCGCCGGCATGAATCGACCGGTGCCCGACCGAAGCGGCCTGAGCCCGGTCGCGCTGCCCGCAGCCGGAGTCGCCGGCCGCGTGACCGAAGATCGTTGAGCGCGTTTACCCGGCATGAACAGAATGAGGCGCATTCTTACCGGCCTTGCCCTCGCGGCGACCGTACTGACCACATCCGGAGCCGCCCACGGCGAAGGCGTCGTGGCGCCCGAGGCCGGCCAGGTCGTCCGGCTGAGTACGGGCGGAGCCCCTGTGGGCGTATTGGATGGCGACCAGTTGTTCGCCCTCCTCATTGACGGGGAGAAGGCGGCGGAGTGGGTGGTGGTCCCCGATGGCGACCACGTCCGGTTCGCCGTGCGGGGCACCAACAACGTGATCACCGCGCCGAACGAGGAAGCACGCACCCAGGCCGTCGTCCGGCCCGACGCCACGGACAAGTCCCTGTGGGACGTACGGGAGTTGGACGAGGAGGGCGGCGAGGGGGCACCGGTCACCAAGCTTGAGAGCGGCTACTACACCATCAAGCAGGACGGCAACGTCCTCGGGCGGAGCCGAGTGGAGGACTACTCCCTGCTCCCCAAGCGCGTATACAGCAGGACGGACAACCCCCGGGCGACCTGGATCATCGAAGTCACCGGCTGACCGGCTGACCGGCTGACCCGGCGAGCCCTCGGCCGAGGGCTCGCTTCGGCACAGCACGTTGCGGAGCCCATGGACCGGTGGTTCTCAGCCCCTTGGCGCGGCGTCTGCGGCTCGGCGGGGGCCGCGCCACGCTTGAGCCGCCCGCGGAGCGAACCAGTGCCCTGAAGTGCGGTGTACGGAAGCCGAGTTGGCTGCCTAGAGTTACATCCCGGGCAGGAGCGAGGGAGGGCAGGGGATGGACGCGGAGATCACCCTTTTGGCAGGCACGGCAGGGACGGCGATCGCGACGCTGCTGGCAACCGACACCTGGAACGGCGTGCGGAGCGGCGTGATCACGCTGTGGCGGCGTGTCCGGCCGGACCGCGAGGAGCAAGTCGCCGCCCAGCTCGATACTTCACGCCAGGACCTCCTGGGCGCGCGGAGCAATGGTGACGAGGAGACCGAGCGGGAGATCGCGGCGGAGTGGCAGGGCCGCATCCGCCGCCTCCTCGTCGCCCACCCCGAGCTGGTGACGGAACTACGCTCCCTGCTGACCGAAATCGACCCCGGTACATCCGCCGCTCCGGCCGTCACCCAACGCGCGACCGCTTCCGGCAGCTCACGCGTCTACCAGGCCGGCCGTGATCTGAACGTCGACCAGCGATGACTGGCCGCAACGACGGCCGGGCCACTGATCAGGGGCGGGTCTACCAGGCTTCCGGTGACCAGCACATCACCGAACACCACCATCACGGCTCCGCCTGGACGGGCCCGGACTCGGTGAGGCACCCGCCCATCGGCCGGGCGCCGGCGATCCTGAGGGATCGTGGCGAACTCATCGAACGTCTGAAGGCGGCGGTGACCGAGGGTGCCGGAAGCACCGTGTTCGTTCTGCATGGTCTGGGAGGATGCGGCAAGACCGCTGTGGCGTGCACGCTCTTCGGACACGCCACCCGGGAACGCGGGCGCGTGGGCCTGTGGGTCAACGCCTCCGACCAGGCCTCCCTGCGGGCCGGGATGCTTGCTGTGGCCGCCGACCGCGGGGCCGGCGACGGTGAGCTGATGGCTGCGCGCAACGGTTTACGCGCGGCCGCTGACCTGGTCTGGGACCGCCTCGACCGGTCCGACGTCCCGTGGCTGCTGGTGCTGGACAACGCCGATGATCCTGCGGTGCTGCGGGACGGCGGATGGCTGCGTACCAGCCCGCGTGGAACCGTCCTTGTGACCACGAGGCAGGCCGCAGGACACTGGTGGCCCGCCGCCGAGCTGCTGCATGTGGATGTCCTGCCTCGCGAGGAGGCGGCTCAGGTCCTGCGCGATCTCGCCCCGGGAACGGGTTCCGCCGAGGACGCGGCCGCCATCGCCGACAGCCTCGGCCGCTTGCCACTCGCCCTGACTCTCGCCGGAGGATTCCTGGCCCACCAGGTGATCGACCCCTGGACGATGGAAGAGTACGGGCGTCGCTTGCAGGAGCGTCCGGACCCCATCGAACTGATTGACCAGGGAGCCATCGGCGCGGGCGGCGACTCACGCCACCTGGTGAGCGGAACGTGGCAGCTTTCGCTGAACTCCCTGGCCGGGCAGAATCTGCCCGAGGCCGTCACGCTGCTGCGCCTCCTGGCCTGCTGGTCGAATGACCCGCTGCCCCTGTCGCTGCTGGCCGACGTCCGGCTCGGCTCGCCCCTGCCCCTGCCCGCCCATCGGGTGGAACTCGCGCTTCGGGGGCTGATCGACCACTCGCTCACCGAACTCGTTCCCAGCGACATCCGCTGCTTGCGTACGCACGGAGTGCTGCTCGACAGCGTCGCGCGCGTCACTCCGGCCGGTGAACGCGACCCACTCGCTGCCGCCGCTGCCGGAGTGCTTCTTCACGCCCTGCCCGCGTCCCCGGAACGCGGTTTGCGCGACAGCCTGCTCACCGCTCTGGCCCCGCATGTCCTGGGCCTGCTTCGCCGTGTCATCACCTGGCCCGAGACCACGATCGGCACCGCAGAGTCCGCGGCTACCTGCGCCCTGCGTCTGGCGACGGCCCAGCATCGTTCCGGCGATTACGCGTCCGCGCTGGCCATGGCCGAACAGGCGACGGTGCTCGCGCGACGACGGCTGGGAGACGATCACCTCCTGGTGCTGCGCCTGCGGCAGCGGATCGGGAAGGCGACCGATCGTCTGGGGCGTCTCGATGAGGCAGCGCATTTACACCGCGAGCTGCTCGATGACCTCGAACGGGTCTGTGGTCCGGAGGCGTTGGACACCCTGACCACCTGCCTCCATCTGTCCCGCCCGTTGGTCTGGATCGATCGGCTGGCGGAAGCCCTGGGGTTGATGCACCGGGCGGTGGCCGGGCGAGCCGCGCAGTTGGGCCCATGGCACCCGCTGACGCTGGAGGCGCGAGCGTGTCTGCTCGAACTGCCTCCTGGACCGGAGTTGGACCGTGAGGCACCGGCAGGACCGGAACTGGTTGCCGACTGCCGCAGAGAGTTGGGCCCTGAGCACCCAATCACCCTGTCGGCCGAGCTCAACTGCGCGGGAGCGCTGCTCGGCGCCGGAAGGCACGCCGAAGCGCTGCTGTTGGCCCGTCGTGCGCTGGCGGCGCATGAACACCGGTTCGGAACCGCCTACCCCATCACGCTGGCGGCACGAAGCCTGCTCAGCAATGTCCTGCACACGGTTGGTGAGGACCAGGAAGCCATCGAACACGCGGAAACCGTCAGGGAGTGGCGCGAGCGGGTACTCGGTCCGGAACATCCGTGGACCACGGGGATCCGGGACAAGCTCAGGCGGTACCGACGCTCTCTGGCGGAAGCAACGTCATCGGACCCGGCCTGACGTGCTGCGGATCGCTGCACGTTCAGGACTCGGAGTCCGTCACCGGTGCGGACTCCGTGATCCACACGGGGCCATTCCCGCACATCACCTTGATTCCGTCTGCCGGCTGCAACGACGTGCGCAGAACCCGCAGACGACGGCCGGCCACGGTGGCAAGGGGGCCGGATTTCCCTGAGCTGCCGAACCTGATGGCGCGTACCTGGTTGTGGATCACTTCCCTGGCGGTGCTCCAGTCGATCTGCGAGAACTCGGGTTCCATCCAGCCCGCGTAGGTCGCGGACCCTTCCCCCTGCGGTGAACCGGGCGAACCGGCCACGGCCAGCGAGAGCGCGCGGGGCAGGAGGCGCTCGATGCGGCGGTCGACCTCTTCCCACAGCGGCTGGGGGACGACATCGTCGCCCAGCGTGATCCCTGCCTCTTGCGCCAGGACCCCACCGGAGTCGAATTCGCTCTCCATCCAGTGGATGCTGACGCCGATTTCCTTGTCGCCGTTCCTGATCGCCCAATTGACCGGGATGGGCCCTCGGTATTTCGGCAGCATCGACGTATGTACGTTGATGGCCCCCAGGTTCGTCGCTCGAAGGACTGCCGGCGGCAGCTTCCAGGGGAATCCGTAGCAGACGATGAGATCGGCCTGGTACCCCGCGACGATGTGCGGCAACGCACTTTTCCGGCCCGGAATCAGCAGGTCCATCCCGTTCGGCAACGCATCGACGATCTCGCCCACGACATCGCCCGCACCGCGTCGCGTGGGTTCGCCCGGCCGCAGTGATCGCGCGTGCAGGTAAGCGACGGGAGTGTGCCCGGCCCGCTCGCACACGCTGTGCAGGAGAGCGAAGCCCTGAGCGGAGTATGAAATCAGGATGACGCGCATACGCAGCCCTTGTGCCTTGTGGTGCGACCGGTACTGGCCAGAAGTTGTTGTCGTGCCCATTCCGGGACTCGCTGCCGAGTTCCGGGCGGGACCGGTTGGAGCTACTCCTCGGTCACGGTCGGTGGAGGCATCCGGGCGACCTGGCGGCTGAAGAAGCTGTCCAACGGCTCGCCGGACTGGTGCATCTTCTGGATCGCCTGCCGGCACCGGGAAATGTCACGCGGATCGTCGAAGCGGATGCCGCCGGCGAGCCTTCCGGCATCGTCGTAGAGCACCTCGTACATCACCAAGGAGCCGAGGACGACGATCTCCGGCAGCGGGCGCTGCGATTCGTACTGCGGGATGTCGCCCCCGGGGAGAACCCTCGTGTCCTCCCCGCACTGGGCCTTCAGATGCAGCAGGTGCAGTTCCCACTGGAGATACGGAGAGATGGGCTCCTCCACACAGCGGACGCGGTGGAGGGCGAATCCGCTTCCGGCGATTCGCTGGAAGTACTCCTCATAGTGGCCCCGCTGTCCCTCGATCAGCGCCAGGGACTCGTCCCAATGCCCCTTCCGGAAGGCCTCCCAGCTCTCCACCCCGGGCTCCTGGAAGCTCTGCTGACGTTCGAGCTTCCAGAACCCATCGGAGCCGGAACGCCAGAAGTGCCGGCTGAAGTCCGCGGAGTAGTCGTCAAGTGCGAGGCGCTCACCTGGGCCTTCGGCCCGCAGGCTAGGCATCGGGAAGGTCCTCCTTCGCCGCGGCAGCCGTCCTGCGGGGGATGACGACGATCCGTTCGTCCGGGGCGACAACGAGCCCTGGGGGAAGGCTGGGCAGGTACGAATCGGTGAGGTCGCGGCCAACGACGGCGATGTCCCCGTTCTCCAGTTCCCAGATGTCCGGGCATCCCTGCTCACCACCCGTGGTCCCGAGTTCGGCGGGGGATTTACCCAAACGGCGCACCAGCGGCGAAGAAGGATCGGCTTCCCAGCCCCGAGTCATCACGGCTCTCCATTCAGTCCCACCGAAGGTAACCGAGATCACACCCGACGCGAGGCCGGATAGCGACTTCCGGCCACCGAACGCAGCGGCGCTCCCGCCGCATCGAGCGGACCGCCAGGCGGATCGGGGCCGAGCCGCCGCCACGAGCACTACGGGACTCCGTTGTCGTAGCGCGACGGGCGGTGAGGCGGAAGGGGGGGTGCGCACGCCCCAGAAGGGGGGCGCGCAGGCCTGGAGGGAGAGAACGACCGGGGATTGGCTCGGCTCCCTCGCTCGTCCCGGGCGAGGTCGCGCGACGCATGGCGTGTAGCCACCGCTCAGCGACCTACCGCTCCGCCTGCCCCTGACAGTCGCCCGTTTCGGCGTCGGCGAGTCGGGACCGTGTTGCGCTATCGGGGGGTGCCGGCCGCGGGGTTGGTTCCACGGCCGCATCAAGGTCCTGGCCCCTGGCGAGCCTTGGCCGGGCAAGTTCGGGCAGCAGCGCCGCGGTGATTGCCTCGACGGCTTCCGCGTTCAGGATCCCGAGGTAGACATACGGTCTGCCGGTCGAGGTCGTGGCCGGTCGGATGCTGCGATAGCTGCGCTCCGGGAGGCCCAGCCTTGCAAGTGCTGCCCGCAGTTCGTTGCTTGCATTCAGGGCAGCCGCACAGCTCTCGCGCCACTGAGCGAGGCTGACGTCAGTCACTGTGAATCCCCGGCGGTGTGAGGATGCCGGCCGATTCGTACGGAGGCATCGGTAGCGCGCGAGTAGTCGCCCGCACGTCTGGCTGCCCGTCGTTGTTCGGCCAAGTCGAAGCAGACGGGGCAGTTGTCAGATGGCTTGGGCGGTGCGGGAGGGATGGGAAGGTCGATGGGCTGGACGATTGTGGCTCGCGGGCTCTTCATGGCGGCAAGGATGACCACCCCTGTGGGACGTATCTTCGCTGACCGCAGCGACAGTTGGATGGGCTGCCGCTATGGTCCAAGAAGGCCCAAACGTCGCAGGGGGAAGTCTTGAATGTCGCTCTACGATCGGCTATGTCAGATGCTCGGTTGTCGCCGCGCAGGCTTGCGGCCCGCATTGGTGTCGCACCCAAGACCGTGGAGCGGTGGCTGGCCGACGCCGAGCTTGTACCCCACGCAAGAAATCGTGCTGACGCCTGTCAGGCGCTGAAGGTGGATGAACAGATGATCTGGCCGAAGGCTGTGCAGGACCGGGTGAAGTCGGGCCACGACCGAGAGCTCGTTCAGGCCTATCCCTACCGGTCCGCGTGTCCCTCGACGGTGTGGGGCGATTTGGTCGACGGGGCCACGGAGCAGATCTTCCTGGCCGGGTACACGAACTACTTCCTCTGGCTGGAGCAGCCGGCCTTCGTCGAGACCCTTCGCAAGAAGATCGATGCGGGTTGCCGCGTCCGGTTCCTGCTGGGGGATCCCGACGGTGAGGTCACCCGGCAGCGCGAGACGGTCGAAGACGTCGCTCTGAGTGTTTCCACGCGCGTCAGGATCACCCTTGAACACCTGGGGCGTCTGGGCGCCTCCAGCCGCGTCGAGGCCCGATTCAGCAGCCACGAGGACGCTGTCAACCACGTGTCCCTGTCCGTGTTCCGTTTTGATGAGCAGGCGCTGGTCACTCCACACCTGGCGCGGCTTGTCGGACATGATTCACCGTTGCTGCACCTCCGGCGTCAGGGGGATGCCGGGATGTTCGACCGGTTCACAGAACACGCCGAAGAGCTGTGGAGCCGCGGCCTGCCGGTGACCGTCTGAACCGGGCCGGCTGCGGCGAAGAGCTGAAGGTCAGAGAGCGAAGAAGCCCGGCACCCGCCCGTCGGGTGTTCCCACCAGGGCAGCGCGGTCGAGCAATATGTTGTTGTTCTCGCAGCTCGTCTCCGGAAGGAGCAGGCAGGCGTGGCAAGCGGCCATGTTCAGGCTGTCCGCCCCGCTCGCCTCGGCCTCCATGCACAGAGGGTCGTTCGAGCACCAACTCGCTCTGTGCAGGGCGGCCCGGAGGGAAGCTGCCAGACGGTCCGGCTCACCTTGTGCAACGACCCCGCCAAGGCTTCCGGCGGAGTCGCTGGTCGCTGTGTAGATCAGTACGCCTGCCATGTTCTCATCGCTGTAGAGACGCTCGCGCAGGGATGCGGCCGGATAGCCGCCGTCCAGGCTCCATTCGTTGATCAGGGCATGGGCCAAGGCGTGCAGAAGGAGGAATCGAGGCGTGGCGGGCGAAGGCGGAACCGGATTGCCCGAGTCGCCCGCACGTGCTGACAGCAGCCTCTCGTGGTTCTGGCGGATCCGGGTCGCGCGAGCGACCTGTTCCGGCTGCCTTTCCCAGGTCTGAAGCCGCTCCTGGTCGAGGCGAAGGAACACGCCTTCACCACTGACCTCGAACGCGGGTAGCCAAGTCGGCTGCGCCAGTGAGATGGCTGCCTGGCGCAGTTGGGAGTCCGCCTGGCTCGGTTCCTCAACACGCCGAAACGACTGCAGCGCTCGTACTTCGCGCAACCGCTTGACGAGCATGACCTGGGCGAGTCCGAACGACGAGCGCAGGGCGTCGGTCGGAGCGATCGGGGGCTCGCAGACGAATTCCTGTTCCTCCTCGGCGTCCTCGGGATGAGGCTTGGACAGACTTCGATACTCGCCTTCGTAGAGCCTTCGTCGGTAGTCGCCGGCGCGCTTGGCAGCCTCTGTGTCATCGGCTTCCCCCACAGCGGCGCTCTCGGCTGTGCGCCTCCGGGTCACCTCCGCCACCACGTCCTCGTCCGTGTATTTGGGGTGATGGAGCAGCAGTTTTCTTATGCGCACATAGGCCTTGATCGAAGCCGTGTCCTCGTCCTTCAAGACGTCATAGAGCGGCGCGACGAGCTTGGCGATGCCCTGACTCCACGGCGGGATGGACAGCGCCGAGTACATGACAGGGAACCAGACGGAGGAGGAACCACGCTGGAGGGCGCGCGGTGGTTCCTGGCAGACCTCGGCCGGAGCATCTCTGAGCCACGGGCGACGGCCACCGCACCGGATACCGAGCTCCCGGAGGGCCTGGCGTCGGAACGACCCCTCCATGGACACCTTCTCCACCCCGCAACTGCAACCGATCTGCACGGCACGCAGCGACGCGGTCGAGCCGTTGGCATGGAGGGTCAGTCGGCCTCCGCAACTTCCGGATTCCGTCCGGTTGCCCCGATGGACCCACTTCCAGTAGGGAAAGTCCTCCAGATGGCCGTGCGTGCACGCGATCACGAAGCGGGACGGGACCAAGCTCTCCTGGCACGTCGAGCATTCGGCGCGCCCTCGGGAGGAATTGAATTTGCGAAATGGCTGCAATTGATGGCACTGCGGGCATGAGTACATCTCCGGGAAACGCACCGCTCGTACGCCGTCCCGGGCCGAGTCGGGATCGGGGGCCGGAGGCATCCGGAACCCGGAGACACCCAACTGCCACGCCAAGCGGGGCTCAGAGATGAAGGGTGCCTCGGAGATGTCCCACGAATCGATACCACGGACGAGGAAGGACTCGTTCTCCACCGCGATCATGGCACCGACACCGTAGGTCGTGATGAGTTGGGCGCGACGGATCTCCCCGAGCTTGCGGGCGGCACGTGCGGCCGTCGAGGGGAGACCGCGGCGTCGGGTGCGGGGCGGGACGGGTCCCATGGTCAGCGCTCCTCGAAGAAGGTGGACGAGGCGTCCACGTCTCGCAGACTCCACAGGGTCTTCCACGGCGACGCGTCAGGCGACTCGTCGTCGTAGTTGGCCAACAGAGCGGCGGCGTGAGACCCGCGTGGCGCTTCGTACACGAGGTTCGGGCGCTCGTACGCCTCGCTCCGCCACCATGCGACGAACGCCTCGAAGGCGGCGGTGGTGGCTTCGACCTCAGCCGGTTCGACGGCCGAGACTCGGTCGAGCAAGGCCGCCCCGACCTGTTCACGGAGGTCGGTGAGGAAGTCCTCCACACGCGCGGCCGCGTCATTGGGCCGTGCTGCGGGCACCATCAGCCGGACCAGGGCCACCACAACAGCATGGAGTCCTCGGTCCCGGGCCCGCGCGGAGAACGGCGTGACGCTCGTGGATTCCACCTCACGGTACAGGGCGGAGTGGAAGCCTTGGAAGTCCTCGTAGTGCGACCGGTCCCTCGACCTGGTGGAGTTGAGCATGACTGCGACCAAGCCCGGGTGTTGGCGTCCGACTCGGCTCGTCGCCTGGATGTACTCGGCCGTGGTCTGCGGTTGTCCCATCACGGCCATCAGCCCGAGGCGATCGACGTCGACACCCACGGAGATCATGTTGGTGGCGAGCAGTACGTCCAGCGCGTCGGGGCTGGGGAGTCGGCGCTCAATGTCCTTGAGCCTGCGAGAGATGTCACTGGCGTTCGCGCGGCTGCTCAATTCTGTGAGAGCGTCCGCGCGGCGCACATCGGCCCCGTCCCTCGCCGCCAGGTGACCCAGCCGCTCCTGGACGTCGTCGAGTACTTGGAGCTCCGCCGCCGACAGCAGGCGCAGGCTGTTGAAGTAGCCGACCAGGGTCCAGTACGCGTCCTTCACCTCAGGCGGAGCGTCATATGCCTGCGCCCGGTGCAACAGAGCCGCATATACGCGGATCAGCAGGGTGGCCTGACTCGTGCTGGAGGTCAGCAGGCCGACATAGCATCGTGCCGCCTTGCGCTCCCGTGGCGTCTCGACGGCGAACCAGGAGTCTCGCGCGTCCAGGCCGCCGGGCGGGAACTGCGCCACCTTGCGGTCGAACAGGCGGGTGCCCTGTTCGTCGGCGCGTCGGATGGTCGCGGTCGAGGCAATCACCTTGGGGCGTTTCGACAGAGCGTCCACGGCCGTCTCGTACAGGCCGGTGAGGGTGCCGAGTGGGCCGGAGATGAGGTGGAGTTCGTCCTGGACGATGAGCTCGGGCGGTCGAACACCCTCCACGTCCCGGTTGAAGAGCGCTGCTGACGCCGGCCGCCAAGGCATCGAGGCGAACTTGTCGACCGTTGCGATGACCAAGGTAGGACGGTGGGCATAGACGGCCTCGTCGACGAGATGGACCGGGAGCCCGCGGCCGAAGTCGCAGGCTCCTGACGGGCAGTGCACCGTCATACGTTGCGCGTCCTTGTCGACCGCGTAGTCACGGGGACGCAACGGCTCTCCGCACCATGGACAGGTGCGCAGTTGGACCGGGTTCTCCGTCTGCAACTGCAAGGCGTCGTTCCGCATGAGGTCAGCCAGTTTTGCGTCGGCGGCCGCCAGGGTGTTGGGCGTTGCCGAGCGGCCCACCCACATGCCGATGGAGATCTCCTCGTGACCCAGCCGTGCCGGGTCGGCGGCCCGGAGCAGGTCCATGGCGCAGATCAGTGCCGCGGCTCGCTCGAACTGCTGCAGCGTGAGCAGCCGGAGCGTGTACCGCATGAGCACGGTGACGCCCGCTCCGGCCACCCCGTCCCGCAGCCGCCGGAAGAACGTGGTGAAGGCGATCAGGCCGAGGTACGCCTCTGTCTTGCCACCACCTGTGGGGAACCACAGCAGGTCGGAGATCTTTCGGTCGTCGTGATCGGGATCGACGATTCCGGCCAGGCAGAGGAGCATGAAGGAGAGCTGGAAGGGCCGCCACCGCCCGGCATGTTCGTCAGGGCGGCCGGACCGGCCTGTCTTGATCCACACGGTGCGTGCCCGTTGGTCCGCCATCGCCAGGTTCGCCAGCCGGAACGCGTGCATGATGTCCGGTCGCTCGCTGTCGTCCAGCAGATCCACGCCCTCACGCATCCGACGCAGGGCCTGCCGGCACAACAGGACCTGAGCAGCCGCGGCTTCGCCGTCCTCGGTCCCGCACAGCAGATCGGCCTGGTCCTTCTGGGTCTCGATCCACCGCTCGTACCCGTCCAGCAGGGTGCGCAGGGCGGACACGACCTCGTGGGCCGGGTCGGTCCCCAGCCGGTACATGGTGAGTGGCTTGTCGTCGATCCCGGGGTTCGAGTCGGTCAACAGCACCTCGTGGGAGGGGACGAACTCGGTGCGCAGGGCGGTGACTGTCGGGCGGTCCAGCGCTACGGACCCCACCGGCGGCGGCTCCCAATCCCAGTACGCGGCGCACCCGTGGCCGATGGCGAAGCTCGGCGCATGGCGATGCACGAGCCTGCTGAGTGCCTGCTCGGAGTCGACTGCGCCCGACGTGGCCGGTCGAACCACGAACACCGGGCTGGTGCCGTCTCCCGCTGTGACGGTGAGTACGGGCTGGTAGAAGCAGTGCGCGTCGCGTAGGTCGAATCGGCCCACTTCGAGGCTGTTGACGACCGTGGCGGTCACGGTCACGGTCCCGTCCGACGTGGACCGGGGGCGGACCAGCACTCGTAGTTGCAGACCCGGGTGAAGGACGAAGGGGGCGAGCAGTCCGGGGCGGGTGACATCCACATCGACGGGTTCGATCCGCAGGTCGGAGCGCCGCCAATGCTCGCGCTGGGCCTTCGTGCTCCGCGCCTCGCTCCGCTTCGCGTCCACCGGCTTCCCTTCGGCGTCCTCGGGGAGGTAGACGGCGGCGGTCACGGTCAGTCGGAGCCGGGCCGAAACGGTCGGGTCCACGGCGAAGGTCAGGCCGATGGACGAGGGCATCCGGACGTTCGCCAGCGAGACACCCAGATCGCCCGGGCCGTCCTCGATATCCCGACGGACTCCGAGCGATACCGCGTCGAGGCCGTCCCGCTCGGACTCCAGCTCGGTCGGCTCGGGCCGAGCCGGGTCGTCGGGGGATTTCGGACGTGAGCGCGGGAAGAGCACGCCGACCGGGTACATGGTGATCGGCGCGTCATCCGTGAGCACCTCGTCCACACCACCCACCGGGCCGAGCAGGTCCTGCCGCAGGGCATCGAGGAGCGAGTCGCGCACCTCGTAGTGCGCCTGGTGGGTCGACCCGCTCATCCTGTGTTCACCTCAGGTCCGTCCGTGTACCAGTGGAAGCGTCCCAGGCCGCACAGACGCGGGGCGACCCAGGCGCCGTGCGTACCCAGGCCCGCGGCCTCGGTCGCGGCGGGGCTGCCGGCGACACTCTCCACACACTCGACCCTGAGGCCGGTGATCAGCGGCGGCCACCGATCCACCTCGGAGTGGGAGGTACGGCGAAGCAACCGGTGCAGGTCTGTGCGGAACCGTTCGGACACCACCGCGATCCGCCGCCCGCCGACCACTACCGCGTACGGCGGCGACTGGTCGGCGGCGACGGGAATGCCATGCAGCAGGACCAGCTCGGCTTCGACGCCGGCGTGGACATCGGCCATGAGATGACGCCGGAGCTCCTCGGCGTTCTGTCGCAACCCCTCCGTACCTGGGGGTTGCTCGTGGGACACGTCCGCACCGATCAGTTCGATTCCGTTCCGGGCCCACGTGCTGCGACCGCCCAGATACCAGCGGTCGACCCGCTTGTCCTTCCGGACGAGCCACGAGGGGGGTGCGTCCAAGACGTAGAGATCGTCCCGTGCCCGTGTCATGGCCACATACAGCAGCCGGGCCTCCGCAGACGGGTCGTAGTCGTACTTCTTCTTCCGGACCGGGGCCGGCTCCTTCAATACTCGTGGCTCCACGATCAGAACCCGATCGAACTCCAGGCCCTTGGCCCGGTGCATGGTCGAGACCACGAGTGAGGACGGCTGGGCGGCGGTCAGCTCATCAGGAAGTCCACCTTCGGCGAGCGCCCGGTGCAGCGCGACGACGTCAAGGGTTCCGCGGCCGCGACCACGTGCCACCTTCCGGACCGATCGCCACAGCGCCTCCGGCGCGCTACCCACGGGAACGGGCAGGCCGACCAGCAAATCCTCGAAGCGCTCCCGAGTGAGAGCGGTGGTGCCGGTCGAGGCGAGTAGTTCGGCGATCCAGACAGGGGCCGAGCGCTCGCGGGCCGAACGCTGCAGTGTGTGGGGAACGCCGGCTGTGGCCAGAGTGCCGGACAACGACAACGCCTGGCCGTTGTCGCGGGTCAGGATGGCGGTCGAGTCGGGAGAGTCCCGCAGGGCTGCCAACACGAACGGGTCGTCCAGGCTTCCGAAGTTCGGTGTCGACAGGAGCAGCGCGCGCAGGTCGCCGTGGATGCGCTCCGCCTCGCCCCGGGCGGCGGTCCGGTCCCGAGGCAGGTGCTGCAACTCGGAGCCGTGGGGCAGGGCCATCCGTGCCGTGTCGCTTCGGGCACGGAAGTTGTCGCCGAGATGGATTTCCACCAGGTCCTCACCGAACGTGGCACGCACCCACTCCAGGAAGCGGTCGGTCTCCTCCGCTCGTTGATCCGGATCGGACACCTGGAACCCGTACACGGACTGGGCGGAGTCCCCCACCACGGTGAACCCGCTGTTCTCCTGGAAGCGGTCGAGCAACGCCTCGACCATTTCCCGACGGACGCCGATGAGGTCTTGGACCTCGTCGATCATCACATGGGCCGGGACGTACTCGCCGCCCTCGACGGCTCCCTTGTCGAGGGCCTCGGTGGCTGCCTCGATACGGCCGTCGAAGGAGTACGTCCCCCAGTCCACGTCAGGGTAGGCGCGGTGCAGCAGGGCAGAGGCCCAGCCGTCGAAGGTCTGCACACGGATGCGCTGCGCGGCGACGGCGTGTCGCTCGATCCGCTCGGTGAGTTCGCGAACGGCGGCGCGGGAAAAACTGAGGACCAGGATCTCTCCGGCTTCCAGTTCCTCGCGTTCCACCAACACGTCGAGCCGTCGGACCAGGGTGTACGTCTTCCCGGCGCCGGCTCCGGCCGTGACCAGGACGCGGGCGTCCCAGGGCTGGTCCACCACGGCTTGCTGCTCGGGTGTGAGCCGATGCTCGGAGGAAAGGAGAGGAGTCACCGGGCCTCGTCCCACAGGTACTCGAATTCGGTGAACGCGAGGTCGTCGCCGTAGTTGGTGATGTTGTCCCGCACGTTCAGGATCAGGCAGTTTTCCTTGCCGCCGTTCTTCGGGCCACGCAGACCACGTCCGATCATCTGCTGGTAGACGTTGGGGCTGTAGGTCGGGCGGGCGACCACCACCGCACGGGTGGCCGGGGCGTCGAAGCCCTGGGTCAGCACACCGTAGTTCGTGAGTACCTGGGTCCTGCCCTTGCGGAAGTCGTTGATCCGTTGGCGGCGTTCGTTGGTGGGTGTGCTCGAGTCGATGGCCGCGGCCTTGATGTCTCTGTCACCCAGCTTGGCGGCGAGCAGTTTGGCGTGGGCGACGGAGGTGGCGAACACCAGAACCGGCCAGTCGGAAGGCATGGCGGCGATCTCGTCGACGATGCGCTGACTGCGGTCGTGATCCTCCGCAAGTCGTTGTTCCGCACCCTTGGGCAAGGTGGCGAACGTCTCGGACTGCGCACGCTCGTCGGCTGTCAGGGAGATCGCGGCGCCCTGCAGCTCTCGGTGCTTCACCTGGGCCAGTACGCCGATGTGCTGCAAGGATTTGATGGCGACCGACAGATCTCCGTCGAAGACCCCGGTGTCCAGGCGGTTGCCGAACCGCTGGACCAGGAGCCGGGTCAGCTCCGCGTTGTTCTTGTACGGGGTCGCGGTCAGACCGACCAGGTGACGGCTGGTCCGGTGGTGCGTGAGGCCGAGCTGTTCGAGAAGACGTGTGTAGCGCTTGGACATCGCGGTGTGTGCCTCGTCGACGATGACGAGCGAGGTGGAGTCCCGCAACCAGGCGTACTTCTCCTCCGCCATGCAGCGGTCCAATTTCGCGTCGGTCGCGACGACCAGATGCGGACGCCCGTCGACCGGTGTGGCCTCGTTGGACGCCCACAAACGGCTGATGACGAGAGGGTGCTCCGGGCCCACCTTCGACCAGACGAAGCTCCAACTCTGCACGGCCTGCTCACACAGTTCTTCCGTCTGAGCGATCCACAGGACCGGGCCCGGAAGATTCTCGCGGTCCCGGATCCAGCGGATCACGCCTTCCGCCGTGACACGCGTCTTACCGGCCCCCGTCGGCAGGCTGAGCATGCCGCGCTGGGGCATCGGGTTCTTCAGCAGACCCAACAGTGCCTGAGCGAGGTCCTCCTGGTACGGGTGCAGTGCGGGGAACTCGGTCGGGCCTTCGACCTCCACGCGAGCATCCAGGGAGGGCACCTGGGCGCCGGCGAAGGAGTCCGGAAAGCCGAGGTCGGTGACGAAGAGCAAGGCCTTCTGGCCACCGCTGAAGGACGTGGGTGCCCGGGTGGGGAAATGCAGCGTGAGATCGTGCGAGTGGATCCGCAGAATCGCCTCGCCGTGTGCGTTGAATGCCATCTCGGCGACGCGCCGAGGGCTGGGTTCGCTTCCGTGCTCATGGATCTCGCTCTCCATCAGCCCGGGCGGAAGCCCGCCACGCAGGGCTTCCTCACCGATGAGCAGAGCGATCTTGTCAATGACGCTCTCGGCCTCCCGCACGGCGCGCAACCGCTTGAGGAGAGCCTGGTCGTGCTCCTGCCTCTCCTGGAGGGCGAGTGCCTGGCTGCAGCCCGCGGGTCCGAAGCCCCACTTGAACTCCTCGTCGGCGGCCCGGAGCACCTGGAGACGGTCGAGCGAGTCCAGTACGTAGAGGGTCTGGGCCTTTCTCGCGAATTCGAGGGGCTTCTGCTTGCTCCCCATGGGGGTCCGCATGACGTGAGCGAGTTCGGAACAGCGCTGGATCTTGTAGTTGCTGCCTGCCTGGCCGAGGCGGGCCTTGACCGTGGGGAACTCCTCGAGGAGGGAAGAGGCCCGCCCGATCTTCACGGCGTCGATCTCACGGCTGATGACGTCGGAGACCTTGAGCATGCCCCAGTCCTCGATCATCGCCTTGGCGGAGGCCGCATCGGCCTTCTCGGCGACCAGGAGCGCGGGGAGCTTCTCGCGGACGAGTTCGTTGAACTCCGGGGCACTCGTCGCCACGGCGATCTCGTTGTCCGGGCGTCCTTCCCAGGAGGCCCCCACGCGGCATCGGGTGGGCACGTCCTCGGGGAACTCGAATCCCACGCGGTGCAACAGGGCGTAGGCATGCCCGATGAACGCGTCGTCCTCGCTCTTCAGGAGGAGGTCCAACAACTTGCCCCAACGCCGGGCGGGCACGTCATCGGTGGTCGTGGGCATGCCCAGCCGCCGCGCTGTTTCGTCCGAGATCTCGGCGACGGGCAGCACGGAGTCGAAACTCTTGAGCTGGGGCCCGACAGCCTCGAACACACGGGTCAGACCCATGGAGGTGCGCACGAGGCCGTGCTTGGAGATCATCCACCGCAGCGGAGACACCACAGGGGTGCGTGTGTTGGCGTTGGTTCCGTACCGCATCTGCCAGTGCTGCGAGATGTCGGACGGAGGCAGGGCCGACACGAAGGCGGCGCGCCCCTCGTCGGACAGAACCGGCAGCAGGTGCAGCGGGCCCAGGGGCGCGGCGCCTTCCACCACGAGGCGGGAGATGTTGGGGCGCGGTGCCGTGCTCGGCAGGCTACGGAGATGCTGTTCGTGCACAGCCTGCCGATACTCCTCGAACCAGGTCTCACCCTGCGGCAGGTGGCCGCCGGTGGGGCGGTCGAACAGCCCGAAGTCGCGGAATACGGACTTGTCGCTGTCATGGAAGCCCATGTCGACGGTGACGCTGTTGTCCCGACTTCCGTCGGCGGGTACCACGGGGCCCGGCAGAAGACAGTCGCGCATCGGTCGGTACCGGCCGTCCAGCGTACGGACGCGCAGCGTGCCCGAGGGCTTCGGCACCTTCGTACGGATGCGTTCGGTCTGCGCGCTGCCACCGGCACTCCGGAGCAGAACCCAGAAGTTGGTCCAGGCGTCGGTGTCGTAGCCGGCGAAACCCTGGTCGAGGACGCCCTCGAACCGCCCCTGCGCGTCGGCGACCCTGATACCGATGTTGTGCAGATGCCTGGACATCTCGGGACGCTCGGAGATTGACGGGTGCACGTAGACCATGTCGTCGCGGAGGGCGTCGGCGGAGGTCCGGTGGAAGATCTCGCCGGCGACGGGCGCCACCATCCCGTGTTCCTCGGTCAGGACGATCTTCGCCCGGCGGGCCGCGGCAGTGGTCTCCGAATCGCCGCGCAGCCGGCCGGCCTGATCCTTGAGCACCATCAGGGAGAGGATTTCGATGGCGTGGGTCGAGGCCTCCGCGGAGCCGTCGGAGACAAGAGCTTCGAGCCAGTCCTTGACGCTCTCGGGAGTCTTCCCCGCCTGATCCAGGATGTGGTTCATCTTGCCGCGCCGGACCGTGGTGTCGGACGCGTCGACGGACGGGTGGAGCCAGCCGAGGGGGCGGCCGTCGTACTCGGCCCAGATCCGGACCCAATCCTTGTCGAGGTTGGGCGGCGTGATGAAGAGCTCGCGAGGCCTCTGGAGCACCCCGTTCTGGTCGGGCAGCGAGGGGCTTTCGGCGGCGTACTCCCACACGCGGCGAAGGAGGTATTCGTCGGCCCAGTTGAGCTTCTCCTTGGTGCGTCCCGGCAGCAGGGGGAGGTAGGCGGCGGGATCCTCTGCGGGTACGAGTGAGGGCAGGGTGTCAACCACCAACCGCGCCGCGACCTCTAGGAGTTCGCGGTTGAAGGGGCTTCCGTCGAGAAGGTGCTGACGATCCTCGTTCGTCTTCCACGGCGCGTTGAGGATGCCGGTCAGCGACACCTCGTACTTGGTGGGGAAGAACGCCCAGAAGGCACCCTTACCGACGGGCACGGTATACAGGCCGTTACGCACGGTGTACTCGGGCATCGCCCAGGAGACCTCCAGCACGGGCCGGCCGTGAAGCTCGCCCGCGCTCTCCTCGGCCTCGCCGGTGGGGGAGTAGGAGGCCGAGAACACCTTCCACTGTTCCGTCGTCTGTTTGGTGCCGCTCGCCACCTCCTTGAGCGTCCGGTAGGTGCCCTTGTGCTCGATCGAGATCTCCCGGCGGACCTGAGGCATGGAGCGCCGGTCGTGCAGGAACAGTTCGCCGACGTGGGGGGAGAACAACTGGAAATGGGAAGGGAAGGCCTCGGTCTCGCGTCCGTTGCGACCCCTGTGGCCGACGATGTCGCGGGCGAGGCGTTCGGCGGCGCCCGGCACCAGGGGCAGGCGGACGACGGTGGTGGCCCAATTCAGCAGCTTGCTCAGGGTGTCGTCATCAGCACGTTCCTGCTCGACGTCGAGGGGTCGGGCCATGCGCAGGACCGGCGTGTCCATGTCGAGATCGCCCTGCCGGCCGAGAGCCTGCGCGATCTCGGCAGCGGACCAGTGCTTGTCGAAGCCGAAACCGAAGGCACCGTTCCCACTGAAGAACTGGGGTGAGTC
The DNA here is from genome assembly GCF_030719295.1 of Streptomyces sp. Mut1. NCBI lineage: Bacteria > Bacillati > Actinomycetota > Actinomycetes > Kitasatosporales > Streptomycetaceae > Streptomyces > Streptomyces castrisilvae. The sequence continues at coordinate 2,631,721 of NZ_CP120997.1, read as the reverse complement.
GCTCACCGAGAGCACGGACTTGACGCCGACGCCGAATCGGCCGATCTGCCCGCCACGCTTACGGGACACACCCATCCGCAGGATCGTCTCGGCTCCCTCCGGCGTGACGGGGGCGCCCACGTTCGCGCAGTAGAGGTGGGTGTCAGTGAGGACCACGTGCAGCTTGCCGCCGGGCTCGGCCGCGATCTCGTCCGCCGCGTTCTGGACGAGTTCGTACAACTGGCGCTCGCCGTAGCCGCCCTGGGTGATGCGACGCTCGCCGTTGGCGTGCTCCTGTATCAGCCCCGGATCGACCTGATAGGTCTTCAGGACGGTGGCGGACTGCCGCATCACGGTGTCGATCACGGGCGGGAGCGAGCGGTCGGCGAGCTGCCGGTCGGGCATGGGGCACCTGTCTCGAAGAGGAGAACGAACCGAGGATGCGCGGGGGGAGCGGGTGCCGGCACGCATGCCGGCACCCTGTGGGACGACGTGGAGCTGCTGAGTGGAGGGGCAGCGGAGGGTTCAGCCGCGGGTGGTCGTGACCGTGGTGACGGTCGTGACGGTCGTCGTCACCACCGTCACCGTCCCCCCGGCCGTGTGGATCCGACGGGTGCTACGGGTGACCTGGTAGCTGCGGGGGCGACCGGCGCGCCGAGGGGTGGCGGGGCGGCGGGTGGCCCGAGAGGTGCGACGCACGGCAGGGTCGGAAGGGGTGGCGACCTGCTCGGTGGGTGCGGTGGAGGGGCGGGTGAGGCGCCGCCGCTCCGCAGCAAGGACCTGGGGGTGGATCCCGTGACACGCCAGGAGCTCGGCCCGGAGGTCCGGGTCCTCCAAGGCGTCGTACTCCCGAATGAACCGGGTCATCCAGGCATCGTCGTCATCGATCATGTGGGGTTCCCCTCCCTTGGGTGTGCCAACGAGTGCTCTTGACCGGTTGGCGCACGTAAAGACCGCTTTGTGATCGAACATGAGGGCATGGCTGTGCCGCCTTCAGGAGGCGCATCCCTCAACGGTCCTGACCGGGTTGGGAGTTGCCGAGAAGAACCGTAGCACGCGCTGATCGGCTGGCCGATCAGAACAGGGGAGAATAAAAACAACCTCCGCTGGCGCTCGAACGAGACATGGGCGTCAAGTAACATTTGACAAAGCGCTGACGTCAACTGCGGTGCTACCGTGTCCCCCCTCGGCACGAAGAGGAGTGGGGTCGATGGAGGACAGCGAGGACTTCGGTGTCTGGCTCGGGCGGCAGCTGCGCCGCAAGGGCCTGTCGCAGCAGGGGCTCGGCCAGGAGCTGGGTCTGACGCGCGCGGCTGTGTCGGCGTGGGTGACGGGCAGGGCCCGGCCGAGGCCCGAGGTGATGGTCAGGATCGCCGAGATCCTGGAGACGGATGTCGCCACTCTGATCACCAGGGACGCCGACGCCGGATCGGACCGGCCGATCGGTTGGTATCACCGTCTCGCCCACCACGACGGCGGCCGGGAGTACGGCAATGCCGCGGCCTTCGCCTTCGATGCGAACCTGTCCGTGTTGGCCCGGGAGGCCACGCAGAACGCGCTGGACGAACGGCTGGACCCACGCCGTCCTGTACGGGTGCGTTTCACGCTGCACGAGCTGACCGGTGAGCACCTGCACGCCTTCCTTTCCGCGCTGAAGTGGGACGAGCTGGAATCCCACTACGCTGCCGCCGCTGAGTCCCGGCAGAAGGCGGGTCGGGTTCTGGCCGAGGGGCTCAGGGCACTGCGCGAGGACGCTTCCCTTCTGCTTCTACGGATCGATGACTACAACGCGTCGGGCCTGACCGGGCCCGAGTACGGGGACGGCCGGTACGCCGCGGTGGTCCGCCGTCAGCTGGACAGTCACAAGAGCAACGATCGGGCGGGCGGCTCGTACGGATTGGGCAAGGCGACGCTGTGGGCGGCCAGCCGGCTCGGCCTGGTCCTGATCAACAGCACCCTGTCGGAGGCGCACGAAGGTCGGACGGCTCGCCGGGTGGTCGGCCGTCTGGATCTCCCCTGGCGTGAGGTCGAGGGGGTCGCCTACGCCGGGCCCGCGTGGCTCGGCCAGCCTGACAGCGAGAAGGCGCACGAAGGCGTCTCCCGCTCCTGGTGGGCCGACGAGCGCGTGGTCGCGGACCTGCGACTCGACCGGGAAAACGACGACCCCGGAACCTCGTTCCTCGTCGTCGGCGCCCACGACGCGGCCGGCGGCAGTGACACGCTGGAGGACCTGCACGCGGCCCTCGGGCGAGCGCTCTCCGACAACTTCTGGGCCGCCATGACCTCCGGACGCTCGACGCCGGCACTGCTCGAAGCGTCGGTGCGTGCCCTTCGCAACGGCGAACCGGTGGTTGCGGAACGCCGGGTCGATCCGCTCGACCGGCACCCCGCGCTCGTGCACGCGCTGCGTGCGTACATCGACGGTGAGACGGTCGATGAGCTCACGGCCCCCGGGCAAGTAGCTGCCACGGAGGTCGCTCTCGCCGTCCCGTCGCTGCGCACGACGGGACGCAGGGGGGTGGGAAGCAGCCATCACGCGGTGCTCCTGGTCACCCAGGCCGCCGATCAGGACGAACAGCACAGCCGCATCGTGTGCATGCGGGGTAACCGGATGACCGTCATGGCTCGGCCCCCTCGCAACCTGGGGATCGGGGTGGACCCGTTCCAGGCCGTCCTCCTCGCCGGCTTCGCCACGGGCGACGACAGCTCGGCGGCACATGCCGCTGAGGAGTTCCTGCGGGCCGCCGAGCCGCCGGAGCATGACAGGTGGGGGGTGACCGACGAACTCACCGCCGCCTACGCCAACGCTCCCCGCCGCTTGTCCGAGTTCAACGCGGCCATGGACACGGCATTGAGGGGCGTGATCGGGCGGCGTGCGATGGGCCGTGGAACGGTCGGCCACGAGGTCCTCCGGAAGTTGCTCCGTCTCGACCTGCCCCCGACGGCGAGCGGCCGTCGTAGACACCCGCTGGTGGACAGGGTGGTCGGGAAGGTGGACGCGACCGGAGCCTGGACCTTGGATGTGACGTTGGACGTTCCACAACGGGATGTCGGCTGGCAGCTGTCGCCGGTGGTCAAGTTCGACGTGCGATCGGGCGGCCGCCCCTCGCTCGAGTGGGCGGAGCTGTCCGCGAAAGAGAACTGTCGGGTCGTGGAGGGAAGGCTGGTCATCGATCCGGATGTGCGTTCCGCGCGTTTCGGCGGCGTGACCGCCGTGAGCAGTCATCCGGTGGCTGCGGCCATGGCCGGTGTGATCGTGGATATTCAGCAGGTGGGAGAGGCCTCGGCATGAGCGCGGTGTACGCGTACCCGACGTTGGTGGGGAAGATCGAGGTCGCTGTCCGAGGGGCGAACATCGACGGGAAGCCTCTGCAGCTCTCGCTCATCTCGCAACGTGATCAGGTCGTCGCCCTCCATCAGGTCGAGCGGGACGACTGGAACGAGGGTGTCCTCGACATCGAAGTCTCGCTCCCCATGGACGAGTTGGCTGACGGCCCGTGGTCCGGGGTCAGCTGTGTCGCCGTACTGACCGAGGGGGCTACGAACACACGTGTGGTGAGTGGCCTGGAACGGCGCCGGCACGATACGCACTGGCGGGGCGAGGTCCGGGTGCGTCGCTCCGTCCACGCCGCGCGTGCCCTGCTCGACGTGAGCGTCGTGGGTAGTCACGGTGGCGTCGGCGGGCGCATCCTCGGTAAGGCGGACGCTCCATGGGTGGTGGACCTGCTGGCCCGTACGCCGGCCAGGCAACGCGACCTGGAGATCGTGGAGGAGGACTTCCGGGACGGCCCGCATCAGTGGTTGCGCCCGTTCGCGGAAGCGCCCTGGCTGGTCGATGCAGCGGGTGAGTCGCCGACCGTCCTGCTCAACACCTCCTTCGAGGGTCTCTCCGCACTGCTGTCCGGTGCGCGTGGTCCGTTGGAGAAGGCGACCGCAGGACTCGTGGCCGCCCAGGTCGCGGGTGAAGCATGGACGACCATGTTCCAGTCCGCTCTGAGCAACCTCGACTTCGACGAGGACGGAACCCCTCATCTGCCCACCGGTTGGCGGGGGGTTGTGTTGCGCTCGATGCTGCCGGAGGTGTTTCCTCGGCTGCCGCTTGCCGACGCGCTGAGAGAGGCCCACGACCGCCGGGCGGATGGCCGAGGATGGGCGGAGGTCCAGGCGCGGATCGAGTTCGCGGCCGGAAAGCGTAGCCAGTTGCCCAGGAACCTGCTGGCGACCATCCGAGCCGTTTCCCGTTCCCAGGAAGGTGCGCGCTGATGAACCGTACACACACGGAGATTCCTGCACGTCTCGCTCTTCTTCCCGGGGCCCGTGCCACGGGCTTTCTCACCCACGGCGTGCGTGCCGGTCAGGAGGCGCTCCCGCATGTGGCGCTCCTCCGCGCGAGCAGGCCGATCCAGGACGACTCCGTTCGGTGGAACGTCGACGCCGTACGCGAGATCGTCGAGGAGGCGATGCGCAGGTTCGACGCGGTCAGGACCGACGCCGACGCCTGGCTGGCGCCCCGGCTGCACGCCACTCTGCGCCTGACACGCGCGGAGGCGGCGGATGCCGGGCTCTGGAACTTCCTCGCCCTGGCCGTGGCACCGGACTTCGTTCTGTGGCGGCACCTACCGCCCGGCGCGGCCGGCGACGGCTCTCCCAAGAAGACCAACAGCGCCAGATTCGTGGGCCCGCACTACAGCCAGGCATTCGCCCGGCTCTGGTGGTCGGCCGAAATGTTCCGTGACGGGCCCGACTACAGGCCTGCGGAGATCGCGTGCGGTAACCAAGACATGATCAATACTGCTCTTCGACTCGACGCCATCGATCACAAGCCCACCGCTCTGGCCCTGGTATCGGTCCTCAAGGGACTTGCGGACGGCGGAGCCACGCGCCTCGGTGATCGGGTCAACGCGCTGTGCACGGCGGTCAACGTAGCGGGGAGCACACTCATGTACGAGGTGATTGCGCCCGACGATCCGCCCCGTCACGACGCGCTCACTGAGTGGATCGCGGATGCGGAGTCCGCCGCCGTGCCGTGGGAGAGGCTTCCCGACGGGCCGGACGACGGCACCGTCCGGCGCTCCTCCCTCGAGATCCTTTCACGCATGTTCGAGCAATTCTCCGCAGAGGCGCCGTTGCGTGACAGGGCCCCCTCGGGGGCTGCAAGGGATTGAATTCCCATGGGACCGAACAGCTCACACGTCCTCGGCGACGACCTCGTCCGCTTGGGTATCAAAGCGCTTCGGCTCCCATGACGCCAGCTTGTTGATCAACTCCTCGTCGGGTGGCGGGAGCCGGAGCGCACTGCTGAGGATATGCAGCGAGAGGAGCGGCGGAATGGCGTTTCCGATCTGCTGGGCCACGTCGGTGGACCGCCACGGATAGCGGGCGGGGAACGACTGGAGGAGCCCGCCCTCTTCGAGCGAGAGCCGCTCCAACTCCTCCCCCATCTCCTTCTCGCCCGCCTCGTTCTCCTTCAGGAGGAACAGTCGGTTGCGGCGGAATTTGCCGGTGATCGTCGCGGCCGGCTCCTCGGAGGTGCGGCGCCCCCGGTTCTTCGGGTCGCCGCCGGAACCGTAGTTGGAGACCAGGACGAAGTCGCGGGGGCGAGTGGCGGCGAGCGCGTCCCCGACGGACACCCAGGGCTTCTTCCTGCCGTCCGTGGAGCTCTTGGGCGGGGTGAACAGAGCGGAGCCCTGCTGTTCGGCCGTCTTGCGGTATCGCTGGTGGGTCGCCTCGGGGAAGTACACGTCCCGCCCCGTGTGCTCCGGGTCCCACTGGGCGATCAGCACGGCACGCCGACGTGTCTGTGGAACGCCGAAGGCCTCGGCTTGAAGGACATGGGCGCCGGCCGCATAGCCGATGCTGTTGAGTAGCTCGGCGTAGTGCTTCCACACGGGCAGCACGGTGGGTACCTGTTCCAGCACCACTACCTCGTAGGGCCTGCCACGCTTGAACTTCGCCTCCATGATCCAACGCAGCGGTTGGAGCACGAACCCCGTACGCGCGTCGGACATGGAGTCGGTCTCGCGCTCGACCGCGTTCCAGGCCTCGTCGAAGGCCTCGCGGTTCCTGGCGCCGACCAGGCAGCCGGCCAGCCGCTTCACGTCCTCCAGAGCCTTGTGGCCCTCCCGGTTGCCGGCCACGGAGAACGACTGGCAGGGCGGGCCTCCGGTGAGGACGTTCGCGTCCTTCACCTCCGGGTCGCACGGGCCCAGCGCGGCGACGTCCTTCTCCGTGGTGGTGCGGAGGCCGGCCGCGACGCGCGTCGCGCGGGTCGGGTCGTCCCACTCGACCCCGATGCTCTCCACTCCCATGATCGTGGCCGCGATATCGAGGCCACCCGGGCCCGCGAACAAGTCCACGATGCGGAAACTTGCAGGTGGGAGTGATGGGTGGGGCCTGGGGGTCATGGGATGGAAGTGTAGCCGGCTTTGGCTCCGCTCCCGACCGCTTCCCGCGCTCTCAATCGCGCAACGCCTCGGCGACGGCCGCGCCCAACGCCCTCCCCACCGCCGGCGGCGAGGCATGCCCGATCTGTCGATACCGAGCCGTCTTCCGGCCCGCGAAGCGCCACTCCGCCGGGAAGCCCTGCAACAGCGCCGCCTGCGCGTCCGTGAGCTTGATCAGCCCCTGGGTGTTGTCATCCTCCGGGCCGGGAACCTCGTCGGCCAGCGCCCCGCCGTTGACCCCCATCCGCGCCCAGGCGGCCTTCGTGCCGGTCGGCCCCAGGTCGGCGCCGCCTCGGTTGTCCGAGCCGCCGACCAGAGTCGGCGCCACGGCGGCCGCCCCGGCCGCCCAGGCGTCCGCGCCGCTCCACCCGCGAGCAGCCATGGAACACCGGAGCGCTCTGCCCACCGACACATGATCCTTCACCGTGGGCACCGGCGGTCGGAATCGGTCGAAGTACCGCTCCTTGAGGGCGACGACCACGCCCTGTTTACGGTCCTGCGGCACCCCGAAATCCGCTGCGTTCAGGACGAACCAGTGGAGCCGGTACCCGAGGTGCTCCAATTCCATCCGGACGAACTCGCGCAGCGGCTCGAAGGCCGCCACGTTGACGAGCCCCGGTACGTTCTCGATGATCACGGCGCGCGGCTGGATCGAGTGCGCGAGGAGGACGGCCGCCTTGAGCAGCTCCTCCTCCTCGTCGGTCTCGGCCCTTGCCGCCGTCGCGCTCGACTTCACGCGAGGAAGCCCCGCGGACAGCAGGTCGACGTCGTACGTGTGCGGATGCTCGTCCGGCACGAAGTCCAGCAGGTCCATCCGCAGGACCTTCCAGTGCGGTCGGTTCATGCCCAGCGTCTCGCAGGCGACGGGCTTCCTGTCCAACAGCAGCACCGGATCGAACCCGGCCTGTTCCAGCCCGAGGGCCAAGCCACCGGCCCCCGCGCACACGTCCACGAACCGCAATCCGCTCACGAGCCCCCGCGTCCCCTCTCCCGATCGACGGCTTCCGCCACCTTCTCCGCGACCTGGACCGGTGCCTGGTGCTCCCAGAAGCGCAGGACCGTCCAGCCCTCGGCGACGAGGTGCGCCGTGGTCTCCGCGTCCCGCGCCATGTTGCGATCCAGCTTCTGCCGCCACCATTGCGCGTTGGACTTCGGTTGCGTCGCGTGCTCGGGACAGCCGTGCCAGAAGCACCCGTCCAGGAACACGGCCACCTTGGCCCGCGTGAAGGCGATGTCGATCGTCCGCCGGGACATGTGGGGCACCCGCTCGTTGAGGCGGTACCGGTAGCCGGAGGCGTGCAACAGCTTCCGGACCGCCACTTCGGGCGCCGTGTCGCGGCTCGCCTGTCGGCTCATGCGGGCGGACACGGCCGGGGAGGAGGGTCTGGCGGTACTCATCACTGCCAAGTCTCCTACGGCCGACCCTCTTCGCGATCGATGACGGCGAAATCGTCCTTGCTCGAATCAATGGCACGGAAGCGCACCAGGTTCCGCTGTCCCGCCTTCGCCGAGGCCGGTGCGACCAGGGCGAACGCCATGACCACGTCCCCGGGGTCGATCGTGCCGCCGGGCCCGAGCCGCGGCTCGGCCTCGACCAGGGGGTAGAGGACCACGACTCCTCGCCGCTCCCGGACGAGCGATTCGACCAGGGGGTCGCCGGAGTCCTTCAGCGCACCGGCGATCCGCAGGGCGACCCCGCGGTGCTTCGGCTCGCTGATCGCTCCGAAGAGGTCGCCGCGACGTCGGGTACGACGCGCCAGGGAGAGAGGACCGTGTCCGAGAATGTTCGCCCCCGCCCCCCGTCCCGATGTCTGCTGCGGGGCGATCACCAGCCAGTCGTCGATGCCGTCGCCGGTCTCGCCCGCCGAGACCAGGGACTGGAGATGGGGCGAGAACTGGGCGGGAACGGACCACTTCAGGTCGCACAGGACGCCGAGCAGCGTGCTGTGGTCGATGGTGCCCAGCACCGCCTCGTAGCTGTCGTCCCGACCGGTCCCGGCGGCGGAGCAGCGCAGGGTGACCCGGGTCCGGTCCAACGCCCCCAACACCGCCCCCCAAGCCTCCACGTTCCCCCGCAGTTCCGCCGCCCCCACCGGGTATGCCGTCGGTTCCACCCACTGGCCCGGGGACCTGATCTCCACCAGTTCCGCGTTGAACATCTTGTTGCGGGCCGAGGGGCTGATCAGGGAGAGGTGCTGGGAGACCAGAGGGGGGATCTGGGCCGGGGTGACCTGGGGCTTGCCGTCGATCGGGGTGGCGTAGCGGGTGAGCTGGGCGCGGAACGTCTCCTCGTCGCGGCAGATGGCCTCGAAGGCCTCGTACAGGTCGATGGTCGTCGTCCTGCCCAGCGATTCCTCGCGGCCGATGTAGAGGCGGACCAGGTCGCGGTAGCCGGGGCGGAAGCCGAACCAGCGGCCCATCTGCATCAGGGTGTCGGCCTGCCGGGTGGTGCGGCGGTAGTAGGTGACCGTGAGGCCCTCGACGGTGAAGCCCCGGGAGAGCTTGGTGCCGCCGACGAGGATCTTCCACACGTGGGGGGTGCGCTCGAAGTCCAGGTCGGGCTGGTCGTAGTCGCGCTCGGTGTCGCCGTTGACGACCAGGACGGGGGTGCCGCCGGCGTTGATGAGCCGGCGGGCGCGCGAGACGTGGCCCCTGAGGTCCTCGTACGACTCCGGCATGGGCAGGCCGTCGTCGGCGAAGCGGTGGAAGTCGGAGGCGAGGAGGGCGGCCAGGCGGTCGTGGCCCTCGCGGCCGGTGTAGGCGGCCTGGTGCCACATGGAGTTGATGCGCAGGGCGAGGGCCGTGTGTTCGGCCATCCGTACGGACTCGTGGACGAGCATCGTGTGGTGGCGGAACGGTCCTGCGGGCACCCCGAGGTCGGCGCGGTACAGCTTGAGCGCGCCCGTGAGGACGAAGGCGTCCAGAGCCTCTTGGAGGCGGTCGCCCGTGTCCTCGTACACACCGCGGACGTGGGTCTCCTCGGCGGTGCCCCCGTCCGTGTCCAGGTCGTGGAAGTCCTGGACGCCCATGTAGCCGGCCGGGCGGGGCAGCGAGATGAGGAAGTCGCGCGGGAAGATGTCCTCGCCGTCGCCCGGGTCGACGAAGACGTTGGCGAACGGGGTCGCGGTGTAGCCGACGTACTGGGCGCGAGGCAGGAGGCCGAGCAGCTGGGAGATCTGGCCGTTGATGGCCGAACGGGCGACCTTGCCCTCCTCCCACTTCTTCGGGTCCGTCGTGTTGACCGATGCCTGGTCCGACTCGTCGTCGATGATCAGCGCGGGGATCTCGGAGAGGATCGGGCCGATCTTCTTCAGGTCCTTGATGAGCTTGGCCAGCACGGACTTGTTCTTCTTCACGACCATGACCCGGGCGGCCGCGTGGTGCAGGTTGGCCGGTGCGTACAGCGGCTCGGTACGGGACTGCTTCTCGAATTCGAGGGCGCGGATGCCGTTCAGCAGGCTCTTGTAGTCGTCGTCGCGGGTCGTGAGGCGCTCGATGTCGAAGGCGCCGAGGGCGGAGGGCCGGCCGCCGTGGCTGACGAACTTCTCCGGCCAGTCCGCGTCGTCCTGGTAGTCGATGCCGACCAGGGCGTCCGGGTCCGCCGGATCGGCGCCGCGCAGGATGTTCTCCTGGCCGATCAGTTCCATGTCCAGCCTGCGCTGGGTCTGGCCCCGGAGCAGGTTCAGGGTGCCGCCGAGGACGATGACCAGGCGGTATCCGGCGTCGATGGCCTTCGCGGTGACCCCGGTGAAGTTGGCGGTCTTGCCGGACTGCACGTAACCCACCACCAGGCCGCGCGCGCCGTAAGCCTCGGGGCGGGTGGGGTCCGCGAGGCGCTCGACCACGGCGTGGCTCGCCTCGTCGAGTCCGGAGACCGCCGTGTCCGGCCAGCCCTTGCGGCGCAGCAGCCGCTCGTAGGCGGGCCAGTAGAACGCGCGCGCGGCGGCCGCGTCGCGCGAGTACCAGGAGACGAACTCCTTGCTGATGACCGTCGGTCCCGGCTCCTTGAACACCGGGACCACGCTGTCCAGTGCCTTGCGCAGGCCTACTCCGAAGCCCAGCCGCTCGTACGTGTCCGAGCGGCGCGCGTCCGTACGGGCCGGTGCCGCCGACCAGTCCGCCTGCTCCACCAGGTCCCAGGCGGTCAGCGTACGGTGCCACAGAGTGATTAGCCCGTCGCCGAGGCCGGCCGCGAGAACGCGGTCCCTGAAGTGGGAGAGCCTGGTGTCGGCGGGGTCGTCGTCGTCCTCGGAGAGCGCGAGGACGAGCTTCGCGAAGGGCCTGGGTCCCCGCCGCATCGCGGCCAGGACATCGCCGTGCAGGGTGAACAGGGGGTCGGTCATGGCGGGGCGGCTCTCTCGGATCGGATCGGAACGGAACGGGGACGGGGACGGGGACGGAAGCCGGGTAGGCGGGACGCCGGGCGGGGGACGCCGGCGCGTGGATCAGCGGTCGAGTTCGCAGCGCGCCGCCGTGACCAGGACGCTGTTCCACAGCGCCACGTTGTCGGTGTGGACGGCCCGGACCCGCTCCTTCTGGAAGATCTCGTTGACCATCAGATAGAGCATGCTCTTGATCACCGGGGCGTCGTTCAGGCCCCCGCGCCGGCCCCCGTTGAGGACCTGCCGGTACGTCCTGTTGAGCCGGACCTCGCGGTTCTCCCGGTCCAGCTCGAAGAACACGTCCGCCGGCAGGCTGTCCCAGCGGAACGCGATCGGGTCCTCGCCCTCCAGCTCCGGCAGCTCGTCGCGCAGCGTGCGCCGCAGCTTCGGGTCCATCCCCTTCCCGGCCGGGAGGACGGCCTTGCGCTGCGGTTCGGTGGCGCGCCTGGCCGCCTCCCGGTACGTGAGCGCGGCCTCCTGGACGTACGCGGCGAAGCCGTGCCCCGTGGCGTCCACGGCCTGCTCCAGGCCCCGGGCGAACGCGGGGGTGACGGTGACGCCGTCCTTCTTCACCGTGAGGTTGAAGACGTCGTTCGGCGCGGACGGCAGGTCGACGGCGATCCGGGCGAGCGCGAGGTGGCCCTCCGGGCTGCGGGTGCTGTTCCAGCCGCCCGCCTGGACGAGGCGGTCGTTGCGGTAGATGTAGAAGCCCTGGCGTTCGGCGAGCGGCCCGATGCCCCGGAAGCTGACCAGCGGCGACTTCGGCGGCCAGATGTGCGCGGTCAGCGCGACCCCGCCGACGCCCTCGACCGGCGCGGTGTACGTACGGGGGAAGCCGGCCCGGCCGGGTATCCGGTAGCCGAAGGGGTCGATGGGCTCGACTCCGCGGTGGTCCAGCTCCTCCTTCGTCCGCACGTCCTCGACCACGATGTCGATGTTGAAGCCGTCGCGGGCCAGGAAGCGGTGGAGGTAGAGCCCCAGGTGGGTCTCCAGCTTCTCGATCGCGTCGTTGAGGTAGCGGTCGGCCTGGCCGGTGGTGATGGTGTCGAAGGCGCGGACCCGGTCCCAGCGCACGATCGTGCCCTGCCACTGGATGACGCCGTCGTAGCGGTCGACGAGGTCCTGGCAGTACCCCGGATCGACGATGTCGCAGGTGAAGTCGGCCTGGGCACGGGCCGTCAGCCAGCGGCGGCCGGTGGACGGGCTGCGCCTGGTACGGCTGATCACGGTGAGCGAGTCGGCGTGCGACAGCGACGCCGCCTTGAGCCCCGCGCCGAAGTGGCCGAGCGCCGCGTCGTCGTAACCCTGGCGGCCGCCCACCGTCATCGCGGTGTCCAGAGCCGCGTCGTCCATGCCGCGGCCGTCGTCGATGACGAGCAGGCTGACCAGGCGGTCCTCGTCGCGCAGGAGGCTGACGACGACGTTACGGGCGCCCGCGTCGATCGAGTTGTCCACGAGGTCGGCGATGGCCGCCTCGAACCCGTACCCCTGGTGCGTCAGCGACTCGACGTAGCGCGCGGCGGGCGGGAGCCGCTTGGTGCCGGTGGTGGGGACCTCGAACTGCCAGTCGGCAGAGGGCTGATACGGCGGCATGAAGCCTTCCTCGCGCACACAGAGCTGGGACCTGAGTGGGGAGGTGCGGCCCTGGGATGAGTAGGTGGGTTGTGATGATATTGCAAAGGTCGGACAGTGGGGAATCCCGGTGGCAAAGGGAGGGGAGCGCTGTCGGCAGGCGCGTCAGCGCCGCTGTCCGTCGAACCAGGTCCGGCACTCCGGCTGGTGGGACCGGGCCGTGAGCAGGATTGACAGGACGAGCCAGACGGCGATCAGGATCGGGACTGGCAGGAAGGCCCACAGGAGGACGGTGAAGAGGATGGCCACCCAGCCGTAGGCCATGGCCGAATTGCGCAGGTCGGGGTGGCGTGTGGGGAATTTGAGGGCCGTCACGATGCCCCAGGCGGCCACCGCCATGATGAGCAGGCCGACGAAGACCACCGTGCCCGCGTGCTCCTCGCCGGGGGACGACCGGCAGCACACCGAGGCGTCGGCCTCGCCCCAGACGGAGGTGGCGACGGAGACGCTGTTGGTCACCAGGGCGAGGCCGATGACGGCCTGGACGCCGCCGGTGACCATCATCAGCACCCGCAGGCCGCTGACCACGGCGGGCATTGGGGCGCCCTGCGGTCCGCCGCCGCCGGCGGTGGGCGGGTGCGGTGGGCGGGGCGGGCCGTCGGCTCCGGGGTTTTCGCGCTCCCAGGGGCGTGGCGGCCGCCTTCTGCCCGGTGTTCCCGGGTCGTCGGTGCTCATCCGGTGGCCTTCCCCCTGCGTCCGTGGTTCAGGAGGCCATGATCGGGGGCGGCCGGGTGCCCGGCCAGGCACAAGTCGGCCATACGTGGGGGGGAGTTACGCGGAGGCCGGTGCCGGTGCCGGTGCCGGTGTCTCCGGTCTCAGGTCCCGTACGTACCCCACCCCCGGCTTCCCGCCCAGCACCACCTCCTCGCCCGTCTCGACGAACCCCGTCCGGGTCAGGACCGACCGCGAGGCCGTGTTCGTCAGCGTGGCCGCCGCCCTGAGCGTCGTCAGGGCGTACGACGTGCCGCACAGCGTGAAGAGCCGGCGGACCGTTGCCGTCGCCAGGCCGCGCCCCGTCGCCTTCTCCGCGAGGCGGAAGCCCAGTTCGGCGGCGCCGTCGGCCACGTCCACCAGGTTGAAGCGGCCCAGGATCTCGTCCGTCCCGTCCGCCACCAGGACGTGGAAGTGGCAGGCGCCCGTCACCTGCTCGGCGAGCAACGCCGCGTGACGGGCGGGGAAATGGGCGAAGTAGTCGTCACCCCGGTCCGGGACCGACGCCGCGAAGAAGGCGCGGTTGGCCTCCTCGAAGGCGAGGACGGCCGGGGCGTGGTCGGGGCGCAGGCGCTGGAGTCCGGGCATGGCGGCAGGGTACGGAGGCGGGGTGCGGCCCGGCATCCGTAATACCGGCCGCCGCCCCGATACCGAGCAGCCCTGCTACCGGCCGGCCCCGTTATCGGCCGGGCCCCGCAACCGGTCGGCCCTGCTACCGAGCCGCACCCCCATGGCACTCCCGGTACGAGACCCCCGACCCGCACCAGCAGTCCGCGCTCTTCGCCGGGGGCCACGGGACCGCGCGGCCCCGGGCGGCCAGGGTGGTGGCGTACTGGGGGAGCAGGTCCGGGTCGGCCGGGGAGGCGGCTTCCGAGGCGGCGAAGGCTTCGTAGGAGGGGACCGTGCCCGTGACGATGCCGAGGTTGGGGGTGCCCGTGGCGTGCAGGTCGCGCAGCGCGGCCTCCAGGCGGTCCAGGTGGTCCGGGTGGGAGGTGTACTCGCTGCCCAGGCTCGGGTACGAGGTGAGGAGTTCGCGGAGTTCGTCCGCCGGCCAGTGCAGCACCGCCACCGGGAAGGGGCGCGACAACGCCGTGCGGTACGTGCCCAGTTCGGCGCGCAGGCGGGTGATCTCGGCCCGCAGCTCGCCCGGGTCGGAGGAGCCCAGCGACCACAGGCGCTTCGGGTCGTGGAGTTCGTCCAGCGGGACCGCCGCCGTGTGCAGCGTGTCGGCCAGCTCGTCCCAGGCGTCGTGCGGGACGCCCATCAGCCTGCGCACCCGGTGGCGGCCGGTGAGCAGCGACTGGGTGGCGTACGGGACCTCCTCGCCCGGCGCGATCAGCAGGCGCAGGGCCGTGGAGAAGACGTCGTGGGCCGCTTCCAGTTCGTCGTGGGCCTCCAGCGTCTCGGCCGCGATCTCCCAGGGGGCCGCCTGCTGCGGGGCCGCGGTGCGGATGCCGTCGATGAGCGCGCGGGCCTCCGCCTCGTGGCCGTACTCCCACAGGTTGGCGGCGTTGAGCGCCTTCACCAGGTGCGGGTGCTCGGTGCCGGGGGCGCCGAGCAGCTCGTCGTAGAGCGTCGTGGCGCGGGCGCGGTCGCCGGCGAGCTCCAGGTGGGCGGCGGCTTGGAGGAGCAGCGGTTCGTGGTCCTCGGGGTACTGCGCCGCGGTGCGGAGCAGGCGCTCGGCTTCTTTGAGGTGATCGGCGGGAGTGTCGGGACGCATGAATGACACCGTACTGCTGTGCGGGTGCGGGGCGGGGGTGTGTCCAGGGCCCGCCGGAGTGACTCTCGTCCCGCCTCTGGAGTGTTGCGGTGAGCGGGCCTATCGTGCGCGCCGTGGTCAAGCGGATACCGGTGGTGGTGCAGCGCGACCCGCGCCGCGGGCGTCTCGTCGCGCGCGGGCTGTGGACCGGGGCGGAGCTGGTGGTGACGCTCGGCGTCGTCCTGCTGCTGCTCGTCGCCCATCAGCTCTGGTGGACCAACCGCCAGGCCCGCGCCGACGCCGGCCGCACCGTCGACCGGCTGGAACGGGAGTGGGAAGCCCCCTCGGCGCAGCCGCCCGAACAGCCCGGGGCCGATGCCGGGCCGGAGGCCACCGCCCCGTCCGGCGGCGCCGCGCCTTCCCCGGCGGGCGGCGGCCCCTCCACCGGACAGCGCCCGGCAGCGGCGAAGCCCGTGACCGACCAGGCGTACGCCGTCATCCGCATCCCCCGCATCTCCCTCACCGCCCCCGTCGCCCAGGGCATCGGCAGGAGCGGTGTCCTCGACAAGGGGTACGCCGGGCACTACCCGGGCACCGCCCAGCCCGGCGGCCGGGGGAACTTCGCGCTCGCCGGCCACCGCAACACCCACGGCGAACCGTTCCGCTACATCAACCGGCTGCGCGCCGGTGACCGGATCACCGTCGAGACCCGGGACGCCGTCTACACGTACACCGTCGACAAGACCCTCGCCCGGACCACCCCCGGCGACAGCGGGGTCGTGGCCGCCGTGCCGCGCAGCAACATCGCGCCGTACCCCGGGTATCACCGGGCCGGGTCCTATCTGACGCTGACGACGTGCACCCCCGAGTTCACCTCCCGCTACCGGCTCGTCGTGTGGGGGAAGCTGACGGGGGCGCGGGGGCGCTGACCGGGGCGGGGCCGAGAGGCAGGCCGGCACCGGCCCAGTGGTGCCCGGCTGTCGGCCGGGCAGCTACTGACCGAGCTGCCTGGCCGAGAGGATCCGAAGGCGGCGGCGAGCGTAGTCGGTCTCGGGGTGTTCGGGGCCGAGGAGGCGCTCCCGGTCGGCCAGGACGCTTTTCGCCAGGGCGATGGCCTCCGTGATGCGCCCCGCGTCCCCGTATGAGGCGGCGAGGTTGGAGCGGGTGCGGAGGGTATCGCGGTGAACGGGGCCGAGGAACCGTTCGCAGTCGGCGAGGACGCTTTCCTCCAGCGCGATGGCGTCCGTGCTGCGCCCCGCCTGGGCGTAGTAGAGGGCGAGGCTGTTGCGGGCGCGGAGGGTATTGAGGTGGGTGGGGCCATGGAGCTGTTCCTGGCCGGTCAGGAAGCGTTCTGCCAGGGGGATGGCCTCCGTGACGCGCCCTACCTGGCTGTAGACGGAGGCGAGGGTGGCGCAGCTTGTCAAGGTGTCGCGGTGGGTGGGGCTGAGGTAGCGTTCCCGGTCGTTCAGGACGCGTTCCGTTTGGGTGATGGCGTCCTCGGTGCGCCCCACAGCCGCGTATGAGGCGGCGAGGTTGGCGCGGGTGCGAAGGGTGTCGGGATGTTCGGGCCCGAGGATTCGCGTCCGGTCGTTCAGGAGGTTCTCCGTCTGTGTGACCGACTTTCCGGTGTGCCCCACCTGTCCGTAGGCGAAGGCCAGAGCGTCGCGGGCGGAGAGGGTTTTGGGGTGTTCAGGGCCGAGGGCTTTCCTGCGGTCGGTCAGGATCTCTTTCGCCAGAGTGAGGGCTTCCGCGTTCCGTCCCGCGTCTGCGTAGAAGGTGACGAGGTCGGCGCGGAACTCGAGCGTGCTGTGATGTATGGGACCGAGGAGTCGTTCGCAGTCGGCCACGACACGTTCGGTCAGAGGGATGGCTTCCGCTTTCTGCCCCGTGCCCCTGTACAGATTGCTGAGCCCGGCGCAGGCGCGGAGAGTACTGGTGTGCGTCGGACCGAGAAACTCGCGGCTGGTGGTGACGAGGTGTTTCCAGTACGCGACCGCCGGTGCGGCGAAGCCGGTGCTGATCCAGCTTGATCCGGCGCGGTGGAGGACCTCGTGGCCCTTCGGGTGCCAGAGGTGGCTGCCAGTGAGTCGGTGGAGCTGGTCGGTGTTGGCGCGCAGGGACGCTGCCAGGTCGGGATGGTCGTGATCGGGGTCGGGCCAGATGTCCAGGAGACCATCGGCAGCCGCCCGGGCGAGGGCGGGCAGGGCTGCGTCCCCGAGCGGCTCGCGGGTGGCGCGGGCGGTGAGTGCGTGGATGCGCAGGGCACGTGGGTCCTGGCCACGGCCGCTGCTGATCAGCGCGTACCGGCGCAGGACGCGGAGGGTCGCTTCGGCCTGTTCGGCGGTGACGTCCTCGGGCCGGGGTGCGTCGTCCGGGGCCGGGTCCCGGTGTTCGGTGAGGTATGTCAGGACGGCCGGGGTCGTCCACAGGGCGCGGGGATGCCCGGCGGGGTCAAGGAAGGCGGCGAGGCGGAGGGCAGGGCGAGCGAGGCCGACTGGCTCGGTGCGCTGAGCGGCGTCGAGTGAGAGCAGCAGAGTGGTTGCGATCTCTCGTCCGTAACCCTCGGCGTCGGCTTCTTCGGGGAGCAACTGCCCGAGGGGCCGGGTGCGGTCGCTGAACAGGCCCAGATACCGCGTGCAGGAGAGGTCCTGGTTGAGCATGTAGGCGGCGGCGTGTCCGAGCGCCAGCGGCAGACGTCCGAGCACTGCGGCAAGGTCGCCGACGGCGTCGTCGAGAAGGTGCTCGGCGTCGTCCTCGGTCAGGCGGGTACGGAGGTACGCGGTTGCCTCGTCCGGTGTGTAGACGCCGACCCGTACGCGTCGTCGCCCGTTGCCCGTGAGGCGTGCGTCGTGGATACGGATGGTGGCCAGAACCCGCCCGGTACCGGTCCGGCTGGACGGCCACCAACCCCGCAGGCCCGCCGGGTCGGTGATGTCGTCCAGGACCACGAGCCACCGGCGGTCAGTGGTGGCCAGCCACGACAGAAATGCCCGCGCGTCCCGCTCGGCGTCCTCGCCGGTCGCATCCGGCACGGAGACGCGAGTGGCTGTCTGGGCGTACACCGCGATGACCTGCTGGACCTCGGTCGCGCCTGCCCACACCACGAGGTCCATGCCCGCGTGGACGGCCTCGGCGGCGTATAAGGCGGCGAGTTGGGACTTGCCCACCCCGCCGCCACCGGACAGGATCTGCGTCGGGGTAGCCGCAGCGCCCTGGGCCGGAGCGGCGTCGATCTCGTCCCGTAGCGCCGTCCGCGGCTGGAACGCCGAGGCGAGGGCGGGAACGATGCCGACCTCGATCGGCCAGGTCACCTCACGAGCGGCCAAGTGGATGTGCACGCTCCGGTTGTCGTTCACCTTGCTCTTGATGCCGACCGCGTTGTGGTTCGCGTCTCTGCCTGCCCCCACCGCACCGTCGCCCACCATGATGTGCTCGGGACTCCCCGGTGCGCGTTGAGGGTCGGGAACGGGCGCCTTCGCCGTTGTGGAGGCCGCCTCGGCGCTCCGGCGCCACCGCCAACGAGGGCTCATCGGCGTTCGCTGTCGTCGCCGAGGGCGTTATCCCGTACGTCCCCGGCGGCGGCGATTCCGTCCCGCCCGGCGCGCACGTCCGTCGGCTGCCCAGCGGCACGATTTCTGCCGGGTGCTGTGGAGGTACCGACGACTGCGGAACGGTCACCGACGGCATTGCCGACCACATCTCCGCCGGCAGCGATGCCACCTTGCCCGGCGCGCACCTGCCGTCGCCCACCACTGCTTCCGGAACCACGTGCCAGAGCGACCACGGACAACACGAGAGCGGCGAGCCCCACGACGGCACCCGTCACACTTGCGGTGCGGTCGGCCATGCCGGGATTGACGACCAGTGCCGCGATCAGCCCGGCCGAGACCAGCCCGGCCGCGATGGCGACAATCCACGCGGTGGTGCGCGCAGCCCCCGAAACAGTCATGTCCCAACCTCCCCGTCGGACCTGAAAGCACGTCAATTATCGCGTATTCGGCGGTTGCGCGACAGAGGTTCGGCGCCCAGGTGCTCGGACATGACCGGCCCACACATTCGTATCCGCACCGCGAACGGCACGAAGAGTCGGCACGACCGCTGTCAGCGCGCGCAACGGCCGGGTCGTAAGGTTTCCCGACGTGCTCAGACGACGTCCGCAGTTGTTGTGGTTGCTGGTCCCCTACGTGCTCTACCTCGGCGCGCTGCCGTTCGTGAACCGGGTGCGGCCCGTCGTTCTCGGGCTGCCGTTCCTCTTCCTCTGGCTGCTCGGAGCGACCCTGCTGACCCCCGTTGCCGTGTGGCTGACCCGGCGGGGGGACCGCCGGTGAACGCCGCCGTCGCGACCTCCGTCTTCGGGGTCTTCATGGTGGCCACCGTCGCCCTCGGGCTGTTCGCCGTACGCGGCCGGCGCGGCGGTGAGGGCGGGGGCGGGCTCGCCGAGTGGTCGGTGGGCGGGCGCAGTCTGGGGACCGTCTTCATCTGGGTGCTGATGGCCGGTGAGGGCTACACCAGCTTCAGCTACCTCGGCGCCGCGGGCTGGGGCTACAACTACGGGGCGCCCGTTCTCTACGTCGTCGCGTACATGTCCTGCGGGTACGCCGTCGGCTACGTCGTCGGGCCGCTGCTCTGGGCGTACGCGCGCGAGCACGGACTCGTCGGGATCACCGACATGGTCGCCCACCGCTTCGCGCGGCCCTGGCTCGGCGCGCTCGTCGCCGTCCTCGCGACCGTCTTCCTGCTTCCGTACATCCAGCTCCAGATCACCGGCATGGGCGTCGTCGTCTCGACGATCTCCTACGGTGCCATCAGCCTGAACTGGGCCTACTTCATCGCCTTCGCCGTCACCACCGGCTTCGTCGTCGTCAGCGGGCTGCGCGGCAGCGCCTGGGTGTCCGTGCTGAAGGACGTCCTGGTCATCGCCACGCTCGGCTTCCTGGCGATCTACGTGCCCGTGCACTACTTCGACGGCTACGGGCCCTTCCTCGACCGGCTCGTCACCGAGAAGAGCGAGTGGCTGACCTTCCCCGGGCACGGGGACAGCGGGCTCGGGCAGGCCTGGTTCATCACCACCTCGTTCCTCAACTCCCTCACCGTCGTGATCTTCCCGACCACCGTCGCCGGCTACCTCGGCGCGAAGAACGCGGACGTGCTCCGCCGCAACGCCATGTGGCTCCCCGCCTACAACGTCCTGCTCTTCGTCCCGATGCTGCTCGGCATGGCCGCCCTGTTCGTGGTGCCGGGGCTCGTCGGCGCCGAGTCCAACCTCGCCCTCTTCAAGCTCGTCGTGGACTCGCTGCCCGCCTGGTCGGTCGGGATCATCGGGGTCGCCGCCGCGCTGTCCTCGATCGTGCCCATGGCCGTCTTCATGCTGGTCATCGGCACCATGTGGGGGCGGAGCGTGCTCTCGCTCTTCCCGCGCTGGGAGCGGCGGCAGAAGGGCGCGGCCCAGCTGGTCGTCGTGGTCGCCGGAAGCCTCGCGCTCCTGCTCACCTACACCGCCCCGAACACCCTCGTCCGGCTCTCGCTCATCTCGTACGAGGGCATGGCGCAGCTGCTCCCCATGGTGCTGCTGGGGCTCGTATGGCGGCGGCTGACGTTGGCCGGGGCGATGAGCGGGCTCGCGGTCGGGGTCGGTGTGGTGTGCGGCTTCGTGTTCACGGAGAACGATCCGGTGTGGGGCGTGAACGCGGGCATCGTCGCCCTCGGTGCCAACCTCGCCGTCGCGCTCGTGGTCACGTACGCCGGTCCGCGCGAGCGCGACGAGCGGCCCGACGAGGAGGTACTGGCCCGGGACGACCTGGACGCGCCCGTCGGGGTGAGCTGACGCCCGCCTGTCCGGAGGCGGGCGCGCGGGCCTGCGCACGGGCTGTCAACGGCCGTTGACCGCTTCGGGGCATCGTGTATAACGGATGGACGGTTGGAAGCGAGTGAGTGAGCGAGTGAGCGAGCTGGGAAAGGGGGCAGCCCCATGAATGCCGACGCCATGAACCGCGTACGCCGTGGTCTCTCCCGCGCCCTGCGCCCCGCCGGGCTCCTGCTCTTCCTCCTCACCGAAGTGCTCCTCGCCGAGGGCGGCAGCCTCTCCGCCGCCGTCGCGCTCGCCGCCACCGCGGCCGCCGGCACGGCGCTCGTCGCCTGCTCGGTCATCAGCGCCCGCTGCGCGACCCCGGTGCCCCGCACCCAGGTCCGTACCGCCATGCGCGACCGGGAGAAACGCACCGCGTTCCTCCCCCAGCGGGACCCCGACGCCCAGGGACGCCGCCGCCCCCGAGCCCCGGGCCGTGCCCTCCTGACGGCCGCGTAGGGCACACCCCGTACAGGGCACACCCCCGTAGTGGGGCACACCTCCCGCCTCCCCTTCCGTGGGACGGACGGGCTCTCGCGGACCGTCATGCCGAAGCAGCAGCCCCTTCACTTCCGGCACGACGAGACCCCCGGAGGGCTCAGCCATGTCCGCCTTCATGTCCGCTTTCGCCAGCCTGGTCGGCGCCCTCGCCGACGTGCTCCACCCGCTCTTCCGGAACGGCTCCACCGCCGCCGCGATCATCCTGTTCACCGCGCTCGTCCGGCTCGCCGTGCACCCTCTGTCCCGGGCCGCCGCGCGCGGGCAGAAAGCACAGCGCCGGCTCCAGCCGCAGATCGCCGAGCTGCGCAAGAAGCACGCCAAGAACCCCGAGCGGATGCAGAAGGCGCTCATGGAGCTGCACCGCGAGGAGAAGGTCTCGCCGTTCTCCGGCTGCCTGCCGAGCCTGTTGCAGATGCCGGCCTTCTTCCTGCTCTACCACCTCTTCTCCAGCCAGAAGATCGGTGACGAGGCCAACGCGCTCCTCGGCCACCAGCTCTTCGACGCCCCACTCGGCGAGCGCTGGCACGACGCGCTGTCGCACGGCGGAGTGTTCGGCGCGCAGGGCCTCGTCTACCTGGGCCTCTTCGCGATCGTGGCCGCCGTCGCCACGTTCAACTACGGGCGCACGAAGCGCCAGATGGCCGCCAACCCCGTCACCCCGGCCACCGGCCCCGACGGTCAGCCGATGCCGGGCATGGGGGCCATGACCAGGATGATGCCGCTGATGTCCTTCTTCACCCTCTTCACCGTCGGCTTCGTGCCGCTGGCCGCCGCCCTGTACGTGGTCACGAGCACCACCTGGACCGCGATCGAGCGGGCCTACCTGTACCGGGACATGCCCGCCCCCGGCGCCGCGGTCGCCACCGCGGCGTGACGACGGCACCGGAGGGCCGGTCCAGGGGGTGAACAGGGTCTTGCGGAGTGATCGGATGTCTTGGAGGATCGGACAAGCCTGCGATGGCCGCCACCCATCCGACGGGCCCGATCCCGACCGAGGAGAGAAAGACTCTTGAAGCTGCTTCGTGTGGGTACGGCAGGCGCGGAACGACCGGCTCTGCTGGACCAGGACGGAACCCTGCGCGACCTGTCGGGCATCGTCCCCGACATCGACGCCGCGCTGCTCGCGGACGCGGACGCGCTCGCCCGGGTACGGGCCGCGGCCGCCGCCCCCGGCGAGCTGCCCGCGCTCGACGCCGAAGGGCTGCGGGTGGGCCCGCCGCTCGCCCGGATCGGCAAGATCGTGTGCATCGGGCTGAACTACCACGACCACGCCGCGGAGACCGGGGCGCAGATCCCCGACGAGCCGATCCTGTTCTTCAAGGCGCCGGACACCGTCGTCGGGCCCGAGGACACCGTGCTCGTGCCGCGCGGCAGCGTGAAGACCGACTGGGAGGTCGAGCTCGCCGTCGTCATCGGGCGCACCGCCCGCTACCTGGAGACCGCCGAGGAAGGACTCGCGCACGTCGCCGGATACGCGGTCGCCCACGACGTCTCCGAGCGCGAGTTCCAGATCGAGCGCGGCGGCACCTGGGACAAGGGCAAGAACTGCGAGACGTTCAACCCGCTGGGCCCCTGGCTGGTGACCGCCGACGAGGTGCCCGACCCGCAGGCGCTGCCGCTGAGGCTCTGGGTCAACGGCGAGCTGAAGCAGGACGGCACGACCGCCGAGCAGATCTTCCCGGTCGGCGAGGTCGTCCGGTATCTGAGCCGGTTCATGACGCTCTACCCGGGCGACGTGATCAACACCGGGACGCCGGCCGGTGTCGCGATGGGGCGGCCCGAGCCCAAGCCGTATCTGCGGGCGGGCGATGTCGTGGAGCTGGAGATCGAGGGGCTGGGACGGCAGCGGCAGGAGCTGAAGGACGCGTAACGCGTCGCGGGCCGGGCAGGGCGTTCAGAAGACGACCTGATGCCGCGGCCCCAGACATCGGAGGGGTGAGGTCCGTCGTGTGCGGACCTCACCCCTCCGCGTACGTCAGCGGCCGAGCCGCGACACGAACTGCTCCAGCGCCTCCACCACCAGCGCGTGATCCTCCGCCTGCGGCAGCCCCGACACCGTCACCGAGCCGATGACGCCCGCGCCCTCCACCGCGATCGGGAACGAGCCGCCGTGCGCCGCGTACCTGTCCGGGTCCAGCCGGGACGCCTCGTCGAACGTCGTCCCCTTCGCCCGGAACCGCGTACCGACCAGGTACGAGCTCTCCCCGTACCGCTCCACCACCCTGCGCTTGCGGTCGATCCACGCGTCGTTGTCCGCGCTCGAACCCGGCAGCGCCGCATGGAACACCTGCTGCGCCCCGCGCCGGACATCGATCGCCACCGGGGCGTGCCGCTCCCGGGCCAGGGCGACGAGCAGGCCGCCCAGCGCGTAGGCGTCGTCGTAGCCGAAATGCGGCAGGGTCAGCCGGCGCTCCTGGGCGATCAGCTCGGAGATGGTCGGAGCGGTGGGGTTCATACGGGCTGCTCCTCGGGGGTGTGGGCGGGGGAGGGGACGGGGGCTTCGGTGCCGGCGGGCCGCAGGGTGACGGTGACCCCCTCGCGGGCCGAGCGGCGGGCCGCCTCCAGGACGTCCAGCGCTTCGGCGGCCTGAAGGGCGGTCACCGGATTGTCGCCCTTTCCGCGCAGCGCGTCCGCGACCGCCGCGTAGTACGCCGGATAGTCGCCCGGCAGCGTGCGGACCGGGGTGCCGCCGCCCGTCAGCGGGGACTCGCCCGAGCCGAGCCGGCCCCACAGCTCCTCGGGCTCCTCGCCCCACGCCCCGCCGTCGGCCGGGCGGGCGCCCTCGCGCAGGTCGGCCTCCTGGGGGTCGAGGCCGTACTTCACGAAGCCGGCTTCTGACCCCAGCACCCGGAAACGCGGGCCGAGCTGGGCCGCCGTCGCGCTCACATACAGGTGCGAGCGGACCCCGGAGGCATGCGTGAGCGCCAGGAACGTGTCGTCGTCGGCCGCCGCGCCCGGACGCCGTACGTCCGACTCCGCGTACACCCGGACCACCGGGCCGAACAGCGTCAGCGCCTGGTCGACGACATGGCTGCCCAGGTCGTACAGCAGCCCGCCGATCTCGCGCGGGTCGCCCGACTCGCGCCAGCCGCCCTTCAAGCCGGGCCGCCACCTCTCGTACCGCGACTCGAAGCGCCGCACCTCGCCCAGCGCGCCGTCCGCGAGGAGCGCGCGCAGAGTCAGGAAGTCGTTGTCCCAGCGGCGGTTCTGGAACACCGAGAGCAGCAGCCCGCGCTCATCGGCCAGCGCCGCCAGCTCCCGCGCCTCGGCCGCGGTACCGGCGACGGGCTTGTCCACGACCACCGGCATCCCGGCCTCCAGCGCCGCCCGCGCCAGCGGTACGTGCGTCCGGTTCGGCGAGGCGATGACGATCAGGTCCAGCTCGTCCGCCCGCTGCCACAGTTCCTCGGGCGACGCGGCGAACCGCACGCCGGGGCAGGCGGCGCGAGCCTGCGCGCGGCGCCCCTCGTCCGTCGTGACGACCGTGTCCAGGGCGAGGCCCCCGGTCGCCGTGATCAGCGGGGCGTGGAAGACGGACCCCGCCAGGCCGTAGCCGACGAGTCCGACGCGCAGGGGGGAGCCGGTGGTACCGGAGGTGGTGTGGGCGGTCATGACTCCCACTTTGGCAACGCTGTTGCCAAAGTGCAAGCGCAGGGGACAATGGGCGCGTGAACAGGAGCAACAGCGGCGCCAATCTGCCCGCCCTGCGCAGCCACAACGCGGCACTCGTGCTGGACCTGCTGCGGGTGGCCGGCGAGCGCGGCATCAGCCGGCTCGAACTGGCCGAGCGCACCGGGCTCACCCCGCAGGCCGTCAGCAAGATCACCGCCCGGCTGCGGACCGAGGGCCTGGCCACCGAGGCGGGCCGGCGCGCCTCCACGGGCGGCAAGCCCAGGACCGTGCTGCGGCTGGTCCCGGAGGCCGGGCACGCGGTGGGGCTGCACCTGGACCGCGACGTGCTGACCGTGGTGCTCGTGGACCTCGCGGGGGCCGTGGCCGGGAGCCGTACGGCTCCGCTGGACTTCGGGGCCCCGGCGGACGAGGTGCTGGCGGCGGCGGCCGGGGCGGTCGCCGCCGTGCGGGGGGACGGGGTGCTGCCGGTGCTCGGGGTGGGCGTCGCCGTGCCGGGGCCGCTGGATCACCGGGGCGGGGTGCTGCACCGCGTCACCGGGTTCCCGCAGTGGGACCGGTACCCGCTGCGGGACGCCCTGGCCGACCGGACCGGGCTGCCCGTCGTCCTCGACAAGGACACCAACGCCGCCGCCCTCGGCCTCGCCCTCAAGGCGCCCGGCCCCGCCGACTTCGCCTACCTCCACCTCGGCACCGGCCTCGGCGCGGGGCTCGTGCTCAGCGGGGCGGTGCACCGGGGGGCCAGGACGGGGGCCGGGGAGTTCGGCCACCAGACCGTGCAGCTGGACGGCATCCCGTGCGGCTGCGGCGGGCGCGGCTGCCTCGAAGCGCTGTGCCTGGCCGCCGCGCACCGGGGCGACGCGGCCGAGGCGGCCAGGGTGCTCGGGACCGGAGCCGCCAACCTCGTCGGGCTGCTCGACATCGGCCGGGTGGTCCTGGGCGGCCGCACCGTCGCCGCCGACCCCGGCACGTACGTACGCGGGGTCCGCGCCGTGCTCGACGAACGGGCGGGGCGCGACGGGGCCGACGGCGTCCCGGTGCCGGTCGTCGCCGCCGGGGGAGGGGACCGGCCGGTCGCGGAAGGGGCGGCGCAACTGGTCCTCGCCCCACTGTTCGGCCGGGTGGACGAGGCGGCGGCGGACGGGCGGGGGCCGGTCCCCGCCGGACTGGGCTGAGCTGGCGGTGACCGACGGCCGTCCGGGTCCGGGCCGATCTACCCGGGGCGGGCGGTGGCAGGCAGGGGCGGGCGGCGATGCCCGCGTGGGGGCCGGTCACCGTTGTCGGCCGGGTGGCCGGGTGGCCGGGTGGCCGGGTGGCCGGGCGGTCGGGGTGGCCGGTCACCGTGGTCGGGGGGCCGGGGTGGTCGGGTGGCCGCCGACGCCCGCCCGGGGCCCGTCCCCGTCGTCCGGCTCGGCCGATCGGGCGGGGCCGTGCCGCCGTCCGGGGCGCCCGGCGCCGCGCCTGCGCGGGCCGCCCGTGCGCGCGTGGCAGGGTCGCCGCCCAGTGCGTGTTCCGCGAGCGGTGCCGTCCGCCCGGCCGGCAGCACGGCGTGACCGGCGGAGCACGACCAGACCGGTGAACTCCGGACCCGGGGCGCGCCGACCGTTTCCGCGAGAAGTGAAGGGCTGGCCGCCATGCCCCCCGAATCACCCGAGCCTCCCGAGTCCCCCGAGCCCCCCGGAGCCGGCCGGCCCCGGCACGGACTCGCGCTCGGGCTGGCCGCCGCGAGCGTCATGCCCGTGGTCCTCGGCGGGGCGACCGCCTCCGCCGCGCCGCAGCGCAACCCCGTCGCCGGTCCGGCCACCCGCCTGGCCCCGTCCGCCCCGTCCGAGTCCGCCACCGCCGAGCAGCAGCCCGCCTGCGGGAAGCCGGGGGCGACCGACTTCCCGATCGACACCCGCATCCACGGCGGGCCCGACACCTACGCGTCCGGCGGCGGCTACGGCACCTGGTTCCTGGACCTGACGAACACCACCACGGAGTCCTGCCGCGCCATCCACCCCGTGCTCGTCCTCACCGACGAGGACCGCGCCCTGACCTCGGACCAGATCCAGCTGGAGTTCTCCGAGCGCGCCCACCCCGGCGTCGAACACCGCGTGACCTGGGAGACGACGGACCGGGACGAGCACATCGGGGTCTTCGGCGGGGCCGGCGACGACTCGTTCCCCGGATTCACCGTGCCCGCCGGCCACACCGTCACCGTCCAGGTCCGGCTCGCCTTCACGTCCGACACCAGCCCCGGCCGGATCACCGCGAACGCCGCGATCGTCCAGCGGCGGGGCGCCGGAAGCGGCGCGGACACCACCGGCAGGGGCACGAAGGACGGCGACGGGGAGTGGGTCGGCGAGTCCGACGACTACCCGTTCACGGTGGTCGAGGACGCATCCGACGGGGACGGCACCGACAGCGGCGAGACCGGCGAGACGGACGGCGAGCGCGAGAGCGCGGGAAGGGAAGACGTGGGCGGCATCGGCCAGGATCAGGAGCAGCACAACGGCACGGGCAGGGGGAAGGGCGAGGAGGGCTACGCCGACCCCGGCCGCCGCCCCGGCGGCACCGGCACCGACCCCGCGGGAGTCCCGGAACTCGCCAGGACCGGCATCTCCGTCCCCGTACCGCTGCCCGCCCTCACCGTCTCCGGCTTCCTGATCGGCGGCGGGGCGATGGTGATCGCGGCCCGGCGGACCCGCCGCGCGCAACGCTGAGCATCCGCCCGGCGGGGCGGCGCCCGCGACGCCGGACACGCGCGCCGGTCGGGGGGTGCGCGCACCTCCCGAGCATCGGCCCGGTCGGGCGGTACGCGCGCCCGCTGAGCATCCGCCCGGTCGGGCGCTGCGCGCGACGCCGGGCATCCGCCCCGGTCAGGCAGTACCTCCACGTCGAACAGTCGGCCTAAACTCGGGTACGTCGGCGCTGCACAACGCGGTGCCGCCGGCGTCCCCGCACCTGGCGTACGGCAACTGGAGTCCCACATGGCAGAGCGCAAGCCGATCTCGTCCTGGCTCACCGACATGGACGGAGTCCTCATCCACGAGGGGACGCCCATCCCCGGTGCGGACGCCTTCATCAAGCGGCTGCGTGACTCGGGACTGCCCTTCCTGGTCCTGACCAACAACTCGATCTACACCGCCCGCGACCTGCACGCCCGCCTCCAGCGCATGGGCCTGGACGTGCCCGTCGAGAACATCTGGACCTCGGCCCTCGCGACCGCCCAGTTCCTCGACGACCAGCGGCCCGGCGGCACCGCCTACGTCATCGGCGAGGCCGGGCTCACCACCGCGCTGCACGACATCGGTTACGTCCTCACCGACCACGACCCCGACTACGTGGTGCTCGGCGAGACGCGTACGTACTCCTTCGAGGCGCTCACCAAGGCGATCCGGCTGATCAACGGCGGCGCCCGCTTCATCTGCACCAACCCCGACGAGACCGGCCCGTCCGCCGAGGGCCCGCTGCCCGCGACCGGCTCCGTCGCCGCCCTCATCACCAAGGCGACCGGCAAGGCCCCGTACTTCGCGGGCAAGCCCAACCCGCTGATGATGCGCACCGGGCTCAACGCGATCGGCGCCCACTCCGAGTCCAGCGCCATGATCGGCGACCGGATGGACACCGACGTGCTGGCCGGTCTGGAGGCGGGCATGCAGACGTTCCTGGTGCTCACCGGGCTCACCACGGTCGCCGACATCGACAAGTACCCGTTCCGGCCGTCCACGGTGGTCGACTCCATCGCGGACCTGGTCGACCTCGTCGACCTGGGCTGACACCGGATTGCGGTGGGGGGCGGGCCCGGACCGCGCCCGTCCCCCCACACTCCACCGGCCCAGCGCCCCCGCGCTGCGGATGCGAAAAGTCCCCGCACGCGTGAACCTGCCATCAGGAGGTTCACGATGCGTTCCATACCCCTCACGTTCTGTGCCGCCGCGGTGGCCGCGGCGACCCTGGTGCCCGTCCCCTCGGCACTGGCCGAAGCCGGTTCCGGCCACGAGGACCCACGGTCCCGGGCCACCCTGTCGGTCAGCCCCTCGTCCGTCGCCCCGGGCGGCGAGGTCGACCTGGAGTTCGCCGGCTGCAAGGGCAAGGAGGCCACCGGGAGTTCCGACGCCTTCGTCTCCCAGGCGCGTTTCTCGCCCGGCGCCGACCGGGCCGCCCTCTTCGCCGAGGCCCGCATCCGTTCGGACGCCGAGCCCGGTGACTACGACGTCCAGGCCGTCTGCAAGGACGACAAGCGCACCAAGGCGTCCGCCGTCGTCACCGTGGTCCACCGCAACCGGCCGATGCCCGTCGCCCCGGTCCGGGCCGGTGGCGGAGGTACCGCCGCGCTCGCGGGTGAGGCGACCGAGCAGGCCGGTCCCGGCACCGCCCACGAGGTGATCGGCCTCGCCCTGGCAGCCGTCGCCGCCGTCGCCGTCGCGTTCCGCAGCGTGCGCCGCCGCCGCCCGGCCGCCGACTGACATGTCGGCCCCGGAGGACTCGGCCGGTCACGGCAGGCTGCTCACCGGAGTGGCCTGGGCCGTCATCCTGCTGGGTCTGTGGCTGTGGGGGCGCGGGATCACCGACGGCTCGGGCATCGGCTCGGCCCCGACCACGGGCGACGTCGCCGCGGTCGGACGTCCGCTCGGCGTGCCGCTGCCCCCGGCGCACAAGCCGATCGCGGGCGTGGCGCCGCAGAGCGTCGAGATCCCGTCGATCGGTATCCGGGCCCCCGTCGTCCCCCGGGACCTGGACGCCGAGGGCGCGATCGAGCCGCCGTCCTTCGACACGCCCCAGACCGTCGGCTGGTACGGCGCCGGCACCGAGCCCGGAGCCAAGGGCCCCGCCCTGTTCGTCGGCCATGTCGACACCGAGACCAAGCCGGCCGTCTTCTACGGGCTCAGCGCGGCCCGCCCCGGCGCGAAGGTCGACGTGACCCGCACCGACGGCACCGTCGCCGAGTTCACCATCGACGACGTCCAGGTCCTCACCCGCGAACGGTTCGACGCCCAGAAGGCGTACGGCCCCCGCGAGGACGGCCGGGCGGAACTCCGGCTGATCACCTGCGGCGGCACGTACGACCGCGCCTCGCGCTCGTACACCGCGAACGTGGTCGTCTCCGCCTACCTCACCGCGGAGAAGAGCACCGGAGAGCGGAGCGCCGGGGAGAGTGCCGAGGAGAAGGTTCCCGCCGGGGCCGTCTGAGATCGCGGCACATGGCACACGGCCCGGCCCGCCGCCCGTCCTCCGGGCGGCGGGCCGGGCCGGTCCTCGACCGCGGTGCGCGGGCCGCGGGAGTGGCCCGGCGCGGACACGGGAGGTCGGTGGCGTCCGGGTCCGCCGCACGCCCACTGTAGGGGGACGAACTCCGCCCGCCCAGAGCATTTCTGACGTTACGTCGATAATCGGTCACCCTCCGCAGGCGACGAACCGGGGCAGAGCGCGGTGAAACCGCCGTAACGGCCCGGTGGCGAAACCGCACAAGGCCGTGGCCGCCCCCGCGCGCTGTGCCAGGATGGGCCGCGATGCGACAGGGCACCGCCCTCGCACCCGAGGGGGAGTGGATGTACGGCAGTCACAACGGCCGGTTCGCCATGCGTGGGGTGGCCGCGGCGGCGGGCCTGGTGCTCCTGCTCGCCGGCTGCTCCGCCTCCGAGGACGGCAAGGGTGACGGCGACCGGGCCGGCGCGGGCGCGAGCGAGGGCGGCGGGAATCCCGCCGGTATCGGCCAGCGGCCCGCCGGCACGGTCCCGTACTGGGTGAACCCGGACGGGACCGCCGCCCGTCAGGTCGCCGCGTACACCAAGGACGGCAACGCCGAGGCCGCCGCGCTGATCCGGCGCATCGCCGAGCAGCCGGTCGCCGAGTGGGTCGGCGCGGAGAATCCGGAGGCCGAGGCGAAGGGCTTCACGCGGGCGGCGGCGAAGGCGGACCGGCGGGCGCTGCTCGTCCTCTACAACATCCCGCACCGCGACTGCGGGCAGTTCTCCAAGGGCGGGGCGGCCGACGGCGACGCGTACCGCGCCTGGGTGGAGGCCGTCGCGCGGGGCATCGGGGACCGCGGTGCCACCGTGATCCTGGAGCCCGACGCGGTGGTGCACCTGGTCGACGGCTGCACCCCGCGGAAGCTGCACGAGGAGCGCTACGACCTGCTCAAGGGCGCGGTGGAGCGGCTGAAGAAGCAGCCGGGCACCCGGGTCTACCTGGACGCGGGCAACGCCGGCTGGCGCACCCCCGACGCGCTGTTCGACTCGCTGCTGCGGGCGGGCATCGGGGCGGCGGACGGCTTCGCGGTCAATGTGTCCAACTTCCAGACCACCGCCGCCAGCAAGGAATTCGGCAGGCAGCTGTCGGCGAAGGTCGGCGGCAAGCCGTTCGTCATCGACACCAGCCGCAACGGCAACGGCCCGTACACCGCGTCCGACTCCGAGGAGACCTGGTGCAATCCGCCGGGCCGGGCCCTCGGCGAGCCGCCGACCGCCGACACGGGCGACGGCCTGGTCGACGCGTACCTGTGGATCAAGCGCCCCGGCGAGTCGGACGGCGACTGCCGGGGCGGCCCGAAGGCGGGCGAGTGGTGGCCCGCCTACGCGCTGGACCTGGTCCGCGCCACGAAATAGCGCCTCCTACGGCACCTCCACCCACGTGCCCTCGGACGGGGTGCCCCGGTCGTCGGTGACGAAGAGCATGTACCAGCCCGACGGCACCAGCGCCCGGTTCTCGGGCACGGTCACCGAGATCGTGCCGTCCGCCTTCTTCAGGTCCAGGGCCACCGAGCGCTGGTCGGTGTCGGTGACATGGGTGACCGCGCTCGGCCGCATCAGCTTCGCCGAGGTGATGGACCGGGCCTGGTGGGTGGTGAAGACCGCCGTGGAGCCGCGCTCGATCTTCTTCGGGCCCGCCGTCAGCTCGGGCCGGGAGTCGCGGTAGAGGTAGGGCGGGGTGTAGATCTCGATGCGCTGCTCGAAGACGCCGGGCCGGGTGTTGGCCTTGTCGGAGTAGAGCGAGTCGGAACCGAAGATCATGACCCGGCCGTCCGGCAGGAGCACGGACCCGGAGTGGTAGTTGCGGCCCACGGCCGGGTCGGCGACCCGCTGGTAGGTGTCCGTCTTCGCGTCGTACAGCCGGGCCTGGAGCACGTCGGAGTCGCTGCGGCCCCGGTAGTCGTTGGAGCCGCCGGTGACCAGGACGGAGTCGTCGGGGAGCAGGGACGCGCTCGGGTAGCGGGTGCCCTCGTCCAGCGAGGCGCCGTCCTTGAACTCGGGGTCGGGGTCCTTGAGGTCCACCAGCCGGGACTTCTCGCTGGACTTCTCGGACTCGCCGACGCCGCCCCCGCCGATCACCATGAACTTCTCGTCCTGGGCCGGAGGCAGCCGCACCGTCGCGGAGGTCTCCATCTTGTCCGGGTCGCTCAGGCCGGGGATCTTGGTGAACTTGTTGGTCGCCAGGTCCCAGACGCCCGGGTCGCGGCCGACGTCGGCGGGGCCGTAGCCGGCGTTCGAGCCGGAGTAGAAGAGCTTGCCGTCGTCGAGGAGGAAGACCGCCGGGTAGGTGGGGAACTTCCGGACGATGCCGGTGTACTCCCACTCCTTGGTCTCCGGGTCGTAGATCTCGTCCTTGCCCGGGACGATCTGCCCGATCTCGTCCAGACCGGAGAGGGCGAGGACCTTGCC
Organism: Streptomyces sp. Mut1; assembly: GCF_030719295.1. NCBI lineage: Bacteria > Bacillati > Actinomycetota > Actinomycetes > Kitasatosporales > Streptomycetaceae > Streptomyces > Streptomyces castrisilvae. The sequence continues at coordinate 2,599,256 of NZ_CP120997.1, read as the reverse complement.
GTCCTCCAGGGTGGTCAGCGTCGGGTACCAGCGGGCCTCGTTCATCGGGTCGACGGTGATGTACTTCTCCGCCACCGGATCGAATTCGAAGGCCTCCCGGATGCCCTGGAAGTCCTTCTTGTCGAGGGCGAGCTTCTGGGCGATCCCGTAGACGTTGCGGGCGTCGGAGCCGGTCAGGCCCTGGACGCGGTAGTTGTCCTCGGCGCCCGTCTCGTACTGCGTACCGGACTTCTCGGCCTCGACGTAGATCCGGCCGTATCCCGGGTCGTTGCGCAGGAAGGCGCCGGTCTCCTTGTCGAAGACCTTGGTGGCCTTCTCCACCAGGACCGGGTCCTTGGTGACGAAGGTCTTGCCGTTGCCCTTGCCGGTGAAGCGGGTGCCGGCGGGGAGGGTGACCGGCTTGTCGGGGTCCTCGTTGTGCACGATCATCAGGCCGCCGGCCTTGGTGACGTCGCCCTTGAGCTTCTCGTACCGTCTGGTGCCGCCGGCTATGAGGAGCTTGCCGTCGGGGAGTTGGGTGTGACCGGCGCAGAACATGTCCTTGGGCGTGGGGATGTTCTTGAAGGTGTTGGTCCTGGGATTCCACAGCACCGAGCGGAAGCTCTTGGCGTCGAAGTTCTTCTGGTTGTTGCCCGAACCGGCGACGAGCAGCACCTTGCCGGTGTGCAGGAGCGCCGCGTGGATCGTGTTGATCCGGAACTCGGAGGGGATGTCCAGGAAGTCCCAGTGGCCGTTGTCCGCCTTGTAGCCGGCCCGGTTGATCTTGTAGTCGTGGTAGCGCTCGGTGCCGAAACGGTACAGCCACGGCCCGTTCGCCCCCGCGAGCGCGAGAACCACCGCCGTACTGATCGCCATGCGGCGGGTACGGCGGCTCGGACGGTACTTCATTTCTTACGACCCCCCAGGGCGATCTGCATGGTCTCGTCGTTTCCGGCCCGGTGCCCCCGGGCCGATGTCTCCGGCTGCGGCAGCGGCCGAGGAGGTGCCGCGGGCGGTGGCGTTCCCGCGCGGCGCTTCTTCTTCTCCGCGCGCACGGTGTACTGCCAGCCGATGACCGGTGCCGCCGTGATCAGCAGGGCCAGCGAGGCCCAGGTGACCATCGCCGGGTGGCTGTGGCCCAGCACGTACGAGGCCACGATGGAGCCGCCGAAGACCGCGATGAAGAAGAGGTGGATACGGAACGTGCCGAACAGCGTGTCCGGGCTGGAGGAGTCGCCCTTGGGCGTCACCACGAAGGAGCTCTTGCGGCGCAGCACGGCGTCCATCAGCGAGCGGGCGTAGACCGGCGCGGAGAGCGCGGACATCACCATGCCGGCCAGCCCGCCGGAGCCCTCGGGCTCGTGCGGCGAGACGTTGTGCCGGCGGTTCCAGACGTACAGGCCGATCTGGAGGGCGGAGGCGTTGCCGTAGAGCATCATCCAGACCGTCGGGTCGATCTGCACGCCGGACGCGCCCATGCCCAGGAACAGCGCGCAACTCAGGGCCGCGAGTATCCAGTTCATGGCGGACATCGGGTAGAAGATGATCATCATGGTGTAGTTGAAGAGCTTGCCGGCGGGCAGCGAGCCGAAGCCCTTCCAGTACTGCTTGAGGATCGTCTCGTAGGTGCCGCGCGACCAGCGCAGCTGCTGGGTGAAGAAGTCCGTCCACGCGGTGGGCCCCTCGCCCACGGCCAGCACGTCCGGGGTGTACACGGAGCGCCATTTGCGGCCGGTGCGCGGATTGCGGGCGCGGTGGATCTCGAAGCCGGTCGCCATGTCCTCGGTGATCGAGTCGTACAGCCCGCCGATCTGCTTGAGGGCGGAGATCCGCACCGCGTTGCTGGTGCCGACGAACATCGGGGCGCCGTACCGGTTGCCCGCGCGCTGGATCAGCGCGTGGAAGAGGAACTGCTGCGACTCGGCGGCCTTGGTGACGAACGTGTCGTAGTTGCCGTAGACCTGCGGGCCGATGACGAAGCCGACGTCCGGGTCGCGGAAGTAGCCGAGCATCCGCTCCAGGTAGTTGGGCATCGGTACGTGGTCGGTGTCGACCGAGGCGAAGAAGTCGTACGCGTCGCCGTGCGCGTCGAGCCACGCGTTGTAGTTGCCGTGCTTGGTCTTCGCCCGGTGCGGGCCCTTGGCCTGGTTCCAGTGCGCCACGCCCTTGCGGGAGAAGTGGTGGACGCCGAGCCGCTCGCAGACCGCCTTCACCGCCGGGTCGTCGCCCTCGTCGAGCAGCCAGACGTGCATCAGCCCGCGGTGGCGGATGCGCACCGCGGCCTCCAGGGTCTTCGTCACCATTTCCAGGGGCTCCTTGCCCGGGACGAAGGAGGTGAGGAAGGCGACCCGGGTGCCGTTCTCCGGGACGACCGGGACCGGGTCGCGGGCGACCAGCGTGGCGTGCGCGTTGGACAGGACGTTCATCGTGCGGAACAGCTCGATCAGGCCGATCGAGACCAGCATCACGACGTCGAGGACGAGCAGCGTGTCGTTCTTGAGGTTCGGGTCGCGCTGCGTCCAGTGCTCGGGCTGCATCAGCCAGACGAAGAGGCCGAGCGAGACCAGCGGGGCCGCGCCCAGCAGGAGCGCGGCGCGCACCCGGTGCGGCTCCTGGGAGAGGAGCGAGCGGTACTTCACGGTGTACGGCTTCGCCGGGTCGGGCTGGGTCAGGGGCCCGGCGAGCCGGCTGTAGTGCTCGTAGTCGTACCGGGGAAGCGGCTTGGGCTGCCGGCGTCGGTGACCGCCGGAGCGCAGGGGCCGGAGTATGCGGAGCTGGGTCGTCCGGGAGGGGTCGTCCTCCTGCCGGGGTATGCGGAGCCGGGCCGTCCGGGACGGGTCGTCGTCCTGCCCGGGTATGCGGAGCCGCGTGGTCCGGGAAGGGTCGTTGTCCTGCCGGTCACCCGGCGGCGTCGACGTCATGGGTCGTCCCCCTGCACGCAGGCGGGGCTGCGCGGTCGCTCGGTCGTTTCGTCCGCCGCGTCTCCCCCTGAAACGCGGCCGACGGGCTCAGAGCATGATGCCTGTTCGACTCCGGTCCCGTACAAGGGCCCCGTACGAGGGAGCTGTGCGAGGCCCGTCCCGCAGCGGCCGGCCAACTGCTGGACGCGACGACGCGATTGGCACCGGCCCGGGGCCGGTGCGCGAAAACTGTCAAGGCCCCCTCACCTGGAGTGAGAGGGCCTTGACTGTGCGTGCGCCGCCAGGGACTCGAACCCCGGACCCGCTGATTAAGAGTCAGCTGCTCTAACCAACTGAGCTAGCGGCGCCTGCTGACCTGGAGAACTCTACCCGATCCCGAGTGGTGCTCCCGACCATTTCATCTCTATCCCGGCCTGTCGGATGGTCGTTTTTTCTCTTCTATCCGTCAAAATGCGGTATGTCAGGACAGTTGAGACACTGACGCCCGTGCAGATGCGCCCAAAGATCTTGACGACTGCGGAGGGATTCGCATGACTGTGCCGGCCTTCGAGGAGTACGTACCCGCCATCGACTGCCCCTGTCCGGGCTGCGCCGCCCAGCGGCGCTCCGCGGCCGGCGGACTGCCCACGCGGCACGGGGGGAACCCGGCCGCGCACGGCGCGCGGCGCGTGATGGTGCTGTTCACCACTGCCGGGGTGGTGCTGAGCGCCGGCGTGCTGGAGTCCGCGGGGGCGGTCGCCGATCCGGCCCCGGTGCCCGGCACGGGAGCGCTGACCGGTCTGGCGGGACCGCTGCCGGACAGCCCCCAGGGCGGACCGGGACCGCTGCGGGGGCCGGGGTCCGGCGTCCAGGGAGCCCCCGCGGCCGACACGGCGGCGCCCGTGCTGCGGCCGACGACCCGGGCCGACATCATCAACCGCGCCAAGAAGTGGGTCACCGCGCAGGTCCCGTACAGCATGGAGAAGTACTGGTCGGACGGGTACCGGCAGGACTGCTCCGGCTATGTGTCGATGGCCTGGAACCTGGCGGGCAACGAGTGGACCGGCAGCCTCGCCACGTACGGCACGCGCATCGCCCGCGAGGACCTCCAGCCCGGCGACATCCTGCTCTTCCACAACCTCGCCGACCCCGCCAAGGGCTCCCACGTCACGATCTTCGGCGGCTGGACCGACTACACGCACACCTATTACACGGCGTACGAGCAGACCAAGCCGCACGCCCGCAAGCAGACGACGCCCCTGGCCTACTGGACCAACTCCGGCAGCTATGTCGCCTACCGCTACAAGGGGCTGACCTCGGGAAACGGCGGCAGCGAGGCGACCCCGGCCCCGTTCCCCGGCGCGGCGGAGTTCGGGCCGGGCGCGAACAACGCGAACGTCACGCGGCTCGGCACGATGCTCGTCGCCCGGGGCGGCAAGCGCTTCTACAAGGTCGGCCCCGATCCCGTCTGGACCGATGCCGACCGGCAGGCGACCCGGGCGTTCCAGGAGGCCCAGGGCTGGAAGGGCGCCGAGGCCGACGGCATCCCCGGCCCCGACACCTGGGAGCTGCTGGTGACCGGAACCGGCCACGACATCCCCGCCGCGAGCGGCCAGAACGGCCCGGCGGGGGTTCCGGCCTTCCCCGGGCGGGGCTATTTCCGGCCGGGTCAGTCCAACACCCATGTCGACAGGCTCGGCAAACAGTTGGTGAAGAAGGGATACGGCACGTACTACCTGTCGGGCCCCGACCCTCGGTGGACCGAGGCGGACCGGCGCAATGTCGAGGCCTTCCAGAAGGCCCAGGGCTGGCGGGGCACGGAGGCCGACGGCTATCCGGGCCCGGAGACCTGGCGGCGACTCTTCGCGTGACACGACGACGCACATGACGGAGGCGGTAATGCGATCCACGGTGTCGGACAGCTCCGGGAAGCCGGAGTACGGGCAGGAGCCGGAGTACGGGGAGGAGAGATACGGGACGGTCCCGGTACGGGAATGGGTCGGTCCGGGCGGCGCCGGCAGCGTCACGGACGCCTGGGCGGCAGCGGGGGAGCGGGCCGCGGAGGCGGTGGAGGACGCGGTGCCGGTTTCTGGCGGGGTGCGGGACGCGGTGCCGGTTCGCGATGGGGTGTGGGACGCGGTCCCGGTGCGGGACGCGGTGCCGGTGCGGGACGCGGTCCCGGTCTCGGACTCCGTTTCCGGGGCGGCCCCGGTCTTCGGGCCGGTCGCGGTCTCGGTGCCCGCCGGGGGTGAGGTGGTGGTCGACGTGCCGGGGAGCGAGGACGAGCCGGCGGGTGCCGGCGTGCGCGCGGAGGAGGGACCCCGTGCCGAGGCCGCGTCCGACTCCGTCGTGGACCTGGTGCTCGATCTCGTGCCGGGTGAGGACGACCGCAGGGGGCCGCTCGGTGCGACCTCGGCCTCCGTCTCGGTGCCGTCGGCCGGGGAGCGGGACGCGGCCGAAAAGGACGAGGCGGTGGCCGTAGCGGTGGACGGGACCGCGCCCGCGACCGTACCCGCGCCCGATGCCGACCCGCCGTCGGACGCCGACGCCGACGCCGACGCCGATGCCGACGCTCCCGAGCCCGTCCTCGTTCTCGCCGGAGCCGGAGCCGGGGCCGGAGCCGGAGCCGGAGCCGGAGCCGGAGTCGCAGCCGGGGCGGAGGCCGAGACCGCCACCCGCGTACCCGGGCCCGACGCCGGGCCCCCGCGTACCGACTCGGTCCGGGACACCGGGCGGCACCAGGCCGTCATCGCCAACGAGCGCACCGCCACCATCCCCGTGCACCTGCTCTTCCGCGAGGACCAGCGGCCCGGGGCCGACGCCGCCGCCCTGCCCGGGAGCGTCGTGCGGCGGGCGGGCGGGGGCGAGCCGGGGGCCGGGGTGCGGCGGCCGCCCGTGCCGAGGACCCCGCAGGTGCGGCCCTCGACCCGGCCGGCGCCCGACGCCGACCCCCGGCTCCACGAACGGCCGGGGCCCGCGCTGCCCGGCTGGGCCGCCCTGCTCACCGGCTTCGGCGGGACCGTGGCCGCGGCCGGTGTCCTGTGGTGGACGGGCGCGGTGCCGGACGCGCTGTCGGCCAGGGTCGGGCTCGGTCCGCGACCGTACGACGGGCTCGGCACGGGCGCCTGGGCGGCGCTCGTCGTCCTCGCGACCGTGGTGCTGTTCGCGCTCGGCGGGCTGAGCCGGGGACGGGTCGGATACGCGTGGGTGCTCACGCTCTTCGGCCAGTACCGGGGCAGCGTGCGGCGGACCGGGCTGATGTGGGTCAGTCCGCTGCTGCTGCGCCGCCGGGTCGACGTACGGCTGCGGCACTGGCGCAGCGAGCCGCTGCCCGCGGTGGACGCGAACGGAACGGCTCTGCGGGTCGTCGTCCTGGTCGTGTGGCGGGTCAAGGACACCGTGCGGGCGGTGCTGGGGATCGAGGGCCACGAGGAGTACCTGCGCGAGCAGGTCGAGGCGGCGATGGCGCGGGTCCTGTCCCAGCTGCCCGCCGACGCCTTCCACGAGGACGCGCACACCCTGCGCAACGCGGAGGCGGTCGGCGACGCGCTGACGCGGATGCTGAAGGCGGACTGCGAACCGGCCGGCATCGAAGTGTACTCGGCCCAGCCGACCGGCATCGAGTACGCGCCGGAGGTGGCGGCGGCGATGCAGCGGCGCCGCATCGCGGCCATCGACGCCAAGCACCGGGACAGCGTGCTGACCACGGTCGTGGACGCGGTCGATGACACCGTGACCCGGCTGACCGCCCGGGGCCTCGTAGAACTCGACGACTACGAACGCAAGGCCCTGGTCAAGGACTTGACGGTGGCCTTCTACACCGGCCGGGCCGGGGGTGACGGCGCCTGACGCCGGGTGGGGGGAGCTTTCGGGGCAACCGGAATCACGCGCTCATTGGTCTGGACATGTTCAAGCCGCGTCAATAATCTAGGCCTTGGTCTAGACCGCAGAACCCGCGCGCACAGCAATGCTCATGGAATCCCCCCTCCCCCCACGCATCCGAGGAGCGACAGCAATGCGTATGAAGGCAAGTGCGGCCCTGGTGGGCCTCGCGGTAGCGGGCGTCTCGATGTTCGCGACCAGCAGCGCCAGCAGCCACGGCTACACGGACAACCCGATCAGCCGTCAGAAGCTGTGTGCCAACGGCACGGTGACGGGCTGCGGCAACATCCAGTGGGAGCCGCAGAGCGTCGAGGGCCCCAAGGGCTTCCCGGAGGCCGGTCCCGCGGACGGGGCGATCTGCTCCGGCGGCCACGGTGAGTTCGCGCAGCTCGACGACCCGCGCAACGGCGAATGGCCCGCCACCAAGGTGACGGCCGGTCAGGGCTTCAGCTTCCGCTGGCAGTTCACCGCCCGCCACGCCACGTCGGACTTCCGCTACTACATCACCAAGGACGGCTGGGACCCCACCAAGCCGCTCAAGCGCTCCGACCTGGAACCGCAGCCGTTCATGACGGTGCCGTACAACAACCAGCAGCCCCCGGCGACCCTGACCCAGCAGGGCACCATCCCCACCCAGAAGTCGGGGAAGCACATCATCCTGAGCGTCTGGAACGTCGCGGACACCGCCAACGCGTTCTACGCGTGCTCCGACGTGCAGTTCTGACAGTACCGACGTTTCGCCGGCTCCCGTACGGCGTAACGGACGTGCTGTCGGCGGGCAGCACAATGAGCCCCGGGGTGGTGTGGGACACCACCCCGGGGCTCGCCCTTTCGCCGTCCGGCGAGGGCATGATCAGACCCGCGCGGGGACCTGGGGCGCCTCGGGAGCCCCGGCCACCGGCGCCTCGGCGGCGGGGGGCGCCGGACGGGTCGCCCGGCGCAGCAGGGTCGCGGCCAGCACGGCCCCCGTCAGCAGGATCAGCGAACCGGTCACCGAGGCGTACCGCATGCTGTGCACGAAGGCCTCCCGGCCGATCGCGATCAGCGAGTCGTCACCGGTGGTCAGCGCGCCCGGCAGGGTCCTGCGGGCCACGTCCGGGGCCGAGGCGGGCATGTCCGCCCGGTAGACCGCGGTGGCGACGGCACCCAGCAGGGCCATGCCCAGCGCACCGCCGAACTCCTGCCCGGTCTCCAGGAGCGAGGCGGCCGCACCGGCCTTCTCCGGCGGGCTGGCGGTCATCGCCAGGTCCGAGACCATGGCCATCACGGCGACGATGCCGCTGCTCATCACGCCCGAGCCGATGAGCAGCAGGGCCAGCGAGTCGGTCCCGGCCAGCGTGAAGACGCCGAAGCCGGCCGCCCCGATGACGAACCCGCCGCAGACGACGTACGCACGCTGGGTCCGCTGGCCGATCGCGGTCGCCGCGGGCGCCGCCGCACCCACCGCCAGGGACGGGGCCAGGCTCCACAGCGCGGCCTCCATCGTGCTCATGCCGAGCACCGACTGCAGGTACTGGGTGGTGAAGAAGGCCGAGCCCATCATCGCGAAGGCGGCCAGCGCGTTCAGCCCGATCCCGACACCGAAGCCGCGGCCCCGGAACAGCTCCCGGCTGATCATCGCGTCGGAGCGGCTGCGCTGCCGGCGTACGAAGACCCAGCCGATGACGAGCCCGGCGGCGATGATCAGGGCGCGCCGCGCGTCGAGTCCGTGGGCGGCGCTCTCCTTGATGCCGTAGACCACCGGCAGGACGGTGCCCATGGACAGCGGCACGCTCAGGAAGTCGAAGCGGCCCGGCTTCGGGTCCTTGAACTCCGGGACCAGCAGCGGGACGAGCACCAGCAGCAGCAGCATCGCGGGCACGTTGATCAGGAACACCGAGCCCCACCAGAAGTGCTCCAGCATCACCCCGCTGAGCACCGAGCCGAGCGCGACCCCGCCGGCCATGGCGCCCGACCAGATGCCGATGGCCTTCGCCCGCTGCTGCTCGTTGTGGAACATGTTGCGCACCAGGCCGATGGTCGAGGGCATCAGCGTCGCCCCGCCGATCCCGAGCACCGCGCGGGCCGCGATCAGCATCTCCGGGCTGGTGGCGTAGGCGGCGCAGACCGAGGCGGCACCGAAGGCGAGGGCCCCGATCAGCAGGAGCCTCCGGCGGCCGATGCGGTCGCCGAGCGAGCCCATCGTGATGAGCAGGCCCGCCAGGGCGAAGGCGTACACATCGAAGATCCACAGCTGCTGGGTGGCGCTGGGGGCGAGGTCCCGGTCGATGGACGGGATCGCGAAGAAGAGGACGGACACGTCCATCGAGACCAGGAGGAGGGGGAGGAGCAGGACCACGAAGGCGGTCCACTCCCGACGGCCGGCGAGGCCGCCGGATGCGGCGGCGGTGGTGCTCGGAGGGTTCGTCATGCCAAGGAATATACGACTGTTTAAAACAGGTGTCTAGTACGGCTGTGTAAAACATCTGTACATGACCCTGGGCAGCACAAAACGCACGAGGCGGTCTCCGTGGATACGGAAACCGCCTCGTGCGTTGTCTGTGCGCCGCCAGGGACTCGAACCCCGGACCCGCTGATTAAGAGTCAGCTGCTCTAACCAACTGAGCTAGCGGCGCCTGCTGACTCGAAAATAATACCTGGTCCCGAGGGGTGCTGATGACACGCCTAGGGCCTGCCTTCAAACTGCCGTCGTCGCCCGAAGGGCGGCCGGGCGGCGTCAGGTGTGTGCTCTCGGTGTGCCGGCCCCAGGCCCCTGTACTGGACGTACCGGGGTCTGGGGCCGGTGCGGCGAGAGTGCGTGCATGGCGTCGCCCGGCAGACGGCAGTTTGAAGACAGGTCCTAAAGCGCCAGCGACAGCAGCATCGGGGCCGCGCGCCGGTTCAGCGTGTCCGCCGCCGCGCGCAGTCGGTGGGCGTCCTCCACCGGCATCGACAGGGCCAGGCAGCCCGCCGCCGATCCGGCGGTGAGCGGCACCGCCGCGCAGACCGTGCCCACCGCGTACTCCTGGAGGTCGAGCACCGGAACCGTCGCCGGCTGGCTGTCCAGCTTGGAGAAGAGGACCTTCTCGCTGGTGATCGTCCGCGAGGTGAGCCGGGCCGTCTTGTGCCGCGCGATGTGGTCGCGCCGCCCGTTCTGGTCGAGCTGGGTCAGCAGGCACTTGCCGATCGCCGACGCGTGCGCCGCCGACCTGAAGTCCACCCACTCGTTGACCGCGGGGGTGTGCGGGCTGTCCGCGTACTGCGTGACGCGGATCTCGCCGTCCACGTACCGGCTGATGTAGACCGCTGCGCCGACCGAGTCGCGCAGCTGGGCCAGGGTCTGCTGGAGCTTGATCTCCAGGGCCTGGCGGCGGGCCGTGCCCGAGCCGAGCAGCAGCAGCGAGGCGCCCACCACGTACGCGCCGTCGGTGATCTGCTCCACGTACCCCTCGCGGCGCAGCGTCAGCAGCAGGGCCGAGAGGTGGCCGATGGGCAGGCCCGTCTCGCGGGAGATCTGCGCGTCGGTCACACCGCTGCCGTGCGTGGAGACCGTTTCGAGCACGCGGAGGGCGTACTGAACCGAGTGGAACGGAGCAGTCGGTTCGGGCTTCAACGGCACGGTTTCCCCCCTACCAGTTGTGACCGGAGGCCGGCTTGTCGGCCGGAGGCACGCCACCACGATAGCCGTCCCCGCCCTGTTCGGGGGGTGGTCCCGCGGACTTGTGGGTGCGCCCCGGAGCTGTCAGCAGGGGCGCACCCGTATGGCATATGCCACCGTCATGCGCGGACGACGGATGCCGAGGTCACAGCACCGCGTTGAGGAATTCGCGCGTGCGTTCGTGCGAGGGATCGGAGAAGATTTTTTCCGGCGAACCGGACTCCACGACCCGTCCGGCGTCGAACATCAGCACCTTCTCCGAGACGTCCCGGGCGAAGTTCATCTCGTGCGTCACGCAGAGCATCGTGATGTCGGTGTTGCGGGCGATGTCGCTCAGCAGCTCCAGCACCCCCGCCACCAGCTCCGGGTCCAGCGCGGATGTCACCTCGTCCAGGAGCAGGATCTCCGGCTCCATCGCCAGCGCGCGGGCGATCGCGACACGCTGCTGCTGGCCGCCGGAGAGCTGCGAGGGATGCGCGTCGACCTTGCCGGACAGACCGACGAGGTCCAGCAGCTCCCGGGCGCGGGTCTCCGCCTTGTCGCGGTCCATGCCGAGCACGTTGACCGGCGCCTCGGTGATGTTCTGGAGCACCTTCATGTTGGGGAAGAGGTTGAACTGCTGGAAGACCATGCCGATCCGCCGGCGGGCCGCCCGCAGGTGCTTCTCGGACGCCGGCCGCAGCGAGCCGTCCGGCGCCCGTACATGGGTCAGCGGTTCGCCGTTGATCCAGATCACGCCGTCGCTGACCTTCTCCAGCGTCATCAGCAGCCGCAGGATCGTCGTCTTGCCCGAGCCGCTGGGCCCGATCAGGGTGACGTGCTCGCCGCGCTCGACCGAGAACTCCAGCTGGTCCAGGACCGTGTGGTCGCCGTAGCGCTTGACGACCTTGTCGAAGCGGACGAGCGGGTGTCCGTCGTCCTTGGAGGTGTCGACCGGCACGACGGCCTCGGGGGCCGCGGCCGTCTTCTTCTGCAGAGGGTCAGTGGCCAAGGCGCTTCTCCAGCTTTCTCATCAACAGCGAGGTGGGGTAGCTCGCCACCAGGAAGATCAGTCCCGCGAGGGTGAACACCTCGGTGAAGACGAAGTGTTGGGCTCCGTAGTCGCGTGCCTCGAAGACCATCTCGTGCACCGTGATCACGGCGAGGAAGGGTGTTTCCTTGAACATCGAGATCGCGTAGTTGCCGAGCGCGGGCACCACGTTGCGCACCGCCTGCGGCAGGATCACGGCCTGCCAGGTCCGCCGGGGCGTCATCGACAGCGCCCGGCACGCCTCCCACTGGCCCTTCGGTACGCCGTCGATCCCGGCGCGGTACACCTCGGAGGTGTACGTGGCGTAGTGGACGCCCAGCACCACGATGCCGATGGTCAGCGGCTCCACCGAGGTGAACAGCGCGGCCGCGCCCACCAGCTGGACCAGCAGCGGGGTGGAGCGGATGAACTCCATCACCACCTTCACCGGCACGGTCACCAGCCGGGACGGCGCCCGCCCGGCGACCGCGATGGCCAGCCCGAGGACCGCGGCGACCAGGGTGCCGAACACCGTGGCCAGCAGGGTCGTCTCGAACCCCTTGAGCAGCAGGGGGAACGCGTCACCGACGGCGCCCCAGTTGAAATCACTGTTCACCGGGCACCTCCGGTGGCCTGGGCGGTCACGGCACTGCGGGACTTCAGCAGACTCTTCCCGCCGGCTGCCAGGCCGAGCCGCCGCTTGGCGGACCGCTCCAGCAGGTTCATCAGCAGGGTCAGCGCATAGGCCAGGACGAAGTAGCAGGCCAGCAGCGTGACGTAGGCGGTGAGGGTCTCACCCGTACGGCTGCGGAGCTTCTCGATGGCGGTCATCAGGTCCGCCGCCGAGATCAGCCACAGCAGCGGGGTGGCCTTCAGCAGCTGGATCAGCAGGTTGGTGAACGACGGGATCATCTGCACCCACGCCTGCGGCAGGATCACCTTGCGCATCCGGTGCAGCGGCGACATGTTCAGCGCGAGCGCCGCCTCGTACTGCCCGCGCGGCACGGAGTTGATCGCGCCGCGCACCACTTCGGCGCCGTACGCCCCGTAGTTCAGGCCGAACGCCAGCACCCCGCAGACGACCGGCGTCAGTTCGTACCCGGTCAGCTGCGGCATCGCGTAGTACAGCCAGAACAGCTGCACGTACAGCGAGGTGCCGCGGAAGAACTCCACGACCACGCGGGAGACCCCGCGCGACAGCATGAGCCGGCTGAGCGACATCAGGCCGAGGACGAACGACAGGAGCAGCGCCACCAGGGCGCCGAACACCGTGGCCTCCAGGGTCACCCACAGGCCGGACCGCAGTTGCGGCAGATCGTCGGCGAAGGCCGAGAAGAAATCATTCATGCGGTGGGTACCGTCCCTGTCAGCCCTTGCACAGATCGGCCGTCTTCAAGGTCGCCGGCGGAAGCTCGGTCGCCCCGAAGCCGTAGTCCCGGAGCAGCTCCACATAGCGCGACTTGTCCGCGACGATCTTCTTCAGCTCGCGGTTGAACGCGTCCCGCAGCTCCTCGTTGCCCTTGCGGAAGACGGCGCCGCCGGGGCTGTACTGCTTGGAGCCGTCCAGCTCGGGCAGGAACGCCTCGGTGACCTCGGTGCCCTCGTTGGTCTTGGCGAGCCAGCGCAGCGAGATACCGGTCAGCAGGAACGCGTCGACCCGGCCGCCCTTGACCGCGTCCGCCCCGTCCTGCGGCTTCTGCAGGGTCTTGATCTTGCCCTCGGGGATGCCGGCGCCCTTGGCGTACGAGCCCTCGACCGCACCCGCCATCACACCGACGGTGATCCCGGCCTCCTTCGCGGACGCGAGGTCGGTGACCTTCTTCGGGTTGCCCTTCTTGACCATCAGCGCGGTCGGCGAGATGAACTCGGGCTCCGAGAACAGGGCGTTGGCGCAGCGCTCCGGGGTGATCGCCATGCCGGCGCTGACCACGTCGTACTTGCCGGCCTGGAGGCCGGGGATCAGGCCGTCCCACTCGGTGAGGGTGGGCTTCAGCTCATCGACGCCCAGCGCCTTGAAGATCTCCCGGTGCAGCGTGGGCGCCTCGCCCTTCAGCTCCTTGCCCTCCATGTAGCCGTACGGGGCCTCGTCGGCGTACGCGACCCGCACGAACCCCTGCTTGCGGAGCTTTTCGAGCGCGCCCTCGCCGTCGGCGGAGCCCTCGCCGGCCTTGCTGCACGCGGCGAGGAGGCCGGGGACGACGAGCAGACCGCCCACCGCTGCCGATCGGTTGAGGAATCCCCGGCGGGACAGGTTCGGGAAGTCAGCCATGGTTCGCAATCTCCTGAAGGGGTCGAACAGTCCGGACAGGCTTGGGCCTGTCCGGCGGACAGGCCCTGGGCGCCTGCCCGATCCCCCGTGTCTATTCAGGAAGAACGCGCATGTAATCGAACGGTGGCCGGAGGGTGACCTTCCCGTGTCCGCCCGCAGGCCGGAAGGCGGTGTTTGCGCGGGATGTCCGGTACTCCGCTCCGGTACCCCGCTCCGGTACCGCGGCGGCTTCCCGGCGGGCCGCCGTTCATGCGTGCGGCCGGCGGTGCGAACGGTGGCCCGTCCTGCTCGGAGCGATAACCGGGGCGGATGGCGGAATACTGGAACAGGAGCGGGGAAACCGGTCAGTGCCGCCGCGGGTCAAGCGGCGGACGCGGCGGCCCAGCCGCCGCGGCAGACGCAAGGTGCAGAGAAAGGGTGGACATGACGACCGTCGGATTCCTCTACCCGGGCCACTTCGCCGAGGACGACTACCCGCGCATGGAGATCCTTCTCGACAGCACCATCAGACTCGTCGTCCACCACACCGAGTGCCCGGACGGCGCCTACCGCGAGGAGGCCCTGCGCGAGCTGGGCACCTCCTCCCGGCTCGCCGCCGGGATCGAGGAGCTGCAGCGCTCCGGGGTCCAGTCCATCGTCTGGGCCTGCGACGGCGGCAGCTTCCCGCACGGGTGGCAGGGCGCGCACGACCAGGTCGCGGGCCTCGCCCGCGCGGCGGGCGTACCCGCCTCCAGCACCTCCATCGGCTTCGTCCACGCGGTACGCAAGCTGGGCGCCGAACGCGTCGCGGTCGCCGCGACCTACCCCGAGGCCCTGGCCGCCCGCTTCACCGCCTTCCTCCAGGAGACCGGCGTGGAGGTGACCGCCACCCACGCGGCGGGCGTCACCGACGCCGCCGAGGCCGCGGCCTGGGGCCCGGAACAGCTGCGGGAACTGGCCGAGGCGGCGGACAGCCCCGAGGCGCGGGCGATCCTGCTGCCCGACACCGCCCTGCACACCGTCGCCCATCTCCCGGACCTGGAGGAGGCGCTCGGCAAGCCCGTCCTCACCGCGAACCAGGTGGCGGTCCGCGAGGCCCTGCGCCTGACCGACCGCCCCGCCTGGGCCCCGAGGCTCGGCGCGCTCTTCGCCCACCGCGAGGAGCCCCCGGCCCCGGTGGACCGGGGCAGCGGCAGCGGACGCGCGTACGCCCACGGGCAGCGGGGCCGGGGCCGCGCCTACGCGCACGGGCAGCGAGACGCGTAGGGGCGCCGAGGCCGGTCCGCCGGTCGCGCGCCGCGGCGAGGAAGGTCGGCCGCGCCGTTCCGGACCCGTGCGTTCCGGGCCGCCGCGTTCCGGGTCGGTGCGGCAACGGCCGGTGCGGCAACGGTCGGTGCGGCAACAGCCCGTCCGGCAACAGCCCGTCCGGAATAAACGGAGTCATCCTCCTGTTGCCGCCTTCCGGACATCGAGGGACCGAAACGCACCACCGGAGAGGCCAGGACGTGGACGAGATTCGAGGCGACGAGATCCAGGGCGACGAGATCCGCGGCACGGCCCGGGGCACCGCCCCCGTGCCGCTGTCCGTGCTGGACCTGGTGACCGTCGGCCAGGGCCGCACCGCGAGCCAGGCCCTGCGGACCGGCGTGGAGATCGCGCGGCTCGCCGAGCGCCGGGGCTTCCACCGCTACTGGGTCGCCGAGCACCACTCGATGCCCGGCGTCGCCTCCTCCTCGCCTGCCGTGATCCTCGCGCACACCGCTGCCCACACCGAGCGCATCCGGCTCGGCTCGGGCGGCGTCATGCTGCCCAACCACGCCCCACTCGTCATCGCCGAACAGTTCGGCACCCTGGAGGCGATGGCCCCCGGCCGCATCGACCTGGGGCTCGGCCGTGCCCCCGGCACCGACGGCGCCACGGCAGCCGCCCTGCGCCGCACCGACCGGCTGAACGAGGGTGCGGATGATTTTCCGCAGCAGCTCATGGAGCTGACCCGCTTCCTGGACGACGACTTCCCCGACGGTCACCCCTACGCCCGCATCCACGCGGTCCCCGGACCCGTCCAGGCCACCTCCGAGGGCGGCGTCCAGTCCCCGGCGCGCCCGCCCCTGTGGCTCCTCGGCTCCTCCGGCTTCAGCGCCCGGCTGGCCGGCATGCTCGGGCTGCCCTTCGCCTTCGCCCACCACTTCTCGGCCCAGAACACCGTGCCGGCGCTTGAGCTGTACCGCGAGTCCTTCCGGCCGTCCACGGTCCTGGACGCCCCCTACGCCCTGATCGGCGTCGCCGCGCTGGCCGCCGACGACGAGCGCGAGGCCCGCCGCCAGGTGCTGACCGGCGCCCTGTCCATGCTCCGGCTGCGCACCGGGCGCCCGGGGCTGGTCCCGACGCCCGAGGAGGCGGAGGCGTACGCCTTCTCCCCGGCGGAGCGCGAATTCGTGGACGGCTGGCTCGTCAACATCGTCCACGGCACCGCCGACGAGGTCCGCACCGGCCTGGACGACCTGGCCAAGCGCACCGGGGCCGACGAGTTGATGATCACCGCCAACGCCCACGGCGGCGAGGCCCGGCTGCGCAGCTACGGCCTCATCGCCGACGCGTACGGGCTGCCGGGAGCCTGAGCCGGCCCGACCGTGAGCGGGGCCCTCGGCCCTGTCCGGCGGTTCCGGGCGGGCGGCGCCCTACGCCCCCAGCGCGGGCATCCCGATCAGCTCGGCGATGCGCTCCGGGGCGACCGCGCGCGAGTAGAGCCAGCCCTGCCCGGTGTCGCAGCCGATCCGGCGCAGCCGCTCCGCCTGGCCGGCCGTCTCCACGCACTCCGCGGTGACGGTCAGGCCCAGCCGGTGCGCCAGCTGGACCATGGCCTCCACGATCGTCTCGTCGGCGGGGCTGGGGTGCGTGCCGTCCTCGTAGCGGAAGCCGCGTACGAACGCGCCGTCCAGCTTCAGTACCGACACCGGCAGGCGGCTCAGGTAGGCGAGGTTGGAGTAGCCGGTGCCGAAGTCGTCGATGGCGATGCGCACGCCCATGTCGCTGAGGGCCTGCAGGGCTCTCAGCGGCCGGCCCGCCGAGCCCATCACCGCCGACTCGGTCAGCTCCAGTTGCAGCAGCGCCGGGTCGAGGCCGGTCTCCGCCAGGATCTCCGCGACATCGGTGACCAGATCGGAGTCCCAGACCTGGCGCACGGCGACGTTGACGCTGATGAACAGCGGCGGCTTCGCCGGGTGGTCGAGCTGCCAGCGCCGGGCCTGCCGGCAGGCCGAGCGCAGCACCCACCGGCCGAGCTGCACGATCGAGCCGTCCTCCTCGGCGATGGCGACGAACCGATTCGGCGAGAGCATGCCGAACTGCGGGTGGTTCCAGCGCACCAGCGCCTCCACCCCGCGCACGATCCCGTCGGCCATGCCCACCAATGGCTGGTACTCGATGGTGAACTCGCCGCGCTCCACCGCCGGGCGCAGGTTGGACGACAGTGCCTGGCGGGTCATCCGGTGGGCGTTGCGCTCCGGGTCGAAAAGGGTCCAGCGGGCCTTGCCGTCGGCCTTCGCCCAGTACAGCGTCGTATCGGCGGCCTGCATCAGGCCGGTGGCCGAGGTGCCGGCGACGGGCCGCTCCACCACCCCGATCGACGCCGAGACCGAGAGCCGCCGGCCGGCCAGGTCGAAGGGCTGCTGGAGCGCGCCCAGCACCGTGCGCGCCAGGTCGGTCAGCTGCTCGGTGCCGGTGGACTCCTCCACCAGGATCGCGAACTCGTCGCCGCCGAGCCGCGCCACCAGCGGGGTACCGGCCGGGTACGTGCCCTCCTGCTCGGCGCAGTCCGTGAGCCGGGCGGCGACGGCAGCCAGCAGCCGGTCCCCGATCCGGTGGCCCAGGGTGTCGTTGACGGCCTTGAAACCGTCCAGGTCCAGATAGCAGAGCCCGATCCGGCCCCGCTCGGGCAGGCTGTCGTCCTGGTACGGCGGGGTACGGAGCACCGTCGAGAGCCGCTCGAAGAACAGCGTCCGGTTGGGCAGCCGGGTCACCGGGTCGTGCATCTGGAGGTGGTGCAGCCGCTTCTGGAGTTCGCGCCGGTCACTGACGTCCGCGACGGAGAGCAGCACCTGACCCGGCGCGTCGTCGTCCCCCGCGTCCTGGCCGCCGGGCATCGGCACGACGGTGATCTCGGCCCACAGCGCGCGCCCGTCGGGGTGCTTGAGCCTGCGGGTGCAGCTGAAGCGGGAGCGCCGCCCGTGCAGCACCTCGCGGTACGCGTGCCAGGCGCGGGCGTCCGCGGCGAGGTCGACCAGATCGGAGGCCGACTGCGCGGTGAGCGCTACGGCGCCGACGCCCGCCAGGGCGCCCAGTGCCTCGTTGGCCGTGACGATCAGGCCCTCGTGGTCGACGACGGCCATCGGCAGGGCGGCGGCCCGGAACGCGGCCCGGTAGTCGTGCGCCTCGGTCGCCGGGCCACGGGGCGGCCACGCTTCGTGACCCTCCGTGACCGTGGGTCTCGGTGCAGAGGGTGCTGTGCCTGCCGTGGGCCTCGGCCCCTCGGAGGTTGCGCTCACCGTTCGCTCCCGCCCTGCAGTTCTGTCCCGGACACCTCTGTGGTCGGACTGGCCCGCCGCGTGGAGTGCCGCGTCAGAGGCGGAAACCGCGCAGGAAAGCGAGGTGAAGCATAGAGGCTGGCGCCTCGGCCGTTCCAGCGCCCCGCCTCGCGCGCACCGTGCTTGCGACGCGCGTCAGCCATTCGCGCACGCATCCGGTTTGTCCCTGACTGATTGTTTCTGCGCGCCTCTGTTCTCTCTCGCTATGCGAGTGATCGATTGTGACTGTGTGTGAAGGGTGAGGGGGGTGTGGCGGCTGACCCGAGTGGGGCAGTCCGATGTGACGTAATGGAAGAAAGGTCACAAAGTGGACGGGAGGGTTCCGGAGTCCGCGCCCCGCACCGGAGGCATCCGCTCCCCGCACGGAGGTAGTTGTGCCGCGTCAGCCCGGACCCGCAGGGGTGGAGAGGCCGAGTCCGCGCGGGCTGACGGCCGGGCTGATCTCCTTGGTGGCGCTCGTCGCCACCTCCCTCGTCGCCGGGCCGTCCGCGGCCGCGTCCGGCGACGCCGCACCCTGTGCGCTGCCCCGGACCACGGCCCACCACTCGCTCGGCGTCGACCGGTGGAACGGCGCCTACCCGCGCCCGGACCGCCCCCTGGACGCCGTGATGGTGTTCCTGTCGTTCCCCGACGCCCGGCCGGTCACCACCCCCGCCGAACTCACCGCCGACTACTTCCCGGCCACCACCGAGTTCTTCGAGCGCGCCTCGTACGGCAAATTCACCCTGCGCCCGCATCCGCAGCGGCACTGGATCCGGATGCCGAAACCGTCGTCCTGGTACGGCATAAAGCGCGACTGGGCCAACGACCGGCGCAGCGCCTACCTGCGTGACGCGGTCGCCGCGGCAGACCCCGAGGTCGACTTCTCGCGGTACGACATCGTCTACCTCGTCGCGGACCCGGATGCCCCCGGCGTCGACTCCGACGCCACCAAGGTCGTCAACTTCGACCGGCCCCTGCACGCCGACGGGACGGACATCAGGCGCGTCGTCACCGTCTTCGAACAGCACCCGCCGGACCACAACGTCCTGGCCCACGAGACCGGACACGTCTTCGACCTGCCCGACCTCTACCACCGGCCGTCCGACGGCAAGGGCGACTGGGACACCTACGTCGGCGACTGGGACGTCATGGGGAGCCAGTTCGGGCTCGCCCCCGACCTGTTCGGCTGGCACAAGTGGAAGCTGGGCTGGCTGGACGACCGCCAGGTGGTCTGCGTCCAGAGCGACCGGGTCGTCACCCTCGAACCGATGGCCGCCGTGCCCGTGGCCGGCGCTTCCCTCGGCACCCGGCTCGCCGTGATCAGGACCGGCGAGGGCAGCGCGGTCGCCATCGAGGCCCGCAGCTCCACCGGCAACGACCGCTCGACCTGCGCCGAAGGCGTCCTGCTCTACCGGATCCGCAACGAGACCCCGTCCGGCGGCGGGCCCGTCGACGTGCTCGACACGCACCCCGAGACGGACGCCTGCTGGGACCGGTCGGTCTACCCGCCGCTCGCGGACGCCCCGCTGCGCGTCGGCGAGACGTACACCGTCCCCGGCGCGCACACCACGATCGAGGTCGCCGACCGCACCCCGTCGGGAGCCTGGACGGTCCGCATCACCACAGGGACGTGACGCGAGAGCCGCCGCACACGAAGAAGCCCCCTCGCTCTCGCGAGGGGGCTTCTCCCGTCTGTGCGCCGCCAGGGACTCGAACCCCGGACCCGCTGATTAAGAGTCAGCTGCTCTAACCAACTGAGCTAGCGGCGCCTGCTGACGTCGTAGACCTTAGCACCCTGATCCGGGAGAGGAAAAATCGAAATACGGGGAGTCGGGGAGGGTGCCGACCGGGCCACCCGGACACAGGCCCAGAGCAGCACGTCGGGCCCCGGCAGCCACGGGCTGCGGGTGTCCGGGGCCACCAGCCAGCGCGGCCCGGAGTAGCTCGCGCCGCAGGTCAGGGGCGGGACCGTCACCGCGTCCCCGGTGCCGTGACAGAGCAGCGGGGGCACCGTCGCCACCCCGCCGTCCGGGCCCTGCGGTCCGCCCGTGCCCCACTCCTCCCAGTCGAGGAGCGAGGGCAGCCGCTGGGCGGTGCCGGGGGAGGCGAACAGCAGCATCCGGCCCCGGTGCGAGGCGACCGGACCCGAGCCGGGGCCGTCCGCCCACAGGTGCTCCAGCATCCGGCGGCCGAACAGGGTGGGCACGTTCACCACGTCGAAGGCCGAACCGCACGGCAGCACCCCCGGCGCCGTCGGGCGCGACTCCCACTGGGCCAGAGTGCTGCGCGGATACGCCGTCGCTCCGGCCAGCCACGCGGCGCCGGCCGCGGTGACCTGAGCCGTCTGGTGCCGCGCCTGCTCGCGCAGGACGGAGAAGAGGTCGGCCTCGTGGCCCGCGTGGAGGCAGGGTCCGTCGCCGTGGTGCAGGGTCGTTTCGTCGGGCAGCCATGCGGTCATGCACACAGGTCTACCCGGAGTGATCAAGTGGATTCCGAGAGTTGCCGAAAACCGGGACAGGTCCAGGCCGCAGGGCGTAAGGTGCACCCGGGCATATGCCAGTGGTTGTACCCGGAGTCACGAACCGGCCCCGCTCCGGGCCCCCGCCCCTGGGGCCCGCGAAGATCCGGCCGGACAGTCCCTAAGGCTGCGTGGTGGTGTTCAGCAGGGTGCGGCCGTACTCCACCATCTTCTTCGCGTAGTCCTCGGTCCACTCGGCGCGCTCGGCGATGTCCGCCGTCGTCAGCCGGTCGAACCGGCGCGGATCGGCCAGCTGGGCCGCCGCCATCGCCTGGAACTCCACCGCGCGGTCCGTCGCGGCGCGGAACGCCAGCGCCAGCTCCGTGGCCCGGTCCAGCAGCTCCTTCGGATCCTCCGTCGACTCCAGGTCGAAGAAGTGCTCCGGGTCCGCGGCCGCAGCCGACGGCTCGAAGAGCAGGGGGGCGGGACGCAGCCGTTGCCGCTCGCTCCGCTCGGGTTGTGCCATGTGGTCTTCCTCCTCCGTTGGACCGCCGGACGGCCCCTCCATTCTCCAGACCCCCGCAAGGGCGCCCGGGAGCCGAGTGCGCCCCCGGCGCACTCAACAAGCCCAGCGCACGCGGTGTTCCGCCAAGTGCGCCAGCACCGCGTGGTTCGCCTCCCAGCCGTCGGGGAACTTCACCGTGACGCCCAGCTGGACCGGCTCCGTCGACGGATGCTCGTCCAGCAGATCGGCCACGCCCTCGCGGCAGACCACGACGCAGGCGTGCCGGTGCCGGGAGGCCAGGACACAGAGCCGGCCCGTCTCCAGATGGAACGCGGTGGCGTCCGGGCGGCCCGACAGCGGGTGCAGCACCACCGTCACGTCGAACTCCCGGCCCTGGAGCCGGTTCGCCGTGTCGACCGCGACCCCCGTCACGCCCAGCTCCGCGAGCGCCGCGCGCACCGCCGCCGCCTGGTCGCGGTGGGCCGTGCCGACCGCGACCCGGTCCGCCGTCACCGGGGCCGGCTCCGGGGCGCGCTCGCTGGTGGCCGCGCCGCCCCGGTCCAGGAGCCGGCGCACCACCAGCGCGACCGCCCGCACCGCCTCCGGGTCGGTGCGCGGGGTGTGCCGGGCCGGCAGCTCCAGCAGCCCCCAGCCCGACTCCGCCGCCTCGTCCAGCACCCGGTCCGCCGCCGAACCGTCCGAGGCCACCCCGAACGACAGCCGCCGGTCGCCGTGATCCGTACCGCTGCGGAACGGCGTGTACGGGTAGAACGCGTCCGACACCAGCGGCGCCGCCGAGGCCGGCAGCCGCCACGAGACGGGCAGCCGGTGCTGCGGCAGCTCCGGATTGTGCGCGAGCAGCGTGCTCACCGCGCTGGCCGACGGGTCGTAGCTCAGCCCCGCCCACTGGTCCGCGCCGACGATCGAGAACGGGTCCAGCTGCCCCGGGTCACCGACGAACAGCGCCCGCTCGAAGAGACCCGCCACGGCCAGCAGCGCGTCCGAGCGCATCTGGTACGCCTCGTCCACGATCGCGTGGCCCCACGGCTCCACGTTCTTCACATGGGCCCACTTCGCTGCCGTCGAGATGACGACGTCGAGCCCCGCCAGATCCGCCGCCTTCGCCGACTTGCGCACGTTGTCCAGGCCGTCGAGCACCTTGTCGTACGGGTCGGAGTCGCTGCTGTGCAGCCGGCCGACCGGCAGTCCGGGGTCCTTCTCGGCGAGCCGCACCACCAGGTCGTCCACCTGCGCGTTCGTCTGCGCGACCACCATCAGCGGGCGGCCCGCGGCGGCCAGTTCCAGCGCGGCGCGCACCACCAGCGTCGACTTGCCCGCGCCCGGCGGGGAGTCCACCACGACGCCGCGCGCCGTGCCGTTCAACGTGTCGTCCAGAATCGCGGCGGTCGCCAGGCCCGCCGCCGCCCCCGGGTCGAATACGGCCGTCACAGCAGGTCCTCCGGGGTCACGGGGTCGGGGCGCTCGGCCGCTTCGACGGCGCCGGGCGGGCCGCCGTGGGTCCACGGCGTCTCCTCCGCGTCCGGCAGTTGCGGCCCGCCGCGCTGGTCGTGCTCGAACAGGGTCCAGGCGATCCGGTCGCCCGGCTCCGGGACCGACCCAGGGGCGGGCTCCTTGCCGCGCCCCATCCGGTCGGTGATCCGCAGCACCAGCGAGGGCGCCCCGCCCTCCTCGTCCGCCGGGCCGTGCCCCACGAACTCCGCGGTCTGCGGCTTGCCGTCCAGCGAGCGGTAGACCTTCACCCGCTCGCCCAGCTGCGGCCGCTCATCGGTCCGGACCGTGACCAGCGGGCGCGGCGAGGGCCGCTTCGACTCGCTGTACGCCATCTCCACCGCGCTCACCTCCCCGACGAACGCCTCCCCGGCCAGCCGGCGGCCCGCCAGCACCAGCGGATCGTCCAGCGCCTCCTGGGCCTCCAGCTGCGCCTGCGCCGTCTCCCGCGCGGCCAGCTTGCGGGCGGCCGTCACCGCGTCGTCCCTGCGCGGCTGGGGCGGCTCACCGGCCCGCACCCGGTCGCGGTGGGCGGTGAACGACCAGCGGTCCCGGGTCCAGCGGTCCTCGGTCCTGGCGCCCTCCGGCAGCTCCCGCAGCAGGTCCAGCCCCCGCCACACCGCGTCCCAGGTCGGCCGCAGCACCCCGGCGAGCAGCGCCCTGATCTCCCGCTCGGCGCCGGTCAGCCCGGCGAGCCCGGCGTCCGCCGCCAGGCCGTCCTCAGCCGCCGCGAGCGAGGAGCGCGCCCGGTCGTACTTCTCGATCGCCGGGGCCAGCAGCCGGTTGTCGAAGTCCGGGTCGGTGGCGGGACCGGCCGGCGGGCACAGCAGCCGGCCCGCCGCGTCCCGGGCCAGCTCGGCGCGGAGCGCGGCCTCGGCGCCCGACTCACCGGCCGGCGGATCGATCCAGGCCAGCAGGGCCCCCAGATGCTGGTCCTCCAGATTCGACTGGCCGGTCGCCCAGTGCCGGTTGAGGAGGTCGGTGCAGGCGAGCAGGAGCGAGGAGCCCGGGACCCGGGCCCGCTCGCCGTAGTGCGTCAGCCAGCGCCCCAGCAGCGGGACCCGGGCGGGCGCCGGATACGGGGTGTCCGGGTCGTCCTCGGCGGTGCGCCGGAACCGCATGGAACGCCCCAGCAGCCGGACGAACTCGATGCCCGCCCGGCTCGGCACCACGATCTGCGCCGCGTCCACACACAGCTCGGTCTCGACCTTGACCCGCTTCCCGGTCGCGGGATCGGTCTCGTTCCGCTCGGCCGGCTCGATGACGTCGGCGTACGCCTCGATGTGCGGCAGGACCGCCTCGGCCAGGTCGGCGAGGAAGGCGAAGCGCAGGTCCCGGTCGCGCGGCTGGGCCACGGCCAGCAGCCGGGGCGCCTCCCGGTCGGTGCCGACGAGGGCGCCCAGCGGGGCGCCCGCCTCGCCCGCCGTGGTCAGCGGCACCAGGACGAGCGGCCGGCCGGTCAGCCGGCGGTGGCGGACCGTGGCCGTGGGCCGGGCCCGGCCGCTCTCCACGGCCTCCAGCCGGGCCAGCGTGCTGATCAGCGACATGCGACGCGGCCCTCCAGTGCCTCGGCGCGCAGGGCCGCCGCGCGACGCAGGGCGGCGACCGCGGGATCGGCCGGATCGCCCTCCTTGCCCGCGGCCGCGGCCAGCACCCCGGCGACCGTCGTCAGCCCGCCCAGCTCGCCCCGCACCCCGCGCCCCAGCGACTCCACGGCCCCCTCGGCGCGCGCCCGGGACCGGCAGTGGAACGCCAGCTCGCACGAGGACAGGCACTCCGGCGCATAGGCCGCGGTCACCGCCTCGACAGCCGTCTCCAGCTCCTCGGGGGAGCGCTCCGGGTCGAACGTGGTGCCCTCGGGCAGCGCCGCGGCGATCTCGTCGACGCGGGTGAGCCTGGTCAGCTGCCTGCGGGTCACCGCGCGCTGCTTGCGTACGTCGACGACGGACGCGGCCGGCAGGTTCGAGAAGTCCTTCGGGCACACCAGCAGCACCCGGTGGCCGACCCGCGCCCCGTCCGTGACCTCCGCGACCCGTTCGAGGGCCAGCACGTACACCGCGGACTGGCGGGCCGCCGCGCCCACCTTCGCCGCGTCGGCCGAGCCGTCGATCATCGGGAACGACTTGATCTCCACCACGCTCCAGGTGCCGTCGGGGTGCACCACCACCGCGTCCGGCTCCAGATAGGCAGGGGAGCCCGCCACCTCCAGGGCCAGCATCGGGTGGTCGAGCAGCGCCCAGCCGCCCGCCCGCGTCGCCTCCCGCAGGGCCAGCGCGGTCCTGGCCGCACGGCCCTCGGGCCCGGCGGCCGTCAGATCGGGCACCGCGACATCGCGCGGCGGTTCGCCGGGGCCGCCGAGGCGCTCGTACAGCAGGCGCATCAGCTCCGTACCGCCGTCGGCCTTGACCCTGGCCTCGAAGGCGTTGCCCCGCATGAAGGCGAACTGGGACTGGCCGAAGGGGGCCGGGGAGCCCAGCGCGGTGGCGAGCGCGCCCTTGTCGACGCCCGCCCCGTCGAGCAGGGCGCGGCGCTTGCAGCCGGGGTTGGCGGCGAGGGCCGCGAGCGCGCGGGCGTCCAGCGGGCGCGGGAGCGCGGGCCCCCTCAGCTCAGCGAGCCGCTGTCGCAGGGTCCCCCTCGGGGGCTCGTCCGGCCGGGGCGGCGTCTGGCCGGGCAGGCGGACCGGCCGCGGCTGCCGCGTCGGATGGTTCTGCGGAGGAGGTCCGCTGGCCGGGGATTCGCTCACCCGCCGAAGTCTTGCACCCGGCACTGACATCCGGGGACCCGCCGGACGGGAGCCCGGCCGCGAAGCGGGGGAGTACGGCCTGCTTGACCCGGTCGGCCAGGCGCATCACGGGCCGGGCCAGCAGGGCCCCGGCACCCATCACGACGGCGCCGGCGACGGCGTCCAGCAGGTAGTGGTTGGCGGTGCCCATCACCACGAACGCCGTGATCAGGGGGTAGGCGACACCGGCCGCCCGCAGGAGCGGGTGCTTGGCGTGGCGCCACAGCAGGATGCCGCACCACAGCGCCCAGCCGACGTGCAGGCTCGGCATCGCCGCGTACTGGTTGGTCATGCCGCCCATGCCGCGCGGGGCGCTCGCCTCCGTGCCCCACCACCCGTACGAGCTGTACTGGGCCATCGTGTCGACGAATCCGTGCCCGGCGGCCAGCAGCCGCGGCGGGCAGGTCGGCATCAGCGTGAAGCCGATCAGGCCGAGCATGGTCGAGGTCATCAGCCAGGTGCGCGCCCTGCGGTACGCGGCCGAGTGGCGCCGGAACATCCAGATCAGGACGGCCGGGGTGACCACGTAGTGCAGCGAGGCGTAGGCGAAGTCGGCGGGTATGCCTATGGAGGCGTGCGCGGTGAAGAGGCGGTTGAGCGGGTGCTCGGCGTTGAGGAAGAGGGTCTTCTCCAGGTGCAGGATGCGCAGCCCGTGATCGACGGCCGTCGAGACGTCGCCGCGTGCCAGGAGCCGGCCGCCGGAGTACGCCGCGTACACCAGGGCCAGGAGCGGCAGCTCGGTCCACCAGCGGGGCCGGTGGCGCGGCGCGGGCGCGGTGGTGGCATGCGGCATCCGGAAGTTCTCCATCATGTGTTCATGCGGCCGACTGCGGGCGTTCAACCGTACGGTGCGGGTCGGCCGCGGTTCCCCCGGGGGTGTGGTCGGCACCCCTCAGCTGTGCGGATCGCTCTGTGGACAGTGGGACGCCGCTGCGGCCCCCCGGGTTGCCTCGCGGGCAGGTGCGGGATGATGGAAAACCGGACGATCCGTTCGTCTCTGCTCCGTTGCTCCGCTCCGTACCAAGATTTCAGATTCCGCATCTCAGGTCTCAGCTTTTCGGGAGAACCCTCTTATGGCACCGCGCATCCTGCTCGCCCGGCACGGGCAGACGGAATGGTCCCTCAACGGCAGGCACACCGGCAGGACGGACATTCCGCTGCTCGACGCCGGCCGGGACGGGGCCAAGCTGCTCGGCGAGCGGCTGCACCGGGGGCCGTGGGACGGGCTGTCCGGCCTGGAGATCCGCACCAGCCCGCTCGTACGGGCCGCCGAGACCTGCGGACTCGCCGGCTTCGGCGACCGGGCCGAGCCGTGGGACGCGCTGATGGAGTGGGACTACGGGGCGTACGAGGGGATGACGCCGGCCGAGATCAAGGCGGGGCGGCCGGACTGGTTCATCTGGCGCGACGGGGTGCCGGAGGGGGAGACCCCGGCCGAGGTCGCCGCCCGCGCCGACGAGATCGTCGACTGGGCGCGCTCGGCCGACCGCGATGTGCTGGTCTTCGCCCACGGCCACATCCTGCGGGCGCTGGGTGCGCGGTGGCTGGGCGAGGACATCTCCTTCGGCGCCCGCATCTGGCTGGCCCCGACGTCGCTCTCCGTCCTCGGCTGGGCGTACGGGGCACCGGCGATCCAGCGCTGGAACGACACGGGGCACCTTGAGCGGTGAGCCCGCCCGGGACCGGTGCGCCGGAAGCCCTGCCCGGCCCGGGGTAACGGTTCCGTCCTCAAGCGCCGGACGGGCTGGGTTTTCCGGGGTAACGGTTCCGTCCTCAAGCGCCGGACGGGCTGGGTTTTCCGGGGTAACGGTTCCGTCCTCGAACGCCGGACGGGCTGGGTTTTCCGGCGCGCCGGTCCCGTCCTCGAACGCCGGACGGGCCGGAAGGGGCCGGGCCCAGGCGTTACGTGGCGGACGTCGCCGCTCGGTGGCGGTCCACGAAGTCCTGGATGTCCGTCGCGCCCCGCCCTCGCGGTTCCAGGACCGTCACCGCGTCCGTCAGCATCGTGCGGATGCGTGAGGACCGGACCTGTTCCAGGAGGTCCAGGACCTCGTGGCCCGTGGCCGCCGCCTCCTCCGCGAGGCCCGCGCGGGCCAGGTCCACGGTGAGTTCGGCCCGGTACAGAGCGAGGTTCCGGGTGAAGTGCGGGTCCTGCATCCGCACCGCCCGCCGTGCGTGCCGCGCGGCCCGCGACCACTCGCCCAGCGCCGCCCAGCACTGCGCCTCCAGCATCTCCAGCTCCGCCTCGCGGAAGAAGCTCATCCACTCGGGGTCCGCCCCCGACGGCCCCCGCGAGAACGCGGTGTGCGCCCGTCCGAGCGCCCGCTCGCAGCCCGTGCGGTCCCCGAGCCCCGCCCGGCCCCCCGCCTCCCGCAGCGTGAGCAGCGCCCGCAGCCGGGGTGAGCCCAGCGGCTGGGCGGCCCGCAGCCCCGCCTCCGCCGCGCGTACCGCCTCGCGCGGCCGTCCCGTGTCGCGGGCCAGGAACGACGCGTTGCAGAAGGCGTGCGCCTCCAGGGCCGCGTCCCCGGCCACCCGCGCCGTGGCCAGCGCCTCCGCGTAGTGGGAGCGGGCGTCCTCGAAGCGGGCCGAGTCATGGGCCAGCCACCCCACCGAGATGGCCAGCTCACCGGCCCCGGAGTGCAGCCGGTCCGCCGTGGCGCCCCGGCTCGCGGTCCCGGCGTCGAGCAGCGCGTACGCCGCCCGCAGCGGCTGCGCGGCACGCCGGTAGAGCCGGTCGCCGCCGTGCCGGTCGTCCAGCAGCCGGATCTCGCGCACCGCCCTCTCGACGGCGCTCACCTCCGCCTCGCCGAACCGGCGCTGCGTGGGCAGGGAAGCGGACGCCGGGCCGCCGAGGCCCAGGCCCAGGGAAGCGGAGGCCACCGCGGTGGTGCCGCTCGTCATGAATACGCGACGCAGCACGTCGCACTCCTCGTCGGTGTCGCTGCCGGGCGCGAGCAGCGGGGCAGTCGGGGGTCGCGGGACGTCGGCGGGGGGCCTCGCCGCCCGGCCGCGTACCGACGCACGCGGCGAGAAGCCGAGGTCCTCCAGGGACGCCCCTGGGAACATGTGCAGGAAGACCCGCTCGTACGCGTAGTTGGGACAGCGGATCTCGCCGGACTCCACGCGTCCGATGTACCGGGCGTCGCACGCGACCTGCTCGCCGATCTCGCGCGCGGCCCTGCGTACCGCCGCGGCGAACTCCCCGGCGGAGCGCGAGCCGCGCAGCCGCCGGAACGCGAGGTTGGGAACTGCCCGTGTCGACACCATGGCGGGGCCCTCTCTGGTGCGAGCCGGGCGTCGTTTCCGGGGTCCCGGCGGAGCAAGAACGTACCCGCTGTGATGAGGCACACACGCAGCGTTTCCCTATAAACCGGGCATCTCGCCCGCGATCCGCCATGAACTGCCACCCTTTGCGGCGGTGCTGCACCGTAGCCCTTGACGCGGTTGGGGCGTTGGTCCATGCGGAGACGGAGTCCGGCTCCACCCCGGCGATGAGAGGAGAGGTCCCTTGTTGCATGTCGACATGGCGACCGGCTCGCGGACGACCGCGACGGCCAGCAGTACAGCACCCGCCGACGAACCCTGTGATCTGGTGACCGTGCCCGCCCGGCAGGGTCTGGAGGCCGTCGACATCCTGCGCCGGGGCGCGGACCAGGAGGCCGTGGGCCCGGTCATCCACGACGGCGCCTGCGACACCCTCGGGTTCCTGGTGCCGCCCGGCACCGCCCAGGGCTGGGACGTACCGGGCAGCGCCTGTACGCGGACCGACGGTCGCGGGCTGCGCATCCCCGCCGAGCCGCCGGTCTCCGGCAGCGGCTGGCTGCTGCCGCCCGCCGAGAACATCCCGGTCACCGACCCGGCCGTGCTGCGGGCCGCGCTCGACCAGGCGGCCCGGCTGATCGAGGCGGCCGACAACTGCTGCTGAGCTCATAATGGCCGGACGGCGGGTCGCACCGATCGGCCCGTCACCGGACGCGATGAGCAGTGAGCAGGGCGAGAAGCAGTGGCACGTCGAGGAGCGGCCGGCGGCGACCGCAAGCAGCGCGCGGACCGCAGGGCCGACCGCAAGGGGGCCCGCGGCCGGGCAGCGGCCGGTGACGTCTCCGAGCAGGTCGACGGCGGCCTCGCCGAACTCGTCCCCGACCGGGAGCGCCGGCGCGCCTGGACGCTGACGATCGACGGCGCCCCGCAGTCCCATGTCGACCTGGACGACCCGGAGTACCTCTCCTTCGAATACCAGCGCAGGATCGGTCACATCGCCGACCTGGCCGCCCCCGCCGGGCAGCCGCTGCACGTCGTGCACCTGGGCGGCGGGGCGTTCACCCTCGCCCGGTACATCGCCGCCACCCGGCCCCGCTCCACCCAGCAGATCGTCGAGGCGGACGCCGCCCTCGTCCAACTGGTGCGCCGCGAACTGCCGCTGGACCCGCAGGCCAGGATCAGGGTCCGCGCCACCGACGCCCGCGCCGGGCTCGGCAAGGTCCAGGACGGCTGGGCCGACCTCGTCATCGCCGACGTCTTCAGCGGCGCCCGCACCCCCGCCCACCTCACCACCACCGAATTCCTCGCCGAGGTGCGCCGCGTCCTGAAGCCCGGCGGGAGTTACGTCGCCAACCTCGCGGACGGGCCGCCGCTGGCCCACCTGCGCGGCCAGATCGCCACCGCCGCCACCGTCTTCCCCGAACTCGCCCTCGCCGCCGACCCCACGGTGTGGCGGGGCCGCCGCTTCGGCAACGCCGTCCTGCTCGCCTCGGACACCGCCCCGAAGACCGCGGAGCTGACCCGCCGGGTGGCGACCGATCCGCATCCCGGACGCGTCGAACACGGGCGGGCGCTGGCCGACTTCACCGGCGGCGCGGCCCCGGTCCACGACGCGGACGCCCGCCCGTCACCGCCGCCGCCCCCGTCCGCCTTCCACTGACCCCGCCGGGCAGGCCTGATGACGTGACGATTGACCCCGCCGGACCGGCCCTATGACGTGACGATGTCCACCAGGGGCGCGTGGTCGTTCCAGGTGCAGTAGACGGAGACCGTCGTGCCGTCGTCCCGGGCGAAGTTCACCCTGATCCACGTCGTGTTCGCCCAGACCCGCACCGACCAGCCCGGTTCCGGGGTCGCGGACACCAGCCGCGCCGACTCGGCGCCGATCTCGAACACGATCCGGCCGCCGTCCGTCGCGTAACTCTTCGCCGTTCCGGCCGACGCGGTGGCCCCGGACGCCGGACCTGGCGTGTTCGCCGGGGTGCGCGACGGCGACGGCGCACCGGACGGGGAAGCGGCCGGCTTCGGGGTGGTGGCCCGGGGCGACGGGGCCGGCGAGGCCGAAGGGGACGGGGCGGGGCGGTGCGTGGAGGACGTCAGGGGCTCCGAGGCGGGCGCCTGGACCGGCACCGCTCGCGGCGGGTCGTACACCGTCCCCGCCAGTACGGCGTGCACGCCCCACCAGGACACCGCGACCGCCCCGCCGGTGGCGAGCGACCACGCCAGCGCGTGTACGAGACCTCGTTGCATCATCAATATCCTGCACCACGAACCCGAGGGACCCGACACCCCCGCACGGGCCCGATGGCGTACGGTGCCGCCCATGCCCAGTGTGCTCGTGGTCGAGGACGACCAGTTCGTACGATCCGCCCTCATCCGGCACCTGACGGAGGCCTCCCACACCGTACGGAGCGTCGGCACCGCCCTCGAAGCCCTGCGCGAGGTCGCCCACTTCCGCTTCGACCTGGTCATACTCGACCTCGGACTGCCCGATCTCGACGGCTCCGAGGCCCTGAAGATGCTGCGCGGCATCACCGACGTCCCCGTCATCATCGCGACCGCGCGCGACGACGAGAGCGAGATCGTCCGGCTCCTCAACGACGGCGCCGACGACTACCTCACCAAGCCGTTCTCCGTGGAACACCTCTCGGCCCGGATGGCCGCCGTGCTGCGCCGCGCCCGGTCCGCCGGCGGCGAGGCACCGCCCCCGCGCGTCATCCGGGTCGGCGGCCTCGCCATCGATCCGCTGCGCCGGCAGGCCGAACTCGACGGCACCGCACTCGACCTCACCCGCCGTGAGTTCGACCTGCTCACCTTCCTGGCCGGGCGCCCCGGCGTCGTCGTCCCGCGCAAGGAACTCCTCGCCGAGGTGTGGCAGCAGTCCTACGGCGACGACCAGACCATCGACGTCCACCTCTCGTGGCTGCGCCGCAAACTCGGCGAGACGGCCGCCAGGCCCCGCTATCTGCACACCCTGCGCGGCGTCGGCGTGAAGCTCCAGCCACCGGCCCCGGAGCGGCCCGCATGAGATGGGCCCTGGTCAAGGTCTGCGTGGCCGTCACCGCGATGGTCGTGATCGCCTTCGCCGTGCCGCTGGGGCTCGTCGTCCGGGAGATGGCCCGCGACCGCGCGTTCACCGACGCCGAACGCCAGGCCGCGACGATCGGCCCCACCCTCTCCATCACCACCGACCGGACCAAGCTCGAAACGGCCGTGCTCACCACCGAACCGGGCGCGGCCGGCCGGATGGCCGTCCACATCCCGGCCTCCGGCGAGGCGGACGGCGCCGCGGCGGACATCGGCCGCGGGCGCGCCACCGGCGAGGACCTGGAGAGCGTACGCACCTCGGGCCGCGCCGCCGTCACCGAGGTGGCCGGCGGCTCGGTGCTGCTCCAGCCGACCGCGCTGGGCTCCGGCGGCATCGCGGTCGTCGAGGTGTTCGTCCCCGACGACGAGGTCTCCCACGGGGTCGCCACGGCCTGGCTGATGCTGGCGGGCGTGGGCATCGCGCTGATCGTCGGCTCGGTCGCGGTGGCCGACCGCCTCGGCGTCCGCATGGTCGAGCCCGCCCGGCGCCTCGCGGGCGCCGCGCACGACCTGGGGGAGGGGCGGCTCGGCACCCGGGTCCGGGAGGAGGGCCCGGCCGAACTGCGCTCCGCCGCCGTCGCGTTCAAC
Organism: Streptomyces sp. Mut1; assembly: GCF_030719295.1. NCBI lineage: Bacteria > Bacillati > Actinomycetota > Actinomycetes > Kitasatosporales > Streptomycetaceae > Streptomyces > Streptomyces castrisilvae. The sequence goes on along the minus strand of NZ_CP120997.1, from coordinate 2,566,846 downwards.
TCCATGGCCGACCAGGTCGTCCAGCTCCTCGCCAACGAGCGGGAACTCGCCGCCGACCTCTCGCACCGGCTGCGCACCCCGCTCACCGTCCTGCGGCTGAACGCCGCGTCCCTCGGCGAGGGCCCGGCCGCCGAGCAGACCAGGGCGGCCGTCGAACAGTTGGAGCGCGAGGTCGACACGATCATCAGGACCGCCCGGGAACAGCGCCCGCAGACCCAGCCGGGCGGGCCCGGGGCCGGCTGCGACGCCGGCGAGGTGATCCGCGAACGGATGGCCTTCTGGTCCGCGCTGGCCGAGGACGAGGGCCGCGAGGTGCGCCTCGCGGGGGTTGACCGCACGGTACGCATCCCGGTCGCCCGCGCCGAACTGGCCGCCGCGCTCGACGCGTTGCTCGGCAACGTCTTCCGGCACACGCCGGAGGGCACCGCCTTCGCGGTCGACGTGCACCACAGCGGGGACGCGGTGATCGTGCTCGTCTCGGACGCGGGGGGCGGCATCGCGGACCCGAAGGCGGCCCTGGCGCGCGGCGGCAGCGGGCGCGGCCGGGCCCGGGGCGAGGTGGGCTCCACCGGTCTCGGCCTGGACATCGTGCGCCGGGTCGCCGAGTCCACCGGCGGTGACGTGCGCATCGGCCGCTCGGTGCTCGGCGGCACCGAGGTGCGGGTCTGGATCGGGCTCGACGGGCAGCGGCCCGAGCGGCGCGGGCGCGGCCACCGGGTCGGCCGGCAGCGGCGCGGGGCCAAGCGGCGCGGCCCCCGGGGCGTGGCCTGAGCGCCGGCCCCGTTCCGGGCCGTTCCGTGCCCCGGGCGGGCCGAACCTTTAGGGCGGCCGATGCGCCCCTTAAGCCAACCCTAAGAACATCAACTCCGGTCCGGATCACCCCGTTTGCCCCTTTCGCTGGCGCTAGCGTGCTCCCGCATCCCCCACTTCCGTATGACGAGGCAGGAACGCGATGGGCACCAGCACGCACCGGCGCACGGTGGGCACCAGGACGAAGGCGGTCGGCGCCGTCGTCGCCGCGGCCGTGATCGGCGCAACGGTCTTCGCCCTCAACGGCACGGCCCAGGCCGCGGCGGTCGGGGCCGCCTACACCCGGACCAGCGGCTGGGGCGGCGGCTACACCGGGCAGTACGTCGTCACCAACGACACCGACCGGGCCAAGAGCGACTGGACGCTCGAATTCGACCTGCCGGCGGGCACGAGGCTCAGCTCCCTGTGGAACGGTGAGCACACCGTCAGCGGCGGCCACGTCACGGTCGGGCCCGCCGACTGGGACAAGGAGCTCGCCGCCGGAGCCTCCGTCACCATCGGCTTCGTCACCAGCTCCGACGGCACGGCCGCCGACCCCACCGGCTGCCTCATCGACGGCCAGAAGTGCTCCGTCGACACCGGGGCGACCCCCGAACCCAGCGGCCGCCCCACCGGGACCGCGACCCCCACCCCCACGGACACCCCCACCGACGAGCCCACCGGGCAGCCCACTCCCACCCCGACCCCCACACCCACCGGGACCGACGACGGCGGCGGCACGGCGAGCGGCGCCCGCTTCGCCCCGTACGTCGACACCTCGCTCTACCCGGCGTACGACCTGCTGGACACCGCCTCCAGGACCGGGGTGAAGGAGTTCAACCTCGCCTTCATCACCTCCGGCGGCGGCTGCGCCCCGCTCTGGGGCGGGGTCACCGGCCTCGGCGACGACCAGGTCGCCTCCCAGATCGGCGCCCTGCGCGCGGCGGGCGGCGACGTCCGGGTCTCCTTCGGCGGCGCCGCCGGCTCCGAGCTGGCGCTGAACTGCACCTCGGCCGCGGACCTGGCCACCGCCTACGGCAAGGTCGTCGACACCTACGGGCTGACCAAGGTCGACTTCGACATCGAGGGCGGCGCGCTGCCCGACGCCGCCGCCAACACCCGCCGCGCCCAGGCCATCGCCCAGCTCCAGAAGTCCCACCCCGGTCTGGACGTCTCCTTCACCCTGCCGGTGATGCCCGAGGGCCTGACCCAGCCCGGCGTCGACCTCGTCGCCGACGCGAAGAAGAACGGCGTGGACGTCGGGGCCGTCAACATCATGGCGATGGACTACGGCGCCTCCTACAGCGGCGACATGGGCACGTACGCCGTCCAGGCCGCCACCGCCACCCAGGCCCAGATCAAGGGCGTGCTCGGGCTCTCCGACGCGGACGCGTGGAAGGCCGTCGCCGTCACCCCGATGATCGGGGTGAACGACGTCAGCACCGAGGTCTTCCAGGTCGAGGACGCCACCCAGCTGGTCGCCTTCGCCAAGGAGAAGGGGCTGGCCCGGCTCGCGATGTGGTCGGGCACCCGGGACAAGGAGTGCGCGGGCGGCGCCAAGCCGGCCGCCGACGCGACGTGCAGCTCCATCACGCAGGAGCCCCTCGCCTTCACGAAGGCGTTCGGCGCCTACAAGTAACCACGCCCCCCGTCACCCCACGAACCATCTCCCCCCGCGCATCCCGGCCGGTCCCCATTCCCCCCACCCCCGGCCGGGGTGCGCCCCCTTCGTCCGCCGGTGGCGCTACCCCCGCGCCCGGTTCACCGCCGACAGCACGGCCGCCACCGAGGCGGCGACGCCCGAGACGTCCCGGCCCGCGCCCCAGCTGTCCTCGCCGCCGACCCGGCAGCGCGCGTACGCCGTGGTCACCCCGGCCGGCCCCGTCGGCTCCTGCTCCGTGAGACCGAGGACGGCCACCTCCACCCCGGCCGCCGCCAGCGCGTCCGCGAACGCGGTGACCGTGCCGGTGCCCGTCCCCTCGTGGTCGGCCTCCCGGCCGTCCACCCGCAGCGTGCAGACGAACCGGTGCTCACCGGCCGGCCCGGTCTGCGCCGCCCAGGACGTCAGGGCGACGGCCCCGTCCCGCCCGGGGGCCAGACAGGCCGCTTCGAACAGGTCCCACAGGTCCTCCCCGGTGGCCTCCAGGCCGCTCGCGTCGGTCGCGCGCTGCACCGTACGGGAGAAGTCGGCCCGCATCCCGGCCGGCAGGTCCACCCCGTGCCCGGTGCGCAGCAGATGGGCGATGCCGCCCTTGCCCGACTGCGAGTTGACCCGGATGACCGCCTCGTACGTACGCCCCACGTCCGCCGGGTCGATCGGCAGGTACGGCACCTCCCACAGCTTCGCGTCGCCGCTCGCGCGGTGGGCGAAGCCCTTGCTGATCGCGTCCTGGTGGGTGCCGGAGAACGCGGTGTACACCAGGTCGCCGCCGTACGGATGGCGCGGTGGCACCGGCAGCCGGTTGCAGTGCTCGACCGTGCGGCGGATCTCGTCGATGTCCGAGAAGTCGATCATCGGGTCGACGCCCTGGGCGTGCAGGTTGAGCGCCAGGTTGACCAGGTCGACGTTGCCGGTGCGCTCCCCGTTGCCGAACAGGCAGCCCTCCACCCGCTGGGCGCCCGCCAGCACGGCCAGCTCCGCGCAGGCCACGCCCGTGCCCCGGTCGTTGTGCGGGTGGACGGAGAGGATCACCGCCTCGCGCCGGGCCAGATGGCGGTGCATGTACTCGATCTGGTCCGCGTACACATTGGGGGTGGCGATCTCCACCGTGGCCGGCAGGTTGTGGACGACCGGGCGGTCCGGCGAGGCGTCCCACAGCTCGGTCAGGCTGTCGCAGACCTCCAGGATGTAGTCCGGTTCGGTCAGGATGAAGACCTCGGGCGAGAACTGGAACCGGATGTCGGCCCCGGGCCTGGCCCGCGCCAGCCGGTCCATCTGCCGCGCGGCCTCCAGCACCACGCCGTGCACCCCGGCCCGGTCGCGGCCGAGGACGACCTCGCGCCAGACGGGCGCGGTCGCGATGTAGAGGTGGACGACGACCCGGTCCATGCCCGCGACCGCCTCGAAGGTCCGCTCGATCAGGTCCGGCCGGGCGGGGGTGAAGACGACCACCGTGACGTCGTCGGGCACCGCCCCGCTCGTCGCCAGGTGCCGTACGAAGTCGAAGTCGGTGCCGCTCGCGGACGGGTAGCCGATCTCGATCTCCTTGAAGCCCATCGCGACCAGCAGATCGAACATCCGCCGCTTGCGCGCGGTGTCCATCGGCTCCGCCAGCGCCTGGTTGCCGTCCCTGAGGTCGACGGGGACCCACAGCGGGGGCCGTTCGATCCGGGCCTGCGGCCAGCTCCGGCCGGTCAGCGGGATCTCGACGCGGTCGAAGGCGGAGCGGTAGCGGTGTGACGGCATGGAGCTGGAGCGCTGGGGGTTCCAGCGGGGCGCGCCGTCGGGCACGGGGCCGCGCGGGGTGCAGATCGTGGGGAAGCCGTGCAGGGGTGACCGGGCGTCGGACGTGGCCGCGGACATGGAGTCGGGCATGAACGGTGTCTCTTCTCGCATCGCCGGATGCGACCGGCCCAGCACGGCACCCCGCGGCGGGGTGCCGATCGCTTCAGGCCCCGCCGCGGCAGCCGAGAAGAAGGAGACCGCGGTACGTCATGGCCGGTACAGTAACCAGAACGCAACCCCTCAGACAACCTGACAGGTGAACCACGTGTCCTCGCTCGGCCCGCTCCGCCCCAGTCCCCTCGTCGAACAGGCGGCCAGCCATCTGCGCGTGCGGATCACCGAGGGGCACTGGCCGGTCGGCACGAAGCTCCCGGGCGAGACCACGCTCGCCCGGGAGCTGGGCGTGGGCCGCTCCACGGTCCGCGAGGCGGTGCGTACGCTCGCCACGCTCGGCCTCCTCAGGTCCCGGCAGGGCGCCGGCGTCTTCGTCGTGGCCACCGACGCCGTGGAGGACTGGCCGGTGCGGCTGCGGCGGGCCTCGGTCGCCGACGTCTACGAGGTGCGCATGCTGATCGAGGTCCAGGCCGCCCGGCTGGCCGCGCGCCGCCGTACCGACGAGGACCTGGCCGCCCTGGACGCCGCGCTCACCGCCCGGCTGGCGGCGGGCGCCGGAACCGACGACGCCCGCTTCGTGGACGCGGACATCGCCGTGCACCGGGCGGTCGTGGCGGCCGCGCACAACCCGGTGCTGAGCGACCTGTTCGCGGAGTTCGTGCCCGCGCTGCGGCAGGGGCTCATCGACCTGGTGGAGCTGCTCGGGCTGCGCCGGGAGGACCCGCGGCACGGTCACGCGGGCCACCGGGCCCTGGTCGCGGCGGTCGTGGCGGGCGACGCGGACTCGGCGGCGCGGGCGGCCCAGGAGGAGCTTGAAGGCACCCTGGCCCGTCTGCGTACGGCCTGACCGCTCGCCACAGGGCAATGTTTCGGCCACCGTGCCCACTTGGTTCCGGCCACCGCGGGAGGTCCCGCGTCCGCCACCATCCGGACATCGAGTTCGGGCAAAGAACGCGCGAGTGCGCTCCGGCGACCTCTCCGCGCGGTGTCCCGTTCACTTCCCGGCGGGCCCCCGGGGGGAGTTCGGGGTCCCGGAAAAGTGTTTCCGGGGGATGCCGAAAAACCGACTGGTCAGCCGGTTTTCCTCGGCCGCGGCTCCATGTCACCTCCCCAACACGCCCCCCACCTGCGGGAATTCGGGAACTCCGGCTTCCGCATATTGCGCCGGTCCGCTTTGGCAAGCCCTCGGCCGGACACGGTCTCGTGACTTGCAGGACACGCTCGCGCAACGGAAGCGTCTTCAACTCTTGACACCCACCCCTCCCAGGCAGCAATCTTCCGACATCGACGCATGGGAGCGCTCCCACATCGCCCGAGGATTTCTCAGGTGAACGGCACTGCCCGTGTCCTTCCCCCCGACCCCATCGGCACCCGCACTCACCAGCGCGTATGCCACGCAGTGAGCCAGTCCCACCCTGGAACAAGGAGTAGTGGAATGCGTATCACCCGCACCGCCGCCGGTCGGAGCCGCAGAGTCGCGGTTCTGGCCACCACGGGCCTGACAGCCACGGCCCTGTTGCTGACCGGCTGCAGCAGCGACTCGGACGACTCGGACAGTGCCGGCGCCGATGCGAACGGGAAGATCACGCTGACCGTCGCCGACTTCGGCCAGTTCGGCTACAAGGAAGCCGGTCTCTTCGAGAAGTACCACGAGCTGCACCCGAACATCACGGTGAAGGAAGAGACCACCGCCAAGGAGGAGGACTACTACCCCAAGCTGCTCCAGCAGCTGAACGCGGGCAGTGGTCTCGCCGACGTCCAGGGTCTTGAGGTCGGCCGCATCAAGGAGCTCGTCGACACGAAGGCGGACCAGTTCGCCGACCTGAGCAAGGTCATCGACGTCAACGAGTGGGTGTCCTGGAAGGCGAAGCAGGCCACCACGGCCGACGGCAAGGTGATCGGCGCGGGCACCGACATCGGGCCGATGTCGCTCTGCTACAACACCGAGCTCTTCAAGAAGGCCGGCCTGCCGACCGACCGCAAGGAGGTCGCCGCCAAGATCTCCGGCGGCTGGGAGGACTACCTCAAGCTCGGTGAGGAGTTCAAGAAGAGCGCGCCTGCGAAGACGTACTTCATGGACTCCGCCAGCGCGATGTTCAACGCCGTGGTCAGCTCGAACCCGAAGCAGTACTACGACGAGAGCGGCAAGGCGATCTACAAGGACAGCCCCAGCGTCAAGCAGGGCTGGAACCTGTCGGCCGAGGCCGCGGACAAGGGCCTGACCGAGGGCCTCGCCCAGTTCGGTGACCCGTGGAAGGCCGCTCTGCGCAAGAGCACCGTGGCCACCGTGGTCTGCCCCGCCTGGATGGCCGGACAGATCTCGATCGCCGCCGGTGACGCCAACAAGGGCAAGTGGGACATCACCACCGCCCCGGGTTCGGCCGCCGCCAACTGGGGCGGATCGTTCCTCGGTGTGCCCAAGTCGGGCAAGAACGTCGAGGAGGCCGGCAAGCTCGTCAAGTGGCTGACCGCCCCCGAGCAGCAGGCCGCCGTCTTCAAGGCGATCGGTGTCTTCCCGTCCAACAAGGGCGCGTACGACCTGGCCGACGTGAAGGGCGCCACGCTCCCGTACTTCAGCGACGCCCCGATCGGGCAGATCTACGCCGACGAGGCCAAGTCCATCCCCGAGGCCGTCATCGGCCCGAAGGACGCCGCCATCAAGGAAGCCATCTCCACCCAGATCAACAACATGGAGCAGCGCGGAACCAAGCCCGACAAGGCGTGGGACGCGGCGACGGAGAAGATCGACAAGGTGATCGGCTGACGTTCGCAGCGGCGGGCGGCCTCCGGGCCGCCCGCACCTGCACGTCTCCGTCCCGCGGGTGCGGAGCCGCGCGGGGCACGTCTGCCGGCGGGCTTGCACGGGGCGACCGGGTACCTCCCCGGCCGCCCCGTGGAAGCCCACCGCACACGTCCTCGGCCCCCGCCTCGTACCCGGGTAACTCAAGCACTCCAGGGAAGGAATCCCGCCCGTGGCCACCTCGTCTCCCACCCGGGACGTATACGCCCCGCCGCCTCCTGGCTCCCAGCGGAAGCCGGCGGACACCCGCCGGCAGACGTGGCGGAGCCGCCTCTGGCGGTTCGATGACAAGGCGTCGCCGTACGCCTACATCGCCCCGTTCTTCCTCGTCTTCGGCGCCTTCGGGCTCTACCCGCTGATCTACACCGGCTGGATCGCCCTGCACCGGGTGGAGATGACCGGCCTGGACCGGATGGAGTGGGTCGGCTGGGAGAACTTCGACAAGATCCTGCACGACTCGGAGTTCTGGACGGCCGTCACCAACACCTTCCTGATCGGTGTCATGTCGACGGTCCCGCAGTTGCTCGTGGCCCTGGGCCTGGCGCACCTGCTGAACTACAAGCTCCGCGCCAGCACCTTCTGGCGGACGATCATTCTCACCCCGTACGCCACCTCGGTGGCCTCGGCCGCCCTCGTCTTCGCCCTGGTCTTCCGGGCCGACGGCGGTCTGCTGAACTGGGTGCTGGAGTTCGTCGGACTCGGTGACACCAACTGGGCCAACGGCCACTGGACATCCAAGATCGCCATCTCCGTCATCGTGATCTGGCGCTGGACCGGCTACAACACCCTGATCTACCTCGCCGCGATGCAGGCCGTGCCCTCCGATCTGTACGAGGCCGCCTCGCTCGACGGCGCCTCGCGCTGGCAGCAGTTCCTCAAGGTGACCATCCCCTCGCTGCGGCCCACGATCCTGTTCACGATCGTCATCTCGACCATCGGTTCCATGCAGCTGTTCGGTGAGCCCCTGCTGCTGGAGGGCGGCAAGCTCGGCGCGATCGGCGGCAACGAGAACCAGTACGAGACCCTCAGCATCTACCTCTTCAACTACGGCTGGAACCTGGGGCATCTCGGCCCGGCCGCCGCAGTGGCCTGGGCGATGCTCGCCCTCCTGCTGCTCATCGCCGCGGTCAACTGGCTCATCGGCCGCTTCGTACGCAAATCCGCGGTCTGACCGGGAGCGATATCCATGACCATCACCAGCCCCACCAAAGTTCCCGGGTCCGTCCGCCCGGTGCGCACCGCGCACCGCGCGCAGAAGCGCCCGAGCCGTTTCAAGCCCGGTGCCGGTCAGCAGCTGAAGGGCGGTCCGTTCGCCTACATCGCGCTGGCCGTGGTCGGCATCGGCTCGCTGCTGCCGCTGTACTGGACCCTGGTGGCCGCGTCCCACACCCAGGACGAGGTCCTGGCCACCACGCCGCCCTTCCTGCCCGGTGGACGGCTGTTCCACAACCTCGAAGCCGCCTGGGAGCAGGCGAACCTGGGCAAGGCGATCGTCAACAGCTTCATCGTCTCCGGCTGCATCACGGTGGCGACGCTCTTCTTCTGCACCCTGGCCGGCTACGCCTTCGCCAAGATGCGATTCCGCGGCCGCGGCGCGCTGATGACCGCGGTCATCGCGACCCTGACCATCCCGCCGCAGCTCAGCGTCGTCCCGCTGTTCATGATGATGGCCGACCTCGGCTGGGGCGGAAGCCTGGAGTCGGTGATCTTCCCGACTCTGGTCAGCGCGTTCGGCGTGTTCTTCATGCGGCAGTACCTGATCGAGGCGCTGCCGTACGAACTGATCGAAGCCGCCAAGATCGACGGTGCGAACAACTTCCGCATCGTGCTGAGCGTCGTGCTCCCGGTGGCGCGCCCCGCGATGATGGTGCTGGGCATGCTCACCTTCGTCCAGGCGTGGAACGACTTCTTCTGGCCCTACCTCGCCCTGAACCAGCAGAACCCCACCCTCCAGGTGGCCCTCGGCCAGCTGAAGGCCTCCTACACCCCCGACGAGAGCATCGTGATGGCCGGCGCGCTGATCAGCACCCTGCCGCTGCTCGTGGTGTTCGTGATCTTCGGCAAGCAGATCGTCGGCGGGATCATGTCCGGCGCCGTCAAGGGCTGACCCCCCGCCCGCCGCTTCTCCGTCCCGGACGCCCCGTACGGTCCTCGCCCGCCCCGCGGACCGTACGGGCTCCGGAGCCCCACCCTGTCACCGCCCCTGTCCGTCACTTCCCTGGGAGCGCTCCCGCATGACTGCCGTACGACCCGACACCGCACCGAAGCCGGCGCCCGAGGCCACGAAGTTCCCGACGGGCTTCCTCTGGGGGGCGGCCACCGCCGCCTACCAGGTCGAGGGGGCCGCCGCCGAGGACGGGCGCACGCCCTCCATCTGGGACACCTTCAGCCGCACCCCCGGCAAGGTCCGCAACGGCGACACCGGCGACATCGCCGCCGACCACTACCACCGCTACCGCGACGACGTGGCCCTGATGAAGCAGCTGGGGCTGAAGGCGTACCGCTTCTCCATCTCCTGGTCCCGGGTCCAGCCCACCGGCCGCGGCCCCGCCGTCGAGCGCGGCCTCGACTTCTACCGCAAGCTCGTCGACGAGCTGCTGGAGGCCGGGATCGCCCCCGTCGCCACCCTCTACCACTGGGACCTGCCCCAGGAGCTGGAGGACGCCGGCGGCTGGCCCGAGCGCGCCACCGCCGAGCGGTTCGCGGACTACACCGCGATCATGGCGGGCGCCCTCGGCGACCGCGTCGGTACCTGGACCACCTTCAACGAGCCGTGGTGCTCGGCCTTCCTCGGCTACGGCTCCGGCGTGCACGCCCCGGGCCGCACCGAGCCCGCCTCCGCCCTGCGGGCGGCCCATCACCTCAATCTCGCACATGGCCGGGCGATCGAGGTTCTGCGCACTCAACTCCCCGCTAGCGCGCAGACCTCGGTCACCCTCAACCTCCACCAGGTGCGCCCGCTCACGCCGAGCCCGGCGGACGCGGACGCCGCCCGCCGCATCGACGCGGTCGGCAACCGGGTCTTCACCGGCCCGATGCTGCACGGCGCCTACCCCGAGGACCTGCTCGCCGACACCGCGCACGTCGTGGACTGGTCGAAGCTGGTCCAGGACGGCGACCTGGAGGCCATCGCGCGCCCGGTCGACATCCTGGGCGTCAACTACTACACGCCGACCCTGGTCTCCACGCCCGGCGAGGGCGCGGGCGACACCCGCAACGACGGCCACGGCGCGAGCGACTTCTCGCCGTGGCCCGGCTCGGAGCACGTCGCCTTCCACCTCGCCGAGGGCAAGGCGACCACCGCCATGAACTGGTCGATCGACCCCAACGGGCTCTACAACCTCCTCATGGACGTCACCCGGGAGCACCCCGGCATCCCGCTCATGGTCACCGAGAACGGCGCCGCCTTCGACGACTACGTCTCGCCCGAGGGCCGGGTCCAGGACCCCGAGCGCATCGCCTACCTGCACGGCCACCTCGACGCCGTGCAGCGCGCGGTGGCCGACGGCGCGGACGTGCGCGGCTACTTCCTCTGGTCGCTGATGGACAACTTCGAGTGGGCGTACGGCTATTCGAAGCGGTTCGGCACCGTGTACGTGGACTACGCGTCCCAGCGCCGCATCCCCAAGGACAGCGCCCACTGGTACGCCGACGTGATCCGCCGCCACGCCCTGCCCCCGCGGGGCGACCGCGCCTGACACGTCCGTCCCTCTCCGGTACGTCCTGACCCGTACCGACCCGCTGAGACCCGGCACCCGTGCCGGGTCTCGGTCGTTTGTGCCCCTTCGGCCGCCCGCAGCGCCCCGGCCTGTGCGTCCCGCTTGACCACGCGCGTAGAGTGGGAGCGCTCCCATAGAACGGAGCGGGGGAGCGGCCGACCGGTCCCGCAGAGTGTCAAGGGAACCAACACCAGGACTTGGTTTGGTTATCCGACTGTGAGAAATTGACCGCGAACGGGAGGCAGCCATGACGGCAGCGCGAGTACGGAGCGGGGGCCGGCCCACGCTCGAAGAGGTCGCGGCACGGGCGGGGGTGGGTCGGGGCACGGCCTCGCGCGTCATCAACGGATCGCCCCGGGTCAGCGCCCACACCCGGGAGGCGGTGGAGGCGGCCGTCGCCGAGCTGGGATACGTACCCAACCGCGCGGCCCGCGCCCTGGCCGGAAACCGCACGGACGCCATCGCGCTCGTCGTTCCCGAGTCGGAGAGCCGCTTCTTCGCGGAGCCGTACTTCTCCGACATCGTGCGCGGGGTCGGCGCCGCCCTGGCCGACACCGAGATGCAGTTGCTGCTCACCCTCGTCGGCAGCGACCGGGAACGCCGCAGGCTCGCCCAGTACTTGACCGCGCACCGGGTGGACGGCGTGCTGCTGGTCTCCGTGCACGCCGACGATCCGCTGCCCGACCTGCTCGAACAGCTGGGCATGCCCGCCGTGATGAACGGCCGAAGATCTGCCACCGAGCCCCTCTCCTCGGTCGACTCGGACAACTTCGAGGGAGCCCGCGGCGCGGTGGAGCACCTGGTCTCGCGCGGCCGCCGCACCATCGCCACCATCACCGGACGCCTCGACGTCTACGCCTCCCAGCGCCGTCTGGACGGCTACCGTCAGGCCATCCGCGAAGCCGGCCTGGAACCGGACGAGCGGCTGATCGCCCCCGCCGACTTCTCCGAGGAGGGCGGCGTCCAGGCCATGCGCGACCTGCTCGCCCGCCGCCCCGACGTGGACGCCGTCTTCGCCGCGTCCGACGTCATGGCCGCCGGCGCCCGCCAGATCCTGCGCGAGGCCGGCCGCCGCATCCCCGACGACGTCGCCCTCATCGGCTTCGACGACTCCGCCGTGGCCCGCCACATGGACCCGGCGCTGACGAGCGTGCGCCAGCCGATCGAGGAGATGGGCCGGGCGATGACCCGGGTTCTCCTCGAACAGATCGCGGGCGAGAACACGGAGCGCCCGCAGATCGTGCTGCCGACGGAACTGGTGGTCCGGGACTCGTCGTGAGGGCGGGCGCGGCTTCCGTCCCCTTCCGGCTGCGGCCGCCGGTGCCCGGTCCGCCCGATCGGCCGCGTTGCGGGCAGGGCATCAGCGGGGTCGGGCCGGGTGCCGACGCCGGGCTTTGCCACTCCGCCTCCGGCGGCGCCCGAGGTCACCCATGCCGGTCGAGCTCCCGGCGAAACGTCAGCCCGCGCCGGGTGCGGGGCAGGCACTCCGGCGACTTCGGAGGGTGGGCGTGGAAATCCTGCCGCGCGGCCGACATCGACTCGCCTGCGGCGATCACCACGTACGCGCCCGTGATCCCCCGATCGCAGTCGACGCAGATCACGGCTGTACCGCCTGTTGGCGATCCTGGCGCCACTGCTGCCTCAGCCGCACCCCATCCGGACACAGGCCGGGGCCGCACCGGTCACACATGTACGTGTGGCCCACCCACGCCCTGTACGTCTCCTCGCCTTGGGGCCGGGGCTGCTTCATCTTGCTGAGGGTGTGAATCACGGAGCGCCTCCTCCGGGCAGGCCCGACAGCGCCGGGGGAAAGATGAAAACGGACGCGGAATCCCAACTCGGCCCCTTTCTGCACGAGCCGATGACTCGGCCTCACGAGGAGCAGCTTGAGCTTCGAGCCTTTCAGAAATGGTTCATGCATAGAGGCACCATGAAGTACGGCCTTCCCGTCCTGTTCCCGTTCCCCTCCCCGTACGGGCCGACCGTGAACTGAAGGCGGCGGAGAGGGAGGGCGAGGCGGTACACAGGCCTGGAACTCTGAGGTTCCGCGCGCTCTCACCGTGGCGGAGGACGGCGGGACGCGGCCTGCGGACCCGGGCTCCGAAATCAGTCGGCTGGGTTCGAGCTCTTGCGTTTGCTGGCGAGAAAGCGTTCTTTCTTCTCGCGATTGCCGCAGGTGTTCATCTCGCACCATCTGCGTGTGTGGCCCCGGCTGGTGTCGAAGAACGCGGCGCGGCACGTCGGTGACGCGCACAGGGCGATCTTTCCGGGGCGTTCTCCCGAAATGACACTGATCGCATCGGCCGCGATCACGCTGAGAGCATCTTCCACAGACCCGGAACGCAGCCGCCACTCCCAGCCCCCCTCGGCCGTCAGAACCGGAGAGGCCTGCCCGTGCGTACTGCAGTCGTTGATGACCCGGGCGGCCGAGGGGGGAATCGGATTCCGCTCCGCGACGGCAGTGGCGGCCGCATGGATCGATTCCCGTAGTTCTCGGGCGCGGTCGAGCTGGGAATCGGAGCAGGAGTCGACCACGAGTCCGTAGACCGCCAGCCAGTCCACGAGCCGGGAGGGCACGGGCACCCGCTCCACCGGCTCACCGCGACGCTCTGTGAGGGTCGCCGTGAAGCTGGTCGCCAGCACCTTGCCGAGACGGAACTCAGGGACGAATGTAACGGACATGGAACCATCTTAGCCGGTTTCCCGTGGTCGGGCAAGGTGAGGTGGGCGCGCGGAAGCCTTCGCCCGGAGCCCGGTGCGGCGTTCCTCGGCCGCCGACGGGCCTGAACAGGTCAGGCCCGGTTCAGGCCCGCCGCCGGCTCTTCCCTTGGCCGCGGGAAAGCTCGCAGAATCGAAATCGCTGGAGCGCGAACCGGCGAGAGGCGGGCGATGAAATGCCCGAGCGGCCCGGTGCCCGCATTTTCGCCGCCTCGCAGAACAGGCCCCGGTACGGGTGAACCGAAATACCGCTACCCCGCGAAGGAGACCATCACGTGAGTACCACTGTGCGCCCCGACCTGTATCCGACCCGGATCATCGGTGAGTCCGTCCCCCAGCCGCGAGTCGATCCGACGGTATGGGGAATTCCCCGGGCCCGCTGAGCAGTGAACAGTTGAACCGGTACGAGTCCGGTGGCTATCTGGTCCTCGACGACCTGCTGTCCGGCCAGGAGGTCGAGACGTACCTCGCCGAACTGCAGCGACTGGGCGAGGACCCGGTGCTGCGGGCGAGTGAGCGGGTGATCCTGGAGCCGGATTCGGACCAGGTGCGGTCCGTTTTCGAGGTCGAGAAGGTCAGTGAACTCTTCGCCGATCTCCTTCGGTCGCCCCGGCTCACCGATATCGCCCGGCAGGTCCTCGACTCGGAGGTGTACGTCCACCAGAGTCGGGTCAACTACAAGCCCGGATTCGGCGGTGCGCCGTTCCACTGGCACTCCGATTTCGAAACCTGGCATTCCGAGGACGGAATGCGCCGGCCGCGTGCGTTCAGCGTCTCGATCTCGCTGACCGAGAACCACCCGTTCAACGGTCCGCTCATGGTGATGCCCGGCACCCACAAGTCGTTCGTTCCCACGGTCGGAGAGACGCCGGAGGACTATCACGTGGAGTCGCTGCGTGTGGCCAGTCCCTCGGTCGGTTCCCCGAGCCGGTAGCACCTGACGCACATGGCGGAGAAGCACGGAATCGAGCAGATCACGGGCCCCGCCGGATCGGCGGTGATGTTCGACTCGAATCTGCTCCACGGCTCCAACGGAAACCTGTCGCCCTTCGCGCGCTCGAACATCTTCATTGTGTACAACAGCGTGGAGAACGCGCTGGAAGCCCCGTTCGCCGCGCTCAAGCCGCGTCCGCAGCACCTCAGCAACCGCGAGTTCCCGTCCGCCGAGGCCGAGTAGCGGGCGGGCGTCGGCCGTTGGCGGCCGTCGCGAAGCCGGCCGGGCCGTGCCGCGCCAGTTCCCCGCCGCGGGTGGGCCAGGACCAGTCGGCCCTGGCCCGCCCGCGGTGTGTGCCCGCGTGCGCCGCCAGGCCCGGCACGGAGGTCCGGTGCGTACCGCGCCCCTCGCCCGGCGCACTGCCCGGAGGGTGGTCGGCGAACCGCCCTGGCCGGTTGCTCCCTAAGTGTGGGCATGGTAGAACCGTCTTAGGTGGTTCTTCGTCGACTCGGAGGGGGTACTCGGCGCCCCGTGGATCCGGAGTGACTGCCGTGCTTCCTCGCAGTGATCCCGCTCTTTCTCCACTCGCCACAGAATTCCTACCGGGACGAGGTCTGCCATGTCCGTTGATGTCCTTTCTCCGGCGCGGTCCGCCGTGCCCAAGAAAATACTTTTCCCGCTGCTCCTGGTCCCGATGTTCCTCGGCGGTGTGGACTCGACCCTGTTCAACTCCGTCGCCTACGACCTGCCGGTGCTCACCGACTCGTGGCGGCTCTGGTTCATCGACGGGTACACGATCGCGCTCGCCGCGAGTGTCGTCCTCGGGTCGCGTCTGGGCGCACGCCTGGGCCCGGGCGTGACGTTGGCGGTCGGGCTCCTCGTCTTCGCGATCGCGGGCGCCGCTCCCGCACTGCTCGGTTCACCGGAGGCATGGACGGTGACCCGGTTCGTACAGGGCTTCGGCTACGCGCTGATCGTCTCCAGCGTCGCCTCGGTCATCGGCGGGCTGCCGCACACCGCGGAACGCACCCTGGGCTACTCCCTGTGGATCACCACGTACAGCATCGGCGCTGGTACTGGGCCCCTGATCGGCCGGGCGTTCGTCGACATGGGCGCCTACACCCTGCTGTTCTGGCTGCCGGCGGCGGTCGCCGTGGTGTGCGGAGTGCTCGCGACCCTGATGCTGCGCGGAATCGATCTGGGGCAGGCCGTGTCGGCCAAGATCGACGTCGTCTCCTCGGCCCTGGCACTTCTTGGCTTCGGGCTCTTCGTGGCAGGTCTGCAGAGTCACGGCGGAGTCCTCGGACGGGTCCTGGCGACGGTCGCCGGCTGCGTCATCCTGGGCGTGTTCTGCGTGCGTCAACTTAGCTCGCGGGACCCGCTCATCGATGTGCGCATGCTCCCCTTCTCCCGGCTGGGCGCGTGTTCGCTCTCGCTCGTCGTCGGCTCGGCGTGCTACACCGGATCGGTCTTCCTCTTCAGCGCGCAGGCGGATTCGCTGTTGTCCGTCCTGCCGATCTCGGTTCTGGCGCTGTGGGTCTCGCTCGGAGGATTCACCTTCCACCGGTTGCAGTCCCGGTTCTCTCCCGTGCACATGCTTCAGGTCAGCCTGGCCGCGTGCGCTGTCGGTCTGGTGACGGCGGCCTTCGTCGGACTGTGGCCGGCCAGTTTCCTGATCGGCCTGGGGGTGGGGGTCTCGATGGCATCCGGAGACGCGTACCTGCTCGGAAGCGTGCCGCCCAAGGACGTCGCACGGGCTGCGGCTCTCCAGGAGACGAGCCTCGCCGTGGGTGCGGCTCTCGGTGTGGCCGGATTCGGTGGGATCTTCGCCGCCACCGGCTCGGTCGCGGCGACGGCCGTCATCGCAGCGGTTCTCGTCACCGTCACCGTGTGGGCCCTCCGTCACAACCGCGGAGTCCTCACGGCGTAGGCGGACGGCCGCGCGGCCCGGGTGTACCGACCGCGCGCCCCGCCGGCCGCTCAGGACCAGCCGGATTCGGCGTCAACACCCGTCACCTTCAACGGCGTACGGGTGTCGCTCTGCCGGTGCGGCCGCCATGGCCGTGATGCGGCACCGCAAGCGCGTCTGATCCCCGGATCGGGTACGGCTGCGTCCCAGGCCGGGGGTGCGTGGAGTTGAAGAAGGGGGCGCACGGCGGTCAGGTGCTGAGCGGCAGCGTGGTTCGCGTGCTCACCCCTCCCGGGCCCGGGGCGCGGGCGGCTGCGAGAGCGCGGACGCCCCGCCCGGCCGATCGCACCGCCCGGCCTCCCGGATCGGATCAGGCACCGGGCGATCGGCGGCTCGTCACACGTCGGTACCGGCCTCGTCGGGAGCGGCCGGTTCGGCCGTGAGGAGTGCGGTGATCTCCTGGGCGAGGTCCGGGCCGAGCTCGCCCCAGCCGTCCTTGTAGCCGTAGACGCCCGCCAGGACGCGGGCCTCGTAGTCGCCGTTCATGATCTCAATGTCGCCGGTGGTGATGAGCGCCGGGTGGGCGACACCCACAGCGCCCGAGATCTTCAGCAGCTCCTTGCGCAGGGTGCGCAGGTAGACGGCGGCGCGGGTGGCCTTCGAGGGGGCGTCGACGCCGCGCACCAGCCACGGGTCCTGGGTGGCGATGCCGGTGGGGCACTTGTCGGTGTGGCACTTCTGCGCCTGGATGCAGCCGATGGACAGCATCGCCTCACGGGCGACGTTGATCATGTCGACACCCAGGGCGAACGCGACGACGGCGTTCTCGGGCAGGCCGAGCTTGCCGGAACCGATGAAGGTGATGTCGTCCGTCAGGCCCCGCTCGGCGAACGTGCCGTAGACGCGGGAGAAGCCCATCCGGAACGGCAGCGACACCGAGTCGGAGAAGATGAGGGGTGCCGCGCCGGTGCCGCCCTCGCCTCCGTCGACGGTCACGAAGTCGACCCCGCGATCACCCCGCGCCATCAGGGTGGCCAGCTCCTCCCAGAAGCTCATCTCCCCGACAGCGCTCTTGATCCCGACCGGCAGCCCGGTCGCGTCGGCGATCAGTTCGACGAAGTCGAGCATCGAGTCGACGTCGTGGAAGGCGGTGTGCCGAGAGGGGGAGGCGCAGTCCTCGCCGGCCGGGATGCCCCGGATCTCGGCGATCTCGGGGGTGACCTTCGCACCCGGCAGCAGCCCGCCGAGCCCCGGCTTCGCGCCCTGCGAGAGCTTGATCTCTATCGCCTTGACCGGGGCGCCCGCGACCACGCCCTTGAGCTTGTCGAGGCTGAAGGTGCCGTCCTCGTTGCGGCAGCCGAAGTACGAGGTGCCGATCTGGAGGATCAGGTCGCCGCCGTTGCGGTGGTACGGGGAGAGGCCGCCCTCGCCGGTGTTCTGCAGGGCGCCGGCCAGTGCCGCGCCCTTGTTCAGAGCCGTGACGGCCGCGCCCGACAGCGAGCCGAAGCTCATCGCGGAGATGTTCACCACGCTCGCCGGACGGAACGCCTTGGCCCGCCCGCGCGGACCGCCCAGCACCTTGGCCGAGGGCAGCGGGGCCTGCGGGTCGTGGAGGTCGGGCAGCGGGCCGGCGAATGTGCGCTGCTTCACATACGCGTGGCCCTGCACATGCTCCACGTCCATGTCCGTGCCGAAGCCGAAGTAGTTGTTCTCCTCCTTCGCGGAGGCGTAGATCCAGGTGCGCTGGTCGCGGCTGAAGGGGCGCTCCTCCTCGTTGGAGGTCACGACGTACTGCCGCAGCTCCGGCCCGATCCTCTCCAGCAGATACCGGGCGTGGCCGATCACGGGAAAGTTCCTGAGCAGCGCGTGCTTCTTCTGCACGAGGTCGCGGGCTGCCACCAGCGCCAGTGCCGCCGCTGCGGCCGTGCCGATACTCCGGGCGCGCATGAGCGTTCCTCTCTTCGACTGTGGGACAGCCCCGACCATAGAGAAGGGCCGGTTCGCCCAAGCGAACCGGCCCTTCTTCATCAAGGGTGAGTAACGGGACTCGAACCCGCGACATCCTGGACCACAACCAGGTGCTCTACCATCTGAGCTATACCCACCATGTCCGGTCGTTTCCGACCGGCCGAGAAAAAGTGTACAGGGTCTCGGAGGGTGCTCGCGCCCCCATTGCCCGGCCGCCGGTCACGGCCCCCGGAAGGGCGGTGACCAGCGGCTTCGCGGCGGTGTCAGGCGGAGGGCTGCGACAGGCGCGCCGCGATCCCCTTCGCCCGCTCGGAGTCCGGGCCGGGCTGGGGCACGAAGACCGCCTCGCGGTAGTACCGCAGCTCCGTGATGGAGTCGCGGATGTCGGCGAGGGCCCGGTGGTTGCCGTTCTTCTCCGGGCTGTTGAAGTACGCCCTCGGGAACCAGCGGCGGGCCAGCTCCTTGACCGAGGAGACGTCCACGATCCGGTAGTGGAGGTAGCCCTCCAGCAGCGGCATGTCGCGGGCGAGGAAGCCGCGGTCGGTGCCCACCGAGTTGCCGCAGAGCGGCGCCTTGCCGGGCTCCTTCACGTGCTCGCGGACGTAGGCGAGGACCTGCTCCTGGGCGTCGGCCAGCGTGGTGCCGCCGGCCAGCTCGTCCAGGAGGCCCGAGGCGGTGTGCATCTGCCGCACCACCTCGGGCATGGTCTCCAGTGCCGCGTCCGGCGGGCGGATCACGATGTCCACCCCTTCGCCGAGCACGTTCAACTCCGAGTCGGTGACCAGTGCGGCCACCTCGATGAGTGCGTCTTCCGTCAACGAGAGCCCGGTCATCTCGCAGTCGATCCACACCATGCGGTCGTTCATGCGCCCCACCCTAGGGCCTGTCGTCGCATTCCCGTCGTCCGCCCGGAGGGCGGGAACGCGACGACAGGCCCGGCCCTACGGGGCACTCCGCTGTCCGGGCAGGGCCGGGCGCCCCGCGGCGTACACGTCGGCGCCCGCCTTCCCGTGCTCGGCGCGGCCCGCGTCCAGCGCCGAGGGTGCGGCGGCGGACGGGCCCGCGACGGCGGTCCGGCGGGTCGTGGCGGTCCCCTGGGCGGGCACCGCCACCTCCGTGACCGTCGCGACCGGCTCCGGCATCCCGCCCTGCGGACGGCGGGCCCGGTAGGCGGCCCGGTACGCGGCGGGGGAGGAGCCCAGCTGGCGGCGGAAGTGCCCGCGCAGCGCGACCGGCGAGCGGAAGCCGCAGCGGCCCGCGACCTCGTCCACCGAGTAGTCGGACGTCTCCAGCAGCCGCTGTGCCTGGAGCACCCGCTGGGTGATCAGCCACTGGAGCGGTGCGCTGCCGGTGAGCGAGCGGAATCTCCGGTCGAAGGTGCGCCGGCTCATGTAGGCACGCGCGGCCAGCGTCTCCACGTCGAACTGCTCGTGCAGATGCTCCAGCGCCCAGGCGACGACCTCGGCGAGCGGGTCGGAACCGATTTCCTCCGGTAAAGACCTGTCGAGGTAGCGCTCCTGTCCGCCACTGCGCCGGGGCGGCACGACGAGCCGGCGGGCCAGTGCCCCGGCGGCCTCCGTGCCGTGGTCCGTGCGGACTATGTGCAGGCAGAGATCGATGCCGGCCGCCGTTCCGGCGGAGGTGAGCACGTCGCCGTCGTCGACGAACAGCTCGCGCGGATCGACGTGCACCGACGGATAGCGCTTGGCCAGCGTCGGCGCGTACATCCAGTGCGTGGTGGCCGGGCGGCCGTCCAGCAGCCCGGCGGCGGCGAGGACGAAGGCCCCCGTGCACAGTCCGACGATGCGGGCGCCCTCCTCGTGGGCACGGCGCAGCGCCTCCAGCGCCTCCACGGGCGGCGGTGAGGTGATCGAGCGCCAGGCGGGCACCACGACGGTGCCGGCCCTGCTGATCGCCTCCAGCCCGTAGGGCGCGGTCAGTTCGAGTCCACCGGTAGTGCGCAGCGGTCCCTCTTCACCGCTGCACACGAGCAACCGGTAGCGTGGAACTCCCGCGTCCTGGCGGTCGATTCCGAACACCGACAGCGGGATGGAGCTCTCGAAGATGGGGCCACCGCTGAACAGCAGTACGGCGACGACTTCCCGGCGTCGTCGTCCACCCAGCTTCCGTACAGCCTCCGTTGCGGTGGCGGAGTCCTGGCTCATGACGCTAAGCCCCCCTCGGTGTTCGCGTCTTCCTGGTCCTTACGGGCCTGTCGCACCTGCACTTGTCCCCTCGGTCGTGCACGAGTCCCCGGCCTTCGACGCCCAAGATCGAATCTACTGCGTCCCGTGGTGCCGTCGTGACAAGTTCACCAACCGGCTCATTGTCGACAAGGCAACCTGGCGGGAAGCGTTCGATCACGAAGCGTTTCACTCGTGAGTCGCACAGGGAAGTACGCCCGGCGTTCATGGCCCGTCCCCATTGGGCGGAAGCGTACCGCTCGGTCTCTTCCTGCCTGGTGGCAAGGGGGTTGACCGGCCATTTCGGCAAGGAATCAACCGGCCCCCGAAGTTGGCTGGAAATGTACGGTCGCGTGTGCGGAAATCAGTCGTTCTACCGGCGCACAACCCAGGGCGCCCATCCGCCCCCGCACGCCCCCTCGCCGGGGCGTGCGGCCGAGTCGGCCCGGCCGGCGCGCCGGGAGGGGCCGGCAGCCGAATACCGGCCACCGGACCGCGGCGGGGGTCACTCGCCCGATGGGTTCCGGACGCGCCTGCGCGCGACGGCTCCGTCGCCCGGACGGGTGGCTTCCGGTTGGCCGGGCAAAAGCCCCCGAGACGGACACCGGCCGGGCCCGGCAAGGCCGCACGGGGCGGCCGGGCCGGGGCGCGACGTCGTTGTACCGGGCAACCGGCATTGCCATCCGGGCCCGGTCTCGGGCATGCTCCGGGAAACGTCGCATGCGCCGTGCGCGGGACGGGCAGTGGAGGAATGGCGCCGTACCCTTGGGGGTAAGGGGTTGGGAAGATGATTCCCGGACACCACGACACAGCCCGCTGACGCACCTTCCCCACGTCGCTCTCCTCACGAGGACTCTCTTCGCCGAGACACCGATGGCCGGTCACGAAATCCCCGAACCCGCGGACCGCAAGCAGGTAGCCGACCCCATGTCGGGCCCGCAGGCGGCCGAAGAAGCGCGCCGTCCGTGCGATCCCGCCTTCCGGCATGGGGTCGTCGTCGGCTTCGACGGCTCGACCTCCAGCGAGCGGGCCCTCGCCTATGCCATCGGCATGTCCCGGAGGACGGGCTCCGGGCTGATCATCGTCCATGTCGCCAACCGGCTGCCGACCACGGTCTGGGCGGGCTGCGAGCCCCCCGTCTTCGTGGACGTGCCCGACCACCGCACCGAGGTCCTCGGTCTGGAGCTCGCCTGCGCGGACTACCTCGCCGAGGTGCCCTGGGTGCTCGTGGAGCGCGGCGGGGACATCTGCCACGAGCTGGAGGAGGTCGGCAGGGAGTACTCGGCCGACGCGATCGTCGTGGGCTCCACGCACGGCATCGTGGGCCGGATCTTCGGCTCGGTCGCGGGCCGGCTGGCCCGCCGCGCCCAGCGCCCCGTCGTCGTCATCCCGTAGCCCGCGCCGGACCGCCCGGGGCTCGCTCTTCCCGGCCTTCCGGGCATTTCGTACGCCTGCTCGCGGTGGCGTCAACTCGCCTGTGGAAAACGCCGATCGAGTGACATTACCGACACGTAGCGGGTTCCCCGGGCCCCTGTGGAAACGGCCCCGCACCCACGGGGTGTGGGTGCGGGGCCGTTTCCACGCGTGGCGGTGGGGTCACTCGACGGTGACGGACTTGGCCAGGTTCCGCGGCTTGTCGATGTCCCGGCCCATGGCCAGTGCCGTGTGGTACGCGAAGAGCTGGAGCGGGATGCCCATGAGGATCGGGTCCAGCTCGTTCTCGTTCTTCGGTACGACGATGGTGTGGTCGGCCTTCTCCTGGACCTGGTGGGCCACGGCGAGGATGCGGCCGCTGCGGGCCTTGATCTCCTCCATCGCGGCGCGGTTCTTCTCCAGCAGGTCGTCGTCCGGCACGATCGCCACGGTCGGCATCGCGGGCTCGATGAGGGAGAGCGGGCCGTGCTTCAGCTCGGACGCGGGGTAGGCCTCGGCGTGGATGTACGAGACCTCCTTGAGCTTCAGCGAGGCCTCGCGGGCGACGGGGTAGCCGCGCACCCGGCCGATGAACATCATCGACTTGGCGTCCGCGTACTCCGCGGCCAGCTTCTTGATCTCGTCCTCGTTGTCGAGGATCTCGCTGATCTGCGCGGGCAGCCTGCGCAGCCCCTCGATGATCCGCTTGCCGTCGGCGACCGACAGGTCCCGGATACGGCCCAGGTGCAGGGCGAGCAGCGCGAACGCGACCACGGTGTTGGTGAAGCACTTGGTGGACACCACGCACACCTCGGGGCCCGCGTGGACGTACGTACCGCCGTCGGCCTCCCGGGCGATCGCGGAGCCGACCACGTTGACCACGCCGAGGACCCGCGCGCCCTTGCGCTTCAGCTCCTGGACGGCCGCCAGCACGTCGTACGTCTCACCGGACTGCGAGACCGCCACGTACAGCGTGTCGGGGTCCACCACCGGGTTGCGGTAGCGGAACTCGGAGGCCGGCTCGGCGTCCGCGGGGATGCGGGCCAGCTCCTCGATCAGCTGGGCACCGATCTGGCCCGCGTGGTACGAGGTGCCGCAGCCGAGGATCTTGATCCGGCGGACCCCGCGCGCCTCGCGGGCGTCCAGGTTGAGCCCGCCCAGGTGCACGGTGGAGAACCGGTCGTCGATCCGGCCGCGCAGCACCCGGTCGACCGCGTCGGCCTGCTCGGAGATCTCCTTGTGCATGTACGTGTCGTGGCCGCCCATGTCGTACGACTCGGCCTCCCACTCCACGGTGGTCGGCGTGGCCGTCGTGGTCGAGCCCTCCGTGGTGTACGTACGGAAGTCGTCGGCCTTGAGGGTGGCCATCTCGCCGTCGTCCAGGGTGACGACCTGGCGGGTGTGGGCGACCAGGGCGGCGACGTCGGAGGCGACGAACATCTCCTTCTCGCCGATGCCCAGGACGACCGGGGAGCCGTTGCGGGCGACGACGATGCGGTCGTTGAAGTCGGCGTGCAGGACCGCGATGCCGTACGTGCCCTCGACGGAGCGCAGGGCCTCGCGGACCTTCTCCTCCAGGGTCTTGGCCTCCGAGCGGGCGATCAGGTGGACCAGCACCTCGGTGTCGGTCTCGGAGAGGAAGGCGACGCCGTCGGCGGTCAGCCGGGCGCGCAGCTCGGCGGCGTTGTCGATGATCCCGTTGTGGACGACGGCGACCTTGCCCTCGGCGTCCAGGTGGGGGTGGGCGTTCTCGTCGCTCGGGGCGCCGTGGGTGGCCCAGCGGGTGTGGGCGATGCCGGTCGTGCCGGCGAAGCGCTTGGGGACCCGGGACTCCAGCTCGCGGACCCGGCCCTTGGCCTTGACCGACCTCAGGGCGGCGGGCTTCCCGGCCGCCGGCTTCCCGGTGATCACGATGCCCGCGGAGTCGTACCCCCGGTACTCCAGCCGCTGGAGGCCCTCCAGCAGCAGCGGGGCCACGTCACGCTTTCCGATATAACCGACGATTCCGCACATAGAGCTTTCCGCCCTCCATCGACGTACAGGTAAAAGGGGTGCCCGGCCGTGAGGCGGTCTCAGCCGTAGACGATGCGGCGCAGCTGACGGAGCGAGAGCTCCGGGGGTGCGACGGCCCGGTGCGGCAGTTCGGCCGCGATCCGTTCGAAGATGTCCTTGTTCACCAGGCCGCCGGACTGCAGTTCGCGGTGGCGGCGGCGGACGAAGGCCTCCGTCGTCTCGTCGAAGTACGCCAGCACGTCGAGGATCACCCGGGCGGCTTCACCGCGGGGCAGCGCGGTGCTGCGCACCACGTGGTCAATGAGGTCGTCGTACGACGAGCGGCGTTCGAGCACCCGTCGATATTGCTGCGCACGGAGCGCGAGCGCAACAATCCTGCCCGATATCGGGCAGAGAAGTGGGAGAGTGGCCCTCTTTTTCTGGCTTGGGTGGATTTCGCGGGGTGGTGCGCGGCCACGCGGGAGGGGGTGGTCGCGGCACTGGTCGGAGCCGATGGGGTGAATTGGTCGATAAGCCATAAAGCATCTACCGGGTGCCGGACCGGCCAACGCCCGGCCGTGGTCTACACCTTGACCATCCGTGAGGCACGCGGTACGCATGGCGACGGTGCGAAAGGCCGAAGACCCAGCAGAGCGAACCCGTAGAAAGGGACCCGGTTGTGAGACTGCACACCGCCCGGCGCAGGGCTCTTCCCCGCACGCTGCCCCGGCTTCTCGGCTCGTTGCTCCTCGTGGCGGCGGCCGGTGTCTCCACCGCGTGCGCGGCCCCCACCGCGTCCGCCGCCGGCAACACCGCAACCGCGTGGGCCCCCCGGCCCCTCGGCCAGGTGGTGCCGGCGCCCGCCTCGGTGAGACCGGGCGGCGACCCGTACACCCTCACCCCGGCCACCCGCATCCGGGCCGTCGGCGCGTCCGGCGAAGCCCGGAAGGTCGGCGAGTACCTGGCGGGCCTGCTGCGCCC
The DNA here is from genome assembly GCF_030719295.1 of Streptomyces sp. Mut1. Taxonomy (NCBI): domain Bacteria; kingdom Bacillati; phylum Actinomycetota; class Actinomycetes; order Kitasatosporales; family Streptomycetaceae; genus Streptomyces; species Streptomyces castrisilvae. Next base: position 2,541,881 of record NZ_CP120997.1, on the reverse strand, counting down.
CTCCACCGGATACGCCCTCCCGGTCACCGAGGGCGACGGCGCCGACGGCATCCGGCTCCGGCTCGACCCGCGCGCCGGCAAGCTGGGCGCCGAGGGATACACCCTCACCTCGGCGGCCGGTTCCGTCACCATCACCGCCCGGCAGCCGGCCGGCCTCTTCCACGGCGTCCAGACGCTGCGTCAGCTGCTCCCGGCCCAGGTGGAGCGCGACAGCCCGCAGAAGGTGCAGTGGCGCGTCGCGGGCGGCAGCATCACCGACACCCCGCGCTACGGCTACCGGGGCGCGATGCTCGACGTCTCCCGGCACTTCTTCTCGGTCGACGAGGTCAAGCGCTACATCGACCAGGTCGCCCAGTACAAGATGAACACCTTCCACATCCACCTCTCCGACGACCAGGGCTGGCGCATCGCCGTCGACTCCTGGCCGAAGCTGGCCACGTACGGCGGCTCCACGGAGGTCGGCGGCGGGACCGGCGGCTACTACACCAAGGCCCAGTACCAGGAGATCGTGCGCTACGCGGCCTCCCGCTACCTGGAGGTCGTGCCGGAGATCGACATGCCCGGCCACACCAACGCCGCCCTCGCCTCGTACGCCGAGCTGAACTGCGACGGCGTCGCGCCCCCGCTCTACACCGGCATCAAGGTCGGCTTCAGCTCCCTGTGCGCCGGCAAGGACGTCACGTACGACTTCATCGACGACGTCGTGCGCGAGGTGGCCGCGCTCACGCCCGGCCGGTACTTCCACATCGGCGGCGACGAGGCGCACTCCACCAGCCACGAGGACTACGTCACGATCATGGAGCGGGCGCAGGCCGTCGTCGGGAAGTACGGCAAGACCGTGATGGGCTGGCACCAGCTCACCGGGGCCGACCCGGTCAAGGGCGCGGTCGCCCAGTACTGGGGCTACGACGCGACGAGCGCCGCGGACCGCGCCCAGGTGGTCGACGCGGCGAAGAAGGGCACCAAGCTGGTGCTCTCCCCGGCGGACCGGGTGTACCTCGACATGAAGTACAACGACCAGACGGAACTGGGCCTGAAGTGGGCCGGGCTGGTCGAGGTCAAGCGCTCCTACGACTGGGACCCGGCGACCTACCTCCCCGGCACGCCCGAGAGCGCCGTCCTCGGCGTCGAGGCGCCGATCTGGTCGGAGACCCTGACCGACAGCGACGACATCGACGCGATGGCGTTCCCGAGGCTGCCGGGCGCGGCCGAGCTGGGCTGGTCACCCGCCTCCACGCACGACTGGAACACCTACAAGGTGCGGCTGGCGGGCCTCGGGGAGCGGTTCACCGCGCAGGGGATCGACTACTACCGCTCGCCCCAGGTCCCGTGGCCGGCCGCCGCGGGGTGACATGACGGAGGCCGGGGGCCGCGTGCCCCCGGCCTGCCGCACGGACCCGGTCCGCCGGGGTCAGGCGACCTTCTTGGCGTCCTCGATGGCCTTCGCCAGGTCCTCCAGGATCGGCGCGCACTTGTCGTAGCTGTAGATCGGCTCGGTGGTACGCGGGATGACCTGGCCCGCCTTGACGGCCGGCAGCTGCGCCCAGGTCGGCTTGGAGGTGAGCGCGTCGGGCTGGAGGGCCGAGGAGCGGTTGTCCATCATGATGATGTCGGCCGCGTACTTGTCGACGTTCTCCCAGCTCAGGTTCTCGAAGAAGCCCGCCTCGTCCACCTTCGGCTCGACGAAGCCCACGCCCAGCTCCTGGAAGTACAGGGTGTCGGCGGACATCTTGGCGAGCGAGACGTAAAACAGGTCCTGGCTGGCCGAGCCGATCATGACCTTGATCTCCGGCTTGGACTTCGCGGCGGCGCGCAGCCGGGCCGCGGCCTTCTCGAAGCGGGTCTTCGCGGCGACGACCCCGGCGGCCCCGACGTCGGCGCCGAGCGAGGCCGCGAGGTCCTCGTGGCGCTGGATGGCCTTGGGGATGGTGGTCCGGGCGGCCCACAGGGCGACGCTCGGGGCCAGCTTCAGGATCTTGTCCTTGGACTGGTCCGGCACGTACCAGAGGGCGTCCTTCTCCCACATCGCGGTGACCAGCAGCTCCGGGCCGAGCGCCGCGTACTTCTCGACGTTGAACTCGCCCCAGACGTTGCCCAGGATCTCGACCTTGCTGATGTCCAGGTCGCCGGCCTGCACATCGGCCTTGCCGTCCTTGGTCCTCGTCGGGCCGAAGACGGCCTTGACCTCGATGCCGTAGTCGTGGAGGGCGGCGGCGACACCGGTGAAGGCGACGATGTTCTTCGGGACGGACTTCGCCTCGGCACTCTGCCCGCGGTCGTCCCGGAACTTCCACGGCCCGGCGTCCGCGCTCCTGGAGCCGGAGGCGGCCGAGTCCTTCGAGCCGCTGCCGCCGCAGGCCGCGAGCACGGCGCCGAGACCAACGGCGCCGCCCATGGCCAGCAGGCCACGGCGGGTGGGACGGGACGCTCGGGCAGTGCGCATGACGGAATCCGCTTTCGTACGAGCCGGAGACCGGCAGGTGACACGTTCGAAGGAAGGCTAGCCTAACCTCAGCGTGTGGCGACCTGCCGATGGGGCCCGGCCCCGGTGGACGCGGCGCCGCCCTCAGGCCTCCGTCGCCCAGACGTGCTCGTACCAGGCGCTGCCGCCCTTCGTCGCGTCGTGGTGCGGGTCCTGCTTCCACTCGCTCCTGGTCACCTTGAAGTTCGCACCCGGCATGAGCAGGACCTCGGACTCGGTGTTCTGGTAGCGGTGGAAGGGTTCGACGTCACGGCCGTACTTGCCGGTGAGCGTCAGCTCCAGCAGGATCCGGTGCGTCGCCTTGCCGGAGACCTTCTGGCCGCGCATGAAGCCCATGGCCACGGGTTCGTCCCTGCTGGTGCTGTCGAACGAGGTGGTGAAGACGGACCCCGGCCGGTAGTTCAGCGCGGCCTGCTTGCCGAGCTGGTACACCGACTCGTCGCCGCCCGCGTTCCAGTCGCCGCGGAAGACGGTGCCGGACGGGGGGCAGCCGCTTCAGCGCCTCCATCGTCATGTCGGCGTGCGCCTTCATCTCCTCGAAGAGCACGGGCGCGAGAAGGTCGATGCGCGCGTCGATGACGGCGACGGCCGCCTTCTTGGCCGTCGGGTCCGTGCCCTGGGCGGCCGCGAGCTGCGGCGCGATCACCGCGTCCTCGTCCAGGGTGTTCACCGGCTCGCTCTTGGGGTCCTGGGCGGCCCACTTGAGCTGCTTCTTGATCTGCTGGAGCGACAGCGCCTCGGCACCGGTGGTGGCCAGGCCGGCGGTGCCGTACGGCGCGTACCCCTCGGGCAGCAGCCGGCTGCGCACCACCGAGTTGATCATCTGGTGCGCGCCCCCGGTGTACGCCATCAGCGCGGTCGCGTGGGCGGGCTTGAGCCGCTCCGCGAGGGCCGCGGTGGAGGCACCGTTGTTCCTCGCCTTCCAGCCGGCGATCTCCGGCGTGGGCGCCGTGTCGCCCGCGAGGAAGTCCGCGTACCTGCGGGGTACTTCACCCGCCGTGGCCTGGCCGGGCTCCATGAAGCCGCTCGCCGCGGGGTCGACCGCGCGGGGCGTGTTGGCCTGGGCGAGATACATCAGTTCGTGCGGGAACTGCCCGTCGACGCAGACGTGTTGGCGCAGCTCCTCCTCCGTGAAGGGTGCGATGCTCTGGTACATCAGCGCCGCGCCCTTGCCCGCCCGGGCGACGGTCTCGCCCGGCCCCTTGACCCCGGCCGCCCAGGAGCCGCGCAGGATCTCGTAGAGCGAGTGGTCCCAGGACGGCAGCATCCAGCCCATCAGCGCCATCCGGTAGTCGAAGACATCCACCCCGGGCACGTTGATCCACTGGAAGGTCTTGAGCATCCGGGTCGTGGTGCCGGACATGCCGGCGACGATCGGGATGCCCCGCTCGGCGTTCGCCTTCGGCCAGGCCTGGTTCTGCTGGATCTCCCAGTAGGCCGCGCCCTCGTTCCAGGGCAGCTTGTCGTCGGGTCCGGGCTTTCCCGCGAACTCCAGCTCGCGTGCGCCGAGCGGAGCGCCGCGGTTCTCGTAGTCCCGGGGCGTTTTGCGGTTGGCGAGCTTGTCGGCCTCGCTGCGCTCCTTGCGGGGTCCCTGGCTGCCGATCATCTCCCAGGTGTCGCCGGCCATGGTCTCCGGGTCGGACTGCCACAGCAGGCCGCCCAGCGCGTACGGGTCCTTCTCGTAGTTGTACCCCTTGCCGACGGCACTCGCCCCGGCCCACAGGGACAGCCGGGTCCAGCTGTTGAGGAACGCGGAGTGCTTCTTCAGCTCCTCCTCGTTCATGCCGAGGGTCGACGCCAGCTGCGGCTTGGGCCCGATGATGCTGTTGAGGATGTTCTTGAGCGACAGCTCGGCGCCCTTGTTGTAGTAGGCGGCGTTGTAGACGGCCGTGATCAGCTCACGGACGTTGCCGTCCCGGGAGAAGAAGTCTTTGATCTGGGCGGTGGTCATCTCCTCGCCCACCTGCCCGGCGCTCGTCCGGTCGTCCTTGAAGAACGACTTGTTGGCGAGCGCGGAGTCCTTGTGCTCGATGCGGCTGTACTTGATGAGCAGCTGCTTGAGCCGGTTCACCGTCTTGCGCGCCGCCGCGAGCGCCCTCGGGTGCCCGAAGGCGTACGCGCCGAGCCGCTGCTCGAACTGCTCGGCCGACGCCTGCCAGTTCGTGTGCGCGTAGTACTGGGCGTGGTCGAAGGGAGCCTCGCCCTCGCCGAGGCGTTGTACGGCGATCTCCCCGCCGGTACGGGCCGGGCCGTCCGCCGTCCGCTGCACGGGCGCCGCCGCGGTGGGCGCGGGACCGGCCAGGACCCGGCGGGCGTTCTCCTCCGCCGCGCGCTCGAAGCGGTCGGAGGGGTCCGAGACCCGGAGCCCCGAGCCGTTGTCGGTGCCCGCGACCGGTCCCTGGCGCTGCTGGATGACGTGCGTCAGCTCATGGGCCAGCGTGTGCCGGTCCGCGCCGCCGGAGCCGATGACGACATGGCTGCCCGAGGTGTAGGCGCGGGCCCCGACCTCGGCCGCCGAGCGCTGTGCGGCCGGCCCGGTGTGCAGCCGCACATCGGAGAAGTCGGCGCCGAGCCGCGCCTCCATCTCCGTACGGACGTCACCGCCCAGCGGCCGCCCGGGGCCGCGCAGCACGTCCGGCACGGACGAGCGCTGCACGGGATCCGGCTCGCCGCGCCCGCAGGAGGGCCCGTGCTCATGGCGCTGTACGGGCGCCGACCCGCCGTTCCCGTGGGGGAGTTCGGGTATCCGGCAGTCGGCCTGCCACTGCCGCTCCAGCGCCCGGACGACGGCGGCGTTGCCCATCGAGCGCTGCAACGCCCCCAGCCGGCCCCCGGACCCCGCGCCGCCGGAGCCGACCGCGCCCGCGAGACCGTCGAGACCGGCCACCCCGGCGAGGCCGACCGGCCCGGCCGGCCCCACGGCCCCGGAGACCACGGCCGGCCCCACGGCATCGGCCGAGCGCGCGGCAGCGGGCTCCGTACGGACCGGGCGAGGGGCGGCGTCCTGCTTGTCCTGTGCGCGCATGCTCCGATCATTGGCCATCGCGCCCCCTGCGGGCTAGGGGTGTCTTGCGCATCACACGCGGGGGCTATCCGTACGCGTTGGCCCCGTCCGCGATGAGCCGGCTCGTGAAGCCGGCCCGGCACAGCCGCTCGTACGCGGCAGCCACGTCGTCCGGGACGGGGTCGGCGGCCATGAAGCCCCGCGCCGGGTAGATCATCAGACGCTGCAATGCGCCGACCAGCATGTCGATGACCATGCGGTCGTTTTGGATCGAGGCCAGGTACTCCTCGAACGTGACGGGGGCCGAGGCACACACGAAGGCGACTCCCGGCCACAGTTTGCGTGCGGTGGCGTGGGCGCGACGTTCCTCGTACGGCTTGCTCACCAGCAGGACGGACGAGATCGGGACGCCTGCCTCTTCGAGGACCGCCCGGGAGAAACGGATGTTCTCCCCGGTGTTGCGGGCGCGCGGCTCGATGAGCACCGCGCGGTCGGGGACGCCGAGTTCGAGTGCCCGCTCGCGATAGTGCACGGCCTCACCGCGCGGCATGCGCGCACGGGTGGTGGGGCTGGTGGCGCCGGTGAACACGATGAGGGGGGCCATACCGCCTTGGTAGAGGCGCACGGTCATGTCCGCGACCCCCAGGTCATGGCTGCCCAGGCCGATTGCCACCGAGCAGGGGCGCGGGTCGTGGTGCATCAGGTGGTGGTCCCACAACAGCAGGGCGTCCGACCACGACTGGGAGGAGACGGTCACGTGGTACCTCCGCCCTGGGCGGAGTCGGGAACGTCGAAATCGTACGACCAGGTGAATCGTGAGGCGGCGTGCACGCCTATCGCGAACTCGACGACCGTTCCGTCCGCCGTGTACACGGTCCTGTGCAGTTCGACCACCGGTTCACCCCCGGCCGGCATGAGCAGTTTCGACTCCTCGGGGGTCGCCGCGCGTGCAAAGAGTTCCTCGCGCATGCGGTCGATTTCGTAGCCCGCGTCGTAGAGCACGCGAAAGCCGCCGCCCCGGCCGGCAGGGCCCGGGGAAGGGTCGACCAGACATGTGCCCTCGACGTGCTCGGGGCGGTAGTAGCTGGTCAGCGTATGCGTCGGCTGCCCGGCCTCGCGTACGACGCGTGCGCGGGCGTAGACGTGCGAACCGGGAGCGAGGCCGTGCGCGGCAGCGGCGGCGGGTGGTGCCTCGACCCGTGTCACCGTCTGCGTCTGGTCGTCTCGCTTGTGGGCGCGCCCGGAAGCCACGCGGTCGGCGATGAACGCGACCTCGTCGCCGTCGCGCCACTTGGCCTTGTCGTACCGGCTGACACCGAGACGCTTGAGCGGACGCCGTTGCCGTACGACTGTGCCGTGTCCGCGCGACGAGGTGACCAGACCCTCGGCCTCCAGGGCGATTCGGGAGGGACGGCGTCCTCATCGTCCCGACAGCCGATTCGGGGGCGGAGGGAGCCGACCTCGTGCCTGGTGCGGCGCTGCGTTGGCCTCCGTGTGAGTGCGGGCATTCGTTGTGCCCCGACTACGTGCCGGAGGGCGAGGACTGAGGGGTTCGGCCCGCGCGGGGCCGGATAGCCGATCGGGGGCCCGGTGCCGGACCCCCGATCGGTGCACTCGGTGCAGTTCCTCAGGCCTGGAGCCCCAACTCCCGGGCGATCAGCATCCGCTGCACCTCGCTCGTGCCCTCGCCGATCTCCAGGATCTTGGAGTCGCGCCACATGCGGGCCACCGGGTACTCGTTCATGAAGCCGTAGCCGCCGTGGATCTGGGTCGCCTCGCGGGCGTTGTCCACGGCCACGGTCGAGGAGTACAGCTTGGCGATCGCCGCCTCCTTCTTGAACGGCTCGCCCGCCAGCAGCCGGGAGGCCGCGTCCCGCCAGCCGATCCGGGCCATGTGCGCCCGCGTCTCCATGTCCGCGATCTTGAACTGGATGGCCTGGTTGGCGCCGATCGGCTTTCCGAAGGCGTGCCGCTCGGCGGCGTACTTCACCGACTCGTCCACACAGCCCTGCGCCAGGCCCGTCGAGAGCGCCGAGATGGCGATCCGGCCCTCGTCCAGGATGCGCAGGAACTGGGCGTAGCCCCGGCCCTCCTCGCCGAGCAGGTTCTCCAGCGGGACGCGGACGTCGGAGAAGGACAGCTCCCGGGTGTCCGAGGCGTTCCAGCCGACCTTGGAGTAGGGGGCGGCGACCGTGAAGCCGGGGGTGCCGGACGGGACGATGATCGAGGAGATCAGCGGGGCGCCGTTCTCCTTGCGGCCGGTCACCGCCGTGACCGTCACCAACTCGGTGATGTCCGTACCGGAGTTGGTGATGAAGCACTTGGAGCCGTTGATCACCCACTCGCCCGACGCCTCGTCGCGCACCGCCGTCGTCCGGGTGCCGCCCGCGTCCGAGCCGCCGTCCGGTTCGGTCAGGCCGAACGCGCCGAGCGCCTCACCGGAGCAGAGCCTCGGCAGCCACCGCTGCTTCTGCTCCTCCGTGCCGAAGCGGAAGACCGGCATCGCGCCCAGCGAGACCCCGGCCTCCAGCGTGATCGCCACCGACGAGTCGACCCGGGCCAGCTCCTCCAGGGCGATGCCGAGCGCGAGGTAGTCGCCGCCCATCCCGCCGTACTCCTCCGGGAAGGGCAGCCCGAACAGGCCCATCCGCCCCATCTCGCGCACGATCTCGTACGGGAACTCGTGCCGCTCGTAGAAGTCGCCGATCTTCGGGGCGACGACGTCGTGCGCGAACTCCGCGACGGTGCGGCGCAGTTCCTCGTGCTCGGCGGTCAGCCGGTGGTCCAGGGACATGGGGACGTTCACTCCTTGTAGGGCTGGGGCGCGAGTGCGCGGACCGTACGGGACGGGCTGGGTCGGCCCAGGTGTCCGGCGAGCCACACGCTGGTGGCGGTCAGCTCGTCGAGGTCGACCCCGGTTTCGATACCGAGGCCGTCGAGCATCCACACGAGATCCTCGGTGGCGAGATTTCCGGTCGCGCTCTTCGCGTACGGGCAGCCGCCGAGGCCGCCGGCCGACGCGTCCACCGTGGTCACGCCGTGCCGCAGCGCCGCGAGGGTGTTGGACAGGGCCTGCCCGTACGTGTCGTGGAAGTGCACGCCGATCGTCTCCGTGCGCACCCCCGCCTCGTTCAGCCCGGTCAGCAGGGCCTGTACGTGGCCGGGGGTCGCGACGCCGATGGTGTCGCCGAGGGACAGCTCGTCGCAGCCGAGGTCCATCAGCGCCTTCGCCACCCGCACGACCTGGGGGAGCGGGACGGGCCCCTCCCAGGGGTCGCCGAAGCACATGGAGAGGTAGCCGCGCACATGCACCGCGTCCGCCTTGGCACGGGCCACCACGGGTTCGAACATGGCCAGCGACTCGTCCACCGTGCGGTTGAGGTTGCGGGCGGCGAAGGTCTCCGTCGCGGAGCCGAACACGGCGATGGCGCGGGCCCCGAGCGCCAGGGCCCGGTCGAGTCCCCGCTCGTTCGGCACGAGGACCGGCAGCGCCACGTCGCCCACGTCCGCGATGTCGCCGAGCATCGGGAACAGCTGCTCGGCGTCGGCGAGCTGGGGCACCCACTTGGGGTGCACGAAGCTCGTCGCCTCGATCGTGGTCAGCCCGGCGACCGCGAGCCGGCGGACGAACTCCGCCTTGATCTCCGTCGGTACGACCGCCTTCTCGTTCTGGAGGCCGTCGCGGGCGCCGACCTCGTGGATACGGACCCGGGCGGGCAGACCCTCGGCGGGCACGGTCATCGGCAGGGTGCGGGCGGTACGGGCGGTCGTCATGCTTCCTCCCCGGCGGCGGGGACCACGACCGCCAGTACCTGGTCCATGGCGACCGTGGCCCCGGCCGTGACATCGAGTTCGGTGACGGTGCCGGCGTGCGGGGCGGAGATGACGTGCTCCATCTTCATCGCCTCCACCACCAGCAGGCTCTGCCCGGCGACGACCTCGTCCCCGACCGCCACCTTGACCACCGTGACGGTGCCGGGCATGGGCGCGGCGAGCGTGTCTGCGCCGGAGCGGGCCGCGCCGGTCAGCGACGCCTCCACCGGGTCGTGGTCCCGTACGTGCCAGCTGTCGCCGTCCCGGCCGAGCCAGTGCCCCTCCGGGGAGACGGCGTACGCGAACACATGGGTCACCCCGGCGAGTTCGAGCGTGACGCGGCCGCCGTCCACCGCGAGTGTCCGCGCGGTCTCCGGGCCGCCGGGCAGCGGTCCGAGCGGGCCGCAGGCCCCCGATTCCGGGGCCGGCGGGCCGCAGACCTCGCCGACATGGCCGAACGTCAGCTCCGTGGACCCGCCGCCGCACGGCCGCAGGGCCACCTGGACCGGGTCGTGGCCCGGGATGTGGAAGTCGCGCAGGGTCCGGGCCGGGGTGCCGCCGAGCCGCCAGCCGTCACCGGCCGAGAACGGGTCGGCCCAGGCCCCGGCGCGGGGGGCGGCGGACGCGGTGTGCTGCCGCAGCAGCGCGGCCGCCGCGTACACCTCCTCCGGTACGCCCTCGGGGACCAGCGCGTCCACCTCGCGCTCCACCAGACCGGTGTCCAGTTCGCCCGCCACCACGGCCGGGTGGCCGAGGAGCCGGCGCAGGAAGCCCGCGTTGGTCGGGACGCCGAGGACGACGGTGTCCGCGAGGGCCGCCCGCAGCCGGCGCAGGGCGGTCGCCCGGTCGGGGCCGTACGCGATGACCTTGGACAGCATTGGGTCGTACAGGCTGCCGACCTCGCCGCCCTCGCCGAGCCCCGAGTCCGTGCGCACCCCGCCGCCCTGCGGCTCGCTGAGCGCCAGCACCCGCCCGCCCGAGGGCAGGAAGCCGCGCGCCGGGTCCTCGGCGCAGACCCGGGCCTCCACCGCGTGCCCGGTGAGCGTGATGTCGTCCTGCCCGTACGGCAGCCGCTCCCCGGCGGCGACCCGCAGCTGCCACTCCACCAGGTCCAGACCGGTGACCAGCTCGGTCACCGGATGCTCGACCTGGAGGCGGGTGTTCATCTCCATGAAGTAGTACGAGGACGGGTCGTTGCCCGGGACGATGAACTCCACCGTGCCCGCGCCGACGTAACCGCAGGAGCGCGCCGCCTGGACGGCCGCCTCGCCCATCGCCGCCCGTGTCCCCTCGTCGAGCAGGACGGACGGCGCCTCCTCGATGATCTTCTGGTGGCGGCGCTGGAGCGAGCACTCGCGCTCGCCGAGGTGCACCACGTTGCCGTGGGCGTCGGCCAGCACCTGGATCTCGATGTGGCGCGGCCGGTCGATCCACCGCTCCACGAGCAGGGTGTCGTCGCCGAAGGAGGCGCGGGCCTCGCGCCGGGCCGCCGCGATCTCGTCCGCGAGCAGCGCCGCGTCCCGCACCAGGCGCATGCCCTTGCCGCCGCCGCCCGCCGAGGGCTTCAGCAGCACCGGCATGCCGATCGCGTCCGCCGCGTCCGCCAGCTCGCCGTCGCTCAGCCCGCTCCCGGAGGAGCCGGGCACCACCGGGACACCGGCAGCGGCGACCGTCTCCTTGGCCCGGATCTTGTCGCCCATCAGGGAGATCGCGTCGGCGGGCGGCCCGATGAAGACGAGCCCCGCCTCCGCGCAGGCACGGGCGAACGCCGCGTTCTCCGCGAGGAAGCCGTAGCCGGGGTGGACGGCCCGGGCTCCCGTGCGGCGGGCCGCCTCCAGGAGCCGGTCCGCGCTCAGATAGCTCTCCGAGGCGGAGGCGGGCCCGATCCGTACCGCCGTGTCGGCCTCCCGTACGTGCCGCGCCCCCTCGTCCGCGTCGCTGAAGACGGCGACCGAGCGCACGCCCAGCTCGCGCAGGGTCCGGATGACCCGGACCGCGATCTCGCCCCGGTTGGCGACGAGGACCGTGTCGAACATCGTCATCTCTTCCTCACATCCGGAAGACGCCGAAGCCGGCGTCGCCCAAGGGCGCGTTGGCGCACGCGGTCAGGGCGAGCCCCAGCACCTGCCGGGTCTCCAGCGGGTCGATCACGCCGTCGTCCCAGAGCCGGGCCGTGGCGTAGTACGCGTTGCCCTGGGTCTCGTACTGCTCGCGGATCGGGGCCTTGAAGGCCTCCTCGTCCTCGGCGCTCCAGTCGTCGCCCAGCTGGTCGCGCTTGACGGTGGCGAGGACGGATGCGGCCTGCTCGCCGCCCATGACGGAGATCTTCGCGTTGGGCCACATCCACAGGAAGCGGGGGCTGTAGGCCCGGCCGCACATGGAGTAGTTGCCCGCCCCGTAGGAGCCGCCGACCACCACGGTCAGCTTCGGCACGCGGGTGCAGGCGACGGCGGTGACCATCTTCGCGCCGTGCTTGGCGATGCCGCCGGCCTCGTAGTCCCGGCCGACCATGAAGCCCGAGATGTTCTGGAGGAAGACCAGCGGGATGCCGCGCTGGTCGCACAGCTCGATGAAGTGCGCGCCCTTCTGGGCGGACTCGGAGAACAGGATGCCGTTGTTGGCGACGATGCCGACCGGGTGGCCGTGGATGTGCGCGAAGCCGGTGATCAGCGTCGTCCCGTACTCCGCCTTGAACTCGGCGAACCGGGAGCCGTCGACCACCCGGGCGATCACCTCGCGCACGTCGTACGGGGTGCGCGAGTCGACGGGCACCGCCCCGTACAGACCGGCCGGGTCCACCTTCGGCTCGTCCACCGGCCGCACCGACCAGGGCAGCGGGGCCCGGTCCGGCAGCGTCGCCACGATGTCGCGCACGATCCGCAGCGCGTGCGCGTCGTCCTCGGCGAGATGGTCGGTGACCCCCGACGTACGGGAGTGCACCTCGCCGCCGCCCAGCTCCTCGGCCGTGACCACCTCACCGGTCGCCGCCTTCACCAGCGGCGGGCCGCCCAGGAAGATCGTGCCCTGGTTCCGGACGATGACGGCCTCGTCGCTCATCGCCGGGACGTACGCCCCGCCGGCCGTGCACGAGCCCAGCACCGCCGCGATCTGCGGGATGCCGGCGCCGGACATCCGGGCCTGGTTGTAGAAGATCCGCCCGAAGTGCTCCCGGTCGGGGAAGACCTCGTCCTGCATCGGCAGGAAGGCGCCGCCGGAGTCCACCAGATACAGGCAGGGCAGCCGGTTCTCCAGCGCCACCTCCTGGGCCCGCAGATGCTTCTTCACGGTCATCGGGTAGTACGTGCCGCCCTTGACGGTCGCGTCATTGGCGACGACCACGCACTCCCGGCCGCTGACCCGGCCGATCCCGGCGATCACCCCGGCGGCCGGCGCGGCGCCCCCGTACAGCCCCTCGGCCGCCAGCGGGGCCAGCTCCAGGAAGGGCGAACCGGGGTCGAGCAGCGTGTCCACCCGCTCCCGGGGCAGCAGCTTGCCGCGCGCCACATGCCGGGCGCGGGCCTTCTCACCCCCGCCGAGCCTGGCCGTGGCGAGCCGCTTGCGCAGCTCGTCGGCGAGCGCGTGATGCGCCGCCTCGTTGGCCTGCCAGGCCTCCGAGGCGGGATCGGCCGCGCTCGCCAGCACCGGTGCCTGCTGCATCCTGTCGAGCCCCCTTGCCCGTACCGCAGTGTCGTGATGAGCGTCAACGCGACGATGTTAGTGACCGTTAACGTGTCCACAGGTTAACGACCGCTAACGCGCCTGTCTAGAATGGCTGCTCATGAGCACCCATGCCGCCGCCCGCGTCGCGGCTCCCACCCGTCGCGAGCAGATCCTCCGGGAGGCCGCCCGGCTCTTCGCCGAGCGCGGCTTCCACGGTGTCGGCGTCGACGAGATAGGGGCCGCGGTCGGCATCAGCGGCCCCGGCCTCTACCGGCACTTCCCCGGCAAGGACGCGATGCTCGCCGAGCTCCTCGTCGGCATCAGCGAACGACTGCTGGCCGGCGGGGAACTCCGGGTGTCCGAGGACGCCGTCTCGGGCGACAGGTCGCCCGAGGCCCTGCTGGACGCGCTCATCGAGGGCCACATCGACTTCGCCCTCGACGACCGCCCCCTGATCACCCTGCACGACCGTGAGCTGGACCGCCTGCGGGACACCGACCGCAAGCGGGTGCGCCGGCTCCAGCGGCAGTACGTCGAGGTCTGGGTCACCGTCGTCCGCGACCTCTACCCGGACCTCCCCGAGCACGAGGCCCGCGCCGCCGTCCACGCCGTCTTCGGCCTGCTCAACTCGACCCCGCACCTCGGGCCCGTCCGGGGCTCCAGCGCGGGGGAGGGGGCGGACGCCGTGACGCCGAAGGGGGACTCCGGACAGGCCCCGGGCCGCCCCGACGCCCTGCCAGGGCGCACCGAGACGGCGGCGCTGCTGCACCGGCTGGCGCGGGGGGCCTTCGCCGCCGCGGGGGCCCGGGAAGGTTCCTGACCGGCCGCGCCCGGACCACGGCACAATGGGCCCATGCCGATACCCAGCCGTGCCGCCCTCGTCGAACAACTCGTCCGCACGCGCATCGCGGGAGACGTCGCCACCCCGCGCGACAACAACCTCTCCCACTACCGCAAGCTCGCCAACGGCGACCGGTACTTCTGGCTGGGTCTCGAACTGGGCGACCGCTGGCGCGACGAGCAGGACGTGCTGGCCGTGATGGCCGAGCGGTGCGGGGTCAGCGACGACCCGGAGCACCGGTTCGGGCAGGACACCATCGACCCGGAGCTGACCGTCGCCGCCCTGGACCGGGCGGCCGCCCGGCTGCGGAAGGCCGCCGACGGGGCCCAGCGGGTCCTGTTCGCCACCGGCCACCCCGGCGGGCTGCTGGACGTCCACCGGCAGACGGCGGCGGCGCTGCGGGCGGCCGGCTGCGAGATCGTACGCATCCCGTCCGGGCTGATGGCGGACGAGGGCATGGTCTTCCAGTTCGCGGACGTCGCCGTCCAGGAGCGCGGCGCCACCCTCTGGCACACCCACTCCCCGGCCCCCATGGCGGCGATCCTGGACGGCCTGGAGCGGGAGGGCCGCCCGCTGCCCGACCTGGTCGTCGCCGACCACGGCTGGGCCGGGTGCGCGGCGCAGCGCGGCCTGGACGCCATCGGGTACGCGGACTGCAACGACCCCGCCCTGTTCCTCGCGGAGTCCGAGGGCACCCTCCAGGTGGCCGTCCCCCTGGACGACCACGTCCTGGACCCGCGCTTCTACGACCCGATGACGGACTACCTGCTGGACGCGGCGGGGCTGCTCTAGAGCCTGTCCTCAGGGGCTTCGGGGGTGGCGCGGGCGTACCGCGCGGCCAGGTCCCGCAGGTGGGCGACCAGCTCGGCGGGCTCCGTCACCGTGAAGTCGTACCCCAGCATCCCGAGGTGGACGGCGAGGCTGTCCAGCGTGTCCGCCCCGGTGTCCAGCACGCAGGTGTGCGCGTCGACCGGCTCCACCACGCCGACCGCCGGGTTGATCCGCTCCAGCACGGCGCCGGCCGGGGCGTGCACCGTCACCCGCGCCCGGTACCGCCAGGCCGCGGCCGACACCTTGCCCGCCACATAGACGGCGGCGTCCCCCTCCGGGTCCTCGCGCGGCGCGAAGCGCGGCCCGGACGGCGTGCGCGGCGTGATCCGGTCCACCCGGAACGTCCGCCAGTCCGCGCGGTCCACGTCCCACGCGACGAGGTACCAGCGGCGCCCCCAGTTGACGACGCGCTGCGGCTCGACCAGCCGGCGCGACGCGTTCCCCGCGTGGTCCCGGTAGTCCAGCCGCAGGCGCTCGCGGTCCCGGCAGGCCGCGGTCAGCGTCATCAGGAGGTCCGGGCCGACCCCCGGATCGGCCCGGTCGGCGGGCACCGGCACGGTGTACTGCTGAAGCGCCCGCACCCGCCGCCGCAGCCGCGAGGGCAGCACCTGCTCCAGCTTGGCCAGCGCCTGGAGCGATGTCTCCTCCATGCCCGGCATCGCGCCCCGCGCGACCGTGCGCACCGCGATCGTCACCGCCACCGCCTCGTCGTCCTCCAGCAGCAGCGGCGGCATCGCGGCCCCGGCCGCCAGCCGGTAGCCGCCGGCCGAGCCCCGGGTGGCGTCCACCGGGTAGCCGAGGGTGCGCAGCCGCTCGACGTCGTTGCGCACGGTCCGGCCGCTCACCCCCAGCCGTTCGGCGAGTTCGGAGCCCGGCCACTCACGCGGTGACTGGAGCAGGGACAGCAGCTTGAGCAGGCGCGCGGAAGTTTCCAGCATGGTCCGCACTCTCTCCGTTCATCAGGAACGAACCTTTCCTACATCGATTCTAGAGTTCTTTCCATGGAGAACAGCAGCGCCACCGCAGCCCGCACCGCCCAGGACGACTCCACCGAGGAGATCCGCCCCTTCCGCGTCGAGATCCCGCAGGCCGACGTCGACGACCTGCGTGACCGCCTCGCCCGTACCCGCTGGAACACCGGACTGCCGGGTGTCGACGGCTGGACCCGGGGCGTGCCCGCCGAGTACCTCAAGGGCCTCGCCGCGTACTGGGCCGACGGCTTCGACTGGCGGGCCGCGGAGGACCGGCTGAACGCCTTCCCGCAGTTCCTCACCGAGATCGACGGCCAGGACATCCACTTCGTCCACGTCCGCTCGGCGAAGGCCGGCGCCCCCGCCCTGCTGCTGGTCCACGACTGGCCCGGCTCGTTCGTCCAGTTCGCCGACGTCATCGAACCGCTCTCCCGCGACTTCGACGTGGTCGTCACCTCGACCCCCGGCGTCGGCTTCTCCGGACCGCTGACGTCGACCGGCTGGAACACCGGCCGGATCGCCGCCGCCTTCAACACGCTGATGGCCCGCCTCGGTTACGGAAGCTACGGGGTCCAGGGCAACGGCGGCGGGGCCTGGATCGCCGCCGAGATGGGCCGGCAGGCCCCCGACTCCGTCAACGGCGTCCACGTCAACGGCCTCGTCACCTTCCCCTCCGACGACCCGGCCGACTTCGCTGGGCTCACCGAGGCCGAGCAGGCCCGGCTGGAGCGTCTCCAGAACTTCCGCGACGACAAGATGGGCTTCAACGTCATCCAGTCGACCCGGCCCGAGACCCTGGCGTTCGGCCTGCACGACTCGCCGGTGGGCCAGCTGGCCTGGATCATCGAGAAGTTCAAGGAGTGGACCGACCCGGCCGCCGAGCTGCCCGAGGACGCCGTCGACCGCGACACCCTGCTGACCAACGTCAGCCTCTACTGGTTCACCGGCACCGCGGGCTCCTCCGCCCACCTCTACTACGAGATGGCCCACGACCCGGCCGCCTGGGCGCCGAAGGAGCGGGGCACCGTCCCGACCGCCGTCGCCGTGGCGCTCCAGGCAGACGTGGCGATCCGCCGGTTCGCCGAGCGCGACCACCACGTGGTGCGCTGGACCGAGGTCGACCGGGGCGGCAACTTCCTCTCGCTGGAGCAGCCGGAACTGCTGACGAAGGACGTCACGGAGTTCTTCACGACGCTGGGCTGAGCGGAGGTGGCGGCGGGATCAGGGGATCAGGGGGTGAGCGGCCGGCCCCCGCCACCGGGCCCGCCACGCCCCTCGCCGGGCCCGCGGCCTTCTTCGCCGGGCCCGCCACGCCCCTCGCCGGGCCCGCGGCCTTCTTCGCCGGGCTCGCCACGCCCCTCGCCGGGCCCGCGGCCTTCTTCGCCGGGCCCGCCACGCCCCTCGCCGGGCCCGCCCGCCGGATCGTCTCCGGCGGTGCGGGCCCGGCGCCGTTGTTCCCGCCCCGAAGTCGGGTCCAGATACACCCGCTTGATCGACGCGTAGCGCTCCCGCAGCCGCCGCTCGGCCACCTCGCAGGCCCGCTCGACCTGCTCGGCGCTGACCGTGTCCAGAAAGTCGACCTTCGCGGCGACCAGGACCTCGTCCGGCCCCTGGATGAGCGTGGTCAGCTCCAGTACGGCGATGACGTGGTCCACCGAGAGCAGCTCCTCCCGGATGCCCGCCCGCATCGGTGCCGACACCGGCCGGCCGATCAGCAGCTGGGCGTTGGACCGGCCGAGCACCCAGGCCACGTACACCAGCAGCGCCCCGATCAGCAGCGAGGCGACGCCGTCCCAGACCCCGGAGCCGGTCAGCCGGCCGCCGAGCAGCCCGCCCGCCGCCAGCAGCAGCCCCACCAGGGCCGCCGAGTCCTCCATCACCACGGCCTTGACGGCGGTGTCGGGGGTGCGCCGGAAGTAGTGCCTGGCGGGCGCGCCCAGCCGGACGGCCTCGCCGCGCACCTGCTTCAGCCCGGTCCGCAGCGAGAAGCCCTCCAGCAGGAAGGCGACGGCGAGCACGAGGTACGAGATCAGCGGATTGCCCAGCTCCTCGCCCGCGAGCAGGGTGTGCACGCCGTCGTAGACCGAGAAGACCGCGCCGCCGACGAAGGTGGCGACGGAGGCGAGCAGCGCCCAGATGTACCGCTCGGGGCCGTACCCCAGCGGGTGGTCCTCGTCGGCCGGCTTCCCGCTGCGCTTGAGCGCGGTGAGCAGCAGCACCTCGGTGACGGTGTCGGCGACGGAGTGCGCCGCCTCGGAGAGCATCGCGCTCGATCCGCTGATCAGCCCGGCGACCGCCTTCGCCACGGCGATGCCGAGATTGGCGAGTGCCGCGACGACGACGGTGAAGGTGGACCCCCCGCCACTGCTTTTCGCGTCAGTCATGCTGGGGAGTATGTCCGCGGCCGGGCCGCCGGTGTCCGACGCGCGGCCGGGGCCGGCGGGCCGGTCAGCGGGGGACGCGGACGACACCCTCCTGGATGACGGTGATCGCCAGGCGCCCGTCCTGGGTGTAGATGCGGGCCTGGCCGAGCCCGCGCCCGCCGGACGCGGACGGCGACTCCTGGTCGTACAGCAGCCACTCGTCGGCCCGGAACGGCCGGTGGAACCACATCGCGTGGTCCAGGCTCGCCCCCACCACGTCGCCGACCGCCCAGCCGCCGCGCCCGTGGGCGAGCAGGACGGAGTCGAGCAGCGTCATGTCGGAGACGTACGTGGCCATGCAGACGTGCAGCAGCGGATCGTCCGCCAGCTTGCCGTTGGTACGGAACCACACCTGGGAGCGCGGCTCGCGCGGCTCGCCGACCGTGCCGAACGGCGGCGCGTCCACGTACCGCAGATCGACGGCGGCCCGCGCCTCGATCAGCCGGTCCACGACGTCGGGGCCGTTGAACCGGTCGGCGTAGCGGGGCAGCATCTCGGCGGCGGTGGGCAGCGTCTCGGGGTCGGGCGCGGCCGGCATCTCCGCCTGGTGCTCCAGGCCGTCCTCGTACGTTTGGAACGACGCGGAGAGGTGGAAGATCGGCTGCCCGTGCTGGACGGCGACGACGCGCCGGGTGGTGAAGGACCGGCCGTCGCGGATGCGGTCGACGCTGTAGACGATCGGCGCGCCCGGGTCGCCCATGCGCAGGAAGTACGCGTGCAGCGAGTGCGCGATGGGGTCTCCCCCGCCCGAGTTCATTCGAGAGCTTGGGGAACGGTCGGCCGGCACGGTGCGGCCCGCGGCGACGAGCGCCTGGGCCGCAACCTGTCCGCCGAAGACCCGGGGCACGAGCGCGGACCGGCTGCTGCCCCGGAAGATGTCCCGCTCGATCTGCTCCAGGTCGAGCAGATCGAGCAGGGAACCGAGTGCGGTGCTCATGGAAGGAACGTAGTCGTTCTGCGGCTTCGCCCTACAGGCCCATGGACTTGGCGATGATCGACTTCATGACCTCGCTGGTGCCGCCGTAGATGCGGTTGACCCGGTTGTCCGCGTACAGGCGGGCGATCGGGTACTCGTTCATGAAGCCGTAGCCGCCGTGCAGCTGGAGGCAGCGGTCGATCACGCGGTGCGCGACCTCGGTGCAGAACAGCTTCGCGGAGGCGGCCTCGGCGGCGGTCAGCTCACCGGCGTCCAGCGCCTCCAGCGCGCGGTCGGCGACGGCCTGGGCCGCGTCGACCTCGGCCTGGCAGGCGGCCAGCTCGAACTTGGTGTTCTGGAACGAGGCGACGGTCTTGCCGAAGACGGTGCGGTCCTGCACGTACTCCTTGGCGAACCGCACGGCCGCCGCGGCCTGCGCGTACGCGCCGAAGGCGATGCCCCAGCGCTCGGACGCCAGGTTGGTGCCGAGGTAGCCGAAGCCCTTGTTCTCCTCGCCGAGCAGGTCCTCGACGGGCACCTTGACGTCGACGAACGCCAGCTCCGCGGTGTCGGACACCCGCAGTCCCAGCTTGTCGAGCTTGCGGCCCACGGAGTAGCCCTCGGACTTGGTGTCCACGGCGAACAGCGAGATGCCGAAGCGGCGGTCGTCCTCGCGCGGGGCGGAGGTCCGGGCGCAGACGATCACCCGGTCGGCGTGCACCCCACCGGTGATGAAGGTCTTGGCACCGTTGAGCACGTAGTGCGTGCCGTCCTCGGAGAGCTTGGCGGTGGTCTTCATGCCCGCGACGTCCGACCCGGTGCCCGGCTCGGTCATCGCGAGGGCCCACATCTCCTCACCGGTGACGAACTTCGGCAGCCAGCGCTTCTTCTGCTCGTCGGTGGCCAGCATCTTGATGTACGGCAGCCCGAGCAGCGTGTGCACCCCGGAACCACCGAACGACACGCCCGCCCGCGCGGTCTCCTCGTAGATGACCGCCTCGTACTTGTGCGACTCGATGCCCGCCCCGTCGTACGCCTCGTCCACCGTGATCCCGAAGACGCCCAGCTCCGCGAGCTTCGGATAGAACTCGCGGGGCGCCTGCCCCGCGGCGAACCACTCGTCGTACACGGGCACGACCTCGGCCGCGATGAAGGCGCGGATGGTCTCCCGGAACGCCTCGTGGTCCTCGTTGAATACCGTACGGCGCACGGGGTGCCTCCCTGATCGGCGATCTCGGCTGCTGCGGTTCATTTCCGGCATGGCTAAGCGCTTGCTCAGCCATGGTTAAAAGTTACCCGGCGGTCACGGAGCTGTCCAGGGTGATGCTGAGCACGCGGGACGGGAACGCGTGCGCCCTCGGGGGTGATCTCCGGGCCGGAGGCCCAGGGGTGCCCGAGCGTGCGGTATGTCCTTTCCGGCCGCACGCCGAGGCGTGGTGAAGGGCGGAAACGGCCCGGGTGATCGCTGCGATGCGTTTGGTGCCGCAGCTCGCTCCACTGTCCGCGGCCCGTTCTCGATTCGGCCATCTTGTGCTCCGGAAAGGCTTGCTGGTCGGCCGGAAGTCGCCCTGCTCCGTATCGCCGCGCGGCCCGCCGTAAGGAGACGCGCCGCAGAGGGGGCGCGGTCCGCCGTAAGGAGACGCGCCGCAGAGGGGGCGCGGTCCGCCGGGGTGGGCCCTCACCTCGCGGACCCACCCTCCTCACTGACATGAACATGTGTTTTTCGCCAACCGGTCATCGACGTGTCGGACTTGACAGAGGCTCATGATCGTCCGGTGATACGCTCGCGGGCACATGCCAAGTGAGTGTTCGCCTTGGCGTGGCTACAGCCAGGGGGCTCTCCGGGCGGTGGCGTCTGCCCACAGCCGAGGGTCCGCTTGGACAGATTTCGAGAGCTGGACTCCAGCCGCTCAATAGAGAGTCACATGACGAATTTTTGGCAGGATCCGACAGTCTGGGCGCTTGCCGTCGGCGTCGCTGTCGCCGCCACGGCAATCACTCGCCAGCGAATAACGATCAAGGCGCTACGTCGTCAGAAGCAGGGCTTTCAAGGTGAGCTGAACGCATCGCAGGGCAGGGTCGCCGACCTCGACTCCACCGTCACCGAGCTGCGCAGCGGCTACGACGAGGTGGTCCGCCAGGCCAAGGAAGAGGCGGAAGAGGCCACAAACACCGTACTGAAGTCGGCCATGCGGACCCTTCAAGGTCTCGCCGCGGAGCAGCAGCGGGCCATCTCCGGGCTGCAGAAGAAGTACGGCGACTCGACCGTGTTGCGGGACATGCTGGACATCGACCACATGAACTCGCAGTTCAACAGGCGTGCGCAGTCCATTGCCGTGCTGTGCGGCGGGTGGCTCGGCCGGCAGCGGGAAGCCGCGGCGGTCTATGACGTGATCCGCGGAGCGCAGGGCCGTATCCGGCACTACCAGCGCATCGAAATCGCCTCACGGGTCGATTTCGCGGTGACCAGCCGCGTCGTCGAACCGATCGCGCTGACGGTGGCCGAGCTGCTCGACAACGCGACCAGCTACTCCGAGCCGTCCACCATGGTCGAGGTCGAGGTGCGGACGGTGCCCCGGGGCATCTGCATCGTGATCGACGACGCCGGTGTCGGCATGAGCGAGGAAGAACGGACGAACGCCACCGCCCTGCTGACCAGCGGGTCCGCGGTGAGCGTCTCGGAGCTCGGCAACCCTCCCGCGTTCGGTTTCGCGGTGATCGGTGCCCTGTGCGCGCGGTTCGGCTTCACGGTCGCCATCGACAGCACCTCTCCCTACGGCGGCGTCCGCGCGGTGGTGATGGTGCCGAAGGAGTTGCTGACCGAGATGCCCGAGCCCAAAACGCCCACGTCCACACAAGAAGTCAACGCTGCCGCGAGCCGTGGTGCGGCTCTCGCGGCGACAGAGGGCGGGCTGCCCCGGCGACGGAACAAGCGCGGCATGGCGCTCGTGCCGGACGGCGGCCGCAGGTCCGATGAAGCGCCGCCGGCCCGGTCACCAGAGGCACGGGTGGCGGCCATGGGCGCGTTTCAGCGTGGCACTCTCAGCGGCCGAGGTGCGGGGGGACCGGCCGCCGAAGGTGATACCGCTGCCGATTCACACGAAGGATTCGATGCCCCGTGAGCGACGACCTGTCCTGGATGCTTGAGGACGCGCTGCAGATTCCGCATGCTCTCCACGCGGTCCTGATTTCTGCCGACGGCCTCCAGATGTCCCGTACCGCGGAGATTGACAGAGGCGATGCCGACAAGGTGGCCGCCGCTGTCTCCGGCCTGCAGTCGCTCAGCCGTGCCGTCAGCTTCTTCTGCGGTGAGCACGCGGCGAACTGGCGCCAGACGCTCATCGAGTTCGACGGGGGCTGGGTGTTCCTGAACGCCGCCGGTGGCGGCAGCTACCTTGCCGTGGCCGCCTCGGCCGAGGTCGACATGCAGGACATCACGTACCGGATGCAGCAGTTGGTCAGCCGGCTGGGCAAGGCGATGTCGACCGGCCTTCGCGGCGACACGGTCACCTCATGACGGAACCCGGCCGTCCCGAGCTCGAGTTCGTGTCCGAGGCCGGAGAACTGGTCCGGCCCTACGTCATCACCCGGGGCCGTGACCTGCCCGGTGAGGGCGAGTTCGCCCTCATCACTCTCGTCACGACGGCCACCGACGAGCAGCAGCGCCCCCAGCGGCTCTCGCCCGAGGAGCAGCAGATCCTGGAGATGTGCTCCAACGGCTACCTCTCGGTCGCTGAGATCGCCGCGCACTCCCAGCTGCCGCTCGGGGTGGTCAAGGTGCTGCTCAGTTCCCTCGCCGAGGGGGGCTATCTCGTGACCCGGGCGCCGGTGCCCTCGGCCCGTACCACCAACAAGGCCTTGCTTAAGGAGGTGCTCGATGGCCTCAAGGCTCTCCCTGTCTGAGGATGCCTATGTGCCCAGCGGCGCACAGCAGACTGCAGTGAAAATCCTGGTCGTCGGGCATTTCGCCGTCGGCAAGACCACCCTGATCGGCTCACTTTCCGAGATCACGCCGTTGTCCACCGAGGAGCGGATGACGACGCTCTCGGAGCAGGTCGACGACCTCAAAGGGGTTCAGGGGAAGGCCACCACCACCGTGGCCCTGGACTTCGGCCGGCTGACGCTGAGCGAGCGCATCGTTCTGTATCTGTTCGGCTCCCCCGGACAGCAGCGCTTCGTGAGCCTGTGGGACGACACGGCCCGCGGAGCGCTGGGCGCCCTGGTCCTGGTGGACCCCGAGCGCCTGGCCGACTCCTTCGACGTCATGGATCTGGTCGAGAGCTACGGCCTCGATTTCGCCGTGGCCATCAATCACTTCGACGGCAGTACGGCCCACACCCCGGAGGAAGTCCGGGTGGCACTCGACCTGCTGCCCGACACCCCGGTCGTCACCATCGACGCGCGCGACGAGAAGTCGTCCGTCGACGCCCTGATCACCTTGGTCCGCTATCTGCACGAGCGCGCCGACCTGGAGCACCCATGACAACCCCCTCCGTACCTCCGCCCGGCTGCCCCGCACACGGCAGCGGGCAGCGAATACCCCTGGACAGCGCGGAGTTCGCCGCCAATCCGCACGCGTACTACCGCTACATGCGCGAGCTCGGCCCCACCGCTCCGGTCACCATCGCCCCCGGCGTGGAGGCGACGCTGGTGACCGATTACAACGCGGCTCTGGAGCTGCTCCAGGATTCGACGACCTTCCGCAAGGACTCACGCCGCTGGCGTGCGCTGGCCGAGGGCTGTATACGCCCCGACAGCCCTGTCCTGCCGCTGCTGGCCTACCGGCCGAACGCGATGTTCACCGACGGCGCCGAGCATGTGCGGCTGCGGCAGGCCATCACCGACTCCTTCGCCCGCGTCAGCGACAAGCGGCTGAGCCGGATGGTCCGCCAGGCAGCCCAGTTCCTGATCAACCAGTTCAGTGCCCGCGGCAGCGCCGACCTGCTCCGCGACTACGCCCAGCAGCTCCCGCTGTACGTGTTCAACGAGCTGTTCGGCTGTCCGGCGGGGATCGGTGACCGGGTGCTGTTCGGCATCTCCGGCATGTTCGACGGAGTCAACGCCGAAGCGGCCAGCCAGGTCCTGCTCGGAGCGGTCGGCGAACTGGTGGCGCTCAAGCGCGCCCAGCCCGGGGAGGACATCACGTCCTACCTGATGCAGCATCCGGCGCAGCTGAGCGACGAGGAACTGGCGCACACGCTGGTGTTGCTCCTCGGTGCGGGCGGCGAGCCGGAGGGCAACCTGATCGGCAATGCCTTCTACACGATGCTGACCAACGAGGAGTTCGCGCGCCTGGGGCAGTTCGACAAGGCCGTGGACGACACGCTGTGGCGCAACGCGCCGATGTCCAACTACGCGCCCCACTACCCGGTGGTCGACACGGACGTGGCCGGCGACAAGGTGCGCGCCGGTGACCTGGTGCTGGTGTCCTTCGGCGCCGCCAACACGGCGCTCGCGGACCGCGGTGCCGACACCCGTGGTCACCTCGCCTGGAGCGCGGGCCCGCACGCCTGCCCGTCGAAGGAGCCGGCCAGGCTGATCGCCCTGACGGGCCTGGAGACGCTGTTCGACGCCCTCCCCGACGTTGAACTCGCCGTCCCCGCGGACAGCCTCGCCTGGCGGCCCGGCCCCTTCAACCGGGCCCTGGCCTCCCTGCCCGTCCGGTTCAGCGCGGTCACCCCGCGCGCCGCGGCGGCACCGGAGCCGACGGCCACGCCCCGCTACCAGGCACCCTCCGTCGCGGCCACGCCCACGCCCGCGGCGGCGCAGCCCGCCGGCAACAACACGGGGCGCTGGAGCAGCTTCATGAAGTGGCTGACGGGCCAGTAGCCCACACCCCCTGTGACGCATGTGACACAGGCAGTTGACGTCGCCTGCATGAATGATCAACTTCCTGGGTAGGACGGCGCGGAGTGTCTGGAGTGACAAAAGATGAAGGAGAGGCAGTGGACCTCGCAAGCATCTCCGCGCCCCCATCCGCGAGCGCCCGGCCGGGCTCGCAGCGCGCCACCCGCAGCAGGCGGGACCCGCGCGGGGACGCCGGCCCCGACCAGCCGCGGGACCGAATACCCGCTGCCCCCGGCAGCGGACCGGCCCTCGTCCCGTCCCCGGCCGGCGGAGCACGTCCCCGTACTCCCGCACCGTCCGGACGCGTTGCGCGCCACGACGTGCGAGGAACACGATGACCTCCCGACCGGGCCCCGGCATACCGGCAACCAGCCCCGGTGAGACGACGCTCGGCGACCACGTACTCGGACAACTGCGGCGCCTGGGCGCCGCGGCGGGCCTGAGCGAGGCGGACACCGACCTGTACGGGCAGGTCCTGATCGGCTCCCTCGCAGACGCCGCCCACCGGCCGCTGTTCCTGCCGCCGGCCTCGCCCAGCTTCCTCTCCGACGACCACACCCCCGTCGAGTTCTCCCTCGCCGGCTCCCCGGACGCCGCCCCGGCCCTGCGCGTGCTCGTGGAGCCCGGGTGGGCCCACGGCGACATGGCCGACAGCGGCCGCGCCGGGCTCGCGGTCATCCGTGAGATGGGCGCCCGCTGGGGTTTCGCCACCGACCGGCTCGACGCCCTGGCCGACCTGTTCTTCCCCGACGCGGCCCAGGGCCCCCTGGCCCTGTGGTACGCGCTCGATCTGCGCGCCGGAGGGGTCCCAGGGGTCAAGGTCTACCTGAACCCCTCCGCCTCCGGCCCGGAAAACGCGGCCCGCACCGTGCGCGAGGCACTGCGGCGGCTCGGCTACGGCCAGGCCTTCGAGCAACTGCCCCCGGCGGCCGGCTATCCGTTTCTCGCTCTGGACCTGGGCGCCTGGACGTCCCCCCGCGTCAAGGTCTACGTGCGACACCCGCGCATGTCGGCCGATGACGCCTGCGCGCTCAGCCGTACCTCCGGAGCCACAGCGGCCGACATCCGCTATTTCTTCCACGCGGCCGCGGGCTCCCTCGCGCCGTCCGAGCGCGGCGGGAACGACCCCCTGCGACTGGTGCGGCGGCCGGCGCTCACCTGTCACTCCTTCACCGGAGGCGACAGCACCCCGAGCGGCTTCACGCTCCACATTCCCGTTCGCGACTACGTGCGCGACGACGAGGAGGCCCTTGCCCGCGCCACAGCCCTGCTGACCCGGGCCGGCATGGACCCCACCGCCCTGAGCCGAAGTCTGGGAGCGCTCACACAGCGGACCCTCGCCGACGGCGTGGGGCTGATCGCCTACCTGGCCCTGGTGTACGAGCGCAACCGGCCGCCCCGGCTCACCGCCTACCTGAGTTCCGAGGCCTACCGCGTCCGGTCACCGCAGGAGCAGTACCCGCGGGGCACCTGGATGCCCGCGCAACGCACCCAGAGCACCCTGGACCTCGGGCACCGGGCCGTCGGCCACGTCAGCCCGCACATCGCACAGAAGGAAGTCACGTGGAGCCCTACCGCATCAAGGTCGTAGAACCTCTTGCCTTCACCACCCGGGAGGAGCGCGAGGCCGCGCTGAAGCGGGTCGCCTACAACCCCTTCGAGCTGCGGGCCGACGAAGTCACCATCGACCTGTTGAGCGACTCCGGGACCGGTGCCATCTCCGCGGACCAGCTCGCCGCGGGAATGCAGGGCGACGAGTCCTACGCCGGCAGCCGCTCCTTCTACCGGTGGCACGAGGTCGTCTCCGAACTCACCGGCTACCCCCACATCCTGCCGGCCCACCAGGGGCGCGCGGCCGAGCGCATCCTCTTCTCCTCGCTGCTGCGGCCCGGCACGAGTGTGCTGTCCAACACGCACTTCGACACCACCCGCGCCAACGTCGAACTGACCGGCTGCACGGCGTACGACCTGCCCTGCGCCGAGGCCAAGGACCTCGACAGCGACTTTCCGTTCAAGGGCAACATCGACCTGATCGCCCTCGAACAGGCCCTGGAGAACGCGGACCAGAGGCCCGTTGGGGCCGTGCTGATGACCATCACCAACAACGGTGGCGGCGGCCAGCCGGTCAGCATGGACAACCTGCACCGCACCGCCGAACTGTGCCGCCGTCACAACGTGCCGATGATCCTCGACGCGGCCCGCTTCGCGGAGAACGCCTGGCTGGTGACCCAGCGCGAACCCGGCTACGCCGACCGCACCCCGCGCCAGGTCGCCGAGGAAGCCTTCCGCCTCGCCGACGGCTGCGTCATGAGCGCGAAGAAGGACGGGATCGTCCACATCGGCGGCTTCATCGGCCTGAAGGACGCCGAACTCGCCGAGCGGTGCGGCGGTCTGCTCATCGCCACCGAAGGATTCACCACCTACGGCGGTCTGTCCGGACGCGACCTCGACATGATGGCCCGCGGCCTCATCGAAGTGACCGAGCCGGCCTACCTCGCCGAGCGTGCCGACATAGCCGCCCATCTCGCCGCACGCATCCGCGAGGCGGGCGTCGACATCGTGGAACCCGCCGGTCTGCACGCCCTCTACGTCAACGCCGGACGCCTCCTGCCCCACATCCCCCCGCACCAGTACCCCGGCACCGCACTCGTCTGCGAGCTCTACCTGCGCGGCGGCATCCGCTCGGCTGAGCTGGGGTCGCTGTACCTCGGTGAGGAGGACGAGCACGGCAACCCCGTCAAGACGGCACCCTACGAACTCGTACGGCTGGCTCTCCCCCGACGGGTCTACACCCGCAGCCACTACGACCACGTTGCCGCCACCCTGGCGGATATCGCGAAGAACCCTGAATCGGTCCGTGGCTACCGGGTTACGGGCCAGTCCCCGATCCTCCGGCACTTCAGCATCAAACTGGAGCCCGTGAAGTCCGGCGACTGATCAGCCGCTCCTGGTTCGCTACGACGCGAGACGGGTCCACGCAACGACGAAGCTCCTGGCAGCCGGGTCCTCGACCGAGATCACCCGTGTCCGCCAGGGGCTTCGCGTGCTTGTCCACCCGTCGGCGACCGGCCTGTCCGGCCGGACCCTGCGGGTTCCTGCACCGGCCCACCCGCGATGCGGACGATGCGAGAGAAGGCGTTCGTCATCCCCTGACGGCACGGGACCGTCGAAGCCCTCGCCGATGCAGGACTCGGATGCTGGGCGGGCAGGGCGGACAGGGCGTACCAAGACGCCAAAAGCCCCGTCCGCGTACCGATTCGGGGCAGGCGTCCCAAGGCGACACAGAGTTGTTCCCTCGGTCTGGCCAGCGGCCGCGAACAGGGAAGAATGCACCTGCGGCGCCGTGGTCACGGCTTCCATTTCTGCAGTGCTGATGCATCCGGATCGATGATCAGGGCCACGTGGGCTCGGAGATCCTGGTTGGCCGGATTCATGCTCGGCGTTCAGTGACCTTCGGAATGATTTATTTACTTTCGTTTGCATGCTGCGTCAAGCGCAACGTGAGTTCCGCACTGGCGAGCATCCTGACCACTTCGATTGAATCATTCATGAGCTCTTCTCGGACAATGTCGACCGGATCGACTCCGTGGGTATCTCCGTCCAGGCCGGTTGCCTCGATCACGTAGCGGTAGCCTCTGGTCGTCCTGGAGTCGTCCACGATGGTCCACCAAGCCCCATGGCATTGGATCAAAAAGTCTGCAACGTAAGCCATGAGGTCTGTCTGGAAGGTTACCCAGTCCGACTCTTCAAATTCGTGAAATGGCAACCTTGATGCGTAATTCTGCAGGGCGGGAACCAGGTTTAGCGGGTCACTTGCGTAACTGGACGGCGGGACGCCGAGCATGTCGGCAACATCGATGATGGTGAGGCGTCCCTCCTCGGCCCAGCGCTCAAGCCTGGGGTCCGGGATTCCTTCCTTCGTCATGTTGCGCCCTTCTTCTCTGGTGGATCTTGGTCGTGACACCTCCTGCCAGGAGCTTCATCGCGTTGCAGAGACGCCCAACCTGGCGGACATCGCCGTCAGGTTGGAATCAGCTCCCTGCTGCTGCCATGGATCACCCTGTTGGCGAGTTCGAAGGAGGAGTCCTCATCGTCGGCTCCTGAAGCTGCTGTGAATCGAGCCATCGGTGAAGTCGATGACCGCCAGAGGGTCCTCTCCGGCCCAGTGCCTGAGGTCGTGGGCTGGGGCCCTTTCAATGATGTCTTGACTTGATCGGTGAGGTTTTGCTTGGTGTCCGGATCAAGTTTACCGAGCCCTTGGTGTCGACCATGAAGGTCCGGAAATCGGCGCCGGAGTGTTCCAGTTGCTGCATGCTGTCAAATAGAGAAAGGGTCACCCCGCATCCCGCGCACAGCACGGCGGTGACCGCGATTCCCGCGAACACCTTGCCCAACCGCTCATCGGCGGTTCGCCGTGCGCGTCCGGCGCCGAACAGCAAGGCGTCCCGCATTCGCCGACGGCGTACTCCCACCGACTCCAGCAGTTGACTGTCGTAATCCCGTGCCATGCGCCCCCCCTTGCCGCTGCAACCTATGTCAGTGCCAGTGATCGGGACACGTCAGGGTGGCCGAATCGGGGGCACCGCGGCCGCATCCGTGGTCACCCCTGCCGCAGCGCGAGCCACAACTCCGTGCGTACGTCCATGGCGTCGAGGTCCACCCCCAGCAACTCCCCGCACCGCGCGATCCGCTGGCGGACGGTGTTGCGGTGCACGGACAGGGCCACCGCTGTCCGGTCCCAGCTGCCGTGCAGGGAGAGCCAGCAGCGCAGGGTCTCGGCGAGCGGCGCGGTGAGCGGGGCGAGGAGGGCGCGGGCGTGGGCGGCGGCCGGGCCGGGCGGGAGCAGGGCGGCGAGGCCGGTGACCGGGGTCTCCGTGTGCAGCGGGGCGCGGGTCGCCTCGGCGTGGCGCAGCGCGCGGGCCGCCCCCGTGTCGGCCTCGGCGAGATCGGCGGCGGGGCGGGGAGCGGAGGCGCCGAGCGTCCATCCGGGCTGCGGGGCCGCCGTACGGCCCCCGGGGAGCAGGACCCGCACGGGTGCGGGGCGCGCGCCCGCGCCGGAGGCGGGCCCCTCCGACCCCGAGCCGCTCCCGCCCCGGTCGTCCCCCGCACCCCCACCCGCACCGGCCGGGCGCCCGTCCCCCGCACCCCCACCCACACCGGCCGGCCGCCCGCCCCCCGCGCCCCCGCCGCCGTCCACCAGCCCCGACCCCAGCGCCGCCCCCAGCGCCTCCGCCGTGAAGTGGTCCGTCGGGGTGCCGTCCGTGCGGTGGGCGTGCACCACCGTCCACGGGGCTTCGCCGAGCAGCGGGGACACCTCGTCGGGGGTGGCCCCGAGCAGCAGGCGGGTGAGGGCCGTCGAGCGGGCGGCGGCGGGCGCGCCCCGGTGGGGGGCCGTGAGGAGGGCGAGCAGGACCGCGGCGATGCCCGCGACCGTGTGGTCGCCGGGCCGGCGGTGGGGGGTCGCGAGTGTGAGGGCCGGCTGTTCGGCGCCGCCCAGGGGGTACGCGAGCAGGTGGACGCCGTCGACCGTGTCCGTGGCGGAGGCGGGGGCGCCCGGACCCTCCCGCGCGACGAGGCGGGCCAGGCGTCCGAGCGCGTCGGTCACCCCGGGGGCCGGGCGCGGGCCCGCCGCGTGCAGTTCGTCGCCGTCCGCCGTCATCAGGGCGGCCCGGCCGTCGAGCCGGCCCGCCAGCCGGCGCAGCACCTCCGGTACCGGGTCCGGGCGGGCCGCCGCGGCGGCCAGGGCCTGCTGGGCGCGGGTCACCCGGCGCAGCTCGCGCTCCCGGGTGGCGGCCATCAGCCCCCACACCGCCCGCGCGACCGCGGTGAACGGGGTCCCGGGGTCCACCTCGACCAGCGGCATCCCGTGCCGGTCGCACGCCGCCACCAGCCCCGGCGGCACCGCCTCGTGCACCGGCCGCACCCCGAAGCCGAGCGCCGCCGCCCCCGCCTCCACCAGCCGGGCCACATACGCGTCCGGGTCGGTCAGCAGCACCCCGGCCGTCAGCAGCAGCTCGCCGCCGAGCAGGTACGGGTAGGGGTCGGCCATCTCCGACGCGTGCACCCACAGCACCTCCGCCTCGCCCGGACCCGCGATCAGCCGCAGCCCCAGTTCCTCGCGCGCCAGCAGCTCGGCCAGCCGCACGGGCGGGGCCGGGGGAGGGGAGGAGGGGGAGGGCAGCGGGGAGGGGGCAGAGGACGAGGGCGGGGGCGGGGTTGGGGGCGGGGTTGACATGGATGGTTCGTCCGTTTCTTGGGGGCGGAGTGGAGGAAACGTACACTTCAGTGCGGGCCCCGGGCCACCTAGCGTCTCCTCGGCACCCCGCACACCGAAGGAAGGGCAACCCCCACCATGAGCAGCAACGAAGCCCCGCGCGGCCCCGTCGACTCCTCCCGCGTCCCTCGGTACGCCGGGCCCGCGACGTTCGCGCGGCTGCCCCGCCTGGACGAGGTCGGCACGGCGGACGTCGCCGTCGTCGGGGTGCCGTTCGACTCGGGCGTCTCCTACCGGCCCGGCGCCCGCTTCGGCGGCAACGCGATCCGGGAGGCCTCGCGGCTGCTGCGGCCCTACAACCCGGCGCAGGACGCCTCGCCGTTCGCCCTCGCGCAGGTCGCCGACGCCGGGGACATCGCGGCCAACCCCTTCAACATCGAGGAGGCCGTGGAGACCGTCGAGGCCGCGGCGGACGAGCTGCTGGCCACGGGGGCCCGGCTGATGACCCTCGGCGGCGACCACACCATCGCGCTGCCCCTGCTGCGTTCGGTCGCCAAGAAGCACGGCCCGGTCGCGCTGCTCCACTTCGACGCCCACCTCGACACCTGGGACACCTACTTCGGCGCCGCCTACACCCACGGCACGCCGTTCCGCCGGGCCGTCGAGGAGGGCGTCCTCGACACCTCGGCGCTCTCCCACGTCGGCACGCGCGGCCCGCTCTACGGGAAGCAGGACCTCACCGACGACGCCAAGATGGGCTTCGGGATCGTCACCTCCGCCGACGTCATGCGGCGCGGCGTCGACGAGGTCGCCGACCAACTGCGGCAGCGCATCGGGGACCGGCCGCTGTACATCTCCATCGACATCGACGTACTGGACCCGGCGCACGCCCCCGGCACCGGCACCCCCGAGGCCGGCGGCCTCACCTCCCGTGAGCTGCTGGAAATCGTGCGCGGCCTGTCCTCCTGCCATCTGGTCTCCGCCGACCTGGTCGAGGTGGCGCCCGCGTACGATCACGCGGAGATCACCTCGGTCGCCGCCTCGCACACCGCGTACGAGCTGACGACGATCATGACCCGACAGATCGCGGAGGCCCGGCACCAGTGAGTCACGACCACCACGACGAGCGGCCCGCGCTCACCCCCGCGCAGATCGAGGCCGCACTGAACCCCCCACCGGGGCGCAACGGCGGCGACCTCGTCGTCGAGACGCTGCGGGGGCTCGGCGCGACCACCGTGTTCGGGCTGCCCGGACAGCACGCGCTGGGACTGTTCGACGCGCTGCGCCGCTCGTCCCTCGACTACGTGGGCCTGCGCGTCGAGAACAACGCGGGCTTCGCCGCCGACGCCTACGGGCGTGTCACCGGCGAGGTCGCCCCGCTGTTCCTGTCGACCGGGCCCGGCGCCCTGACCTCGCTCGCCGCGCTCCAGGAGGCGGCGGCCGCGTCGGCGCCCGTGCTCGCGGTGTCCAGCCAGATCCCGCTCCGGGGCCTGGGCGGCGGGCGCCACGGCCATCTGCACGAGCTGCGCGACCAGCAGGCGTCGTTCCGGGACGTCGTGAAGTCCGTCCACACCGTGCGGACCGCCTCGCAGATCCCGTCCGCGATCGGCGCCGCCTGGGAGTCCGCGCTGACGGCCCCGCACGGCCCCGTCTGGGTCGAGATCCCGCAGGACGTCCTGGAAGCGGCCACGGCGCTGCCCGTCGTCTCCGGCCTGGACGCCACCCCGCGCGAACTGCACGCCCGCCCCGAACTCGTCGCCGTGGCCGCCCACCTGCTGTCGCGGGCCGAGCGCCCGGTGATCGTCGCGGGCGGCGGAGTCGTACGTTCCGACGCGTCCGGCAAGCTGCGCGCGCTCGCCGAGCGGCTCGACGCCCCGGTCGTGACCACGTACGGCGGCAAGGGGGCCTTCCCCTGGGAGCACCCGCTCTCGCTCCAGTCCTGGGTGGAGGACAGGCACGTCACGGACTTCCTGGAGGACGCCGACGTCCTGCTCGTCGTCGGCTCCGGGCTCGGTGAACTCTCCTCCAACTACTACACGTTCGCCCCGCGCGGCCGGGTCGTCCAGATCGAGGCCGATGCCGGGAAGCTGGAGGCCAACCACCCGGCGCTCGGCATCCACGCCGACGCCCGCGACGCGCTCGCCGACCTGATCGAGACGGTCGCCCCGCGCGAGGACCCGGCCGCCGCCGAGCGCGTCGCCGGGGTCCTCGCCCGCGTACGGGAGCGGATCGCCGGCCAGGGCCGCGACCTGGAACAGAGCCTCCTGACCGCGATCCGCACCGCCCTGCCCGACGCGTCGCCCAGCTTCTGGGACATGACGATCCTCGGCTACTGGGCGTGGGCCGCCTTCGACGCGCGCCGCCCGAACACCATGCACTCCGCCCAGGGCGCGGGCGGCCTCGGCTACGCCTTCCCGGCGGCGCTCGGCGCGGCGGTGGCCGACCCGACCCGGCCGGTGCTCGCGGTCTCCGGCGACGGCGGCGCGATGTACTCGATCGCCGAACTCGCCACCGCCCGCCAGTACGGCCTGCCGGTCACCTGGCTCATCGTGGACGACGGCGGCTACGGCATCCTGCGCGAGTACCTCACCGGCGCCTTCGGCGAGACCACCGCGACGGAACTGGCCCGCCCGGACTTCGCCGCCCTCGCCGAGTCCTTCGGCGTCCCGGCGGTCCGTACGGCCCCCGAGACGCTCGCCGCCGACCTGGCCGAGGCGTTCGCGCGGCCGGGCCCCTCGGTCGTCGTACTCCCGGCTGTGCTGAAGATGTTCGAGCCGACCCACCTGTAGATGGCGCCTGTAGGCTCCCCGGACCTGCCGGCGCGCACAACTTTCCCGCCGTCCGTGAGTCATCTCTGACGGGGCGCGCCGGGGGGCCGCCCGCAGGAAACGCTCAGGGGGAATCGCACCATGACCACGTCCCGTATACCGGCGCGCGCCCGCGCCGCGCTCTGTGCCGCCGTCGCGACCGGGGTCCTCGCCCCCGTGGTGATCGGCGCGGCGCCCGCGTCGGCCGCCACCGCGCAGGTGAGCTGCGCCTCCGGCCGGGCCGGGCTCGCCGCCCAGCTGTCGAAGGACATCACCGCCGCGCTCAAGGGCCGCGCGTCGACCGTGTCGGTCGCGCTCTACGACCGGACCACCAGGACCACGTGCACGCTGCGCGCCACCTCGAAGTACGACTCCGCGAGCGTCGTGAAGGCCACCGTCCTGGCCACGCTGCTCTGGGACAACGCCAAGAACAACCGCTACCTCACCCAGCGCGAGACGGACCTCACCACCAAGATGATCACCAAGTCCGACAACGACGCGACCACCAGCCTGTGGAAGCAGCTCGGCGTCGGCAAGATCAACGCCTTCCTCAAGGCGGCCGGGATGACCCACACCGTGCCCGGCTCCGGCGGCTACTGGGGCCTGACCCAGATCACCGCCCAGGACGAGCAGCGGTTGCTGACCCTGCTCACCTCGAAGAACTCCGTGCTCAGCGACAGCGCCCGCTCCTACCAGCTCGGGCTGATGAAGAAGGTCGTCTCCTCGCAGCGCTGGGGCACCCCGGCCGGTGCCCTCACCGGGACCACCGTCCAGGTCAAGAACGGGTGGCTCCAGCGCGCCACGCACGGCTGGCGGGTGCACAGCATCGGCGCCTTCACCGGCAACGGCCACGACTACGCACTGACCGTGCTCACCCAGGACAACAAGACGATGAACGAAGGCGTCAACACCATCGAGGCCGTCGCCCGTGCGGTCCACAAGGACCTCAACCCGCGCATCATGCACCCCAGGGTCTTCACCGTCCCCGCCGCCCCGCAGGAAGCCCTCCCGCCGGTCCCGGAGGCCCCCGCCGGCCGCATGCTCACCGCGAAACCGCGCTAGGCCCTGTCCGTACGGGACCTACGACCAAGGTCCCGTATTTGTTAACGCGGGATGAAATCCGCAGCCCACCGCGTTGGTGCCTTCCGTCGGGTCAGGTCGAACGGGAGGCACCGGGTGGCGGACGCACAGGAGACGGGGCGCGGGCAGCGGGGCGGCTGGGCGCGGAGACTGAGCGGCTATGCCTGGCGCTACCGGCGCAACGTCCTGCTGGCGCTCGGCTCGTCACTCGGCGGGATGGCCGTCATGGCCCTCGTCCCGCTCGTCACCAAGGTGATCATCGACGATGTGGTCGTCGGACACACCCGCTCCCTGGCCGTCTGGACCGGCCTGCTGATCGCGGCGGCGGCCCTCGTCTACGCCTTCACCTACGTCCGCCGCTACTACGGCGGCCGGCTCGCCCTCGACGTCCAGCACGACCTGCGGACCGGCATGTACGGGACGATCAGCCGGCTCGACGGCAGACGGCAGGACGAACTGTCCACCGGGCAGGTCGTCGGACGCGCCACCAGCGACCTCCAGCTGATCCAGAGCCTGCTCTTCATGCTCCCGATGACCATCGGGAACGTCCTGCTCTTCCTGATCTCCCTGGTCATCATGGCGTGGCTGTCCCCGCTGCTGACCCTCGTCGCCGTGGCCGTCGCCCCCGCCCTCTGGTACATCGCCCGCCGCTCCCGCACCCGCCTCTTCCCCGCCACCTGGTACGCCCAGTCGCAGGCCGCCGCCGTCGCCGGGGTCGTGGACGGGGCCGTCTCCGGCGTCCGTGTCGTCAAGGGCTTCGGGCAGGAGGACCAGGAGACCGGCAAGCTGCGCGAGGTCGGGCGCAAGCTGTTCGCCGGCCGGATGCGCACCATCCGGCTCAACTCGCGCTACACCCCCGCCCTCCAGGCCGTCCCCGCGCTCGGCCAGGTCGCGATGCTCGCCCTCGGCGGCTGGCTCGCCACCCGGGGCGAGATCACCCTCGGCACGTTCGTCGCGTTCTCCACGTACCTCGCCCAGCTCGTCGGCCCGGTCCGGATGCTCGCCATGGTCCTCACCGTCGGCCAGCAGGCCCGCGCCGGCGTGGAACGCGTACTCGAACTCATCGACACCGAGCCCACCCTGAAGGACGGCACCAGGGAACTGCCCGCCGACGCCCCGGCGAGCGTCGAGTTCGAGGACGTGCGCTTCGGGTACGCCACGCCGCGCTCCGCCCCCGCCGGTGACGAGGACCTCGGAGGCGGAGCCGAGACGCGGCGCCCGGTCCTCGACGGCTTCTCGCTGACCGTCGAACCCGGCGAGACCGTCGCCGTCGTCGGCGCCTCCGGCAGCGGCAAGTCCACCGTCTCGCTGCTGCTGCCCCGCTTCTACGACGTCTCGCACGGCGCGGTCCTCGTCGGCGGCCACGACGTGCGCGAGCTGACCCTCGACTCGCTGCGGGCCGCCATCGGACTCGTCCCCGAGGACAGCTTCCTGTTCTCCGACACCGTCCGCGCCAACATCGCCTACGGCCTCCCCGGCGCCACCGACGAGCAGATCGAACAGGCCGCACGCTCCGCCCAGGCCCACCGCTTCATCGCCGAGCTGCCGAACGGCTACGACACCAAGGTCGGCGAGCACGGACTCACCCTCTCCGGCGGCCAGCGCCAGCGCGTCGCGCTCGCCCGCGCCATCCTCACCGACCCCCGCCTGCTCATCCTGGACGACGCCACCTCCGCCGTGGACGCCCGCGTCGAGCACGAGATCCACGAGGCGCTGCGTCAGGTGATGGCGGGCCGCACCACTCTGCTCATCGCCCACCGCCGCTCCACCCTGAACCTCGCCGACCGGATCGCCGTCCTGGACAACGGCCGCCTCGCCGACCTCGGCACCCACGAGGAGTTGGAGCGCCGCTGCGCGCTCTACCGGCGCCTGCTCACCGACCCGGACGAGCTCGGCACCACCTCACCCGGGCACCGGCCCGTCGCCGCCCCCGAGGACCCCGAGCAGGAGCGCGCCCTCCTGGAGGAGATCGACGCCGAGTTCGACGCCGGGCGCGGCATCACCCCCGAACTGTGGAT
Organism: Streptomyces sp. Mut1; assembly: GCF_030719295.1. Taxonomy (NCBI): domain Bacteria; kingdom Bacillati; phylum Actinomycetota; class Actinomycetes; order Kitasatosporales; family Streptomycetaceae; genus Streptomyces; species Streptomyces castrisilvae. Next base: position 2,504,974 of record NZ_CP120997.1, on the reverse strand, counting down.
CCGTACGGGGGAGGAACGCAGCACCGATGCGGCTGGCATGCCCGCGACGCCCGAACTGCTCGCCCAGGTCGACGCCCTGCCCCCGGCGGACGACACCCCGGAGGTGGACGAGGCCCGTGCGGTCCGCGCCGAGGACTCCTACGGGCTGCGCAGGCTGCTGCGCGGCTTCGGGCTGCCGCTGCTGGTGAGCCTCGGCCTGGTGGCCGTGGACGCCGGGGCGGGGCTGCTGCTCCCGGTGCTGATCAGGAACGGCATCGACGACGGGGTCACCAAGCTGGCCCTGGGCGCGGTCTGGGCGGCGTCCGCCGTCGCCCTCGGCGTCGTCCTCGTGCAGTGGGCGGCCCAGATCGGCGAGACCCGGATGACCGGCCGCACCGGCGAGCGGGTGCTCTACGCGCTGCGGCTGAAGATCTTCGCGCAGCTCCAGCGTCTCGGCCTGGACTACTACGAGCGCGAACTGACCGGCCGCATCATGACCCGGATGACGACGGACGTGGACGCGCTGTCCACGTTCCTCCAGACCGGCCTGGTCACCGCCTTCGTCTCCGTCGTCACCTTCCTCGGCATCATGGTCGCGCTGCTGGTCCTCGATGTGGGACTGGCCCTCGTCGTCTTCGCGACCCTGCCGCTCCTCGTGGTCGGGACCGTCTTCTTCCGCCGCAAGAGCGTCAAGGCGTACGAACTGGCCCGGGAACGGATCGGCGTCGTCAACGCCGACCTCCAGGAGTCGGTCGCCGGGCTCAGGATCGTGCAGGCGTTCCGGCGCGAGCGGGACGGCGCCGACCGCTTCGTCGCGCGCAGCGACGAGTACCGCCGGGCCAGGGTCCGGGGGCAGTGGCTGATCTCGGTGTACTTCCCGTTCGTCCAGCTGCTGTCGTCGGTGGCCGCGGCGGCCGTGCTGATCGTCGGCGCGGGCCGGGTCGACAACGGCACGCTCACGACCGGCGCGCTGGTCGCCTACCTGCTCTACATCGACCTGTTCTTCGCGCCCGTCCAGCAGCTTTCCCAGGTCTTCGACGGCTACCAGCAGGCCGCCGTCTCCCTCGGCCGCATCCAGGAACTCCTCCAGGAACCGGAGTCCACCGCCGGCCGGGGCGAGGCGCGCGAGGTGGAGTCGCTCAGCGGCGAGATCGCCTTCGAGGACGTGTCGTTCGCGTACGGCGGCGAGGAGGCCGCGCTCAGCGGTGTCGACCTGCGCATCCCGGCGGGGCAGACCGTCGCGTTCGTCGGCGAGACCGGGGCCGGGAAGTCGACCCTGGTCAAGCTCGTCGCCCGGTTCTACGACCCGACGGGCGGCCGGATCACGGCGGACGGCACCGACCTGCGCGAACTCGACCGCACCGCGTACCGCCACCGGCTCGGCGTCGTACCGCAGGAGGCGTACCTCTTCTCCGGGACGGTCCGGGACGCCATCGCCTACGGGCGGCCGGAGGCCACCGACACGGAGGTGGAGGCGGCCGCCAGGGCGGTCGGCGCGCACGACATGATCGCGACGCTGGACGGCGGCTACCTCCACGAGGTCGCCGAGCGCGGCCGCAACCTCTCGGCCGGGCAGCGCCAGCTGATCGCGCTGGCCCGCGCCGAACTGGTCGACCCCGACATCCTGCTGCTGGACGAGGCCACCGCGTCCCTCGACCTCGCCAGCGAGGCCCAGGTCAACCGGGCCACCGACCGGCTCGCGGGGCGGCGCACCACCCTCGTCGTCGCCCACCGCCTGACCACGGCCGCGCGCGCCGACCGGGTCGTGGTGATGGACCACGGCCGGGTCGTGGAGGACGGCACGCACGACGAACTCCTCGCCCTGGACGGGCACTACGCGGTGCTGTGGCGCACCTTCATAGGGGAGGACGAGCCGGCGGGCGTGTGAACCGCCGGGGCTCTGCTCGCGGATACGGCCTACTCGCGGATGGCGGAGACCTTCCCGGTCGCCAGGTCCGAGCGCACGTTCAGGTAGGTGTAGGTGGGGTTGTCCGGGGAGCCCCAGGTGAGGCGGACCGTGGACCAGGTGTGTCCGGCGCCGCTGTCGCCCGAGGTGACCCGGTAGGCGGCCGGGACGTCCTGGGCGCGCAGGACGCCGTCGGCGTGGTTGGCCGCCTCCCAGTCGGCGAGCCTGGAGCGCAGCGCCGGCGTGAGGTAGAAGCTCCGCAGCGCGGTGGCGAGGGAGCCGCCGTCCTCGGCGGACACGGCGTCGATGTAGGCCCCGTAGAAGTGGTCGACGAGCCGGGAGTCCTGGGTGGCCACCTCGTCGCCGGCCGGCGCCGCCGCGGTCGTCCCGCGCGGGGTGGCCGCGGCTGCCGGTACGGCGACGGCAACGGCGGCCAGGAGCGCGGAGGCGAGCAGCGTACGGCCGACGGCACGCCGGGCGCGGGGGCGCCGGGCGGAGCTGGTGCGGGTCATGGCGGTTCCTGCCTTTCGTGACGGTCTGTCCTGTCCGGCTCCATGGTGGGGCGCTGGGGCCGCCGGGGAGACCGAGCGCGCCGGGTGCAACCTCCGGATGGCGTCCCGCGTCGTAGGCAGGTACACGCATATGCGTCCAGGTGTCGGGTAGGGGCGCGAATGTTCGATGAGGCTATGGGGCTGCTGTGACCAGAGGGACCGAAGGACATGCCCGGGGCGTGCGGCGCGGGGTGTGCCGCCGCTTTGTGGTCCTCTCCCTGGCCACCGCCTTCGCACTGGTGATCGGCGGGGCGGTCGCGGACAGCGCGGATGCCGCCTCGGTCTGCGCGGGACGGCCCCGTAAGACGGTGAAGTTCGCGACGGGGGAGCTGCGGGTCTACAAGTCGCGCGCCTATGCCTGCGCCACCGCCGTCGCCGCGAAGCCCGGCAAGCGCCGCTCCATGTCGGTGACGATCCAGCCGCGCGGCGGCCACCCCGTCACCGACAGCGGCAGCTTCACGCAGCTGGCGGGCCCGGTGACCGTCCACGCGCTGAACCGGTGCGTGCGGGTCTCCGGGAAGATCGCCGGGAAGAGCGCGAGTACGGGCTGGATCCTGTGCTGACCGGGTGACATGTTCCGGGCCCCGGCAACGGGGTCTGGTGCCCCCGGGGTTGCCCCGCTAGGTTCACGGCGTCAATGGTGATCTCAGGGGAGGACGTGCATGCATGCGTAAGGCGCTCAGAGGAATCCTGTCGCTCGCGGTGCTCATCGGCACGGTGAGCGCGACGGGTGCCTCGGCCGGGGCGGCCACCGCCGCCGAGCCGGCCGCGCTCCGTACCGCCGCAGGTGACAGCGGGACGAGCACGGACATCAAGGACCGCATCCTGGCCATCCCGGGCATGAGTCTCATCGAGGAGAAGCCCTACGCTGGTTACCGCTACTTCGTCCTCAACTACACCCAGCCGGTCGACCACCGCCACCCGTCCAAGGGCACGTTCCAGCAGCGCGTCACCCTGCTGCACAAGGACACCTCCCGCCCCACGGTCTTCTACACGGGCGGCTACAACGTCTCCACCAGCCCCAGCCGTTCGGAGCCGACGCGGATCGTGGACGGCAACCAGGTCTCCCTGGAGTACCGTTTCTTCACCCCCTCGCGCCCCTCGCCCGCCGACTGGTCCAAGCTCGACATCCGGCAGGCCGCCGACGACCAGCACCGGGTGTTCACCGCGCTCAAGCGGATCTACTCCAAGAACTGGCTGACCACCGGCGGCTCCAAGGGCGGCATGACCGCCACCTACTACGAGCGCTTCCACCCGAAGGACATGGACGGCGTCGTCGCCTATGTCGCGCCCAACGACGTCGTCAACAACGAGGACTCGGCCTACGACCGGTTCTTCGCGAACGTCGGCACCAAGGAGTGCCGCGACAAGCTGAACGGAGTGCAGCGCGAGGCGCTGGTCCGCCGCGCGCCGCTGGAGGAGAGGTACGCGCGATACGCGGCCGACAACGGCTACACCTTCGACACGGTCGGCACCCTCGACAAGGCGTACGAGGCCGTCGTCATGGACTACATCTGGGCGTTCTGGCAGTACAGCCTGCTCGCCGACTGCGACGCGATCCCGGCCGACGCCGAGCACGCGAGCGACCAGGCGATCTGGGACTCCGTCGACTCGATCTCGGGATTCTCCGCCTACGCCGACCAGGGCCTGGCCAACTACACGCCGTACTACTACCAGGCGGGCACCCAGCTCGGCTCGCCCGACATCAAGCAGCCCTGGCTCGGCAATCTGAGCCGCTACGGCTACCAGCCGCCGCGCACCTTCGTGCCCCGCTCCATCCCGATGAGGTTCCAGCCCCAGGTGATGCGCGACATCGACACCTGGGTCAGGCACCACGCCGCCCACATGCTGTACGTCTACGGCGAGAACGACCCGTGGGGCGCGGAGCGCTTCCGGCTCGGGGCGGGCGCCCGTGACAGCTACGTCTTCACCGTGCCCGGCGGGAACCACGGCTCGAACGTGGCCGGTCTGGTCCCCTCCGAGAACGCCACGGCCACCGCGGCGATCCTGCGCTGGGCGGGCGTCGCCCCGGCCGCCGTCCAGCAGGACGAGTCGAAGGCGAAGCCCCTCGCGAAGTTCGACGCGCGGCTCGACAACAAGGAGCTGACGACCGACCACCGCCTCGGCGTCAGGCGCCCTTAGCGCCCTCCCGCCCCGGCGTCAGGCGCCCTTAGCGCCCTCCCGCCCCGGCGGCCGTCGTCGTACGGCCGCCGGGGCGGGGACGCCTCAGTACTTCAGCCCGTAGCCCACCGGGTACAGCACCTTCGAGGGGTCGTCCGCGCGCTGCACCGGCACCGGCAGCTTCCCCTCCGGCCGCGCCCGGCCCGCGATCACCCGGGCCGCCGCGCGCAGTTCGACATCGGTCCAGGAGTACGCGGCCAGGTGCGCCGCGTGCCCGGTCCCGGCCAGCTGGGCGATGTCGTACGGGTTGCGGATGGCCAGCGTGATCACCGGCACGCCCGTCGCGGCCAGCGCGCTGACCAGCGTCCGCTGCGAGCTGGTCGCCGAGACGTTGTACGTCCCCACGACCACCGCGTCCTTGCCCTGCGCCGCCGCCACCGCCGCGTCGATGTCCGCCTGGGCGGGCGCGGTGCCGGTGGACAGGGCGGTCGCCCGGTACCCCAGCTCGTCGAACGCCTCCGCCAGCGTGGTCGTCGGCGGCCCCGTCGTGCCCGAGGGGGAGGCCGGGTCGGCGCCCACCACCAGCAGGTTCCGGTGCGAGCGGCGCGACAGCGGCAGCAGCCGGCCCTCGTTGGCCAGCAGGGTGGTGGTGTGCTCGGCGATCCGGTCGGCGGCGGCCAGGTGCGCCCGGGTGCCGACCGTACGGTCCACCCCGCGCCCGGTGACGAACGGCGAGTCGAAGAGCCCCAGCTTCGTCTTCAGCCGCAGGACGCGCAGGATCGATTCGTCGAGCCGGGCCTCGCTGACCTCGCCGCTCTTGACGGCCTCCAGCAGGGCGTTCCAGGAGACGTCCAGGCTCGGCGGGTTGAGCAGCTGGTCGACGCCCGCCTGGAGGGCCAGGACCGGCACCCGGTCGTCGCCGTACTTCGTCCGCACGCCCTCCATGCCCAGCGAGTCGGTGACCACGACGCCGTCGTAGCCCAGCTCCTCGCGCAGGATGCCGGTGAGGATCGGCCGGGACAGCGTCGCCGGGTCCTCGGAGGGGTCGAGCGCCGGAACCACGATGTGCGCCGTCATGATCGAGTCGATGCCGGCGGCGATGGCGGCCCGGAACGGCGGCGCGTCCAGCTCCGCCCACTGCTCGCGGGTGTGGTTGATGACCGGCAGGCCGGTGTGGCTGTCGGTGCTCGTGTCGCCGTGGCCGGGGAAGTGCTTGGCCGTGGAGGCGACCCCGCCGCTCTGGTACCCCTTCACCTGCGCGGCGACCATACCGGCCACGGACTGCGGGTCCGAGCCGAAGGACCGTACGCCGATGACCGGGTTGGCCGGGTTCACGTTGACGTCCGCGTCCGGCGCGTAGTTCTGCCGGATCCCGATCGCGGCCAGCTCGGCGCCGGCGATCTGCCCGGCCCTGCGGGCGTCGGAGCGCGAACCGCCCGCGCCCAGCGCCATCGCGCCCGGCATCAGCGTGGCGGGCTCGCCGACGCGGCAGACGATGCCGTGCTCCTGGTCGGTGGAGATCAGCAGCGGCAGAGAGGTCGGGCCCGCGAGACCGGCGCGCTGGATGCCGTTGGAGAGGTCGGCGATCTGGTGCGGGTCGCGGGTGTTGTTCGCCCAGGAGAAGTAGATGATGCCGCCCACGTGGTACTTGGCGATCATCTCGGCCGCCGTGCGCACCCCGATCTCGGCGAGGTTGGAGTCGATGTCGGCCTGGTCCGGGTCGGTGGCGGAGTGCCCGTAGACCCGCATGACGAAGAGCTGGCCGATCTTCTCCTCCAGGCTCATCCGGGAGATGAGCCGCTTCAGCCGCCGGGTCGTGGCGGCGGAGGTGTGGCTGCTGTGCGCGGAGCCCTGCGAGGCGAGGGCCCCGGGGGCTGCCGCCACGCCCGTGGCCGCCGCGACGGCGGTGGCGGCGGTGGCGGTGAGAAGGGTGCGTCTGGAGGTGCGGTGGTGCACGTGAGCTCCTTCGGCCGTGCTCGGTGACGAGGGGGTGGTGAAAGAAACTTCCAAGGAGCACGGATATCCAGAAAATAACTTCCGGTCAAGAGCGCGGACCGTTTTCAGCGCGTCCCTGCCCGTCGTCGCCCGTCGCCCGTCGCCCGTCGCCCGTCGCCCGTTGCCCGTCGCCGCGTACGCCTGCGGCTCGTCCGCCCCCGGCCCCGCGGCTCATCCCTGTCGCAGCCCCGCGCCCGCCCCGAGCGCCTGGAGCGCCGGCACCGCCGCCGTGGTCGCGGGCCTGCGGGCCCGCTCGACTTCATGGTCCGGGTCTCGACCGTGCCCGTGCTGCCGCTGGTCTTCGGGGGTTGGGGCCGCGCCGCCCCGCCCCGGAATCGGCCCCCGCCGGAAAGGGGTTACTGCTTGGGCGCGCCCAGCCGCAGCAGGTGCGCGCGCCCCGCGTCCAGCAGCCCCGGCAGCTCGGCCGCGTGCGGGTACCAGCGCTTCTCGTACTCCCAGCAGACCCAGTCGTCCGCGGCCGGGGTGTCCAGGCACGCCCGCAGCGGCAGCACCCCCGCGCCCAGCGCCACCGGAGTGGTGTCCTCGGCCGACACGACGTCCTTCACCTGTACGTATCCCAGGTGTGGGGCCAGCACCGCGTGACTGGCCACCGGCTCCTCGCCCGCCAGCCAGGTGTGCAGGACGTCCCACAGCGCGCCGACGCTCTTGTGCCCCACCGTGCCGGCGACCCGGGCCACGTCGGCCCCCGCCCGGTGCGAGTCATGGGTCTCAAGGAGCACCCGCACGCCCAGATCGGCGGCGTACGGGGCGGCCGCGCCCAGCCGGCGCGCGGCGATGGCGTCGGCCTGGGCCGGGTCTTGGCCGCCGCCGCCGGGGAAGACCCGGACGTTCGGCGCGCCCAGGTCGCGGGCCAGCTCGGTCAGCGCGGCCAGCTCGTCCAGGACCGGCTGGTCCTCGCCCTCGGCGGCGACCTTCGCGTACCCCGCCACGGTCAGGATCTCGACCCCGCCGCGCTCGAACAGGGCGCGCACGGCGGCCCGTTCGGAAGCGGAGAGCCCCAGGTGCACCGGCTCCTCGGGGTGGGCGCGCAGCTCCACCCCCTGGTAGCCGTGCGCGGCGGCCAGCCGGACGACCTCGGGCATGGGCAGCCCCGGAACCCCGAGGGTGGAGAAAGCGAGCTTCACGTGCGAGTTCCTTCCGTCGGTGCGTTCCGCCGCAGCCTATGAGGGGCCGCCGCGCCGTCCGCGTACCCGGCGACCGGTGGTCTCATCCCCGGGGCGCGGCCGTCGAACCGCGCACCATCAGCTCGGCCGGGACCAGCGCGATGCCGCCGGGCGGCGGGTTCTCCTTGCCCATGGCCAGCCGGCCGGCGCGCGCCCCCGCCTCGAAGAGCGGCAGCCGCACGGTCGTCAGGGCCGGGACCACGTCCACCGAGAACGGCAGGTCGTCGAAGCCGGCCACCGAGATGTCCTCGGGGATGCGCAGCCCCCGGTCGCGGATCGCCGCGGCGGCGCCCAGCGCCACCGTGTCGTTGGCGGCGACGACGGCGGTGATCTCCGGTTCGCGGCGCAGCAGTTCGACGGTGGCGTCGTAGCCGGACCTGCGGTCGTACGAGCCGTGCACGGTCAGCCGGTCCTCGTCGCCGCACAGCCCCGACCCGCGCATCGCCTCGCGGTGGCCCTCCAGGCGGTGGCGGGTCGTGGTGCGTTCCAGTGGGCCCGCGACATAGCCGATGCGGCGGTGGCCCAGGGAGAGCAGGTGCTTGGTCAGCATCCGGCCGCCGCCCTGGTTGTCGAAGGCGAGCGCGGCCACCACGGCCGCCCCGTCCGGCAGCGGGGGCCGCCCGCACAGCACGACCCGGGTGCCCGCGTCCGCGAGCCTGGCGAGCTTCGCGGCCATCGCCGTCTGGTACGCCGGGTCCTCCACCGCGCCCCCGGTGAGCACGACGGCGGCGGCGCGCTGGCGCTGGAGCAGGGTGAGGTAGGTGAGTTCGCGGTCGGGGGAGCCGCCGGTGTTGCAGACGACGGCCAGCTTCTCGCCGCCCGCCCGGCCCGAGCCGTCGCCCGGACCGCCGATCTCGGACTGCGCCGCGCCCGCCATGATCCCGAAGAACGGGTCGGCGATGTCGTTGACGAGGATGCCGACGAGGTCGGATGTGGCGGCGGCCAGGGCGCTGGCCTGCCCGTTCAGCACGTAGTCGAGGTCGTCCACCGCACGCAGCACCCGCTCCCTGGTGGCCGCTGCCACCGGGTAGTTGCCGTTCAGCACACGGGAGACGGTGGCCGGGGACACCCGGGCGCGGGCCGCCACGTCCGCCAGCGTGACTGTCATCGCATTCCTCCGTGGAGTGGTGAGGGGGCCGGGACCAATCAGGGCGCCCCCTCTTGTCCGGGCCGCTGTCGGCAGGCTAGCGTCATCCCGAATAGAAAGCGCTTGCTACGGCTGTACGGAGGGAACTTTCGTGACACGCAGGACAGTGCGCATCGCCATGAACGGCGTCACGGGGCGCATGGGATACCGGCAGCACCTGGTGCGCTCGATCCTCGCGATCCGCGAGCAGGGCGGCCTCGACCTCGGCGACGGCGAGGTGCTGTGGCCGGAGCCGGTCCTCGTCGGCCGCCGCGCCCACGCGCTGGAGGAGCTGGCCGCGCGGCACGGGCTGACGGAGTGGTCCACGGACCTGGACGCGGTGCTCGCGGACGAGACCGTCGACATCTACTTCGACGCCCAGGTCACCTCGGCCCGGGTGGAGGCGATCAAGAAGGCCGTGGCCGCCGGCAAGCACATCTACACCGAGAAGCCCACCGCCACGGACGTCGAGGGCGCCCTCGACCTGGCCCGGCTGGCGCAGGAGGCGGGCATCAAGCACGGCGTCGTCCAGGACAAGATCTTCCTGCCGGGCCTGCTGAAGCTGAAGCGCCTCATCGACGGCGGCTTCTTCGGCGAGATCCTCTCCGTGCGCGGCGAGTTCGGCTACTGGGTCTTCGAGGGCGACTGGCAGGAGGCCCAGCGCCCCTCCTGGAACTACCGCGCCCAGGACGGCGGCGGCATCGTCGTGGACATGTTCCCGCACTGGGAGTACGTGCTGCACGAGCTGTTCGGCCGGGTCACCACCGTCCAGGCCCACGTCCAGACCCACATCCCCGAGCGCCGGGACGAGCACGGCAGGCCGTACGCGGCGACCGCCGACGACGCCGCCTACGGCATCTTCCAGCTCCAGGGCGGCGCCGTCGCCCAGATCAACTCCTCCTGGGCGGTCCGGGTCAACCGCGACGAGCTGGTCGAGTTCCAGGTCGACGGCACGCACGGCTCCGCCGTCGCCGGCCTGCGCAACTGCCGCGTCCAGCACCGCTCGGTCACCCCCAAGCCGGTCTGGAACCCGGACCTCCCGGTCACCGAGTCCTTCCGCGACCAGTGGCAGGAGGTCCCGGACAACGCCGCCTTCGACAACGGCTTCAAGGCCCAGTGGGAGCTGTTCCTGCGCCACATCGTGCTGGACGAGCCCTACACCTGGGACCTGATGGCCGGCGCCCGGGGCGTGCAGCTCGCCGAGCTGGGCCTGAAGTCCCACGCGGAGGGCCGCCGTCTCGACGTACCGGAGCTGACCCTGTGACCAGCCCTCTCCCCCAGGGATCACCGGAGGCAACCCCATGACCATCCACCTCCCGCAGGGCCCGTACGAACCCCGGGCCACCCCGCTCGCCCTGGCCCCGGCCGCGACGCCGCTCGCCTCCCGTACGGTCTTCTCCGCCGCCCATGTCGTCGCCGACCCGTACGCCGACGCGGGACCCGGCTCACCGGCCGCCGTCGACTGGGACGCCACGCTCGCCTTCCGCCGCCACCTCTGGTCGCACGGCCTGGGCGTCGCCGAGGCGATGGACACCGCGCAGCGCGGCATGGGCCTGGACTGGGCGGGCGCCGAGGAACTGATCCGCCGCTCGGCAGCCGAGGCGAAGTCGGCCGGCGGCCGGATCGCCTGCGGTGTCGGCACGGACCAGCTGCCCCCGGGCCCGGCCACCCTCGCCGAGGTGCGTTCCGCGTACGAGGAGCAGCTCGCCGTCGTGGAGGAGAGCGGCGCCCAGGCCATCCTGATGGCCTCCCGCGCCCTCGCGGCGGCGGCGAAGGGCCCGCAGGACTACCTGGAGACGTACGCCCACCTGCTGCGCCAGGCCACCGAGCCGGTCGTCCTGCACTGGCTCGGCCCGATGTTCGACCCGGCCCTCGAAGGCTACTGGGGCTCCGCCGACCTCGACCGGGCCACCGACACCTTCCTTGAGGTCATCGCGGAACACCCCGACAAGGTCGACGGCATCAAGATGTCCCTGCTCGACGCGGACCGCGAGATCGACGTGCGCCGCCGGCTGCCGGGCGGGGTGCGCTGCTACACCGGGGACGACTTCAACTACCCCGAGCTGATTGCCGGCGACGACCGGGGCTTCAGCCACGCGCTGCTCGGCATCTTCGACCCGCTGGGCCCGCTCGCCGCGCACGCGGTACGGGTGCTGGACACGGGTGACACGAAGGGCTTCCGCGAACTGCTCGACCCCACGGTCGAGTTGTCCCGGCACCTCTTCAAGGCGCCGACCCGGTTCTACAAGACGGGCGTGGTGTTCCTGGCCTGGCTGGCCGGCCACCAGGACCACTTCACGATGGTGGGCGGCCTCCAGTCGGCCCGCTCCCTGCCGCATCTGGCCAAGGCGTACGAACTCGCCGACCGGCTGGGCCTGTTCCCCGATCCGGAGCTGGCCGAGTCCCGGATGCGCGCGTTCCTCACGGTCAACGGAGGCACCCGATGAGCGACGGCCGTCTCTCCATCAACCAGGAGACCGTCAAGCAGTGGTCGCTGCCCGAGCTGGCCGAGGGCTGCGCCAAGGCGGGCATCGACAAGGTGGGCCTGTGGCGGGCCCCGGTCCAGGAGTACGGCGTCGAGCGCACCGCCCGGCTCCTCTCCGACCACGGCCTCTCCGTCACCAGCCTGTGCCGGGGCGGCTTCCTCACCGCCCTCGACCCGGCGGAACGGGCCCGCGCCCTGGACGACAACCGCGCCGCGATCGAGGAGGCGGCGGGCGTGGCCACGGACACCCTGGTCCTGGTCTCGGGCGGCCTGCCGGAGGGCAGCAAGGACCTGTACGGCGCCCGCGAACGCATCGCGGACGCCCTGGCCGAGCTGGCCCCCTACGCGGCCGAGCGCGGGGTCCGCCTGGCCATCGAGCCGCTGCACCCGATGTTCGCGTCGGACCGGTGCGTGGTCTCGACGCTCTCCCAGGCCCTCGACCTCGCGGAGCGCTTCCCCGCCGAACAGGTCGGCGTGGTGGTCGACACGTACCACCTCTGGTGGGACGACCGGGCCCCCGCCCAGATCGCGAGGGCCGGCGCGACCGGCCGCGTCCACTCCTTCCAGCTCGCCGACTGGATCACCCCGCTCCCGGCGGGCGTCCTGCTGGGACGCGGCCAACTGGGCGACGGCAGCGTGGACTTCAGGGCGCTGCGTACGGCGGTGGAGGCGACCGGCTTCGACGGCCCGATCGAGGTGGAGATCTTCAACGAGGCGCTGTGGGCGCGCGACGGCGCCGAGGTCGTGGCCGAGGTGGCCGCCCGCTACGCGGAGCACGCCTGCTGAACCCGTCCTCCACCCGGGGCCCGGCTGTGCGGTCCGGGCCCCGGGGGAGGGCGGCCCTACATGGCGGGCGCCTCGATGGTGACCGGCTCACCGAGGTCGTAGAAGTGCTGCGACACGGTCTTGGGCGCCCCTCCCGTGTGCGAGGTGGACTGGGCGCCCACCGGGGTCCCGTCGTCCTCGATCCACAGGATGTACTCGGTCATCTCCGCGCCCCGGTAGTCGAAGTGCGCCGCGTTGGTGATGCGCCAGGCGTGGGTGTCCTTGCCGTTCTCCAGCGAGATCAGGGCCTTCTCGGTGTCGACCTTCCAGGTCGCGAACGTCCCGACGATGTCCGAGACGACCTGCGGGTCGGAGAGCGTCCGGTACTTCCCGCCCAGCTCGGCGTCCATCGCCTCCTTGGAGTCGCTCTTCTCCCAGACCCCGTCGGACTTGATCCACTCCTCGCCGCCCAGCGAGACGAACGAGTTCTTGGCGCGCGACCCGTCCGCCCCGTCGACGTCCCCCGCCAGCGCCGGATCGTCCCCGACCCGGAACCGGGTGGTGCCCGACCGGTCCGCGTTGAGCATGTACTCGGTCCCCGTGCCGTAGGCCGCGAACGCGGCGGTCACACACGCCGCCAGGTCCTTGCCGGCGAGCTTCTTGTCCGACGCCAGTCCCAGGCTCGCGCACTCGGCCGGCTCCACGTACTCGGTCGCCTCGCTCTCCTGCGGTGCGGGGGAGGACGCGACCGCGGAGGGGGACGCGGCCGGCGACGAGGCAGCGGGCCCCGCCGCGTCCGTGTCCGGGTCGTCGGACGAGCAGCCTGTGAGGAGAGCGGCGCCAACCGCGGTGACCGTGAAGGCTGTTATGAGGTGCTTCGATCTACCCATGGCCGGGATGGTAGCGGGCCCGGGGCCCTCTTGACGGAGGGGGTGGATTGCCGCTTCGCTGACGGCGAATCACCCCCACACTCCATCGGCCCCACCGGAGGATTCCCGATGCCCCTCGCCCCGCCCTCCCCTCACCGCCCCGCCCTACGCGCCCTGTTGGCCGCGTCCCTCGCCGCCGTGCTGGCCCTCGGCGCGCTCTCCGCCGCCCATGCGGCCGGTGCGCCGGACACCTCGGCGGCGGCGCAGCTCTGCAACAAGCACTGCGACGCCCTCGACCCCGCGAGCGCGACCGGCGACCGGGTCCCGGTCACCGCCTCCCTCTACGGGCGTTCCATCGCCCTGCACCTCTCCGACAACGATGTCATGGGCTGGGCCTCCATCGACGGGGGAACCGGCGGCGACCAGGTCTGGCTGGACCGCTCCTTCGACGGCGGCCGCACCTGGGCCTCCGGCAGCAAGCTCGGCGCCACCGCGGTCCCCGACGGCCGGACCGGCTGGCGGTCGCAGATGTACAACGTGGACGACTGGAACACGGGCGGCATCGGCGCCCTCCGCGCCTGCGGGAAGGCGGGCGACCGGGCGGAGATCGCCTGCACGGACTGGGCCCGCGTCGACTGGAACGCCGGCAGCCGGAGCACGGCCGCGGCGACGGCCCTGATGATGAACTACGACCGCAACACCGGGAAGTTCGCCGGCTGGTGGACCTCGGCCACCGCGCTCACCTCGCTGATCGACAACATCCGGATCAGCCACATGCCCAGCTACCAGTACGCCGTCTCCACCACCTACGAGAAGCTCATCCACGACGAGGGCGGCGACTTCACCAACTCCTACCTGGACGACACCGGCTGGTGGGGCCTGGCTTGGGTGGCGGCGTACGACCTGACCGGCGAGCAGCGGTATCTGGACACCGCCCGCAAGGACGCCGACCACATGGCCGCGTACTGGACGGACAAGTGCGGCGGCGGGGTGCAGTGGGCGACCGACAAGCCGTACAAGAACGCCATCACCAACGAGCTGTACATCCAGCTCAGCGCCGCCCTGCACAACCGGATCGCCGGGGACACCACCTATCTGGACCGCGCGAAGGACGGCTGGGACTGGTTCAGGTCCAGCGGCCTGATCAACTCCGGCAACACGATCAACGACGGCCTGAAGGACGACTGCTCCAACAACGGCGACACCACCTGGACGTACAACCAGGGCGTCATCCTCGCCGGCCTCGCCGAACTCGGCCGGGCCACCGGCGACGGATCGCTCCTGGACAGCGCCCGCACCCTCGCCGACACCTCCACGTCCTCCGGCTACCTCAACCCCGGCGGCACCCTCCACGAGCCCTACGAGCCGGACACCGACTGCACCAGCAACGGCGACTCCTTCAAGGGCGCGTACGTCCGGGGCCTCGGCCTCCTCAACAAGGCGCTCCCGGACCACCCGTACAGCGCCTACCTCGACCAGCAGGCCGACACCACGTACGCGCAGAACCGCAACAGCCTCGACCAGTACGGCCCCCACTGGGCCGGCCCGCGCGCCGGCACCGGCAACGGCTGCCAGCACAGCGCACTCGACCTGATGAACGCCGCCCAGGACAGCTGACGCCCTGCTCGTTCCCCCCACACTCGAAGGAATCACCATGCCCGAGATACGCCCTGTCCGACGCGGACGCACCCTGCGCCGCGGCCTGACCGTCGCCCTGTCCACCATCACCTTCGTCCTGGGCGCGGCGGCCATGGCCCACGCCGAGCCGCCGCCCGCCCTCCCCGGCAACGCGGACGAACTGGACCGCACGTTCCAGCCGGCCGTGGACTACGACAAGGACGGCTGCTACGCCACCTCCGCGATCGGCCCCGACGGCACGATCGCCCCCGGTCTCAAACTGGGCGGCGCGGTGAACGGCAACTGCCGGGACCTGTCCGACCTGAACAGCAGCAACACCTACTCCCGCTCCAAGTGCGACAACGACTGGTGCGCCGTCCTCTACACGTACTACTTCGAGAAGGACCAGGCGGCGGACGGCGTCGTCTTCGGCGGCCACCGCCACGACTGGGAACACGTCGTGGTGTGGGTCCACGACAACAAGGCCGAGTACGTGGCCACTTCGCAGCACGGGGGCTTCGCCGTCCACAAGGCGGCCGACGTCCCCTTCGACGGCGCGCACCCCAAGGTCGTCTACCACAAGGACGGCATCGGCACCCACTGCTTCCGCAAGGCCACCGCCAACGACGAACCCCCGGAGAACCACCTCGGCGTCTGGCACTACGCCCCCCTGATCGGGTGGAACGGCTACCCGGACGGCCTGCGGGACAAGCTGGTGTCGGCGGACTTCGGCAGCGCGACGATCGGCATCAGGGACGACCGCTTCATCGACCAGCTGACGAGGGCACTCCCGGCGGACGTACCGTTCGACCCGACGGGCTGAGCGGGGCGGGCCGGGGCGGGTGCACGAGCACCGACCGGCCCGCAGCCGGGCGAGGTCCGACGCATCCTGCCGGGCCTCGCCCCTTCCGGTGCTTCCGGGGCTTCCGGTGCTTCCGGGGCCGGAGGGCTCCTGGCAGCCCCATGCCTCGTAGACTCGGCCCTCCGAGTGATCCGCACGCTTTCGGTACCCTCTATCACCGCATACCGCTCAGGTCCGGGCAGATCGGTTCGGTGAAGCCGCGGCCGATGAAGAGTTCGCCGAGACGCTGGGCGGCGGGATCCGGCCCACGTGGAACCGGAACAGCCTGCCCCGCTCCTCCACACCGGACGGAACCGTTACTCATGTACGTCTCCCGCGTGTACGTCGAGAACATCAAGTCGTTCCACGGCCCGCGCGCCGTCGATCTGACGCTGACCCGCCCGGACGGCACGCATGCCGGCTGGACGGTCCTCGCCGGACGGAACGGCGCGGGAAAGACAACACTGCTGCGGGCGCTGGCCCTGGCACTCAGCGGGCCGGTCGCCGCGCGGGGACTCGTGCAGGGGTTCGAGAACTGGATGTCGCGTGGAGCGGTCGAGGGCTCGGCGCAGGCGAAGATCGTCAGGGACGCGGCCTTCGACCGTTTCAGCGCGTCCGGGCGCACCCAGACCAACTTCTGGGCGGGCCTGCGCTGGACGGCTCCGGCGGAAGACATGAGCAGCCGCAAGGGCGCGCAGCCGGCACTGGAAGGCATCAGGCAGAACCCCGAAGCCACGAGCGCCACCCCCGCACAACGCGGTCCCTGGGCGGACAACCCGGCGGGCTGGTTCTGCGCCGCCTACGGACCCTTCCGGCGGATGGCCGGAGGATCGGGCGAGGTCCAGCGGCTGATGCTCGCCTCCGGACCGGTGGCCCGACAGGCCAGCCTCTTCCACGAAGACGCCTCACTGGCCGAAGGAGTCGCCTGGCTGATCGAGCAGCACCTACGGGCGCTCGAAGGCCGAGAGGGCGCCGCAGCACTCAAACGGGCAGCGCTGTCGGTTCTCGGTCACGGGCTGCTTCCCGACGGCTACCGGGTGGAGGACGTCGACTCCGAGGGGCTGTGGGTGACCCGCGACGGCCACCGGTACCCGCTACGGGAGATGAGCGACGGATTCCGCACGGTGGCCGCACTCGTGGTCGATCTGCTCAAGCAGATTCACGATGCCTTCGGCGACGACGCGTTCAGCGGAGACGAGGGGGAGCACAGTCCCGGCCTCCTGCCCGTGCCCGGTGTCGTGATCATCGATGAGATCGACGCCCACCTCCACGTCTCCTGGCAGCGCCGCATCGGCCCCTGGCTGACCGAACACTTCCCCAACATCCAGTTCATCGTGACGACCCACAGCCCGTACATCTGCCAGGCCGCCGACCCCGGCGGCCTGATCCGCCTGCCCGGTGTGGAGGAGGAAGCGGCCCCCGAGGTGGTGTCGGAGGACCTGTACGAGCGAGTGGTCTACGGCAGCGGCGACGACGCGGTCCTCTCCGAACTCTTCGGGCTCGACACCCCGTACTCCGAACAGGCCGAGCGCCGCCGTGCCGAGTTCGTGGCGCTGGAGTCCCGGGTGTACGAGGGGGACACGTCACCGGAGACGGTCGAGCGCTACAAAAAGCTCAAGGAACTGCTCACCAGCTCACCGGCCGCGCGGGTCCATGAAATGTCCGCCCAGCTCCACCGCCTCTCTGAGGAGATCGGTGACGGAGAGGGCGGCAAAGGTCAGTGATCCGGCTGGAACGGGCTCCGCTGCCTGCGGACACGGCAGCACACCTCACCACGTACACCGATCGGATCGAGCGGACCGCCGAGGCCGACCGCAAGGCGAAGGCCGCTGACCTCTGGGCCCACACCACCGTCCGCCGTCGCGTACGTGGCGGTCTCCTGGCCACCCTCGCGGACATGGCCCCCGGCCACCAGCGCTGCATGTACTGCGGCGACAGTCAGGGCACGGACATCGACCATTTCGAGCCGAAGAGCCTCGCCCCGCTGCGCACGTTCGAGTGGCTCAACCACCTGCTGGCCTGCGCGTACTGCAACAGCAACCAGAAGCGGAACACCTTCCCGCGCTCGGAGAGGGACGGCAGCCCGCTCCTTCTCGATCCCACACTTCAGGAGCCGCTGGAGCACCTGCGGCTGATCCTGCCGGTGGGCAGGTACAAAGGGCTGACGCCCCAGGGGGAGGCGTGCATAGCCGTGTTCGGACTCAATTCCCGGGGAGTCCTCGTCGACGGCCGCAGAACGGCTTACGCAACCGCCAAGCAGTCGGTCGAGCTGTGGCGGATCGCCACGGACCGAGGCCAGCACGACAAAGCGGCGGAGATCGTCCGGGTGGCCTGGAACCGGCCGCTCGCGGACGTGCTGGCGGCGATGTTCCACCAAGCCGGCCATCGCACGGCGGAGCTGTTGTTCACGGGCGAGGAAGAGACCCTGGGACTTCTGCGCGACCAGGACCTGCGCGCGGCGTTCCTGTCCCGCGTGTGACGTCGGCCCGGCGGCCCCGACGGGCGGGGCCGCCCCCGGCGTGGGGTGAGGTCAGGCGGAGAGGTGCCCGTCCTTGAGCGCGGTGACGAAGGAGGACCAGCCGGCGGGGGAGAAGGCGATGGCGGGACCGGCGGGGGTCTTGCTGTCGCGGACGGGGACGGTGGCGTGGCCGACTGCTACTTCGAGGCAGTCGCCCCCGGAACCGCCGCTGTAGCTGGACTTGAACCAACCGGTCAGCGCGCCGATGTCAGCGGCGGTGCGGTTGATGCTGCGCATGTTCGTGCTCCTCTGCGATGGCCCTGATGAGGTCCAACGATGTTCGTACGGGGGCTGCCTCGCTCAGGGCGAGAGTGTAGGACGCCTGGCAGGCGGCGACCAACGCCGGATCATCCATCAGGTTTCCTGTGCGGAGCCCCTCGACGTAGGCGAGCGGCGGTCCGTCCGCGAAGTCGAGTAGGTAGAGTGCGCTCTCCATAAGGGCGTGTGCTCCCGCCTCGAAGGGCAGCACATGAAGGCGCAACCGCCCGGAATCCGCCAAGTCCGCGACACTGCGCAATTGTTCCGCCATGACGCGCGGGCCGCCGACCCGCCGTCGGAGCGATGCCTCGTCGAGGAGCGCCCAAGCGACGGTGGCCGTCGATTCCCTGAGCATCCGGCCGCGCTCCACTCGGTTGACAACAAACGCGTCAAGCTCGTCCATGCGGTAGTTGGGGTCGTACGCCTGGAGAACGGCACGAGCGTACGCCGAGGTTTGGAGGAGCCCGGGAATGAGAGACAGGCCGTAGAGGCGTACCTCGGTGGCTTCGCGTTCCAACTCGGCCACCGGCGCGAAGAACTGGGCGAGCCCGGAGCCCAGGTCCCTCAGCCACCGCGCGAAGAAGCCGTCGGTGCTCAGTGCGGCATCGATACGCCGCGCGTCATCCGGCTTCGGTAGCCGCCGTCCTGCCTCCCAGTGGCTGATCAGGGTGGGCGAGCAGACAACGAGTTCGCTGAGTGCCTCCTGCGTCAACCCGGCGGCGAGGCGTCGCAGCCGCAACTCCTCGCCGTACATCTCTCGAAGGCTCCGCGGCGTGCGCTTCGTTCCCATGCAGTCCAACTCCCCGTCTTGACACACGTGCTGTCATCCCCGACCCCCTGGCAGCGTAGCCACGAATGACCCCACTCTGTGATGGGTTCGCTACGGAAAGAAGCGGCCGACCCTCGAACGAGGAAACCGAGAGACCCCCGCGACCGACGCAACCGGTCCGGGGGCATGGTCACCCCCCAGAAAGCAGGCTGACATGAAGCACGCTATCGCCCGACTCCTGAAGCCGGTACGCCGGCGGCCGACCCCCGCACAGCGCCAACAGCCCCCCGTGGTCCACTCGCACGCCTACGCGTACCCCTACTCGTGCACCTGCGCCGGCCGGGCCGTGGCATGAGGATGAGCACCGAACCGACCGACCGCGCCGACGCGTCGGGGATGCGGCTGCTGCCGTGGACGGGGACGGGCGGGAAGCCCTGTTACGTCGTCGGGGACGGCACCGGCTACGTCTCGCGGATGGCCGACGACGTGGAGGACATCCAGCTGGACATGGCGAACGAACTGCTCGGCCACGCCGCCGATCTGCTGGCGGACGACGCGTCCACCGGGTCGCAGGTCCGCTTCGTCGCCGACAGGCTGAACGAGTCGCTGCGACAGATCGTGCGCGTCGCGGAGAGCCGCGGGGCGCGGCTCGAAGCGCTCGCCCCGGCGAACGGGGCGCCGGACGGCTGACGCCCACCCGTCCGGCGCTCCCCGCACCGGGGGCGCCGGACGGGCGAGAGGCCCTACATCCCGGCGACGCTCCCGCAGGTGATGGTGCCGTCGACGGTGATCGAGTCACCGGTCGGGTCGGT
This sequence comes from Streptomyces sp. Mut1, assembly GCF_030719295.1. Lineage (NCBI taxonomy): Bacteria > Bacillati > Actinomycetota > Actinomycetes > Kitasatosporales > Streptomycetaceae > Streptomyces > Streptomyces castrisilvae. Next base: position 2,485,178 of record NZ_CP120997.1, on the reverse strand, counting down.
CGGTCCGAGTTCCAGCCCGGCCACGGTGATGACCCAGGTGCCGCCGCTCTTGCTGCCGGTGATCCCGGGTGCGGAGGTGTGGAGGTAGCTCGTGCCGTCGTTCGTGGTGAGCGTGGTCATCGCCTTGTCGTCGGTCACGACGGCGGTGAACGAGGGTTTCGCGGGGGTGGAGCTGTCCGCGCTGTCCGGCGCGGTGATGGCGGCGAGCTTCCCGTTCATCACGGCGCACCCGACGCTCTTGATGGAGACCTCGCCGCTCGCCCCACCCTTGTAGCTGAGCTGCGCGGACCCCTTCCCGTCCCCCGCCGGCTCCGAGCCCTCGTCGTCCTTCGCCTTGTCGTCCTTCCCCGCGTCGGCGGGCGCGCTCGCCGAGGAGTCGGACGCGTCCTTCTTGGAGTCATCGCTGTCCGACGAACACCCGGTGAGGGCCAGCGCGGCGGCGGCCAGGGCTATGAGCGGGACGGTCAGGGCGCGGGACCTGTGCATCTTCGAAACCTTTCAACAGCCTGTGAGGACGCTCACCGTACAGGGACCGCACCTGCGGACGGCGGGACTCCGGGGGAGGGGGAGGCTCACGCGGCCACCGCACCGGTACGGACCGCGAATTCTCGTAGCCCTTCTACCCGGCTCGGACCGTACAGAAGATCCAGGGTGAGCCCGCGCAGCGCCGGTCGCCGTACCTCTTGGGGCGCCTCCTGTTCGACGCGTCGCAGCGCTGTGAAGGTCTGGGGCCCGTAACCGAGCGCGTGGTTCATACGAGCGATATCGGTCCATGCACGAGCCCTGCGTTCCGGCGTTGGCATGTGGTCGACGTTCAGGCCGGCCGTGACCTTCACCCCCTCGTCGGGCGTGCCCAGAGCGTTCAGAGCACCGATGCGGTAAACGTCGACCTGGGCACGGGTGGCTTCGACGGTGAACAGCCCCGCGACGTCGGGGAGCCGCTCAACACCTTCCTCAGCCTCGTCGAGCAGGGAAAGAGCCGTTGAGCGGTCGCCACCCGTCGCTGCGGAGTACGCCGCAGTGAGCAGCAGCGTGGTCCGTACGGCTGCGGGGCGATACTCGACGGCATCGAGTGCCGCCGCCTCGCGGGCCAGCAGGCCAACGGCGGACGACCAGCGACCGGAGCGTCGCATCGTGATCGCCAGCACTCGGGAGGCTTCTCCGACGGGTACCGGAAAACCACTGTCCCGAGCTGCCGAGAGTGCCCGGTCAGCGGCGACCCACGCTGCATCGGAGTGCTGCTTCGACGCCAACTCGGCTGTCACTACGTAGGCCCGGGCCAGGACTGCGGAGGCTTGCTGCCGCGCCAGGCCCGTTGCTGCGTCCCGGGTTGCGGCGGCGGTGGCCAGCAGGCCGGGTAGCGCACGCTCGAGATCGTTGTAGTGGGCGGCGCGGAAGGCCCTGCGTGCTGCGGCCACCCGCGCAGTCAGGCGTGGCAGTTCCAACGGTTCCTCTGTGGCCAAGCGAAAGAGGGCGTCCTCCAGTCCGGAGACCGGGTCCCCGGATGAGGGCGCGGCGGACGCACTGCCCGCGCCCACCATGGCTGTCGCGCCGGTTGCGAACGCTCCGGCCAGTAGGTTCCTGCGACGCACCGAATCCTCCTCGTCAGCCGGGTCCACGTTCGTCACCGTAGCGACCGCCGGCCCACCCATAACAGCGGAACCACCCATCCGCTCGGGTGGAATGGCCAACACCTCGCACATACGTAACATGGCGGATTGCTCCGGCCGCAGCTTGTTGGCCTCGATCCGCGAGATGGCGGACGCCGAGTAGCCGCACCTCGCACCTAATTCAGTCTGGGTGAGCCGGGCGGTGCAGCGCGCGCCGCGGATTAGAGCGCCGAAGTCGGGCAGCCCGGTGACCTGGGTCATTGGGGGTCTCCTGTGCCGTTGGGGACCAACGAACCTAGCGCCGTCCTTCACCCGCGCGACAGGGCGCGCGGAGGCACACGCTGTGCAGGCGTCGCACACCGTGTGCGGATGCGATCCGGGCCCACGCCGGAACAGCGTCCCGGCCGGAATGCTGGGTCTCACAGACGGACGGCACGGGCAGCCCTCTCGCTGTCCGTACTCCCACCGGAGGCACGCCATGGACAAAGTGCTCGTCACCGGCGGAGCCGGATTCATCGGCTCCCACTTCGTCAAGCGCATCCTGAACGCTGAAGAGGTCACCCAGGTGACCGTCCTCGATGCACTCACCTACGCAGGACACATCGAGAACCTTGGTGAGTCCTTCCTCAACCCGAAGCTGACGTTCGTGCAAGGCAACGTCGCCGACACCGATCTCGTCGATCAGCTGGTACGGGCCCACACCGACATCGTTCACTTCGCCGCCGAGTCCCACGTCGATCGTTCGTTCTTCACCGCCGGCACATTCCTCACCACGAACGTGCTCGGAACCCAGACACTCGCCGACGCCGCCATGCGCCATGGCATCGAGCGCTTCGTGCATGTTTCCACGGACGAGGTCTACGGTCCGCTGCTCGAAGGAGCGGCGGCCGAGGACCACCCGCTTCGGCCCACGGTTCCGTACGCCGCGTCGAAGGCCGCGAGTGACCTGGTGGCCCTGAGTTACCACCGCACATACGGCGTACCGGTGTGCGTGACGCGCTCGTCGAACAACTACGGGCCGTACCAGCACCCCGAGAAGATCATCCCGCTGTTTGTGACCCGCCTCCTGCGGGGACAGCCCGTCACCCTTCACGACCGGGGACAGCACGTACGTAACTGGCTCCACGTCGAGGACAACTGCGCCGCGATCGAACTCGTCCTGCGCGGCGGAGTTCCCGGGGAGGTCTACAACATCGGCGGTGGCACCGACCTCACCAGCCGTGCCCTCACCGACGAACTCCTCCGGATCTGCGGTGCCGACTGGGATGCGGTCACCCACATCCCCGACCGGCGTTGCAACGACCTGCGCTATGCAATGGACTGGACGAAGATCGCTCACCAGCTGGGCTACCAGCCCACTCACGACCTTGGCACGGGGCTCGTCGAAACTGTCGACTGGTACCGGCGCAACCCGGACCGCTGGGCCCCGCTCGCGCGTAACCCGTACTCCCCGATGCCCACCGTCCACACCCTTGCCACAGGCCAGGAGCGTGCCCATGTCCAGTGAGCGGCCCACCAATCGCCGTATCCTCGTCACCGGCGTCGGCGCCAACCCTGGCTTCGGCCTGACACGCAGTCTCCAGCGGCTCGGCCACCGAGTCATCGCGACCGACGCGCACCCCCTCGCGCCGGGGCTCCTTCTGCCCGGCACCCAGCCCAGGGTGATCCCCCGCGCCGATGAGCCCGACTACCCCGAGGCCGTCGCTGAACTCTGCCGCGAACTGGCCGTGGATGCGGTGGTAGCCGGCATCGAGAACGACATCCCACCGCTTGTGACGATGGCGCCCGGCCTGGAGGCGTCCGGTGTGCGCCTATGGCTTCCGGACGCCGCTTCGGTGCGAACTTGCATCGACAAGGCCGAATTCCACGATGTGCTCACCGAACACGGTATCGACACCCCTCGCACCTACCGTCCCGACGAGATCGACCAGGTGCCCGACGGTACGGAGCTGGTCGTCAAACCGAGACGCGGCCACGGGGCGCAGGGCGTTCACTTCTGCGAGCGGCGAGAGCAGGCACGCGTCCTGTGTGAACTTGTACCGGATGCCCTGGTGCAGGCGCGGGTCCGAGGCCGAGAGTTCACCGCCGACTGCCTGGTGGACCGCACCGGGCGGGCATCGGTGATCCTGCGGCGCCGGGACCTGGTGAAGGCGGGACTCTCCGCCGTCTCCACCACGTTCCACGACTCCACGGTGTGCTCCCTCGTCGAGAGGACGCTCTCCGCCGTCCGTGCCACCGGCCTGTCCTGCGTACAGGGGTTTATTACCGATCGGGGCACCGTCACGATCACCGAACTGAACGTCAGAGCTGCTGGAGGGTTTCCATTGACCGAGGCTGCTGGCGCCGACCTCGTCGGTCAGATGGTGCACGGCTTGTTCGGGGAGCCGGTCGACCACGACCGGCTCACCTACCGGGCGGGAATGTACCTGACCAATTACGTCGAGACCCTGGCCGTCGGCGACGCCGCAACACTTACCGATCCGGAGGGAGGACTCCGGTGACCACCGCTTCCCCAAGGCCCGACATGAAGCGCAACGCAAGCCCTTACCTTCACGGCAAGGAAGCGGCGGCAGTCACCCGTGTCCTGGAGAGCGGCCAGTACGGACATACGGCCGTTACGGAGGAGTTCGAGCAGAGGATCGCCGAGTTCCTTGGGGTCAGTGACGCTGTAGCAGTCACATCGGGAACCGCGGCCCTTCACACGGCGTTGCTTGCCGCCCGGGTTGGCGCCGGTGACGAGGTGGTCGTCCCCTCCATGACGTTCTGCGCAACAGTCCAGGCCATCCTGGCTGTCGGCGCTACCCCGCGGTTTATCGAGATCAACCCCTCTACTCTGTGCGTCGACCACCAACTGGTCCTCGACGCGGTCAACGCGAACACGGTCGCAGTCCTACCCGTCCTCTTCGGAGGCCGGGCGGTAGACCTCGGCCCCATCCAGTGCGAGCTTCAGGAACGTGGCATCAGCGTCATCGAGGACGCGGCGCACGCCTTCGGGTCCTACAACGGAGCCCGCCGTGTGGGCGCGACAGGCGCACTCACCTGCTTCTCGTTCGGGCCGATCAAGAACCTGACCTGTGGCCAGGGCGGCATGGTCATCCCACGTACCCAGAAGGAAGCCGACACGATGCGCCGGCTGCGACTCCTCGGAGTCACCCAGTCCCAGAGAGAACGCGCGAACCGCACCTGCTACCAGGTCGACTCCTTCGGGCTGCGCTACCAACTGTCGGCCATCAACGCAGCCATCGGACTGGCTCAACTCGACCACTTCGAAGACACCGTGCACACCCGACGGCACCAGTGGCGCACCTACCGTGAGCTTCTGAGGCACCTGCGGGGCGTGACTCTGGTTGACGTCGGCCTCGAGACGGCCGTACCGCACCTTTGCCAGATCCGGGTCCCTCGCCGCGACCAGGTGTTCACCGAGATGCGCGCTCACGGGGTCGGCGTAGGGGTCCACTACCCACCGAACCACCTTCAGCCGGCGTTCGCGGCATGGCGGCGGGCGCTGCCCGTCACCGAACAAGCGGGGCGGCAGATCCTCAGTCTGCCGTTTCACCAGCACCTGACCGACGATGACATCAACCACGTGGTGGCCGCCCTCGGCCAGGCCGTCGAGACTGCGAGGGCCGCGCAATGAAGAACATCCTGACGGTGTGCTTGGGGAACTATTGCCGCTCCCCGTTCGCGGCTGCCGCACTTGCCCGCCGCGGCGGGTGGGACGTACAGGTCCGATCAGCCGGACTGATCGGCAAGTGGCAGGACCAGCCCGCCAACCCGGCCATGATCAAGGCAGCCGCCCGGTTCGGCCACGACCTCAGCGCCCACCGTGCCCAGCAGATCACGCTGGAGGCGCTGGACTGGGCCGACACCGTTCTGGCGATGGACACCGCCATCCTGCAAACGCTGCGCGTGATCTGCACCGAGGGCAACGTGCGCAAGCTCGCCCTCTACCTGGGAGACCGTGACGTTCCCGATCCGATGGGCCAGGACGACGCGGTCTTCAACGACTGCGCCGTGCTGATCGAGGCCGGCACGGCGCTGCACCTCGGCCGCCGGCTATAACGCCGCGCATCAGCCATCAGCCGGACGCGGCGGACAGAATCACATCCACGAGCCTGGATGCCGCGTCCGGCCTGCCGTGTGCCCGAGCCCGGTCCGCCATCGCGTTGCGACGGGCGGGGTCCGTCAGGAGCGGGCCGACCGCTTCGGTGAGGCCCGCCGCCGTCACCTCTCCGAGCAGCGCGACAGCGGCACCGGCCTCCGCCAGGTGCCGGGCGTTGTGGGCCTGCTCGTTACCGGCGGACGTCGCGAGCGGAATGAATACGGCCGGCTTGCCCAAGGCGGTGAGTTCGGCGAGCGTGCCGGCACCGCTGCGGGAAACCACCACGTCGGCGAGAGCCAGCACGTCGGGGAGTTCCGGACCCATGAATCCAGCGAGGTGGTAGCGGCTCGCCGGCTCGGCCGCGAGGCCCGCGGCACGGCGCCGCAGCTCCTCCACGTTCGCCGGACCGCACTGGTGGATCACGTTCGCCCGCTCCAGCAACCATGGCAGAGCCCCTGCCACGACCTCGTTGATCTGCTGCGAGCCCTGCGCGCCACCGGTGACGTACACGGTCGGCAACCGCCGGTCGAAGCCGTGCAGACCCAGGGCCGTCACTGCCTTGTCCGGGTGCCCCGACAAGACCTCTGCCCGCACCGGGTTGCCGGTCACGACTGCCGCGCCGCGAACTGATTCCGGCAGCAGCGGAACGGTCGACTCCGAAGACACCGCGATCTTCGCCGCCGAGCCCGCAAGCTTCCGGTTCGCCAGTCCCAGCCGCACGGTCTGCTCATGGAGCACCAGGGGACGCTTGCACAAGCGGGCCCCCAGACCGGCGGGAACCGCCACGTACCCGCCCGTGGCAAGCACTACATCCGGCCGGAAATCCGAAATGATCTTCCGGGCCTGTGCCACCCCGAGCGGTACACGGGCCATGTCCTTCGCGTTGGCCGGGCTCAGCATCTTCAGCGGATTGCTGGATCGCCGGATCTTGCCGGTGGCGACCGTGGTGAAGGGGATCCCTTCCGCCGGGGCAACCCTGGCCTCCAAGCCGCCGGGCGTCCCGATCCACAGCACGTCGAGCCCTCGCCCCTCACCGGCCAGCCGCTCCTGGAGAGTACGGATCGCGGTCAGGGCGGGGTATGTGTGGCCGCCTGTGCCTCCGCCCGTGACGATGAGACGGAAGGCGCGAAGAGTGAGGGAAGCACTGTTCATTCGGGGCACGCTACCGGTCGCCGCCGCCCGCGACGGCCACTCCCGGATGATCAGGCGCAGAGGTGCAGCCCTTGACCGCGGTGATGAAGGAGGACCAGCCGGCGGGGGAGAAGGTGATGGCGGGCCGGAGGGGTCTTGCTGTCGCGGACGGGGACTACGGGGTGGCCGCCTGCAACGTCAAGGCAAGCGCAGATGGCCGGCCGCGCCCAAGGCCGGGTAGCGGCCGGAGGGGGCGGTCAGGCGTGGTGCCAGCGGTTGCGCCCGTCGGCGGCGGGGCCGCAGACCATCGGGGTGCCGGCGGCGGTGACGCCCGTGTCGGGGGGAGAGCAGAACGCCCCGGGGTGCACGGTTCCGGCGCTGCCGCCCGAAGTGCCTCCGCCCGAGGAACCGCCGCCGGAGGACGACCCGCCGGAGGAGCCGTCGCCCGGGGGGTTTCCGCCCGGAGGACTCCCGCCGCCCCCGGAGCTTTCGGACCGGGCGGCGCCGGATGAATGCCCGTCCCCACCCGAGGCGCTTCCGCTTCCGACCTCGTCCCCGTCGTCTTGGCTGCCGGGAGCGTTGGCCGGGTCCTCGTAGGTGGTGTCCTTGGACTCGGGACAACTCCGCACGCTGCTCTCGTCGGTCCACCGCCCCAGATCGAGTCGGACCTCGGTGGTGGAGTCCACCTGCCTCTTGTCGTCCGGCGACTGGAAGCAGACATGCCACTCGTTGCCGTTCTCCGCCGCTTCCTCGACGGTGGGGGCGTCGACATCGAGGTAGACGTCGTCCAGCGTGACGCGGCCGAGCGGGATGCCGGCGTGCGTCAGGGACTTGACCGCCGAGGCGTAGGTGGCGCCGACGACGTCCGGCATCATCGGCCACGCAAGCGGGCCCCCGTCCTCCTCCGGGCACGGCTCGCCGCTTTTGGCCGCCGCGAAGTCGATCGTCATCCTGGCCGTGTCGGCGTCCTGGAAACACACGCTCCAGTTCGCGCTGTTCTGGATGGCGCGGTTCTCCGTGGACGCGTCGTGACGGGCGGGGGTGAAACCGACGGACCGGGTCCCCTTCTCGGCCTCGGCCAGTGACCTGCCGGTGTAGTCGGCGATCACCGGAGGCGCGGACGCGGTGGCGGACGACGCGGGTGTATGCCGCTCGTCAGCCGCCGCGGGAGCCTTCGCGTTGGCCTTGTCCGCGCTGCCGTCGTCGAGTTGGCCACCGACACCCCCGCCGATGGCGAACAGCAGGAAGGCGCCGAACGTCGCGCCGAGCTTGGCGAACCAGCGCCACGGCGGAACGGTCCACATCGCCACCATCGCGGCCATCATCGAAATGACGCCGAGGTAGAGATTGAGTGCGCCGGTGAGGGCGACAAGCAGGAGAAGCCCCAGCGCGACCGGAGTGGACCTCCACCGAGACCGAGGCCGAGGCGCAGGCGAAGGCGCAGGCGAGGGCGGAGGCGGGGGTGGGGACGGGACGTTGTACGGGTTCATCGACGTTTCGTTTCTCTGGCACCTGTGGGCGGTCGGCGTACTCCCGGTGAAGTGGTGCCACGGCGAAGGCGAGATCCTGCGGCCGAACCGTGCCGTACCGGCCGGTCGGCGTGAGTGGATTCGTGGGATTCCTCGCCGTGGGCGCCCGCCCGTGCCTGGAGTAACGATCATCCGGGCGTGACGCTACGGGCGGTGGAAACGCACGGCGTTCCGGGGCGGGGCCAGGGGGGTCGAGAAGCCCTGACCGATGTCGTGCCGCCCTCCCCACGAGACGGGACGCAGGGCATCTCAAGTGCCGCGTACAACCAGTCACATAACCTCATGCGCGGAGGTCCCGCATGAGGGCGTGTTCCTCCGACCCGAGGAGGCGAAGGTGACCGGAACCGGCGCGCGGTGGCTCGTGGGGGCGCTGATCGTGGCCTGCGTGCTGCTGGCCGGCCCCAGTGCGCCGGACGGCGCCTACATCGCCAAGCCGCTGCCGGCCGACGCCCCCCAGGAAGTCGTGCCGAACCGCGTCATGACGTGGAACATCTGCAACCCCTGCAAGGGGAACGGCCGGAACATCGGCCGGGCGGCGGAGATCGCCACGTACGCGCCTCAGGTCATCGGCCTGCAAGAAGCGTGCGTGGGTGATGTCGAGAGGATCCGGGATCATCTCCGGCACCTGTACGGGCTGGTCTACCACGTCGAGTACGGCTCCGTGCTGCGGAGTTGGAGCCGCTGCGGGGGTCTGCCGTGGAGTCCGGGGGGCTTCGGCCAGGCGATCCTCTCGGCCGCTCCGATGACCGACCCCGTGAACGTGGAGTACCCCGACGGCGGTTCCGAGGACCGCGGGTACATGGCCGTCACCACCCTCGTGGACGGCTCGCCCGTCCGGGTCTTCAACACGCACCTGGCCCAGTGGAGTCAGGCCTCGGTCCGCGCCGGGCAGACCGGCGTGCTGGCGAAGGCGGTCGCCCGGCATGACCGCACGATCGTTCTCGGCGACTTCAACGCCGTGCCGGATGCCGCCGAACTCGCCGTGATGTGGGGCCTGGCCGCGGACGCGGACCCCGGGTGCGATCCCTCGGCGGCCCGTACGTGCGAGCCGACCACCGATTGGCGCCGCAAGTTCGACTACATCTTTCTGCGCGGCTTCACCCCGCTCGACCACGGTGCGCATCTCACTCCGCACTCCGACCACGATCTGGTGCGGGCCGACCTGAGGCCGGCGTAGCGAGGTGTTCTCCGGGCGGCCTGCGGGGAGCGGACGACGAGTCCCGGCCCCGGCGACGACTCCAAGGACCGGCACCGGACAAGGCTTAGGCTCGCTTTCATGCTGAGACTAGGAATCCCCGTCATCGGTGTTACGAACGTTCCCCGCGCGGAGGCTTTCTGGACCGCCGCCCTGAACCTGGTCCCCGCCGAGGAGTGGAAGACCGATACGTGGCGGACGCTCACCTACCGCGACGGTTCCGGCCGAGCCCTTGGCCTGTTGCGCAGCGCTTCGCCGGCGGAGCCGCACCCCCGTCTCCACCTGGACCTCTTCACGGACACGGCCGAGGAACAGCGGGCGGAGGTCCGGCGACTGGTCGGTCTCGGCGCGCGAACCGTCGACTGGGACCACTACCCGCCCGATCCCGACTTCGTTGTTCTCGCCGACCCGGACGACAACATCTTCTGCGTCGTGGACCTGAGCCACGCACCCAGCGGCGGTGACCGGCCGACACCCTGACGGCCCCGGCGACGGCCGGACCGGCGAGAGTCCTGCCGCCCCGGGACCCGGGCCCGGTGTCACCCCCGCCCGATACCGTCACACTCATGTCCGTCACGCCACACGCACCCAACCTGGCCGTCCTCGAAGGGGTCCTGGAGAGGATCACGTACGCCAACGAGGAGAACGGGTACACCGTCGCCCGCGTCGACACCGGGCGCGGGGCCGGGGATCTGCTCACCGTGGTGGGGTCGTTGCTCGGGGCGCAGCCGGGGGAGTCGCTGCGGATGGAGGGGCGCTGGGGCTCCCACTCGCAGTACGGCAAGCAGTTCACCGTGGAGAACTACACGACGATCCTCCCCGCCACCATCCAGGGCATCCGCCGCTATCTCGGCTCCGGGCTGATCAAGGGCATCGGCCCGGTCATGGCCGACCGGATCACCACCCACTTCGGTGTCGACACCCTCGACATCATCGAGCGGGAGCCGAAGCGGCTCGTGGAGGTCCCCGGGCTCGGGCCGAAGCGGACGAAGATGATCGCCGCCGCCTGGGAGGAGCAGAAGGCGATCAAGGAGGTCATGGTCTTCCTCCAGGGCGTCGGCGTCTCGACGTCCATCGCCGTCCGTATCTACAAGAAGTACGAGGATGCCTCGATCTCCGTCGTGAAGAACCAGCCCTACCGGCTGGCCGCCGACGTCTGGGGCATCGGCTTCCTCACCGCCGACAAGATCGCCCAGGCGGTCGGCATCCCGCACGACAGCCCGGAGCGGGTCAAGGCCGGGCTCCAGTACGCGCTGTCGCAGTCCACCGACCAGGGGCATTGCTTCCTGCCCGAGGAGCGGCTGATCGCGGACGCGGTGAAGCTCCTCCAGGTGGACACCGGGCTCGTCATCGACTGCCTGGCCGAGCTGGCCGGGGAACCGGAGGGCGTCGTACGGGAGAAGGTGCCGTCGCCCGAGGGCGGGGAGCCGGTGACGGCCGTCTATCTGGTGCCCTTCCACCGGGCCGAGATCGCGCTCGCCGCCCAGGTGCGGCGGCTGCTGCGGACGCCCGACGAGCGGATGCCGGCCTTCGCGGACGTGGACTGGGACAAGGCCCTGAAGTGGCTCGCGGGGCGGACCGGAGCCAAGCTGGCGCCCGAGCAGGAGGCTGCCGTACGGCTCGCGCTGACCCGGAAGGTCGCCGTCCTGACGGGCGGGCCGGGCTGCGGCAAGTCGTTCACGGTCCGGTCCATCGTGGAGCTGGCCCGCGCGAAGAAGGCGAAAGTGGTGCTGGCCGCGCCGACCGGGCGGGCGGCGAAGCGGCTCTCGGAGCTGACCGGGGCCGAGGCGTCCACCGTGCACCGGCTGCTTGAGCTGAAGCCCGGCGGTGACGCGGCGTACGACCGGGACCGTCCGCTGGACGCCGACCTGGTCGTCGTGGACGAGGCGTCGATGCTCGATCTGCTCCTCGCCAACAAGCTCGTCAAGGCGGTGGCACCGGGTGCCCACCTGCTGCTCGTCGGCGACGTGGACCAGTTGCCGTCGGTGGGGGCGGGGGAGGTGCTGCGGGACCTGCTCGCGGACGGCGGACCGGTCCCCGCGGTCCGGCTGACCACCATTTTCCGCCAGGCCCAGCAGTCGGGTGTCGTCACCAACGCGCACCGGATCAACTCCGGCGTACCGCCGCTCACTCAGGGGCTCAGCGATTTCTTCCTCTTCGTCGAGGACGAGACGGAGGACGCCGGGGTGCTCGCGGTGGACGTCGCGGCCCGTCGTATTCCGGCCAAGTTCGGGCTGAACCCGCGCCGGGACGTACAGGTCCTCGCCCCGATGCACCGGGGCCCGGCCGGGGCGGGCCATCTCAACGGGCTGCTCCAGCAGGCGATCACCCCGGGGAGGCCCGGGGTGCCCGAGAAGCGGTTCGGCGGCCGGGTGTTCCGCGTCGGCGACAAGGTCACCCAGATCCGCAACAACTACGACAAGGGGGAGAACGGCGTCTTCAACGGCACGGTCGGCGTCGTCACCGCCCTTGACCTGGACGAACAGCGGCTGACGGTCCTCACCGACGAGGACGAGGAGATCGGTTACGACTTCGACGAGCTGGATGAGCTGGCCCACGCGTACGCCATGACGATCCACCGTTCCCAGGGCAGCGAGTACCCCGCCGTGGTCATCCCGGTGACGAAGAGCGCCTGGATGATGCTCCAGCGGAACCTGCTGTACACCGCGGTGACCCGGGCCAAGAAGCTCGTCGTGCTGGTCGGCTCCCGGCAGGCGATCGGCCAGGCGGTCCGCACGGTTTCCGCAGGCAGACGGTGTACGGCGCTGGATTACCGGCTGGGTGGAGGCCCCGAAGGAGGATCCTCGGAAAAAAATGATCGATCAAATCGGTGGGAAACATCACGGGGGTCTTCCGGAACCGCAGTCAAGGGGGCAGGATGAATAAGTTCGCGGCACTCAGTGCCGCGAGTAGGTCCAATGGACGACCCCGAGTGCACTCTCCTGAGCCAAATGGGGGAGGGTGGAGACAGTCAGGGAACCTCGAAGAAGAGGCACTACGTCGGTGAGGGATGACGTGAGCGAGCACACCAACAACGCTGTGGTACTGCGGTACGGCGATGGCGAGTACACCTACCCGGTGATCGACAGCACCGTCGGCGACAAGGGCTTCGACATCGGGAAGCTCCGGGCGAACACCGGCCTGGTGACGCTGGACAGCGGATACGGCAACACCGCTGCCTATAAATCGGCCGTCACCTACCTCGACGGCGAGCAGGGCATCCTGCGGTACCGCGGCTACCCCATCGAGCAGCTCGCCGAGCGCTCGACGTTCCTGGAGGTCGCGTACACGCTCATCAACGGTGATCTTCCCAAGGTCGACGAGCTGTCGGCCTTCAAGAACGAGATCACCCAGCACACCCTGCTGCACGAGGACGTCAAGCGGTTCTTCGACGGCTTCCCGCGTGACGCGCACCCGATGGCCATGCTGTCCTCGGTCGTCAGCGCGCTGTCCACGTTCTACCAGGACAGCCACAACCCGTTCGACGAGGAGCAGCGCCACCTCTCGACGATCCGGCTGCTCGCCAAGCTCCCGACCATCGCCGCGTACGCGTACAAGAAGTCGATCGGTCACCCGTTCGTCTACCCGCGCAACGACCTCGGCTACGTCGAGAACTTCCTGCGGATGACCTTCTCGGTCCCCGCCCAGGAGTACGAGCTGGACCCGGTCGTCGTCTCGGCGCTCGACAAGCTGCTCATCCTGCACGCGGACCACGAGCAGAACTGCTCGACCTCCACCGTGCGTCTGGTCGGCTCCTCGCAGGCGAACATGTTCGCCTCGATCTCCGCCGGCATCTCGGCGCTGTGGGGCCCCCTGCACGGCGGCGCCAACCAGTCCGTGCTGGAGATGCTGGAAGGCATCCAGGCCAACGGCGGCGACGTCGACTCCTTCATCCGCAAGGTGAAGAACAAGGAGGACGGCGTCCGCCTGATGGGCTTCGGCCACCGGGTGTACAAGTCCTTCGACCCGCGCGCCAAGATCATCAAGGCCGCCGCCCACGACGTGCTGTCCGCGCTCGGCAAGTCCGACGAGCTGCTCGACATCGCGCTCAAGCTGGAGGAGCACGCGCTCTCCGACGAGTACTTCGTCTCGCGCAACCTCTACCCGAACGTGGACTTCTACACGGGCCTGATCTACCGCGCCATGGGCTTCCCGACCGAGATGTTCACCGTGCTCTTCGCACTCGGCCGTCTCCCGGGCTGGATCGCCCAGTGGCACGAGATGATCAAGGAGCCGGGTTCCCGCATCGGCCGCCCGCGCCAGATCTACACCGGTGAGGTCCTGCGCGACTTCGTCCCGGTCGAGGGCCGCTGACCGCCTGACCGGCTCTTCGCTTCACCCCGGCCCTGACTGACGCCGGATTCCTTCGCCCCTGACTGCCGCGCCCTCGCCCCGAGCGAGCGCGGAGTCCGGGGCGATGCGCGTTTTTCGGGGGTGCGACGCCGATGTGGGTTTGTCGGGGGCCCGCCCGCCGCCTACGGGAGCGCTCCCGTGAAAGCGAGAAGCGCCCCGCCATCGATCCCCCCACGGGCCGACAGCGAGGCGCTTCCCATATCCCGGAGCGGATTCCCCCCACGGGATCCGGCCGGGCGTTCTGTGGGAGCCGAAGCTCCTGGGTTGTTCCTCGGTACTGCTTGTCCTGCTCTTCTTCCACCTGCTCCTGTGGTCTGCCGGGGTACGTACCGACGGGAGGGCCGCTCAAAGCTCCCCGGTGTACGTGCCCCGGCCCACGCTTGCCCGGAGCATCCCCCAAGACGCTCCGCCGGACGTCCCCCAAGACATCCTTGGCATCGCACTCTAAGACTCGCGAACCCATCGAATGGTTACCCTGAAACCGATGTGATCTGAATCTCATTGTGGATATTACGTGAAGGACCGCAGGCGCAGGCTGTTCGTCACGACGAAGACCGATGAGAAGGCCATCGCCGCTCCAGCAATCATAGGGTTGAGCAGGCCAAATGCCGCAAGGGGTAGAGCGGCAACGTTGTAGCCGAATGCCCAGAACAGGTTGCCCTTGATCGTGGTGAGGGTGCGCCGGGAGAGCCGGATGGCGTCTGCGGTCACCTTGAGATCTCCACGAACCAGGGTCAGGTCGCTCGCCTCGATCGCCGCGTCCGTGCCGGTGCCCATGGCCAGGCCGAGGTCGGCGGTGGCCAGCGCGGCGGCGTCGTTGACCCCGTCACCGACCATGGCGACTACCCGTCCCTGGGCCTGCAAACCCTCGATGACGTGCGCCTTTTCCTCCGGAAGTACCTCCGCGCGGACCTCCTCGATACCGACCTCGCGGGCCACGGATTCGGCCACCGCCCGGTTGTCGCCGGTCAGCAGGATCGGGGTCAGGCCGAGTGCCCGGAGCGCGGTGATGGCCTCCGCGCTGGAGTCCTTGACCGCGTCGGCCACTTCGAGAACGCCGCGCGCCTCGCCGTCCCAGCCGACCGCGATGGCCGTACGACCCTGTGTGGCGGCCTCGGTCAGTGCGGCGGTCAGCGTGCCGGGGAGGTCGATTCCGGCGTCGGTGAGCAGCCGGGGGCGCCCGACGAGGACGGCGTGGCCGTCGACGGTGCCCTGGACGCCGAGTCCGGGGATGTTGGTGAAGTCCTCGGGGGTGGGGAGGGCGGCTCCGGTGCGGTCGGTGGCGCCGGTGGCGATGGCTTGGGCGATGGGGTGTTCGGAGGCGTGTTCGAGTGCTCCGGCGAGGCGGAGGACGTCGGTTTCGGTGGTGGTGGGGGTGGTGTGGATGGTCTGGAGGGTCATGCGGCCGGTGGTGACGGTGCCGGTCTTGTCGAGGACGATGGTGTCGACGCGGCGGGTTGATTCCAGGACTTCGGGGCCCTTGATGAGGATGCCGAGCTGGGCGCCGCGTCCGGTGCCGACCATGAGGGCGGTGGGTGTCGCGAGGCCCAGGGCGCAGGGGCAGGCGATGATCAGGACCGCGACCGCCGCCGTGAACGCGGCCGTGACGTCGTCCGTGGTGAGCAGCCAGACGATCAGCGTGCCGAGGGCGATGAGCAGGACCACGGGGACGAACACCGCGGAGATCCGGTCGGCCAGGCGCTGCACCTCGGCCTTGCCGTTCTGCGCGTCCTCGACCAGCTTCGCCATCCGGGCGAGCTGTGTGTCGGAGCCGACCCGGGTGGCCTCCACGACGAGCCGGCCGGAGGCGTTCACGGTGGCGCCGGTGACCTGGTCGCCCGCGCCCACGTCCACCGGGACGGACTCGCCGGTGAGCATGGACGCGTCCACCGCCGACGCACCCTCCACCACCGTCCCGTCGGTCGCGATCTTCTCGCCCGGCCGGACGACGAAGCGGTCGCCCACGACGAGCCGGCCCACGGGGACGCGGACCTCGGCGCCGCCCCGCAGGACGGCCACGTCCTTGGCGCCCAGATGCATCAGGGCGCGCAGCGCCGAACCTGCCCTCCGCTTGGACTTCGCTTCCAGATAGCGGCCCAGCAGGATGAAGGTGATGACGCCCGCCGCGACCTCCAGGTAGATGGTGTCCGAGGCGTCGGCGCGGGAGACCGTGAGATCGAAGCCGTGCCGCATGCCGGGCATCCCGGCGTCACCGAGGAACAGCGCCCACAGGGACCAGCCGAAGGCGGCCAGGGTCCCGACGGAGACGAGGGTGTCCATGGTGGCCGCGCCGTGGCGCAGGTTGGTCCAGGCGGCCCGGTGGAAGGGCAGTCCGCCCCAGACGACGACGGGAGCGGCGAGGGTGAGCGAGAGCCACTGCCAGTTGTCGAAGTGGAGCGCCGGGATCATCGCGAGGGCGACGACGGGGACGGCGAGCACGGCGGAGACGATGAGCCGCTGCCGGAGGCGGACCAGCTCGGGCGCGGCCTCGGTCTCGGGCCGCAGCGGCCCCTCCGGTTCCGCTTCCGGTTCTGTCGTGTGCGGCTCGGCGCGGGCGGCCTCGGAGAGCGCGTCGGTCGCTCCGGCGGTCTGCGGGGCGGTCTGCGCGGCGGCCTTCGGGGCGGGCCGGGGCACCGGCTTCGCGGTGTAGCCGGTCTTCTCGACCGTGGCGATGAGGTCCTGTACGGAGACGTCGGTGGCCGGGTAGCTGACGCGGGCCTTCTCGGTGGCGTAGTTGACGGTGGCGGTGACGCCGTCCATCCGGTTGAGCTTCTTCTCGACGCGGGCCGCGCAGGAGGCGCAGGTCATGCCGCCGATCACGAACTCGGCTTCCGAACTCGCCGCCGCCGCGGTCCCGGCCTCTGTTGCGCTGTGCATGTCCGAACTCCTGGAACGCCGACCGGGCCGTACCCCCACCAGTGTCTGCTGGTCGGTCCGGCCCGGCGGAACGGGGTGGTGCGGGGAAGGGATGGTTCCCGAGGCGGTCAGGCGCGCCCGGCGAGTTCGTAACCCGCCTCGTCGACGGCGGCGCGTACGGCCTCGTCGTCCAGGGCGGCGCCGGAGACCACCGTCACCTGGCCGGTGGACGCCACGGCCTTCACCGAGGTGACACCCTCGATGGCGGAGATCTCCTCGGAGACCGCGCCCTCGCAGTGTCCGCAGGTCATGCCGGTCACCTGGTAGGTGGTGGTCACGCCGGCCGGGGCGGCGTCCGTACCCGCGCTGTCGTGGCAGGAACCGCTGGGCGAGCAGCAGGAGCCGGTCGCCTGGGGGAGCTGGGTCTCGGCGGTCATCACATTCTCCTCTTCGACGGGCACACAGGGGTGGGCGGGCGCACACGGAGGCGCCGCCACACTCTTCACTTTATACCCCTAGGGGGTATGACGCGAGTCGTCGCCCGGCCGCTGTCCGCCGGTCCTGGGCCGTTATCCACCGTTCGGCGGAGCGTCCGCCGGGTCGGGCCGTGCGTGCGCGCCGTCGCGGACCATCGGTTCCAGGTACCGGTACAGGATCGTCTTCAGCTCCCGGATGTACGCCTCCCGCTCGTCCCCCTCGTACGCCATGATTACGTCGAGTCCGGCCTTGACGAGGTTGAAGATCATCGTGGCGACGCGGGTGACGTCGGCGGGCGGCGCGTCCGGCAGGTATCCGGCGATGATCGTCTCGACCCGGGCGAGCATCGTGACGTGCACCGCGTCATGATCCTTCGCGGGCATTCCGGGGATCTCGGAGCCGTGCATCAGCACCGTGAACGCCGGGTTGGCGCAGTTGAACTCGATCAGCGGGTCGAGGGTGGCGTCGAGGACCCGGTCCAGCGGCTGATCCCGCCGGACAGCCTGGAGGGCGGCCCCGTAGGTCTCCTGCCAGCGGGTCAGGAGCCGGTCGCCCAGCTCGACCGCGATGGCCTCCTTGTTCGGGAAGAACTGGTAGAGCGTGCCGGGCGAGACCCCGGCCTCGCGGGCGATGGCGTTGGTGCTCGCGGCGGTGTAGCCCGTCGTGCAGAAGACGTCGGCGGCGGCCTTGAGCAGCTGCGCGATGCGGGCCTCGCCCCGGGCCTGCCGCCGGCGCGGCCGGGCGGGGCCGGCTGCCGTCCCCGGCTTCTTGGTGGCGGCTTCCGCGGCCCCGGTGTCCCCGGTGCTCTCCGCTCTGGCCTGCGACACGGTGAATCCCCAGCTTTCGCGAGCAGTTGACAAACACGAGTGATCGCTCGCATTCTTATGAAACGCGAGCGGGGACTCGTGTTTGCCAGTGTATGTGGCAACGACTGATCCATGCTGCCCTGCGCGGCTGCTTCGTGCTGCCGCCCGGCGCACCCGGATCCGGGGAAAAAGGGGACATCGCACCATGTCTGAAGTCAACGGCCCGCAGCGATTGGGGGGCTGGACGCGCTTCGTCACCGCGCGCCCCCGGCTCACGCTGCTGGCGGCTCTGGTGATCACGGCGCTCGCGGTCTTCGCGGGCAGCGGGGTCGCCGACCGGATGGGCAGCGGCGGCTGGCAGGCCCCGGACGCCGAGTCGACCTACGCGACCAATGCGCTGGAGCGCGAGTTCCCCGCCTCCCAGCCGAATCTCCTGCTGCTGATCGACAGTGGCAGCGCCTCCGTCGACGACCCCGCCGTGGCCGCGGAGGCCGCACGCCTGGCCGAGCGGCTCTCCGGTGAGGCGGATGTCGTGGGGGTGCGCTCCTACTGGCAGGACAAGGCGCCCGCGCTGCGCGCCGAGGACGGCAAGGAAGCGCTGATCGCGGCCCGGATCGAGGGCGACGACAAGGCGACGGGGGAAGTGCTGGACCGGATGGCCCCGGCCTACCGGGGGACACACGGGCCGGTGCGCGTCTCGATCGGTGGCCCGGTCGCCGTGCAGCACGAGATGCAGACACTCATCGAGGAGGACCTGCTGAGGGCGGAGATGATCGCCCTGCCGGTGACGCTGGTCCTGCTCGTGATGGTCTTCGGCAGCGCGATCGCGGCCCTGCTGCCCCTGGGCGTCGGCATCGTCGCCATCCTGGGGACCAACGCCGTGCTGCGCGGCATCACCGAGCTCACCGATGTCTCCGTCTTCGCCCAGAACCTCACCACCGCACTCGGCCTCGGACTCGCCGTCGACTACGCGTTGTTCATCGTGCGCCGGTTCCGCGAGGAGCTGGCGACCGGGGCCCCGACCCGGACAGCGGTGGGTACGACGCTGCGCACCGCCGGGCGGACCGTGCTGTTCTCGGCGCTGACCGTCGCGGTCTCGCTGGCCGCGATGCTGGTCTTCCCGCAGTACTTCCTGCGTTCCTTCGCGTACGCCGGAATCGCCGTGGTGCTGCTGGCCGCCGCGGCCGCGTTGATCCTCCTGCCGGCCGCGCTGATGCTGCTCGGCCACCGGGTCAACTCCCTCGACCTCAGGAAGCTGCTGAGGCGGGGGCGCGCGAAGTCGCCCGATGCGGCGGCCGGTGCGGGCTGGGGCAGGTTCACGGCGCTGGTGATGCGCCGGGCGCCCGTCTTCGCCATCGTCACGAGCGTCGGACTCGTCCTGCTGGGGCTGCCCTTCCTGGGCGTCGAGTTCGGTACGGCGGACGACCGGCAGCTGCCCGCGTCCTCCGAGTCGCACGTGGTGCAGCAGCATCTGCGGGACGGCTTCCCCGGCAGCCCGGGTGGCGGCCTCGACATCTTCGCGGAGGGCGGGGCGACACCCGCCCAGTACGCCGACTACCGGAGCCGGATCGCCGCGCTCCCGGGGGTCCTGCGGGTCGACGGCCCGGTCACGGAAGGGAAGGCGGCCTACTTCAGCGTGCTGGGGAAGGGCGAGCCGGTCGGGCAGGAGACGCAGCGGCTGGTGAAGGACCTGCGGGCGGAGCCCGCCCCCTTCGACACCACCGTGACGGGGACCGCGGCGGTACTGGTCGACTCCAAGGCCGCCATCGGCGACCGCCTGCCGTGGGCGGTGGGCATCATCGCCGTGGTGACGCTGCTGCTGGTGTTCCTGCTGACCGGAAGCGTGCTGATCCCCGTCCAGGCCGTCGTGCTCAACGCCCTGAGCCTCACCGCGATGTTCGGGGCGGTGGTCTGGGTCTTCCAGGACGGGCACCTGTCCGGGCTGCTCTCCTTCACCAGCACGGGGGACATAGAGACGACACTGCCGGTGCTCATGTTCTGTGTCGCCTTCGGTCTCTCCATGGACTACGGGGTGTTCCTGCTCTCCCGGATCAAGGAGGAGTACGACCGCACCGGGGACCACGAGCACGCGGTCGGTTACGGGCTGCGGCACACCGGCGGACTGATCACCGCGGCGGCAGTGATCCTGGCGGTCGTGATGGTCGCCATCGGCACCTCACGGGTCACCAACACCAAGATGCTGGGGCTCGGCATCGCGCTCGCCGTGCTGATGGACGCGATGGTGGTCCGCAGCCTCCTGGTCCCGACGGTGATGAAGCTGATGGGCCGCGCGACCTGGTGGGCCCCGGCGCCGCTGCGCCGGTTCCACCAGCGGTTCGGGCTGAGCGAGGGGGAATCGGTGCGACCGGAGGCCGGGGCCGGGGCCGGGGTCGGGGTCGGGGCCGTGCCGGAGCCGTCCGCCGAGCCGGAGCGGATATCCAGCGGGGCGTAGAAGGGGCGGGGCGCGGGACGGGCGCGTTCCGGGACGTGGGGTGCGGGGCAGGCGGGGGCCGGACGAGCGGGTGGCCGGTCGGGCGGGGGCCGGACGGCGGACGGCGTACGGCCCCCGGTCGGCCCCGTCAGCCGCGGCGGCCCCGGTTGCCGGGGCGGGCGGCGACCCAGGCGCGGACCGTGTCCGCGTACCAGTAGGGCTTCCCGTTCTCCACGTGATCCGGCGCCGGCAGGAGGCCGTGCTTGCGATAGGAGCGGACCGTGTCCGGCTGAACCCGGATGTGCGCGGCGATGTCCTTGTAGGACCAGAGCCCTCTGTCCGTCATGGTGCCACCTCTCTGCACCGCGGCGGCGGCCTGGGGGCCGTCGGGGGAACTGCGCCGCGGTCACTGACGATCGCTCAGCCTGTGTGGGGTGAACGACGGGAGGCGGGAGGGGGCGGGGCCTGTCGAGCGGCTGTGACGGAAGACCCGCAGAACGGAGATATGCGTGACGAGGGGGTGATCTCGGCGAGCCGTCGGCGGGGCGGCGGGCGGCTTTTGTGCCACGGGGTGGGTGGCGGCCGGCTCGGCCCACCGGGTGGGTGGCGCCGGTTGGACGGACCAGCACCGGCCGGCCTGCGGGGTGGGTGGCGGCCAACGGGGCGGGCCCGGGGGCCCGGTCTCACCGAGGGCGACAGCAAGTACCGGCCCGACGTCACTGCCCGGGTCCGTCCGGCGTGTCAGGGAGCCCGGCGCGGGGTGCCGCAGGAGCGGAGGAATTCCCGGGTGCGGCGGGCGATGGGGAAGGGGCGGTCGGGCGGGCACGGGTACATGTCCTGCTCGACGATCGCGAACAGGTCGACGTCCAGCCGGCGGGCGGCGGCGAGGACCGGTTCCAGGGCCGGGACCCCGCCCGGCGGTTCGCACATGACGCCGCGCGCCACGGCCGGCCCGAACGGCACCTCGTTCGCCACCACATCGGCCAGGATCTCCGGGTCGACCTGCTTGAGGTGGAGGTAGCCGATCCGCTCGCCGTAGGTCTCGATCAGCTCGACGCTGTCGCCGCCGCAGTACGCGTAGTGGCCCGTGTCGAGACAGAGCGAGACGAGGTCCGGGTCGGTGGCGTCGAGGAAGCGGCTGACGTTCTCCTCGGTGTCGATATGGGTGTCGGCATGGGGATGGACGACGATGCGCAGCCCGTAACGGTCCAGGACCTCGCGCCCCAGCCGCTCGGTCTGGGAGGTGAGATGGCGCCACTGCCCGGCGGTGAGCGCGCGGTCCTCCAGCACCTCGCCCGTCCGGTCGTCGCGCCAGAACGACGGGATGACCACGAGATGGGCGGCGCCCATCGCCCGGGTGAGTGCCGCGATGTCGGCGACATGCGCCCAGGTCCGGTCCCAGACCTCCGGGCCATGGTGCAATCCGGTGAAAACGGTGCCCGCCGAGACGGAGAGCCCGCGGCTGCGGGTCTCGTCCGCGAGGCGGGCCGGATCGGTCGGGAGGTAGCCATAGGGGCCCAGCTCGATCCACTCGTAGCCCGCGGTGGAGACCTCGTCGAGGAAGCGCCGCCAGGGCACTTGGCGCGGATCGTCGGGGAACCACACTCCCCAGGAGTCGGGCGCTGAGCCGATGCGGATACCGGCCGGGGCGGAAGCGGAGGAGGAGGCCATGGGCCCACCCTCACCACGCGGGGGCGCACATGTCAAGGATACGTCCGTATGTCCGTACAAATGATTGACAGTGATCGGGGGAAGGGTTAGAACCGGGTACCGGCCGCCGTTGCGGCAGCCGCCCCACCGGTAGCCCGAAGGGCGCCCAGCCGAAGGGACGCTGAATGCCTGAGCCGTACGACGTGATCACCATGGGGCGGATCGGGGTGGACCTCTATCCGCTCAGGACCGGCGTGCCGCTGGCCCGGGTCGACACCTTCGGGAAGTTCCTCGGCGGCTCTCCCGCCAACGTCGCCGTCGCCGCGGCCCGCCTCGGCCGGCGCACCGCCGTGGTGACCCGGACCGGGCAGGACCCCTTCGGCACCTACCTGCACGACCAGTTGCGGGAATTCGGCGTGGACGACCGATGGGTGACCCCCGTCGCCGCCTACCCGACCCCGGTCACCTTCTGCGAGGTCTTCCCGCCCGACGACTTCCCGCTCTACTTCTACCGGCAGCCCAAGGCCCCGGACCTGGAGATCCACGCCTCGGAGCTCGACCTGGCGGCGATCAGGGCCGCCCGGGTGTTCTGGATGACCGGTACCGGGCTGTGCGCCGAGCCGAGCCGGACCGCGACGCTCGCCGCGCTGCGCGCCCGCGACCGGTCCGGCATCACCGTCTTCGACCTCGACTGGCGCCCGATGTTCTGGGAGCAGGCCGGCGAAGGGGCCGGACCCGCGGCCGGACCCGCGGCCGGCCCGAATGGCGCCCCGACCGGCGCCCCGGCCGACGGCCCGACGGCCGGGGCGAACACCGGGGTCACGGCTGGGGCACCCGCCGGGGCGAACACCGGCGCGGCGACCGGCGCGGCGACCGCGACGACGGCCGGCCCGACGGACGGCGCAACGGTCGGCCCGACGGCCGGGACGACGGCCTGGACACCCGCCGGGACGGCCAGGGCACCCGCCGGGACGGCCGGAGACCCCGCCGGGGCGTCCGGCGTGGTCTCCCCGTCCGCCCGCTACCGCGAGGCCCTCGCGCACGCCACCGTCGCCGTGGGCAACCTGGACGAGTGCGAGATCGCGACCGGCGAGCGCGAACCGTACGCGGCGGCCCGCGCCCTCATCGACGCGGGCGTCGAGCTGGCCGTCGTGAAGCGGGGCCCGGCGGGCGTTCTCGCCGTCCACCGGGACGGCACCGTCGCCGATGTGCCACCGCTGCCCGTCGACGTGGTCAACGGCCTCGGCGCGGGCGACGCGTTCGGCGGTTCGCTCTGCCACGGGCTGCTCGCCGGCTGGGAGACCGCCCGCACCATGCGCTACGCCAACGCCGCCGGCGCCATCGTCGCCTCCCGGCTCGCCTGCTCCTCCGCCATGCCCTTCCCGCACGAGGTCGAAGCCGCTCTCGCCGAAGGCGCCGTCACCGCCCGGGCCCCCGGAGCGGCCCGATGAGCCCGGCCGCCTCCCGCGTCTCCGACCTGGTCGACCTGCGCGTGCACCATCCGGAAGCCGTCGCCGAGGCCGCCGCCCGCCGCGCCAGGCGCCCGCTGGTCACCGGGCGCGGCCGGCTGATGATCGTCGCCGCCGACCACCCCGCCCGAGGCTCGCTAGCGGTCGGCGGCCGCGAACTGGCCATGGCCAACCGCTTCGAGCTGCTGGAACGGCTCTGCCTCGCCCTCTCCAGGCCCGGCGTCGACGGCGTGCTCGCCACCGCCGACATCCTGGACGACCTGCTGCTCCTGGGCGCCCTGGAGAACAAGGTGGTCATCGGTTCGATGAACCGGGGCGGACTGGTCGGCGCCTCCTTCGAGCTGGACGACCGCTTCACCGGACACCGCCCCGAGGACCTGGCCCGCCTCGGATTCGACGCCGGAAAGCTCCTGCTGCGCATCGACCACCAGGACCCCGGCTCCCTCGACACGATGCACACGACCGCCCGCGCCATCGACGCCATGGCCGCCCACCGGCTGCCCGTCTTCGTCGAACCCTTCCTCTGCCGCCGCGCCGCGGGCCGGGTCCACAACGACCTGAGCGCCGCCGCCGTCAGCACCGCCATCGCCATCGCCTCGGGACTGGCCGGCACCTCCGCGTACACCTGGCTCAAGGTCCCCGTCACGGAGAAACCCGACGAGATGGCCCGGGTCATGGAGAGTTCGACGCTGCCCGCCGTGCTCCTCGGTGGCGAGGTCGGCGACGAGCAGGACGCGGCGTACGAGAAATGGCGGGCCGCGCTGCGCCTGCCGACCGTCCGGGGGCTGGTGGTGGGGCGCTCACTGCTGTATCCCGCAGACGGGGAGGTGGCCGCCGCCGTCGACACGGCCGTATCACTGCTCGGTCCGGACACCACGGCCGGGGAAGGGACATGAGTATGCGAGGACAACCGACGTACCACCTGCCCGCGGGCCGCACCGCCCACGGCCCCTACGCCCTCGACATCGGCCCGGAACAGGCCGGCTGGGAGCGGTCGAGCCTACGAGTGGTGGAACTGGAACCGGGAGGAGTTCACACACTTGTCACCGGGGAGAGCGAGTGGATCGTACTGCCGTTGACCGGCAGCTGTACGGTGCACATCTCAGATGAGATCTTTGAACTGCTGGGCCGTAAGAGCGTGTTCAGCGGCGTATCCGACTTCGCCTATGTACCGCGCGACGCCCACGCACAGATCGCCTCCGGCGCAGGAGGCCGCTTCGCCCTGGCAGGAGCGAAGTGCGAGCGACGACTCCCCGCTCGCTACGGCCCCGCGCCGGAGGTACGCGTGGAGCTTCGCGGCTCCGGCAACTGCTCCCGACAGGTCAACAACTTCGCCGCCGCCGACGCCTTCGACTGCGACCGGCTGATCGCCGTGGAAGTCCTCACGCCCGGCGGCAACTGGTCCTCCTACCCGCCGCACAAACACGACGAGCACCACCCCGGCGAGGAATCCGTCCTGGAGGAGATCTACTACTTCGAGGTGGCAGACGGAGGCCTCGGCTACCACCGGGTGTCCCCGTCCCGGCCCGGCGGCACCGATGTTCTGGCCGAGGTCCGCAGCGGTGACACCGTCCTCATCCCCGACGGCTGGCACGGCCCCTCCATCGCCCCGCCCGGCCGCACCCTCTACTACCTCAACGTCATGGCGGGCCCCGGCGAGAAGCGGGAGTGGCTGATCCGCGACCACCCCGACCACCGCTGGATCCGCGACACCTGGCCGTCCCAGCCGGCCGACCCCCGGCTGCCGCTCTACGGGCCGGAGGACCAGGGATGACAGAGCGCAGCGCAACGACCGGAACGACCGGCGGGACCGGATCCACCGGCGCGCCCGGATCCACCGCGACGCCCGGAACCACCGGGGCGCCCACGCGGCGGCTCACCACCGCCCAGGCACTGATCGCCTTCCTCGCCCGCCAGTACACCGAGCGCGACGGCCACCGCCATCGGCTGATCGCCGCGACCTGGGGCATCTTCGGCCACGGCAACGTCGCGGGCATCGGCCAGGCGCTCCTGGAGACCGGCCCCGCCATGCCCTACCTCCAGGGCCGCAACGAGCAGTCCATGGTGCACGCGGCCGTCGGATACGCCCGCCAGTCGGGCCGGCTGTCCGCGCAGGCCGTGACCACCTCCATCGGCCCCGGCGCCACCAACCTCGTCACCGGCGCCGCCCTCGCCACCGTCAACCACCTGCCGGTCCTGCTGCTGCCCGGTGACACCTTCGCGACCCGCCCCGCCGACCCCGTGCTCCAGCAGCTGGAGGTGCCGTTCGCGGGCGACGTCTCCGTCAACGACTGCCTGCGCCCCGTCTCCCGCTACTTCGACCGCGTCACCCGCCCCGAGGCCCTGATCCCGGCCGCGCTGCACGCCATGCGGGTCCTCGCCGACCCGGCGGAGACCGGCGCGGTCACGCTCGCGCTGCCCCAGGACGTGCAGGCCGAGGCGCACGACTGGCCGGAGGAGTTCTTCGCCGAGCGCGTCTGGCACGTACGCCGCCCCGCCCCCGACCCGCACGAACTCGACCGGGCTGCCTCGGCGGTGCGTGCCGCCCGCAGGCCGCTGATCGTCGCGGGCGGCGGGGTCCACCACAGCGCCGCCGAGGAGGCACTCGCCGCGTTCGCCGACGCCACCCGCATCCCCGTCGCCTCCACCCAGGCGGGCAAGGGCTCCCTGCGCCACGACCACCCCGCCGACATCGGCGGCATCGGCCACACCGGCACCGCCACCGCCGACGACCTGGCCCGCACCGCCGACCTCGTCATCGGGACCGGCACCCGCTTCACCGACTTCACGACCGCCTCCGCGACCCTCTTCCAGAACCCGGACGTCCGGTTCCTCGGCGTCAACATCACCGGTTTTGACGCCCACAAGCTCGCCGCGCTCCCGCTCGTCGCCGACGCCCGCACCGCCCTGGAAGCCCTCACCGCCGCCCTGGCCGGGCACCGCACGGACCCCGCGTACGAGGCCGAGTACACCGGGGCCAAGGACCGCTGGGAGCGGCGCGTCGACACCGTCTACGCCACCCCCGACCCCCGGGCCCGCCCCACCCAGACCCAGGTCCTCGGCCTCCTGGACGAGTTGGTCACCGACGACGACATCCTCATCAACGCGGCCGGTTCCCTCCCCGGTGACCTGCACAAACTCTGGCGGACCCGCTCCCCGCGCCAGTACCACGTGGAGTACGGCTACTCCTGCATGGGCTACGAGATCCCGGCCGCGATCGGTGTCCAGCTCGCCGCCCCCGGCCGCCCCGTCTGGGCGCTCGTCGGCGACGGCACCTACCTCATGAACCCGACCGAGATCGTGACCGCCGTCCAGGAGGACCTGCCCGTCAAGCTCGTCGTCCTCCAGAACCACGGATACGCGTCGATCGGCGGCCTCTCCGAGTCCACCGGCGGCGAACGCTTCGGTACGGCCTACCGCCACCGCGCCGCCGACACCCGCTTCACCGGGCCCCCGCTCCCCGTCGACCTCGCCGCCAACGCCGCCTCGCTCGGCATGCGGGTGCTGCGCGCCGGGACGGTGGGCGAGCTGCGCGAGGCCCTGGCCGAGGCCCGCGCGGCGGACCGGCCCGTCTGTGTGCATGTGGAGACCGAAACACCTGGTGCGGGACAGGGGCCCCCGGACGCACAGGCGTGGTGGGATGTCCCCGTGGCCGAGACGGCCACCCGCCCCGCGGCGGTCGCAGCACGGAAAGAGTACGAACGCCACAGCGCCGGCCGACGCCGTCACCTCTGAAGGAGCCGCAGCATGAAGACCGTGAACCACTGGATCGGTGGCAAGACCGTCGAGGGCACGTCGGGCACGTACGGCCCGGTGACCGACCCGGCCACCGGTGCCGTCACCACCCGGGTCGCGTTCGCCTCCCCGGACGAGGTCGACACGGCGGTGGCCGCAGCGAAGGACGCGTACACGACGTGGCGCTCCTCGTCGCTGTCCGCCCGCACGGGGATCCTGTTCCGCTACCACGCGCTGCTGGACGCCCACCGGGACGAGATCGCCGCGCTCATCACCGCCGAGCACGGCAAGGTGCACTCGGACGCGCTCGGCGAGGTCGCGCGCGGCCTGGAAATCGTCGAACTGGCCTGCGGGATCACCACCCAGCTCAAGGGCGAGCTGTCCACCCAGGTCTCCAACCGGGTCGACGTCTCATCGATCCGGCAGCCGATCGGCGTCGTCGCGGGCATCACCCCGTTCAACTTCCCGGCCATGGTGCCGATGTGGATGTTCCCGCTGGCCATCGCCTGCGGCAACACGTTCGTGCTCAAGCCCAGCGAGAAGGACCCCTCCGCCGCCAACCTGCTGGCCGAGCTGGCCGCCGAGGCCGGTCTGCCGGACGGCGTGCTGAACGTCCTGCACGGCGACAGGGTTGCCGTCGACGCCCTCCTGAACCACCCGGACATCGCCGCCGTCTCCTTCGTCGGCTCGACCCCCATCGCCCGCCACATCCACGCCACCGCCTCCGCCAACGGCAAGCGCGTCCAGGCGCTCGGCGGCGCGAAGAACCACATGCTGGTCCTGCCCGACGCGGATCTGGACGCCGCCGCCGACGCCGCGGTCTCCGCCGCGTACGGCTCGGCCGGGGAGCGCTGCATGGCGATCTCCGCGGTCGTCGCCGTGGGCGCGATCGGCGACGAGCTGGTCGCCCGGATCAAGGAGCGGGCCGAGAGGATCAAGATCGGCCCCGGCACCGACCCGGCCTCCGAGATGGGCCCGCTGATCACCGCCGCCCACCGCGACAAGGTCGCCTCCTACGTGACCGGCGCCGCCGCCCAGGGCGCCGAAGTCGTCCTCGACGGCACCGGATTCACCGTCGACGGCTTCGAGGACGGCCACTGGATCGGCCTCTCGCTCCTCGACCACGTCTCCACCGGCTCCGACGCGTACAAGGACGAAATCTTCGGCCCGGTCCTGTGCGTGCTGCGCGTCGGCACGTACGAGGAGGGCGTCGCCCTCATGAACGCCTCGCCGTTCGGCAACGGCACCGCGATCTTCACCCGCGACGGCGGCGCGGCCCGCCGCTTCCAGCTGGAGATCGAGGCCGGCATGGTCGGCGTCAACGTGCCGATCCCGGTCCCGGTGGGCTACCACTCCTTCGGCGGCTGGAAGGACTCCCTCTTCGGCGACCACCACATCTACGGCAACGACGGCGTGCACTTCTACACCCGCGGCAAGGTCACCACGACCCGCTGGCCCGACCCGGCCGACACCCCGGCGGGCGTGGACCTGGGCTTCCCCAGGAACCACTGACGCACATCACGGGCCGGGGCCGACGCCCCGGCCCGTACCTCACACGTCCCTACCCCAACTCCAGCTCGCCGACCGTCTCGTCCCCGCTCGTCTCGCCCGTGGGCCGGAAACCGAGCCCCAGGTAGAAGCCCTCGGGGCCGTCGTCGCCCGGGTGCCAGGTGACGTACATGCGAGTGCCGCCGCGCCTGCGTATCTCGGTGGCCACGGACTCGACCGCGAAGCGGCCGTAGCCGCGTCCCTGTTCACCGGCCGCGATGTTCAGGCGCCAGAGCCCCGAGCGGATGTCGCGGCCCGTGCCGTCGTCCGCGAAATCGATGCCCAGGAAGGCCATGAGGAAGCCGACCAGTCGGCCACCGTCGAACACGAGGCGAGGCCAGGCGGCTTCGGGGTGCAGATACGCCTCGGCGAGGGACTTCACGACCGGGTCCACCAGATGCTCCTGGTCGGCGCGGACCTTCAGGCCGATCGCGGCGTCGAGGTTGTCGG
Source organism: Streptomyces sp. Mut1 (assembly GCF_030719295.1). NCBI lineage: Bacteria > Bacillati > Actinomycetota > Actinomycetes > Kitasatosporales > Streptomycetaceae > Streptomyces > Streptomyces castrisilvae. The sequence goes on along the minus strand of NZ_CP120997.1, from coordinate 2,455,836 downwards.
CGGTGACCTTGGCCAGCCTGAGCGAAGTCGTCATGCCAAGACGGTAGAACACGTGGGCAACCGCATTTCGCGGCGTTTGCCGGCCGTCCGGCGACGTCAACGCGACCGTGGGGCCGCTCCCCCCCCGGAAGCGGCCCTGCGAAAACTGTGGGAGACGGTCAGCTCCCGGCCGTACGCGCCTCGTCCTCGATCATCCGCTCCATCGGCGCGACCGCGATCCGGCCCGAGACGACGAACGCCAGCACCATCGAGGCCACCAGGATCACGGTCCCGGCCCACACCATCGTCTCGACCGGCACGGTGTACGCGCCCACGGCCCGCACCGCGCACTCGGCGAGCAGCGCCCCGCCCCACACCGCCGAGAACCGCGTCTCGGCGGCCCGGAACGCCGGCGAACCGGCAGAAAGCCGTTCCCAGGCCGCCGTCTTGGCCGTCTCACCTCGCGTCAGCCACGGGCGCAGGGCTGCCGTCATCATCGGCCGCCCCCGCAACGCGGTCAGCAGGAACGCCAGGCCGATGGTGCTGCTCACCGCGCTGTCCTTGAGGAGCAGCAGCCGCGGATCACCGGCCACCAGGCCCAGCAGCAGCGAGACCACGTTGACCGACACCATCAGCGCGGCGAGCGCGTTGAGCCGCCGCTCGCGCACCACGCCCCACACGGTCCGCACCGCCGGCACCAGGCTGCTCCAGGCCAGCGCCCCGAACGTGGAGAGCCCCGCCGCCTTCAGCGCGTAGTAGGAGGCGAGCGGCACCCCGACGTCCATCAGCAGCGGCATCAGGCTGTCCAGGAGGGCCTTGCGGGGAGCGATCGGAGCGACGGTGGCCGGGGCGGCGACAGGGGCGGCGACAGGGGCGGTGAGTGTGGCGGCCGGGCTGCTCATGTCGGTTCCTCCCGTATCGGCGGCGCCCTCGCGGCTCCCGCTCTCGACACGTACAGACTGTCGGCCCGACCCCCCTTCCCGGCAGAGCCGCGTGTACTCACCTCCGTATGACGAATGTCAGTGTCCTGACGTGCAGTTGTACGGCTCCGAGCGCGTGACCGGATCGTTGCCGTGCCGCGTACAACCGTGCGCGGGTCTTCCTGGTCCCACAGGCGGTCCGGTTTTCCAGGAGAGGGGCTTGCACACACATGGCGAAGAGAATGTGGAACGCGGCGGTGGCCGGGGGAGCGGCAGCCGTGTTCACCGTGATGGCGGCGGCGCCGGCCGGAGCGGCGAAGGGCGGGGTCTCCTACTCCCAGGTCTCGGTCAACGGCGGGAAGCCGATCGTGATCGGGACTCAGGAGGAGGTCGCGGTGCCCGTGACCTTCCGGATGACGACCACGCGCACGTGGGACTGGCCTCCGATGGTCTACCCCTACCGGGGGAAGCTCGACCTCGTGAGTTCGGACATGCTGTACAGCGACTTCTCCACCAACGGCTGCCGGCCCGTGGGTAAGACGGGCTGCGACTTCGACGCGAAGCTGTACATCAACCCGAAGTACGCCATCGACGGGAACGGGGACGCCGGCACCTGGAAGACGGCCGCCGACCTCCCACTGCCCGGCGGCGACCATGTCCTCAACGACCTGAACCTCCCCCTCCAGGTCCAGCGCGCCACCCGCGTCACCGTCAACGCCGCTCCCGAGCCCGTCGTGAAGGGCAAGACGATCACCGTGACGGGCAAGGTCACCCGGGCGAACTGGGCGACCCACACGTACCAGGGGTACGGGGGCCGCACGGTCAGTCTCCAGTTCAAGGCGGACGGCGCGTCCGCGTACACCACGGTCAAGAAGGTGACGTCCAGCTCGACGGGGGCGCTCAAGACCACGGTGAAGGCCGCCGAGTCGGGCACCTGGCGGTGGAATTACTACGGCAACTCCACCTCCGGCGCGAAGGCGTCGAGCGGGGACCACGTCATCGTGTGGTCCGGCGTCCGCGTGATGCACGCGGCGAGGTAGAGAACCCGGCGGAAATTCGGTCGCCCTCCGCCCACGCCCGGTGCTGGGATGTCCGAATGACCGCATCGACCCCGCCGCAGCACGAGATCCGCGCGCTCCACACCGCCACCACCGTGACGGTCTACCAGGCCTACGCCCCGTCGCTCGGGCTGCCCGCGGCCCGCGACGGGCGTTTCCCGCCCGCCTGGAAACGGGACCGCATGACCTGGATCAAGCCGAGCTTCCTGTGGATGATGTACCGCTGCGGCTGGGGTGCGAAGGAGGGCCAGGAGACCGTCCTCGCCGTCGAGATCACCCGTGAGGGCTTCGACTGGGCCCTCGGCCACGCCGAACTCTCGCACTACGAAAGAGGCGTGCACCCCGACCGCGCCACCTGGCAGCACGACCTGCGCCGCGCGCCCGCCCGCGTCCAGTGGGACCCGGAGCGCGACCTCCACCTGGACCGGCTTCCCTACCGCTCCCTCCAGCTCGGCCTGGCGGGAGAGGCGTCGCGGCGGTACGCGGACGAGTGGACGGTCGCGATCCGCGATGTCACCCCGCTGGCCCGGGAGATCCACGAGCTGGTCCGGGCGGGCCGCACGGACGCGGCGGCCGCACTCCTGCCCGGGGAGTCCCCGTACCCCCTCCCGCAGGGCACCCCGCTGCCGGTGGCGCCGGCTACCGCCTAGTGCCTGTCCGCCGGACAGGCACTAGGCACGGGCCCACCCCGTCACGGTCACGATCTCCCGCGCGATGTCCGCCACCGTCCGCCCGTCCGTCGCCACCCGCACGGTGTCGGCCGGTGCGTGGGCGTCGAGCAGCCGGGCCTTGCGCATGCTGCCGCGCAGCTCGCTCTCCAGCTCGGAACCGATCTCGCGGCCGGTTAGCCGCTGGGCGGCCGTCGCGTCCGTCGCGGTGAGCAGGACCCGTACGATCCGCGGGCCGTCGCCCATCGCGCGCTCGAACATGGGCGCCGACTCGGCGAGCACGCACACCGTGTTGGTGTAGACGAGGCGGTGGTGGCCCAGGTCCGCGTAGTGGGACCAGACCGCCGTCAGATTGCGCTCGGTGATCCGCGAGCGGTGCGGATCGTCCTCGGGCGCCGGGTGCACCGCGCTCATGAAGTCGCCGTCCACGACGGCGTGCGCCGCCCCGGCCTCCCGCAGCAGCGTCGACACCTCCCAGGCCACCGTCGTCTTCCCCACGCCCGCGCGCCCGCCTATCAGCAGTACCTCTGGTCGGTTCATGGCGGCAGCGTTCCAGAGACGCCGGGCGGTACGCGACGCGATTACGCGGGCACGGAACCCTCGCCGCATACCGCGTGCGGAGTACGCGGGGCGCGTGCCGTACGCCTTGAGGAGGCCCGGGACCTCCGCCTGACGGCAGGCGGGGCGGGGCGGCGGGCCGCATAGGCTCGACCTATGGAGACCCCTGTTGCGCGTACGTCCCGGTGGCGGCGCCTGCTGCCCCGTACCCGAGGCCGGTGGGCGGCGGCCGCGGCCGCGCTCCTCGTGCTGGCCGGTGCGGGCACCTGGACCGCGGTGGCCGACGACAGCGCGCCGGCCGTGCACCGCGAGGACCGGATGCTGCGCGTCGACGGGGTGTCCCTGGACACCTCGTACTTCACCGGTGGAGGCACCGGGCGCCGCCCCGCCGTGCTCATCGGCCACGGATTCGGCGGCAGCAAGGCGGAGACCCGGGCCCAGGCCGAGCAGTTGGCCGCCGACGGGTACGCCGTGCTCACCTGGTCCGCGCGCGGCTTCGGCAAGTCCGGCGGCACGATCGGGCTCAACGCCCCCGACCGCGAGGTCAAGGACGTCTCCCGGCTGATCGACTGGCTCGCCGCGCGTCCCGAGGTGCGGCTCGACGCCGACGGCGACCCCCGCGTCGGCATCACCGGGGCCTCCTACGGCGGCGCCGTCTCGCTCCTCGCCGCCGGGTACGACCACCGCGTCGACGCCATCGCCCCGCAGATCACCTACTGGAACCTCGCCGACGCGCTCTTCCCCGACGGGGTGTTCAAGAAACTCTGGACCGGAATCTTCGTCAACAGCGGCGGCGGCTGCGGGAACTTCGAGAAGCAGTTGTGCGACCTGTACGAACGGGTCGCCGTCAGCGGCAAGCCCGACACCGCCGCGCGCACCCTGCTCACCGAACGGTCCCCGAGCGCCGTCGCCGACCGCATCAAGGTCCCCGCGCTCATCGTCCAGGGCCAGACCGACTCCCTCTTCCCGCTCGGCCAGGCCGACGCCATGGCCAAGGCCATCAAGGCCAACGGCGCCCCCGTCTCCGTCGACTGGATCGCCGGCGGCCACGACGGGGGTGACATGGAGACCGGCCGGGTACACGAAAGGATCGGGAACTGGTTCGACCGCTATCTGAAGGGGGAAGAGGGCGCCGACACCGGCCCCGCCTTCCGCGTCACCCGGACCGGCGGCATCGACTCCACCGACGGCGCGGCCCTTACCCGGGGCGCGAGCAGCGACACCTACCCCGGCCTGCACAGCGGCGGGGAAACCGTCGAACTGCGCGGCCGCACCCAGAAGGTGACCAGCCCGCCGGGCGGCGACCCGCCGGCCATCTCCGCCGTCCCCGGCATCGGCGGCTCGCTCGCCCAGCTGTCCACCCTCGGAGTCGGCGGCCTCTCCCTCGACTTCCCCGGCCAGTACGCCCGCTTCGACTCCGCCCCGCTGACCACCTCGCGCCGCATCACCGGCTCACCCACCGTGCGGGTGACCGTCAAGGCCGACCACGGCGACGCGGTGCTGTTCGGCAAGGTGTACGACGTGCCCCCGGACGGCAAGAAGCAGGTGCTGCCCGCCCAGCTCGCCGCCCCCTACCGGATCACCCCCGCCGAGCAGGGCAAGCCCCTGGAGCTGACCCTGCCCGCCGTCGACCACGCACTCGACAAGGGCCACCGGCTGCGCCTCGTCCTCTCCGCGACCGACCTCGGCTACGCATCCCCGGCCGAGTCCGCCACGTACACCGTCTCCCTCGACGGGCCCCTCACCGTTCCCACCGCGCCCGGCCTGGAAACCGCGTCCGCCGCGCTGCCCTGGTGGACCTGGGGCCTCCCGGCCGCCGCCGTCCTGATCGCCGCCGCCCTGCTGCTCACCGCCCGGCGCCGTACCGCGCCCCCCGCGCCCGACCCGGCGCTCTTCGACGTACCGCTCCGGATCACCGGCCTGTCCAAGAAGTACGCCAGGTCCGCCAACCTTCCCCAAGCCCTCGGCTTCGTTCGGGCGGAGGAGACCCGATTCGCCGTCCGGGACCTCTCCTTCCGTGTCGAGAAGGGCCAGGTGCTCGGCCTCCTCGGGCCCAACGGCGCGGGCAAGACCACCACGCTGCGCATGCTCATGGGGCTCATCACCCCCGACGACGGCGAGATCCGCGTCTTCGGACGGGCCATCCGCCCCGGCGCGCCCGTGCTGTCCCGGGTCGGCTGCTTCGTGGAGGGCGCCGGATTCCTGCCGCACCTGTCCGGCCGCGCCAACCTGGAGCTGTACTGGAAGGCCACCGGACGCCCCGACGCGGACGCGCGCATCGACGAGGCCCTGGAGATCGCCGGCCTCGGCGACGCCCTGGCCCGTGCCGTGCGCACGTACTCCCAGGGCATGCGGCAGCGCCTGGCCATCGCCCAGGCCATGCTCGGCATGCCGGACCTGCTCATCCTGGACGAGCCGACCAACGGGCTCGACCCGCCGCAGATCCGCGAGATGCGGGACGTGATGATCCGTTACGCGGCCGGCGGCCGCACCGTCATCGTCTCCAGCCACCTCCTCTCCGAGGTCGAGCAGTCCTGCACCCACCTGGTCGTCATGGACCGCGGCCGGCTCGTCCAGGCGGGACCGGTCGCCGAGATCACCGGCTCCGGCGACATGCTCCTGGTCACCGCGGCCGACCCGCTCACCGAACCCCTCGTGGAGAAGATCGCCGCCCTGCCCGGCATCGGCTCCGCCGTCCGCACCGACGACGGGCACGGGCTGCTGGTCCGGCTCGACGGGGCGACCTCGCCGCAGCTGATCGCCGAACTGGTACGCCTCGACGTACCGCTCACCGGGGTCGGACCGCACCGCCGCCTGGAGGACGCCTTCCTCACCCTGATCTCCGGAGGCTCCGCATGAGTACCGCAGCCGACCTCGCCGCGGCCCCCGAGGCCCCCGGCTACCACGCCCGCCGCACGCTCCCGCTGCGCGTCGAGGCCGTCCGGCAGCTGCGCAGACGGCGCACCCTGCTCATGGGCGGGGTGCTGGCCGCGCTGCCGTTCATCCTGATCACCGCCTTCGCCATCGGCGGCACCCCCGACGGCGGACCCGGGGGCGCCGACCGTGTCACGCTGATGGACACCGCGACCGCGTCCGCCGCGAACTTCGCCGCGACCTGCCTCTTCGTCTCGGCGGGCTTCCTGCTCGTGATCCCGGTCGCGCTGTTCTGCGGCGACACCGTGGCCTCCGAGGCGAGCTGGTCCTCGCTGCGCTACCTGCTGGCCGCGCCCGTGCCCCGGGCCAGGCTGCTGTGGAGCAAGCTCGTCGTCGCGCTCGGCTTCAGCCTCGCCGCGATGGTGCTGCTGCCGCTCGTCGCCCTCGCCGCCGGGGCGGCCGCGTACGGCTGGGGGCCGCTGGAACTGCCCACCGGGGGCGCGCTGGCGGCCGGGGACGCGGTGCCGCGCCTCGCGCTCGTCGTCGCGTTCGTCTTCGTGTCCCAACTGGTGACCGCGGGTCTGGCGTTCTGGCTGTCGACGAAGACCGACGCCCCGCTCGGCGCGGTCGGCGGAGCGGTCGGGCTGACCATCGTCGGCAACGTCCTGGACGCGGTCACCGCGCTCGGCTCCTGGCGCGAGTTCCTGCCCGCCCACTGGCAGTTCGCGTGGGCGGACGCGCTCCAGCCCGGCATCGAGTGGGGCGGCATGGTGAAGGGCGCTGCCGTATCGGTGACCTATGCCCTGATCCTGTTCGCTCTCGCCTTCCGGGGATTCAGTCGTAAGGACATCGTGTCCTGAGGTTGACATTCCGCCCGCCGGCCGCCCGCCGTTGCCGCATCGAAACCGTTCCGCAACGCTTTCGACCGGTCCGCGTCCCCCGCTCGCACGTCACATTCACCAGTGCTGACATGACGACACAGGGGGGTACGGCATGGAACGCCGCACACGCACATACCGAGGCGCGCTGGGGCTGCTGCTCGCGGCCGGCGTGCTGCTCACCGGCTGCTCGGGGGAGACGGGCCAACGGGACAAGGCGTCGTCCCAGCAGCGTGGCGGAGCACCCGCGCCCGCACCCGCCCGTACCGGCGGGACGGCCGAGGACGGCGCGAAGGGCAAGGAGGCGGCGGACAAGGCGGACGGGCTGAAGGAGACCGCCCCGCCGGACTACCTCTCCACCTTCGCCCTGGACGTGGACACCGCCTCGTACGGCTACGCGCGCCGCACCCTGGGCGAAGGCCGGCTGCCGGGCCCGGAGACCGTGCGGCCGGAGGAGTTCGTCAACAGCTTCCGCCAGGGCTACCACCGCCCGTCGGACAACGGCTTCTCGGTCTCGGTCGACGGGGCGCGGGCCGGCGGCGATGACGACAACTGGTCGCTGGTCCGGGTCGGCCTGGCCACCAAGGCGGCTCCCGCCACCGCCGAACGAACCCCGGCCGCCCTCACCTTCGTCGTAGACATCTCCGGCTCCATGAACTCCCCGGACCGCCTCGGGCTGGTGAAGAGTTCGCTGGGCATCCTCACCGACGAGCTGCGGGACGACGATTCGGTCTCCCTGGTCACCTTCAGCGACGAGGCGACGACCGTCCTGCCCATGACCCGGCTGAGCGGCGGGCGCGGCAAGATCCACGACGCCGTCGACTCGCTGAAATCCGCCAACTCCACCAATGTGGGGGCGGGCATCGAGCGCGGTTACGAGGAAGCGGTGGAGGGCCGCCGCAAGGGCGCCAACAACCGGGTCGTCCTGCTCTCCGACGCGCTGGCCAACACCGGCGAGACCGACGCCGACACCATCCTCGAACGGATCGACTCGGCCCGCCGCGACTACGGCATCACCCTGTTCGGTGTCGGCGTCGGCAGCGACTACGGCGACGCGTTCATGGAGCGGCTGACCAACAAGGGCGACGGCCACACCACGTACATCGCCGACGAGGAACAGGCCCGCAAGGTCTTCGTCGACCAGCTCCCCGCCCACCTCGAACTGACGGCCCGCGACGCCAAGGCACAGGTCGCCTTCGATCCGAAGACCGTCGAGAAGTTCAGGCTGGTCGGCTACGAGGACCGCAAGGTCGCCGACGAGGACTTCCGCGACGACAGCGTGGACGGCGGCGAGGTCGGCCCCGGCCACACGGTCACCGCCCTGTACGCGGTGCGCCTGCGGGACGGCGTGTCCGGCCATGTGGCCACCGCGACCGTGCGCTGGCTCGACCCGAGGACCCGCACCCCGCACGAGAAGTCCGCCGCCGTGGAGACCGGCGCGATCGGCGGGAAGCTGTGGGGCGGCAGGAGCACCCGGCTCCAGGTGACGGCCGTCGCCGCCTACTTCGCGGACACCCTGCGCGGCACCAGCCTGCCCGGCACCCCCACCCTCGCCGAACTCGCCTCCCGCGCACGGAAGCTGGCCACGGCCACGGAGGACGCCTCGGTGACGAAGCTGGCCACCGCGATCACCCAGGCGGACCGGCTCAAGAGCGGCGACCGGGACGACGGGAGCACGGTCCAGGAGGGCGAGATGGACTGAGCGCGGCTCCGGGAAGCGGCTCGCACGCATCAGCGAAATCCGGCTGTGCGGCCGCTTCCCGCAGGCCATGATGGGCGCCATGGCCTCTCTGTTCCTGACCCTCGCCGTGCTCATGAACGGCCTCTACGCGGGCTTTCTGCTCACGTTCCTCATCGCGGTGATGCCCGGCCTGGCCGCACTCCCGGACGAGGGTTTCACCGCGGCGATGCGCCGTATCAACGAGAAGGTCCCCGGACCCGCCTTCCTCCTGCTCTTCCTCGGCGCGGTCGCGTTCCCGGTGGTCGCGGTGTTCACACAGGCCGGCGAGGAGTCCTGGTGGCTGCTGATCGGCGCTTCGGCCTGCGCCGTCGCCTCCCACCTGGTCACGATCGCCGGCAACATCCCGCTGAACAACGCGCTCGCCGGCTCCGAGGGCGACGACGACACCGCGGCCCGCACGGCGTTCGAATCCCGCTGGAACACCCTCCACTACGTCCGGACCGCTCTCTCGCTCCTGGCGTTCGTCCTGCTGGCGGTCGCCGCGACCTGAAACGGGCAGGCGGGGGGCAGGTTTACGCCGTCACTACGCGGTCCTCGCTACCGTGCTCGGACCCGCCGCGCACAGACGCGCCGCCGCACAAGACGGAGGCCCTCCCGGGGGAGGGCCTGGCACGGGCTGGGCAGAGGCGCCCCCGGCAGGACTCGAACCTGCGGCCAAGTGCTTAGAAGGCACCTGCTCTATCCACTGAGCTACGGGGGCCGGTGGTGGCTGCGGTGGTCTGGAGCCCCGGGACCCGGGCGGTCCGTGACCTTGCCGGGACAAGGATAGGGCTCCGAATGGCTCGACCCGGTTGCTTCACCTGCGTGGCACGATGTGGAGGTTCAGTGAAGCGAGACGATAATCGCAGGTAGGTGCGAGCCGTGCACCGCTTTTGACGCCTCGCGCCCCGGGTGTTGTGCACTCGTTATGCCTGCGTCCCACTCATCCCCTCTGTCCGGACGGAGGAACCGGCGCGCAGAGGTGGCTATACGCTTCAAAAAGGCGCCAAAATTGGGCATTCTTCGCATGTGGTGACCTTGGACGTACGGCCTCAGCTCATCGACGCACTCTCCGCCCTGCGCGACCGTGTCGCTGCCGTGCGTCTCCCACTTCCGCTCCCCGGGGCCCCCCGCGCCAGGCAGACCAGGACCGAGCTGCTCGCCCAGCTCGACGACTACCTGCTGCCCAGGCTGAAGGATCCCGAGGCGCCCCTGCTCGCCGTCATCGGCGGATCGACCGGCGCCGGCAAGTCGACGCTCGTCAACTCCCTCGTGGGGCGCCGGGTCAGCGAGGCGGGGGTGCTGCGCCCGACCACGCGTACGCCCGTCCTCGTCTGCCACCCCGACGACCAGCACTGGTTCGCGGGCGTACGGGTGCTGCCGCAGCTCACCCGGGTCTGGCTGTCGCCCGACGAGTACGCCGACCCCGGCCAGTGCGACGACCTCGACGGACCCGACGGGCACGCGGCCGAGAGGGGCACCGCGCTGCGCGTCGAGACGGCCATGGGCCTGCCGCGCGGCCTCGCCCTGCTGGACGCCCCCGACATCGACTCCCTCGTCGTACGCAACCGCGTCCTGGCCGCCGAACTGATCTGCGCCGCCGACATCTGGGTGATGGTCACCACAGCGTCCCGGTACGCCGACGCCGTCCCCTGGCACCTGCTGCGCACGGCCAAGGAGTACAACGCCTCGCTCGTCACCGTCCTGGACCGGGTCCCGCACCAGGTGATCGCCGAGGTCTCCCGGCAGTACGGCGCCCTTCTCACCAAGGCCGGCCTCGGCGAGGTGCCGCGCTTCACCATCCCCGAACTGCCCGAATCGGCCGGCGGCGGCAGGGGACTGCTGCCCACCACCGCCGTCGCCCCGCTGCGCGCCTGGCTCACCCACCGGGCCCAGGACCCGGCCGCCCGTCAGCAGGCGGTCGGCCGGACCGCCGCCGGGGTCATCGACTCCCTGGACGTCCGGATGCCCGCACTCGCCGGCGCCGTCGCCGCGCAGTACGCGGCAGCCGTGCGGCTGACCGGTGTGGTGGAGGACGCGTACGGGAAGGAGGGCGCCCGGGTGCGGCGCAGGGTGAAGAACGGCGGCGCGCTCGCCGGCGACGCCCGCACCCGGTGGCGCGGCTACCCGCTGTACAGCACCTCGGAGGAAGTGCTCGACGCGCTGGTGGAGAGCCTGGCCGCGCTCCTGGAGTGCGCCGTCGCCGCCGCCGACGAGCAGATCCGCACCACCTGGCGGCGGGAACCGGCCGCGGCGGCGTTCGCCTTCGAGGCGGCGGGCCGGGAGGAAGGCGGATGGGGTCCGGCCGAGGACATCCGGGGCCGGATCGCCATGACCGTACGACGCTGGCGCCGGATTCTGGAGGAACTGGCCGAGGAAGAGCTGCGCCTGATGGAGCGCAACACCGCCCCGGACCCCGAGACCGTCGCCACCCTGCTGGCCGCCGCCCTGCTCGGCGGACGCCGGGCCCGGACCGCGGGTGAGCAGCTCGCCGAACGGATCGGGGCGCAGGGCGCGCTGCGGCTGCGCGACAAGGGCGGCGCGCTGCTCACCACCTATCTCGACCATGTGCTGAACGGTGAACGCGACCGGCGGCTCGCGCCCCTGGACGCCCTCGACGTGGCCCCCGAACCGCAGGCCGAACTGATCGCCGCACTGTCCCTACTGCAGAAGGAGAGGTGGCAGCGATGACTGCCGTCACTGACGAAAATCCGGGACAGGGCCGGGGCAGGACCCGCGGCCGCGGCCGCCGCACCGAGGCGGCGGGGCACCCGCGCGAGGCCGCCGGACCCGACGCGGGCCACGGCGCCGGGACGGGCTGGGACGACGGGCTCATCGCCCGCCGGGCTCAGGCCGCCCGCGAGGAGGCCACCCCCGAGACCACCTCCGAAGCCGTGGCAGCGGCGGAGGACGACGGCCGGCCCCAGGTCGAGGCGTACGTGTCGTCCGGCAGCCCGCTCCGGCACCGCCTGGACGCCCTGCGCGAACTCGTCGGACTCTCCAGGGCCCGCCTCGACCGTTCCGCCCTCGCGGAGGCGGGCCGGGTGCTCGACGAGGCGGCCGCCCGGCAGCGGCTCTCTTCCCGGCACACCGTCGTCGCCATCGCCGGGGCGAGCGGCAGCGGCAAGTCGACCCTCTTCAACGCGCTCGCCGGCGCCCAGCTCTCCGAGACCGGCCTGCGCAGGCCCACCACCTCCCAGCCCCTGGCCTGCTCCTGGACGGACGGGGCCGCCGGTCTGCTCGACCGGCTGGCCGTGCCCGGACGGCTCCGGCGCAGGCCGCAGCCGGGCGGTGCGGCGGCGGACGAGGCGCTCCAGGGCCTGGTCCTGGTCGACCTGCCCGACCACGACTCGGCGGCGAGGGGCCACCGCGACCAGGTGGACCGGGTGCTGGCGCTGGTCGACGCGGTGATCTGGGTGGTGGACCCGGAGAAGTACGCGGACGCGGCCCTGCACGAGCGCTACCTGCGGCCGCTCGCCGGCCACGCGGAGGTCACCTTCGTCGTTCTCAACCAGATCGACCGGCTGCCCGGGGACGCCGCCGACCAGGTCCTGGACGACCTGCGCCGGCTGCTGGACGAGGACGGTATGGCCCTCGGTGAACACGGCGATCCCGGGGCGACCGTGCTGCCCCTGTCCGCGCTGACCGGCGACGGCGTGGGCGAGCTGCGCGAGCTGCTCGGCCGGTTCGTCCAGGACCGCACGGCGGCCACCCGGCGGCTCTCCGCCGACGTGGACGCGGCGGCGGCCAGGCTGCGCCCGGTGTACGTCGCCGAGGGACGGCCGGGGCTCGGCGAGCAGGCTCGCGAGGAGTTCGCCGACCGCCTCGCGGAGGCCGTGGGCGCGGCGGCGGCCGGACAGGCGGCCGAGCGCGAGTGGCGCCGCAACGCCGGACGGGCCTGCGGCACGCCGTGGCTGCGGCTGTGGCGCTGGTACGAGGCCGCGCGGCAGCCCGGAAGCCGGGACCGCGCGCCCCTGGCCGCCCCGCCCGAGGAACGGCTCACCGCACGTCAGCGGGTCGAGCAGGCCGTGCGCACGGTGGCCGACGACGCCGCGGCCGGACTGCCGGGACCCTGGGCGCAGGCGGTGCGCGAGGCGGCGGTGTACGGAGCACAGGGACTGCCGGACGCGCTGGACGAACTGGCCGGACGGGCCGGGGCCGCTGAGGGCCGGGAGGCGGGCGCGGGCGCAGCGGGAGCCGAGGAGCGGGGCGGCAGCGCCGGGGCGGCGCCGGGGGCGGGAAGCGGGCGCGGGGCCGGGCGGCCGCCGCGTCCCGCCTGGTGGCCGGCGGCCGTCCTGGCGCAGGTGGCGATGACTCTGTTGCAGATCTTCGGCGGCCTGTGGCTGGCCGGTCAGATCATCGGGGTGCTGGAGCCGGGGCTGCTGACGCCCGCTTTGGTGATGCTGGCGGGGATCATCGGCGGCCCGCTGGTGGAGTGGTCGTGCGCGGCGGCGGCCAGGGGGCCCGCGCGGCGGTACGGCCAGGAGGCCGAACGGCGGCTGCGCGAGGCGGCGGCGGCCTGCGGGCGGGCCCGGGTGCTCGACCCGGTGTCGGCCGAGCTGGTGCGCTACCGCGAAGTGCGCGAAAGGTACGTGGCGGTGACGGAGTTTTCCACAACGGGCCGTTAGTCCACAGCCCCCAGCGGGATTTCCGCCTCCCCTCCAGCATGGGATCAGTGACCGCGCACACGGCGGTCACGGAGACCGGGCGAAGGGGAGGCGGAGTCATGAACGAGACCTTGGTGACGCTGGTGGGCAACGCGGCGACGGCCGTGGAGTTCCGGGACACGGCGACCGGGGGGATGGCCCGGTTCAGGTTCGCGGTGACGCCGCGACGGTGGGACCGGGTGAAGGAACTCTGGGCCGACGGACACACCAGCTTCTACACCGTGTGGGCGTGGCGCACGCTGGCGATGAATCTGTCGGGTTCGGTCGCGGTGGGGGAGCCCCTGGTGGTGCACGGCAGGCTGAAGGTGCGTGAGGAGGAAAAGGACGGGCAGCGCCGGACGTTCGTGGACATCGAGGCGATGGCGGTGGGGCACGACCTGACGCGGGGTACGGCGGCATTCCGCCGGGTGGTGAGGGGGGAGCCGGTGCCGGCCGCCCGGTCCGGCCCGGTCTCCGCCCCCGGGGCCGATCCGTGGGCGGTGCGGGAGGGTCCGGGGGAGCGGGGCGGGGCCGAGGAGCCGGTGGCGGGCGCGGAGCCGGGCGGGTCCGACGAGCCGCCGCAGGAGCGGCCCGAGCGCCCGGTGGCGCGGCCGGCGGCGCGGCGGCGGACGGCGCGTCAGAAGACGGGAGCCGCGCCTCGGCGGGCCGAGTCCGATCTGGTGACCGCGTCATGACGAGGCGTGCGGGACGGACGGTGACCCTCCGGGACCTGGGGTTACCAGGGATAACGATTCCGAGTCGGAATGGTTGTCCGACGGTATGACGGGGGACTGTGCATGGCTCGCTCCATAGGATTTCCCCGTACTCACAGGGCACTTGAGTAGGCAGGCGGGACATTCCCCACACGCGTACCGGGCGCGAGGGTCTCGCCCGGAGGGGAAATCTGTGTTTTCTGCTTCTTCAGCGACCGCCTCGTCATCCACGGCGACGGCCCGCTCCGGGCGGGGCCGGCGCATAGCCCGGCTGACCGCTTCGGTGGTGGCGTCCGGCCTCGCCGTGGCCGGGGTTCTCGTCGGCGCGGGCGGTGCGGCGGCCGACGAGGCGCCCCCGCACCAGGGCGGGGCGACCGCCGTGCTGGACGGGCTGAAGACCTACGACACCGCCGTCCTGCGCGTGGACGGCAGGAAGCAGAAGCTGCCCGCCGGGCTGTTCGAGATGACCGTCGACGGCGGCGGCAAGCTCAAGACGTACTGCATCGACATCCACAACCCCACCCAGGACCAGGCGAAGTACCTGGAGACCCCCTGGGACCAGACCTCGCTGGGCAGCAACAAGGACGCCGGCCGAATCCGCTGGATCCTGGAGCACTCCTACCCGCAGATCGACGACCTCTCGGACCTCGCCGAGAAGGCCGGCACCGGGCCGCTCACCGAGAAGACCGCGGCCGCCGGCACCCAGGTCGCCATCTGGCGCTTCTCCGACAAGGCGGAGGTGACCGCCTCCGACAAGCAGGCGGAGAAGCTCGCCGACTGGCTGGAGAAGAACGCCGCCAACAGCGCCGAGCCCAAGGCGTCCCTCGCGCTCGACCCGGTCGCGGTGTCCGGGCGCTCCGGCGAGCGGATCGGCCCGGTCACCGTCCGCACCAACGCCGGCCAGGTCTCGGTGGCCCCGCCCGCCGACTCGGCCAGCGGCATCGGGATCACCGACAAGAAGGGCAAGCCCGTCACCACGGCCGCCGACGGCGACCGGCTCTACTTCGACGTGCCCGCCGACTCCCCGGACGGCTCCGCCGCGCTGACCGTCCAGGCCACCACCTCCGTCCCGGTCGGCCGGGCCTTCGCCGGGGTCACCCGGAGCCAGACCCAGATCCTGGCCGGCTCCAGCGAGTCCACGGTCTCCGCGAGCGCCACCGCGTCCTGGGCCGAGAAGGGCGCGGTCCCGGCGGCCACCGCCAGGAAGAACTGCGAGAGCGGCGGCGTCGACATCACCGTCGGCAACAAGGGCGACGAGGCGTACACCTTCGAACTCGACGGCACCGAGCACCTCGTCGAGGCCGGCAAGTCCCTGACCGTCACCGTGCCCGTCGCCGAGGACCAGGCGTACGACGTCACGGTCACCGGGCCCGGCGGGTTCGCCAAGACGTTCAAGGGCGTCCTGGACTGCCGGACCAGCGGCAGCACCACTACGGGCGGCGTCGACACCCAGACCCTCGACCAGCCCACCACGACCACCGCCACGGCCGGCGGCGGCACGGCGGGCCCCGGGGGCAACCTCGCCGAGACCGGCAGCTCCAACGCCACCCCGGTCATCGCGGGCATCGCCATCGCCTTCGTCGTCATCGGCGGCGGCGCGGTCTTCCTCCTCCGCCGGCGCAAGGGACAGTCCACCGGTGAGTGAACGGCGGTAGCACACCGTCACACCCGCTGATGAAGGCCCCGGCGAGGCATCGGCCCACCGGGGCCTTCGCGTACCGCGGGCCGGCCCTACGCGTACCGCGGGCCGGTCTCGTGCGTACCAGGGGCGGGTCCTGCGCCTGCCGCGGGCCGGTGTCGCGCGTACCGCGGGCCGGGATTCCGCGTATCGCGCACCGGACCGGTTTCCGTCAAGAGGCGGCCGTCAGGCAAGATGGGGTGTATCTGCCCACACATCGATTGCCGGACGGTTTCTCTTGGCTGAGTACATCTACACCATGCGCAAGACGCGCAAAGCGCACGGCGACAAGGTGATTCTCGATGACGTCAACCTGAACTTCCTGCCCGGCGCGAAGATCGGTGTCGTGGGGCCCAACGGTGCCGGTAAGTCCACGGTGCTGAAGATCATGGCGGGCCTGGAGCAGCCGTCCAACGGTGACGCGTTCCTGTCGCCCGGGTTCAGCGTCGGCATCCTCATGCAGGAGCCGAAGCTCGACGAGTCGAAGACGGTCCTGGAGAACGTGCAGGACGGCGCCGCCGAGACCATGGGCAAGCTCAAGCGCTTCAACGAGGTCGCCGAGCTCATGGCGACCGACTACTCCGACGCGCTCATGGACGAGATGGGCAAGCTCCAGGAGGACCTGGACCACGCCAACGCGTGGGACCTGGACGCCCAGCTGGAGCAGGCCATGGACGCCCTGGGCTGCCCGCCCGGCGACTGGCCCGTCACCAACCTCTCCGGTGGCGAGAAGCGCCGCGTCGCGCTCTGCAAGCTCCTCATCGAGGCCCCCGACCTCCTGCTGCTCGACGAGCCCACCAACCACCTCGACGCCGAGTCGGTGAACTGGCTGGAGCAGCACCTCTCGAAGTACGCGGGCGCCGTGGTCGCCGTCACCCACGACCGCTACTTCCTGAACAACGTCGCCGAGTGGATCCTCGAACTGGACCGCGGCCGCGCGCTCCCCTACGAGGGCAACTACTCCACGTACCTCGACAAGAAGGCCACCCGCCTCAAGGTCGAGGGCCGCAAGGACGAGAAGCGGCAGAAGCGGCTCAAGGAAGAGCTGGAGTGGGTGCGGTCGAACGCCAAGGGGCGCCAGACCAAGTCCAAGGCCCGTCTCGCCCGGTACGAGGAGATGGCGGCCGAGGCGGACAAGATGCGGAAGCTGGACTTCGAGGAGATCCAGATCCCGCCGGGGCCGCGGCTCGGTTCCATCGTCGTCGAGGTCGAGAACCTCTCGAAGGCCTTCGGCGACAAGGTCCTCATCGACGACCTGTCGTTCACGCTGCCGCGCAACGGCATCGTCGGCGTCATCGGTCCGAACGGCGCGGGCAAGACCACGCTGTTCAAGATGATCCAGGGCCTGGAGACGCCCGACAGCGGCTCCATCAAGGTCGGCGACACGGTCAAGATCTCCTACGTCGACCAGTCCCGCGCCAACATCGACCCGAAGAAGACCCTCTGGGCCGTCGTCTCGGACGAGCTGGACTACATCAACGTCGGCCAGGTCGAGATGCCCTCGCGGGCGTACGTCTCCGCGTTCGGCTTCAAGGGCCCGGACCAGCAGAAGCCGGCCGGCGTCCTCTCCGGTGGTGAGCGCAACCGCCTGAACCTGGCGCTGACGCTCAAGGAGGGCGGCAACCTGCTGCTCCTCGACGAGCCCACCAACGACCTCGACGTCGAGACCCTGTCCTCGCTGGAGAACGCCCTCCTGGAGTTCCCGGGCGCCGCGGTGGTCATCTCCCACGACCGCTGGTTCCTGGACCGCGTCGCCACGCACATCCTGGCGTACGAGGGCGACTCCAAGTGGTACTGGTTCGAGGGCAACTTCGAGTCGTACGAGAAGAACAAGGTCGAGCGGCTCGGCGCGGACGCGGCCCGCCCGCACCGCGCCACGTACAAGAAGCTCACGCGAGGCTGATCGTCTTGGCACGTCACATCTACAGCTGCCCGCTGCGCTGGTCGGACATGGACGCCTTCGGCCACGTCAACAACGTGGTCTTCCTCCGCTACCTGGAGGAGGCGCGCATCGACTTCATGTTCCGGCTGGCGCCGGGGGACGGCTCGCCGTCCTTCGCCGGCGGCTCCGTCGTGGCGCGGCACGAGATCGACTACCTGCGGCCCCTCGTCCACCGGCACCGTCCGGTGACCGTCGAGTCCTGGGTCACGAAGATAGGCGCCGCGTCGCTGACGATCGCCTACGAGGTCAAGGACCCGGAGCAGGTCTACGTACGGGCCTCGACCGTCGTCGTGCCGTACAACCTGGCCGAGGAGCGCCCCCGGCGGATCTCCGCGGAGGAGAAGCTGTTCCTCCAGGAGTACCTCGCCGAGGAGCCCGCCGCGGTATGACCGTGTCCGTACAGTCGCTGCGGTTCGCCGACGCGAGGGAGGCCGCGGATCTCGCGGCCTTCCTCGGACGGCTGCTCCACTACGACCGGGCCGCGGCCGTACGCCTCCAGTCGGGCGGCGGCGCGCTCGCCGTGTTCGGCAGGCCACCGTCGTTCGACGTGCTGGCGATCCGGGCGGCGCGGCTGGCGGACGCGCACGACTTCGACGTCACGGTGTCGGCCGGGGAACTCCTGGAGTCCCTCTCCGCCGAGGGCCCGGACGCCGGCACCGGCGTCCTGCCCGCCCCGGTGACCGGGCCGCCCTGGGCCGGTGTCCTCCCGCCGCGCGGCGGCTGGGCCGAGCGTCCCGGGCTGCCCGACCCCGCCTCCCTGCGCGCCGCGCTGAACGCCGCGGTCACCGAGTTCAGGACCCGCGACGAGGCCCTGCCCGAGGAACTGCGCACCCGGGCCGAGCGGGACCGCATCGGGCACGACATCTGGTCGCGCACCGTCGCCGCCACGGAGCTCCCGCTGCGCGCCGTGCACGCCGCGCAGGCTCTCGGCTTCCTGCGCGCCGCCCCCGGCTTCCCCGTCGCCTTGCTGGCGGCCGGTGGCTGGCTGAGGCTGCGCACCCCGTACGGTTCCATCGCGCTGCGCCGGGCGGGCGCGGCCGGCGGCCTCGGGAACCTCGCGGTCTCCGTACGCGGCTGACCCGCCGCCCCGGTCACCAGCGCATGTGCACGTCCTCCGCCCAGCCCAGCAGGCGGTCCACCGCGATCTCCTTGCCGTCGTCGGTGCGGACACGGCCGTCGTAGTGGCCGAAGCACTGGTCGGTGCGGTTGGCGATCAGGCCGGCCTCGGTGCGGGCCCTGCGGTTGTGGAACGGGGTGAACGTCAGGTCCACCTGGCCGGTCAGCGGGGTGCGGATGGTCCACGGGGCGAGCGGATCGGCCGGTGACCAGCGCCAGGCCAGCTCCTCGCCGATCTTGCTGAGCCGGCCGTCCACACAGAGCCCGTTCTCCGTGGAGCCGCTGCCCAGGGTCCAGCGCCCGCCGAACTGGAGGCCCACGGTGTGCCCGTCGGTGCGCCCGGAGGCGGCGCCCCAGTTCCAGTCGACCGTACGCGGCCAGCGGCCCCGGCCGTGGTCCAGGACGGCCCAGGTGTCGTCCCCGTCGAACTCCAGGAACTCGCTGCCGATCCGGACCCGGCCGGACGCGGGCAGCGCGGTCTGCTTCGAGGTGTACTGGAAGCGCCGGCTGTCCCAGGGCACGACCACGGAGAGCGACTCGTGGCCCGGCGGCCGGGCGACCAGGAGGTCCACTTCGAGCGGCAGCCGCTCCTGGGTCAGGCAGCGCGCCCGCAGCCGGGTGCCGCCGGGCTCGTCGCGGATCTCGACGCGCACCTTGCCGCCCGTGGGGCGCGCCGGGCCGGTCACCACGTCCGGGGAGCCGGGGGCGCCTGCCACGGTGTCGGGGAGGTGGACTCCGCGGCCCGCCGGGATGATCGCGGTCCGCTCCAACTCCAGGCCGCCCGGCGCGTATTCGAGCAGGTAGACGGTGTTCAGGGCGAGGAAGTCCAGGTCGCTGACGGTCAGCGCCACCAGATGCGTGGGCGTCGTCACGCACCAGTACTCCCAGCGCTTCGTCCGGCCCCAGCCGCGCAGATTGGCGCGGTGCAGCGGCACCCGCGACCAGCCGACCGCCGCCTGATTGAGCGTGCCGTCGGGCAGACACAGGTCGACCGGCTCGGTGATCTCGCGTTCGAACGTCGTCATGGCCGGATCCTAACGGCCGTTCACCGGCCGGCCTCGGCTGCGGTCACCCCGCGGCCGCTACTCGGGGCCGGCGCTCTCCGGCTCCGCGCTCTCCGGCTTCGGGCCGTCCGGCCACACGCCGATGTGGTCCTGCTCCAGTTCCAGCATCACCCGGTGCTCCATGCCCAGCGCCTCGGTGTAGTCGGCGGGCAGTTGCAGCCGGCCGGCGCGGTCCAGCATCGCGTACTCGCGGGCCACCTGGGACTCCTGGCCGGTCGCCGCGTCGACCTCGGTGCGGCGCAGCACCTCGAAGGAGGTACGGCCGTCCCGGATAGCGACCGTACGGCGTACCTCGTTCGCGACCGCCTGGTCGTGGGTGACGATCACGATCGTCGTGCCCAGCTCCTCGTTGGCGCGGCGGAACGCGGCGAAGACCTGCTCGCCGGTGGCCGAGTCGAGTTCGCCGGTCGGCTCGTCGGCGAGCAGCACCGAGGGGGAGTTGGCGAGCGAGACCGCGATCGCCACCCGCTGCTGCTGGCCGCCGGACATCTGCTGCGGGCGCCGGTCGCGGCAGTCCTCGACCTCCAGCATCCGCAGCAACGCCTCCGCGCGCGCGGCCCGTTCGCGGCCGCGGACTCGGCCGCGCAGTTGCATCGGCAGCGTGATGTTCTGGATGGCCGTCAGATACGGCAGGAGGTTGCGGGCGGTCTGCTGCCAGACGAAGCCGACGACGTCCCGGCGGTAGCGGAGCCGTTCCTTCTGTCCCATGGACAGCAGGTCGCAGCCCGCCACCTTCGCCGCCCCCGCCGTGGGCTCGTCCAGCCCCGCCAGGATGTTCATCAGCGTCGACTTGCCGCTGCCGGACGCCCCGACCAGCGCCAGCAGTTCGCCCTCTTCCACCAGCAGGTCGAGGCCCTGGAGCGCCTGCACCTCCACGCCGTCCGTGGTGAAGATGCGCACCAGACGGTCGCAGGCGATCAGCGCGTCGTGCCCGTAGGAGGGCCGGTCGCGCCGGGCGGTGGCCCGCTGTTCGAGCTCCGCCAGCGTGGAATCGGTCGACGGCGTCGTCATCGGGAGTCTCCTGCCCTGAGTTCGGTGATCGATCCGCGGCGGCCCGCCCACCAGGCCTGCGCCCCGGCCACCGCGGCGGCGAGGACGATCACGCCCAGCGCCGGCAGGACCAGGGACCACGGGTCGGTGCGCAGCGGTGCGGTGTCCAGCAGGCTGGAGCCGGGGCCGGTCGAGAGCGCGAGGTGCACCAGGTCGATGCCCGGTGCGAGCAGTGCGATGGTGGCCCGGCCGACGAGCAGCCCGCCCACGGCGGCGAGCAGGGCCTGCGGCATGGCCTCGAAGCCGAGGAGGCGCCCGCCCTGCCGGGAGGTGAGGCCCATGGTGCGCAGCCGGGCCAGCAGCGTGGTGCGTTCCGGGGCGGTCCGCAGCAGCGAGAGGAGCACGGCGAGCAGGGCGTACCCGGCACCGGCCGCGATGGCCGCCAGGTAGATCCGCTCGGCGCCGTTCTGCATCGGGGTGTCGACGTACGAGGCGCGCTGCTCGGAGCGCAGCTGTACGGAGAACCCCTTGCCCGCGTCGGCGGCGGCCTCGCGCAGCCCGGCGGCGTCCGGGCGGTCGCCGGTGAGGAGGAGCGCGGTGGTCTGCCGGTGGGTGAGGGCGGAGGCGTCGACGATCATGAAGGAGGTGTCGGAGACGGCCGGAGTGCGGGTGACCGTGCCGGCCACCCTGACCTTGAAGTCACCGGCCAGCGACTGGAGATCGCGCGCCCCGTCCCCGAGCCGCTCGGCGACCGAGGGCGAGGCGATCACCGGCAGGACCCGGTCCTTCGACGCGGGCCGCCCCTTCTCCGGCCGCGCGTCGGTGGCCTTCAGCCGGCCGGCCGGGAAGGAGCCGAGGCCGACGGCACGGGCCAGCCGGGCGTACACGTCCGGGTCGACGCCGATCAGCGTCGCGCCCTTCGCGTCCTCGAACCCGCCGGCCGCGGGCGGCAGCGAGACCCCGTACTCGATCTGGACCCGCACCACCTCGCGTACGCCGTCCGCTGCGCCGGCCGCGCGGATCAGGGCGGCGGGCAGCGGTACGGAGTCGCCCGGACCGCTGATCCGGGCGTCGGCCCCGGTGGCGAGCACGGCCGCGTCGTCACGGGCGTCCGCGACCCCCGCGAGGACCGAGCCGCCGAACGCCGCCGTCGTCAGCGCGACCAGCAGCGCGAGCAGCGGCAGGGTGCCGGAGGCCGAGGAGCGGCCCGCCCGCGCCAGCGACAGGAAGCCGACCGCACCGCGCAGCCGGGCCACGGACCGCAGCGCGAGCCGCAGCGGCAGCGGGTAGAGCCGGACCAGGACCACGGCCGCGATCAGCGCGACCAGCACGGGCGCGGCGCTGACCAGCAGGTCGGTGCCGCCCGCGCTGTCCGTGCCGCGCCGGCGCAGCGCCGCGACGGCGCCGACGGCCAGCACCAGCAGGGTCAGCTCGGCGACCGTACGCCGCCGGGACGGGCGGGCGGTCGCCAGGTCGTCCCGGGCGCCGTGCAGCTGGTGCTTGCGGTGCAGGAGGGCCGTGTGCAGCGGGAGCGCCGCGCAGACCAGCACGACGACCGCGCCGGCCCCGGCCACGGCGGGCAGCATCCTGGCCTCGCCCACGGCAAGGACCGCGAGCAGCAGCCCCAGCGCACCCGCCGGTACGGCCGTCACCGCGGTCTCGGCGAGCAGCCGGCCCCCGATGCCGGCCAGGGACCCGCCGCGGGCCCGCAGCAGGGCCAGTTCGGCGTGCCGGCGGCCCGCGATCAGGCCGCCCGTCATCAGCAGGACGACGGCGGCGACGGCCCCGATACCGACGGCGGCCACCGTGACGACCGGCTCGATCGCCGCGCGCATGCCGTCGTAGGAGGCCAGGATCTCGTCCAGGTCAGTGGTGACGGTGACCGTGTCCCCGGCCAGTTGGCGCATCGTGAGCAGTCCGGGGCCGCCCTCCAGCGAGGCGACCGCCGTACGCAGCCGGTCCACGTCGCGGGAGTCCAGGCGGGAGCTGTCCGGCGCGAGCCGCCAGTACAGCTCGGGCTGCCCCGTCGTGGCGAGCAGGGCCGGGCCGGCGTCCGGGGGCAGCAGCAGCGCGGCCGTCCAGTAGTAGCGCGGGCTGTCCTTGCTGGGGATGGGGACCAGCGACGGGGTGCGCAGCAGCTGCTCGGCCGACCAGTAGGAGGCCTTCGGGTGCTTCGGGGCGACGATGCCGGTGACGCGTACGGTCACCTTCCCGCCGCCCCGGGTCGGGACGGCGACCGTCGCACCGGCCTCGATCCGCAGCGCCTTCGCGGTCGCCTCGGTCACGGCCGCCTCGACCTCGCGGGTCTGCATCGTCACCTGGCCGCGCGCCTTCGGCCACGACCCCGTGCGCAGGGTGGCGTGGTCGGGCAGCGCGGACTGTGTGACGTAGGTCAGGGCCGGGTCGATGCCGTACGGGCGGGGGAGCCAGGTCTCCTTCGCCGCGACCGGGTCCGAGGTGCGGACCCCGTAGGCGGACTGGGCGGCGTCGGCCCGCACCGGGTCGGGCAGCGCGTCCAGGATGCGGCGCTGCGCGGCGGCCATCGTGGCCCCGCGCACCGCCTCCTCGCGCGCGGCGGCCGGCAGTTCCAGTCCCGGCTGCGGGCCGCTCACCTCCAGGACGCTGCGCCTCGGTTCGACGACGTCGAGGTCGTGGCGCAGCCCCTGGCCCTCGTAGCGGTCGACGGAGCGGGGGAAGGCGGCGGCGAGGAACGCCGTCACCAGCACCAGCAGGAAGAACGCGCAGGCGGCGCCGGGCGCGGTCCGCAGCCGGGTCCGTACCCAGGGGGCGGATGCGGCCGCCGTGCGGGGGGTTCTCGAACGCGGGCTCATGTCAGTGGTCCCCCTGGTGGCGCAGCGAAATCGCGGGGTCGGCGCGGCGCAGGGCGAGGGCCGCGACGATGAGCAGCGGCAGGGCCGCGACCCCGGCCAGCAGCAGCGCGACCTGTCCGGCCGGCAGTCGCACCAGCACCGACGGCACCGGCTGGGCCGCCTGTCCGGTCAGCACGATCAGCGGCACCACCGCCCGGGTGAGCAGTGCCCCCAGCGCGCCCCCGACCAGCAGGGCGATGGCGATCAGCACGCCCTGCTCGGCCGCGGTCATCCGGGCCAGCTGGCGGCGCGGGGTGCCCAGCGCGCGCAGCACGGCGAATTCGGCGGAACGCTCCCGCTGCGAGCCGGTCGCCGCCACCGCGAAGCCGACCGCGGCCAGGGCCGCCGCGACGACCGCCACCGCGAGCAGCGCCGACTGCGGGCCCGCCCCCAGCGGATCGCTGACCAGTTCGTCGGCGACCTCGTCGCGGACCAGCACCTGCGCGGGGTCGGTGTCGGGCAGGGCGCGCAGCGCGGCGGCGGCCTCGGCGGTGCGGCCGGGGGCGGTGCTCAGCCACCACTCGGTGGCGGTGAGCCGGGCGCTCGGCCGCTGGGCGAAGACCTGGCCCAGGGACCTGAGGTCGAGCAGCAGCGCCCCGCCGTCCCTGGCCCGCCGGTACTCCGTGGTCGCCTCGGCGGAGCCGCCGGGGCCGGTCGTCGGCAGCCGGTGCACGGTCCGGGCGATCTTCACCCGGACCCGTTCGCCGGCCAGCGTGACGTCGACGGCCTGCCCGGTCTTCGCCCCGGTGGCCTTGAGATAGGCGTCCGTGGCGACCGCCTGGATCATGGCCGGGGTCTTGGGCCGCTCCGCGGTGATCCGCACGTTGAGGGCGGGCACCGAGTACACCGCGTCCTCGTAGGTGACCGAGCCGGTGAGGTAGTCGACGCCCAGCGGGGTGGCGGCCGACGCGGTGGGGAAGGCGGCCGCGCCGGGCTGCACGTCGCCGAACGAGTCGGCGCTCACGGCGGCCTGCCAGCGGAAACCGGAAGGCAGCGGGACCGGCCGCTCGGCGCCGTCCTCGCCGACCGTGCGCAGCTGGGTGACGGCGAGCCGGTGCGACTCGCCGTGAGCGACGGGCTGCTTGTCGTCCAGTTCGAAGCCGGTGACGGCCAGCCCGCCGGCGGCGGCCACCTTGATCTCGAACGGGCGGACCTTCCCGTCGGCCGGCACGGCCCCGGCGGCCACCTGGTACGGGAGGCCGTAGCGGTCCTCCAGCAACACGGTGAGCTGCGGGGCCATGCCGGAGGGCGAGGTCTGGTGGGCGGCGGCCGGTACGGAGATCGCCAGGTCGAAGCGGAGCCGGGTGCTGCCGTCGGGCAGCGGCAGCCCGGTGCGCGCGGTCTTCTCCGGAGCGAGCGAGTCGAACAGCCGGGCGGTGGAGCCGCCGCCGAGGTCGTCGCGCATCAGCATCCGCTCGTCGGCGTGCGTGGTGTCCAGCGCGAGGATGTCGGCGGTGCGCTCGTCGGAGAGGTCCACCGTCGTCCGGAAGGCGGGCGCCACCTCGCGTACGCCCGGCAGCCCCTCGTACGCACCGGACTTGGCCGGGTCCGCGCTGATGCCGCCCGTCATGCGCACCGAGGCACCGGACCTGAAGTCGGCCTGGTCGCTCTGCGAACGGTTCCACGAGGCGCTCTGCCCGATCGCCAGCATGCCCATCGCCACCGAGAGGACCAGCAGCAGGACCGGCCCGGCACCCCGCAGGGGGCGGCGGCTGAACTGCCAGCCGGCCAGGGCGGTCGCGAGCCCCCGGCCGCCCGCCGCCCGGCGCTCCGCGAGGCGCGCGGCGGGCGGCAGCAGCCGCAGGGTCAGCACGGTCCCGGCGAGCAGGGCCAGCGCGGGCGCGGCCACGAGCAGCGGGTCGATCCCGAGCCCGCCCGAGCGGTCGCCGCTGAGCGCGCCGCTCCCCGAGCCCTTGGTCTGCCGGTCCAGCTGCCAGTACGCGACGGCCGCGATCAGCAGCAGCGCCAGGTCCGCGCCCGCCCGGACCGGTGCGGGCAGCGCGGCCGAACGCGTCGAGCGCCTGCCCCCGGAGCTGGCGGCCAGCGCGGGCGCCACCACGGCGAGCGCGCAGGCCAGCGCGGTGACGGCGGCGATCAGCCACACCTGTCCCGTGACCCCGGTGTCCAGGCGCAGACCGATCCGGGAGAGTTCGCCGCGGTCGGCGAGGAGCCGGGTCAGCGGGCCGGCGAGCAGCGGCGCGACGACGGCGGCGGGCAGCGCGAGCAGCAGCGCCTCGACGGCCGCGAGCGAGGTGATCCGGGCACGCGATCCGCCGCGTGCCCGCAGCAGTTCGGTCTCCCCGGCGCGTTCGCTGCTGAGCAGCCGGGCCACGAGCAGCAGGGCGTACCCGGCGAGCAGGACCAGTTGCACGGCCACGATCGTCAGCGTCGAGCGGGAGACCAGCAGCGCGCGGTCGACCTGGTCGAGCACGGTGGGCAGGGATGTCCGCGCGCTCGCCCCGTCCTTGAACTCGGGCCGGGCCAGCAGCTTCTTCGGGCCTGTGGTCGCCGCGTCGTGCAGGGCCTCCATACGGCCGGTGGTGACGGTCCGGAAGTCGGCGGAGGCCAGCCAGGACACCTCGCCCGAGCTGATCCGCCCCGAGCCGAGCACCGCCGGGTCGGTGAGCAGCGGGCCGTAGGTCGTGAAGACGACCTTGCGGACGCCGCGACCGCCGAGCGCGTCCAACTGCCAGTACGGGTCGGCCTGGTCGGCGGCCTTGTAGAGCCCGGTAATCACGATGCGCACCGGCTTGCCGCCCAGCCGGTCGGTGACCTTCAGCCGCGCGCCGGGCTTCAGCGACAGGGCAGCGGCGGCGGTCGAGGGGAGGGCGACCTCGACGGGGCCGCCGCTCTTCCCCGCCCCGGCGACGGGCATGCGGCCTGCGGTGAGGCGGACGCGGCTGCGGTCCAGCGAGGCGAAGTGGGTGAGGTCCGGGTCACCGCGCCGGGCGGCCGGGGCCTGGAGGCCGCGCGGCAGCGCGTACGGACCGGAGGCCTCCAGCTTCCGCACGGTCACCGGCAGGCCGTCGAAGGACTCCCGGGCGGCCTCGCGCGCCGCGGTGTCGGCGGACTCCCGCTCGCCGGGCTCCAGTTGCGCGGAGACCAGGAGCGCGGCGGGGACGGCCGAGCGGTGGGTGAGGGTGTGGCGCAGCGCGGCGTCCCCGATGGAACCGGAGAACGCGGTGAGCGCGGCCAGTACCGAGGTGGTCAGGAGCACGGCCAGCACGGCCGCGGCGAGAAGGAGCCGGTGCGCCCTCACCCGCAGAAAGACGAACCCCGTCACACCTGGCCCCCTAGTCACCACTCACGCAACGCCCGCCCCCTGCGCTGCCTGGATGCTGTCAGACGGCCGCTGCGTGTGGAAACCGCTTACGGGTACAACTTGATGGGATTGTGACCGGTATCCGGCCGCAGAGCACCGGATTCCGCACGTATATGTTCGCCCTGTGACCGCTTCTCAGCCGTCCGTGTTCACCATCGAGGCGGCGGCGTAGGTGAGGTAGTCCCACAGCTGACGCTCGTGCTCGGGTGCCAGGCCCAGTTCGTCCAGGGCCACGCGCATGTGGCCCAGCCAGGCGTCGTGCGCCGCGCGGTCCACCCGGAACGGCGCGTGCCGCATCCGCAGCCGGGGGTGCCCGCGCCGGTCGCTGTAGGTGCGCGGGCCGCCCCAGTACTGCATGAGGAAGAGCGCGAACCGCTCCTCGGCGGGCCCGAGATCCTCCTCCGGATACATCGGCCGCAGCAGCGGGTCGTCGGCGACGCCCTGGTAGAAGCGGTGGACCAGGCGCCTGAAGGTCTCCTCGCCGCCGACCTGCTCGTAGAAGGTCAGCTCCTGCACCGTGTCGCGCGGATTCTCAGTCACCCGTCCATGGTCGCAGACGCGCCGCCCGCGAGGAGAGGGCCCGGGTGACTCCGCCGGGGCAGCGGCATGAGCGCTTTACAGTTCGTGACACGAACCATTATGTTCGTGTGGCGAACTATATGATGCGCGTACTTATGCGTGCTCATTCAGGGATGGGGATCGGCATGGCAAACGGAACGGCCCGTCGCACGGTTGTGGTCATCGGTGGGGGATACGGCGGATCGGCGGTCGCCAAAGCGCTCGACGAGGAAACCGATGTGGTGCTCATCGACCCCAAGGACGCATTCGTCCACGCGGCGGGATCACTTCGGGCCCTGGTCAGGCCCGACTGGGCGGAGAACATCTTCTTCCCGTACGACACCCTCCTGAAGCGCGGCACCTTCCGCCGCGAACGGGCCGTCGCCGTCGACCCGGGCGGCGTCACCCTGGCCTCCGGCGAGCGGATCGCCGCCGACTACCTGGTGCTCGCGTCCGGCTCCGACTACCCGTTCCCCGCCAAGACGGACACCGACCTCTCCGGCGACGCGCTGGCCCGGATACGCGAAGCCCACGCGGAACTCGCCGCCGCCGGGCGAGTGCTGATCGCCGGCGCCGGACCGGTCGGCCTCGAACTCTCCGGCGAGATCAAGGCGGTCTGGCCCGGCAAGCACGTGATCGTGACCGACCCGGCCGATGAGCTGATGCCGGGCTTCCTGCCGGAGTTCCGCGAGGAACTGCTGCGCCAGCTGGACGGGATCGGCGTGGAGCTGCGGCTCGGTACCGCGCTCGCCGGGGAACCGCCGGCCGAGCCGGGGCGCCTGAAGCCGTTCACGGTGACCACGACGGGCGGCGACGCGATCGAGGCCGACCTCTGGTTCCGCTGCTACGGCGTGCGCTCCAACGGCGGCTACCTCGCCGACGGCCGGGTCGCCGCCCGCGACGCGCAGGGCCGCGTCCCGGTCACCGAACGCCTCAACGTCGTGGGCCACGACCACATCTACGCCCTCGGCGACCTCACCGGCCTGGCCGAGGCCAAGATGGCCGGGTACGCCATGAAGCACGCCGAGGTGGTGGCGGGCAACGTCCTGGCCCAGGTGCGCGGCGAGGTTCCGACGGGCACCTACCGGCCGTCGCCGCCCTCGGCGCTGCTGCCGCTCGGCCCCGGCGGCGGGGTGGGGCAGGTGCCCACCCCGGACGGCCCGGCCGTCCTGCCGGCCGCGCAGGTCAGCGCGTACAAGGGCAAGGACCTGTTCACCGGCCGCTTCGCCGAACTCTTCGGAATCACCCGCGACGAGGGCACGGCCTAACAGCCGGGGGTGTCCGTGGGCGCGTTCTCGCAGGGACCGCGGAAGACCACCGGCACCTTGTTGTCCAGCACCAGGCGGCCGAGGAGGGCGGCCAGCAGCGCGCGGTCGGGGGCGTCGACGCCGTCCGCGAGTGCTTCCACCCGTCGGCTGGTCTCCTCGTAGAACACCTCGGCCAGCTTGCTTCCCGCCCCGGTCAGCGCCACCCGCACGGCGCGCCCGTCCTCCGGATCGGCCTCGCGGCACACCAGGCCGCGCTGCACGCTCCGGTCCACCAGTCCGGTGAGGCTGGACTTGGCCAGACCCAGCACGGTGCCCAGCTCGCGCATGCCGTACGGCTTGAGCATCAGGACGCAGAGCAGCTGGCCCTGCTGGGCGGTGATGCCGTGCTCGCGGCCGGAATCGGCGTACACGGCGTTCACCAGAAATGCGGAGCGCACCAATGCGGTGGCGATCCCCATCTGTTCGCCTTCGGCCTTTCGCATTCGCCCAGAATACGGCAGGTGGTGACGGTACGGCCCCGCCCGGGACGGACATTCGCGGCGCGAACTATCCGCACGGCAGAGCGGCCGGTGAGAGGCTTTCCGTCTTTCACCGGCCGCTCTGTGCCCGGCGGCGTCAGTCCCGGCGGACCGTGATCGTCGTCCACGCCCCGACGTGCACCCGGTCGCCGTCCTGGAGCGGAACGGGGACGTAGGGCTGGATCGGATCCTCGGCGCCGTTGACCGTGGTGCCGTTGGTGGAGTTCTGGTCGACCACGGCCCAGCTGCTGTCGGGCTGCTGGACGAGCACCGCGTGCTGGTGGGAGACGCCCGGGTCCTCCGGCGGCACCGACAGGTCGATGTCCGGGGACTCGCCCGTGCTGTGCCGGCGGCGGCCGATCGTGATCTGGCTGCCGGTGAGCGCGAGCTGCTGCTCCGGGGAGTACGCGGGCAGGTTGAGCCCGGTGGCCTCGGGGCCGCTGCGCTGCATCATCGCCAGGAAGTAGTCACGGTCCGGGGCGATGAACGCCGTCCAGTTGTTGGACAGCGGAGCCTGCCCGTGCCCCTGCCCGGGTCCGTGCTGCTGACCCGGGCCCTGCGGCCCCGGGCCGTGCTGCTGGCCCGGGAAGGGCGGCTGCTGCATCGGCGTCTGCGGGCCCTGGGCGGTCTGGGACGGCGGGGAGAGCAGCCAGTCGTCCCCGTCGGAGCGCGGCGGGGCCTGCGGGGGAGCCGTCTGCTGGAAGGCGTGCGGCGCCTGCTGCTGGCCCTGCTGCTGGAACGGCGACGGCGGGGGTCCGCCCTGCTGGCCGCCCTGAGGCCCCTGCTGGTACGGGGGCGGAGGCGGCGGACCCTGCCGGCCCTGCTGTCCGGGCTGGCCGGGCGGTCCCTGCTGGTACGGCGGCGGGGTGCCCTGCGGGCCCTGCCCGAACGGTGCGGGAGGACCGGACTGGCCGGGCCCCGCGGACAGCGGCTCGGCCGAGCGGTTCATCTGCGAGGGCCGCGAGCCCTGGTAGTCGAACGGGTCGCGCTGCTGCTGCGGCGGTTGCTGCTGCTGGGAGGGGAAGCCCTGCGGCGGATTGTGCCCGGGACCGGGACCGGGGCCGCCGTGTTGCGGGGCCAGCGGGGTGTACGAGGTCGCGGTGCTCGTGAGGAAGTTCCAGCGGCACTCCTCGCAGAACGGCGCCATCGCCTCCCTCGGCGTGCGGCACTGCGGGCACAGCTCGGCCTGGGCCGTCGCGTTCGGGTCGTGGGGCTGCGGATATCCGTAACCCCGCGCGGGCGGCGGAGGAGGCGGCGGGGGAACCGCACCCGCAGGCGCGCCCGGCCCGGTCATGCGGTGGCCGCAGACCTCGCACCAGTCCTCGGAACCCGACTGGTGTCCGTTCGGGCAGGTCGGCATGTCGGCGCTTCCCCCTCTCCTTGTCCGGCCCGCAGGCCGTTATTCGTCTTGCTCCGCGGCCCGGCGGACCTGAACCGGCGGGCTGCTGATCGGTGTGGATATGTGGCTATTTCTTGACGCGTACCGTCTTCGTGGAGCGGGTTTCGAGGGTCATCTCGTCCGCTTCCGCGACCTTCGCCTTCAGTCGCACAGTACCCGTCGCCGCGTCGACGACGTCTACCACCTTCGAAAGCAGTTTCGCAGTGTCCTCGTTCCCGGACGCGGATGCCAGCTGTACCGCACGACCCAGTTTGGCCGTGGCGCCGTCGAAGTCTCCCGACTTGCGGGCATCAAGACCCTGCTGGATGACTTGTGCCAGTTCGGCCTGA
The DNA here is from genome assembly GCF_030719295.1 of Streptomyces sp. Mut1. Classification (NCBI taxonomy): domain Bacteria; kingdom Bacillati; phylum Actinomycetota; class Actinomycetes; order Kitasatosporales; family Streptomycetaceae; genus Streptomyces; species Streptomyces castrisilvae. The sequence continues at coordinate 2,424,768 of NZ_CP120997.1, read as the reverse complement.
CCCGTGTAGTGCGCGACCTGCGGATTGATCGAGGTGGACGCCACCATGTCGTCCGTCCACACCGCCCGCACCAGGCCCTGCGAAAGCGTCTGCGGCGCCCCGCCGGCCGGGTCGGGAAGGATCAGGGAGACCCGGGCCGCGAGCATCTCCTGACCGATTCCGGCCTCCGGGACCCGGACGCAGACGTGGTAGTCGCGGGACTCGTCGCCCCAGGAACCCGTGGGGTAGTCCCCGGCCCTGGGGCCCGCCTCGGTGCGGCGGTCGGTCAGGTCGGCGACCGTCGGCGCCACCTGCTTCACGTACTGGATCTCCACGCCGACCGGGGTCCACAGCCGCAGCGCGACGTCCGCGACCTCCTTGCCCATGGCGTTCTCCATCATCTGCGTGAAGTCCGCCGCGAGCCCCGCCGGGTCGGCGACGATGTCGGCCGTGCCGAGCAGCGCCGAGGCGATGGCTGTGACTTCTTTCACTTCCCAGTCGGTGCCGACCCCGCGGGCGTCACAGGTGAACCGCCCCGCGCAGGCGTCCAGCGCCGCGCGCAGGTCCTCCGGCGACTCGTGCTCGTTGCGCCCGTCCGTCAGCAGGATGCCGTGCCGGATGTCCACGTCGGCGGAGCCGAGCAGCCGGTCCGCCAGCCGCAGCCAGGTCCCGATCGCCGTACCGCCGCCCGCGCTCAGCCGGCGCAGGGCCTCCTTGGCCTGGGCCCGGGTCCGGGCGTCGGCGACGGCGAGCCGGCCGTTGCCCGGGTAGACCTCCCTGGCCACATGCGTACCGTCGACCACGGCGAACGAGGTGCCGTCGCGCAGGGTGTCGATCGCCGCCGCCGTCGCGTCGCGGGCGTTGCGCATCTTCGTCGGCGGGTAGTCCATCGAACCCGAACAGTCCACCATGATCACCACGGCGGCGCCGGTGGCCCGCCCCGGCCCGGACGCGCCCGCCAGGGGCACGCCCCCGGTGGTGCCGCCCCCGGTCGAAGTGACCGTGATGATGCCGTTGACCTCACGGCCGCCCTCGGGCAGGAATTCGTTCTGGTACACCTCGACGGAGAACTGCGGCACGTTCGACTTGGAGAAGTTGGCCATCTGATCGGCTCCTTGAGGCTCCACGTGTCAGATGAAGACAGATGTACGGACAAAGGCATCAAAGGTGGGCAGGGTGAACCGCCCGGTTCAGGCGGAGCCTGCCCCCTGCGGTGACACGGCGAACGGCAGCAGGGCCACTGTTACGTTGTCGTGGCCCCCGCCGTCGAGGGCGTGACCCACCAGCACCCGTGCGCCGTGCAGCGGTCGTTCGTACGCGTCCTCGGGGACCGCGGCGGCCATCTCGGCCGCGGACTCCGCGTAGTTCCACAGGCCGTCCGTGCAGACCACCACGAGGCCGGGCCGGTCCGGTTTGAACGAGACGGTGTGCGGCTCCAGTTCGTAGGCGTCGGCGCCGAGCCAGCCCGTGATGGCGTGGGCGCGCTCGTCCGCGTACGCCTCCGCCTCGCTCATCAGGCCCGTCGCGACCATCTGCGCGGCCCAGGAGTCGTCCTCGGTCAGCCGGGCGGGCGCCGTGGAGCGGTCCTCGGGCACCCAGTACACGCGGCTGTCGCCGACCCAGCCGACGACCAGCAGACCGCTCGCCATCACCGCGCCGACCAGCGTGCACGCCGGGGCGTTCTGATGGCGGTGCGGTTCGCGCCCCCGGTCCGGCTCCTGGGCCAGCCGGTTGACCGACTCCGAGGCCGCCACGATCGCCTCGTGCATCGCCTGCTGCGGATGCGTGCCGCGCGGCAGCGCCTCCAGCAGGGACTCGTTGGCCGTGCTCGCCGCCGCGGCCGAGGCCTCGTCCGGCCGGCTGGCCGACGACACCCCGTCGCACACGATCGCCACCACGGCCGCCGAGCCGTCCGGCAGGGCGGTCGTGGACACCGCGAACGAGTCCTCGTTGCGGTGGTGGCGCAGCCCCCGGTCGCTGACCGCGGCGACCGAACCGAGCTCCTGCTCCATGTGGTCGCGCTCGCGCGGCTGCGCGTGGCCGCAGTTCTCGCAGTAGCCGTCGCCGTCGACCCGGCCGGCCCGGCAGGCCACACACAGCTTGGCGCCGGCCGCGGGGGCCGTCGCGACGGCCTGCGCCGGCTTCGGGGACAGCCGCGGATCGGGCGCGGCCGCCCCCGGGGCGGCCAGCTCGAAGTCCCCGGAGCGGGCCGGGCCGTCGAGGCGCGCCCCGGAAGGCGCGGCGGCGCGCGGCGCCCCGGCATGCGGCGCACCCGCGCCGGGCGCACCGGCCGGCGGCGCGCCCGTACCCGGGCCCGGCGTGGCGATGGCGACCGTCGGGCGGTCCGGCGGCGGCTCCGGCACGGCGGACAGGTCGTACCCGCACGCACCGCAGAACAGGTCGCCCTGCTCCAACGGCTCCTCGCAGCCGGGGCACCTCGGCAACGCCGACTCCTGGCGGTTCTGCGACATGTTCACACCCACGTTCGGGGGCGGAAGCGGTTGGCCCGCTCCACCAGTTCGATCCTCTCGGCGCCGGGCTCCGCGAGCCGGGCGAGCATCCGGTACGCGCGCTCAAGACCGAAACGCAGCCCGCGCTCGTCCAGCTCGCTGCCGAGCAGCGTCCCCGGGCCCTGCGGCCCGCCGTGCGCGGACTGCTGCGGGCCCGAAGGGCTACCGGAGAGTACCCAGTCGAGCGCGGTGCCCAGCACCTCGGTCGACAACTGCTCCCGCCGCACCGCGTCGAGCCCGAGACCGGCGAGCCCCGACACCTGCGCCGAAGCGGCCGTCAGGTCCGTCAGCAGCGGTTCGCCCGGGGCCCGTTCGCGCAGCCGCGCCCGGACCGAGGCGACCCGGGCCGCCGTGAAGTGGATCGACGCCTCGGGCACCGACTCCAGCGACCGGACGGCGGCGTTCCGGTCCCCGGCGGCGAGCTGCACCCGGGCCAGGCCGAACGCGGCGCTCACGAAGCTCGGATCGGTCAGCCACACCAGCCGGTAGTACTCGGCGGCGTTGTCCAGCTGACCCAGCACCTCCGCGCAGATACCGAGGGCCAGCTTCGGCGCCGGCTCCCCGGGAAACGCGTCGTACACCGCGTCGAACGACAGCGCCGCGTTCTCCCTGTCGCCGGTCACCAGGGAGGTGAGGCCCCGGTACCAGACCACCCGCCAGTCGTCCGGGTGCCGGCTCTCCAGCTCCGTCAGGGTCTTCCCGGCCGCGTCGAGGTCGCCCATCTCCAGATACGCCCGCAGCTCACGCAGCCGGGTCTCCAGCGAGGCCGCCGGAACCGCCTGCAACGCGGCGATCAGCTCGGCGGGCGCCGACGCCATCACCCCGGCCAGGAAACCCGCGTTGGGGTCGTTCGCGTCGACCCGGGGCACCGGCAGCGCCAGCGAGGTCCCGCGCACGTCCAGCCCGGCCAGCCGGGGCGCCGGCGCGTCGGGCGGCGTCTGCGGGGCGGCCGGCACGGGCACCGGACTGCGGGGGGCGGGGACGCTCGCCGTGGCCGGCGTGTGCGGCAGGGGGCCGGAGCCGGTGCCGGGCCCGCCGGGGGCACGGACATGGGTGGCGACGGAGGGCACCGGGGCGGCGCCCGTCGCGGAGGCGGGCGGCGGACCGGCGGGCAGCGCCCCCGGAACACCCCCGGGCGGGGTCACCGCGGCGGGCGGCAGTGCCGATCTCGCCGCCCCGCCCCGCCGGCGCCCCAGGAACCCGGAGCCGCCGGGCTCGGCCCTGCGGACACCCAGCCGCGACACCTCGCCCGTCGGGGCGGCGAACAGCTCCGTGTCGGTGACCCGCAGCTCCGCGCCGAACAGCGTCGACAGCGCCGGACGCGGGCGCCCCGTCTGGAGCGACACCACCTCCCGCAGCACACCCGTCAGCTGCTCGGCCATCTCCGCCGCCGAGGCGAACCGGCGGGCCGGATCCGGGTCGGTGGCCCGCACCAGGAGCCGGTAGAACGACTCGTAGGTCCGGAACACCTCGATGTTGTCCGGGTCCGGCAGCGAGTCCACGAAGACGTTCGTGTACCCCTGGAAGTCGAAGGTGAGCACCGCGAGCGTGCGCGCCACCGTGTACAGGTCGGAGGCGACCGACGGGCCCAGGTCCGCGACCTCCGGCGCCTGGTAGCCGACCGTGCCGTAGATCGCCGACTCGTCGTCGTCCATCCGGCGGACCGCGCCCATGTCGATGAGCTTCAGCTGGTCCTCGGTCTGGATCGCGTTGTCGACCTTGAAGTCGCAGTACAGCAGGTTGCGGCTGTGCAGGTGGCCCAGCGCCTCCAGGGCCTCGATGCCGAACGCGCACGCCTGCTCGACCGGCAGCGGGTCCCGCTTCCCGGCCGGCGTGCGGCGCTCGTTGGCGATCTCCTTGAGCGACTTGCCGCCGACGTACTCCATGACGATGTACCCGTCCAGCGAACCGGTCCGCTGGTCCAGGTGCTCGACGAAGTTGTAGATGCGCACGATGTTCGAGTGCTCGATCTCGGCGAGGAACCGGCGCTCCGAGATGGCCGCCGCCATGGCGTCCTGGTCACCCGTGTCGAGCAGGCCCTTGAGGACCACCCACCGGTCGGAGACCGCGCGGTCCACCGCGAGATAGACCCAGCCGAGCCCGCCGTGCGCCAGACAGCCCGCCACCTCGTACTGCCCGTGGACGACATCGCCGCCCTGGAGCTTGGGCACGAAGGAGTACGGGTGGCCGCACTTGGTGCAGAACCCCTCGGTGCGGCCCGTCCGCTCGCCCCGCGACCGGCCCACCGGAGCCCCGCAGTCCGAACGCGAACAGAACCGCTTGCGCTCGGGCACCTCCGGGTTCTCCATCACGGCGGTACGCGGATCGGGGCGCGGCACGTCCGGGACCTGCACCAGACCCGCGCCCAGCCGGTTGCGGCCCGAGGCGTTGGTCGACTTGGCCGACGAGCGCACCGAGACCGAATGCGAGCCGGTCCGGCCGGACAGCGAGCGCGACAGCCGCCCCGAGACCGAACGCCGCGAGGTCGACGAACGCGAGGAGGCCCGGGACGACGCCCGCGACGAGGACTGCGAACTGCTGCGGGCGGAGGAGCTGCCGCTGCTCCGGCCGCTCGCCCGCCCGCCGCCCGTGATCCCCGTCGCCGGCGAACTCACCAGGCCATTGGGCGATACCACCGGCGCCAGACCGCAGGTGTCGCAGTACAGCTCACCGCCGCCCATGTCCTCGTAACCGCCCTCGCACGCGGGGCGCTGGCACTGCGTACTCATGTTCGTTCCCCCTCTTCGCCCCGCCGCCTCGGCGGCCTCGACGGTCCGTCACTCCTGCTCATGCCCGCTGCGCGCTCCCCGGACCCGGTCCGTCTCACGGGTGCCCCCGCCGGTCCCGCGGGCCGGACCCGCCCCGGCCGCTCAGCTGGTCCAGCGCCGCGTCCTGATAGCGCTGCACCGCCTGCGCGGCCACCCGCAGATCGCACGGGGCGCTCCACAGCATCCGGCGCGCCGCGTCGTAGCGCTCGATGAGGACCGGGTCCTCCGCCAGGCCGTGCCGGGCCACCTTCGCCTTGTACGCGTCGAGCCGGCCGCGCAGCTCCGCCCGGACGGCCAGCGGCGCGGTGACCGCCGTCAGTTGCTCCCGGGCCCGCAGCAACTCCTCCTCGGCCTCCCGCTCCAGGGTCTCCAGGAGCGGCGAGAGCCGGTGCCAGCGGGCGTGCCTGCGGTACTCCGACGCTGCCGCCAGGCGCTCCTGGAGCACGGTCGGCGGGCCGTTGACCACGGGCACCTCGGACGCGGCGATCTTGGCCAGCACCTCGCCGCGCGCCGTGCGGGCCTCGGCCAGTGTGCGGTCGGCCCGGGAGAGCACGTCGCGCAGGTGCACGAGGCGCTGTTCGGCGTCCTGCCGGACGGCGAGCACCGCCTCGACCTCGCGCCGCACCTCCTCCAGCGCCTGCGCCGCCCGGTCGTAGCGTGTGGTGTCCGGACGCCCGCCGCCGGGCGCCGCGCTCCCGGGCCCCGGCAGCCAGAACGCCAGCGGGTCCGAGATCACCTGCGCCCGCAGCGTCGTCAGCTCCTGGGTGATCGACTCCAGGTCGTCGCCCGCGGGGTGTTCCCCGGGCCGCACGCCCACCGAGTGCGCCAGCGAGTGGGTACGGCGCAGCTCGGCGGCGAGGAGGTCTATGCGGGCGGGCATCGCCGACCACACGGCGTCGGACGCGACGACCATGTCGAGGGCGCGCGCGTACAGCCCGTTCATCCGGGAGACCAGCTCCTCCAGCGTGAACCGCTCGGAGAGCCGGGCCGGGCCGCTGACCGACGGGTCGTGCCCGGCCGCCGCGTGCGCCACCGTGACCCCCTGGCCGCGCAGCAGCTCGGTCAGGGTCGCCAGGTCCTCCCGGTTGGGGTGGCGGCGCCTGGCCCGCACCTCGCGCGCCTCGTTCAGCACACCCGCGTACGCGTCGAAGTAGCTCCACAGCAGCGTGATCGACCGCTCGGTGACGGTCCACCGCTCCCGGGTGACACCGGTCAGCTCGGCGCCCTCCAGGAGCCGGCGGCCGGCGTGGTCCTGGAGGGCCAGGAGAGAGGTCTCGATCGCCTCGTGCTCCGCGCCGAGCCGGGCCAGCGCGCGGTCGGCCTCGTCCCGGTCCATGACAGGGCCGGGGGGCCGGGCCGCGTAGCTGGGGAAGGGACCAGCGACGCCCATCGATCACCTCTTCGCTCTCCCTGCCGGGCGGGGGGCCCGGCAGGATCAGTGCCGCCACCGCCGGCCGGACGGCCCAGGGCCTTGTCTCTGGATCGTGCCGGGCCCGCGGGCTCTGTCCCGCCTACTGCGGTTTCGGCGGCCCTTCGATTCCCGGCAGGCCGTTCGCCAGCCACTTCTTGTACGACGTCATCCAGGGGCTGCCCGCGCCACCGGAGGTGTAGTCGAGCAGCACCTTGTTGACCCGGGCCACCAGGTCGTCGGCGCCCAGCTTCGTGGCCACGCCGTAGTACTCCTCGGTGAACGGGGTGCCCTTGAGCTGCACGGCCGGATCCTGGGCGGCCTGGCCGGCGGCCAGCGCGTTGTCCGTGACGATCGCGTCCACCTCGCCCAGCTGGAGCCGCACCAGGCAGTCCAGCTGGTTGGGGACGGTCAGCTGGTCCTCGTCGGCCGGGGTGCCGTCGTGCTCGTCCTCGAAGACGGCGCCGTACGACTTCTTCTTCAGCTCGTCGTACGCCGTGGAGCCCTCGGCGGTGCAGATCCGCTTGCCGGCCAGCGTGGAGTTGTAGCCGGTGATCGAGTGGTCCTCCTTGGCGGCGAGGACCTGCTGGCCGGCCAGGAAGTAGGGGGTGGAGAACGAGACGTCGCGCAGCCGGGCGCAGTTGATCGTCATCGTCCGCACGACGACGTCGACCTTGTCGTTCTCCAGCGCCTCGATGCGCTGGTTGGTCGGGATCGCCCGGAAGATCACCTTGTTCTCGTCGCCGAGGACGGCCTTGGCGATGGCCCGCACCAGGTCGATGTCGAAGCCCTCCAGCTTCCCGGTCTCCGGGTCACGGAAACCCCACTGGAAGCTGTTCTGGTCGACGCCCGCGATGAGCTTGCCGCGCTCCTTGATCCGCCTGACCGCCTCGCCGTCCACCTCGGACGGCGGGACGCTGGCCAGCGGGTCCTTGCAGGAATCGGCCCGCGTCTGGAGGGCGTTCAGCGCGCCCGGCCCCGTCGCCTGGGGGCCGAACACGTCGTCGCCGTCGTGGGAGAGCGGCAGCAGGGTCAGCGACGCCGTCACCGCGCAGGCGGCGGCCATGGCGCTCACCCCGCCCCAGCCGCGCAGCCGGCGCAGCGGGCCGCGGCCCGTCCTCGGGTCCTTCGCTGTCATCGCTTCCCCTGTCACCGGAACTCCGAGAGCCTGCGGTTGACCCCGACGATGGCCGCGACCGCGCCCAGCACGGCCAGGACCACCGCGCCGACCGGCAGGCCGCCCAGGGCGCCGCGCCCGTCCTCCGCGGCCCGGGTGAAGTCGCTCTGTTCGTGGTCGAGCGCCTTGCGCAGGGCCTCGTCCACCTTCGTGAAGGACTCGCCCGTGGAGTTCTTCTGGCCGATGATCTGCTCCAGGGCGGTGTCGTAGTCGCCGCTGTCGTCGGCCTTGCGGGCGGTCCGGTGGCGGCCCTGCCACTCGGTGACCGCCTTGGCGGCCGAGGCCACCGGCTTGCCGCCCTCGGTGTCACCGGTGTCCTCGGCGAGCTTCGCCGCCTCGGCCAGTTCCTCGCCGAGCGCCTTCATGCCCGCGGTGTAGTCCGTCTCGTACTTGTCGCTCTTGCCGTCGGCGGTGAGCACCGCGCCCCGGGCGACCACCGTGAGGTTCTCGTCGGCGCGCGCCTTCAGCGAGTCGATGCGCGCCCGGTTCAGCACGTCCATGGACCGCTGCCCGTGCGAATCGGCCTGGGCCAGGTCGGAGCGGGCCACCGTGTGCCCCACCGCCAGCCACAGCAGCAGCACCGTCGCCGCGGCCGTCGCGGCCAGCAGACCGTGGTTGAACACCCGGTTCGTCCGGCGGTAGTTGCGCCGCTGCGCCCAGAACAGCACCGCCAGCGCGACGATTCCGATGCCCAGCGAGAAGAACGGCCGGGCCCGCGCGGAGTGCTGGTCCCGGTCGAGCCGGCCGGTCTCCGCCTCGTACAGCCGCTCGGCGGCCGGCAGCAGCTGGCCGGACATCTGCTGGTTCGCGTACCGCAGGTAGGCGCCGCCCAGCGGCAGGCCCTGCCGGTTGGTGGCGCGGGCGCGCTCGATCAGACCCGTGTAGCGCGGCAGTCCCTCGTTGAGCGTGGTGATCTCGCGGCCGGACGCCGAGGAGGTGTCCGTGTTCGCCGCGGCCTTCACCAGCAGGCGGGACGCCTCCTCGATGTCCTTCACATACTGGTCGTGCACCGCGCGCGGCTCCCGCGGACCGGCCAGGAAGCCGCTCGCCGCCGCCGCGTCCGCGTCCGCCAGCGAGCGGTAGATGCCCGCCGCGTCCGCACTGAGCGGCTGGCTGCGCTCCACCACGTCGTTGGCCGAGGCCGCGCGGTCGTTGATCTCGACCGCCGCCACCGCCCCGAACGCCAGGACCAGGAGCGCCAGTACGGCCCCGATGATCCGGAGCCTGCCCGGTTCGGTGGTCGCCGCGGCACGCAGCAACTCGACCGCGACCGCCCGGCCGCCGCGCTGCGGCGGCACGGGTACGGCCGCCGGCGCGGGTGGCTGCTCCGGCGCGCTGTGCGGCGCCCGGCGCACACTCGGCGGGTGTGTCACTCGACCTCCCCCTCGGTCACTGACGGCGGCCCGCCCCCCGGCCGATCGGGGGACTGGTACCCGGCCAGAAGTATGGCCGCAGGGACCGGTACACACATCCAGAACGCCTGGATCGAGCACCGGGCCCGTGGTGCGGCCGAACGTGGCCGGCCGCGGTCAACAGCAATTCGATCAAGACCTGCGCCGTTGATCAAGGCGAACGGCACGATCCCCCACCGGCCGTCCTCCCCACCCTTCAACACGTCCGGGCCGACCGATCGGTTCCCGTACGCGCGAGGGCGCCCCACAACCCGAAGGCTACGGGACGCCCCTGCCGCCCATCCGTCAGGCGTACTGCGCACGCAGCCTGGTGTGCACCTCGGGCTCCGCACGCGTGTGGTCCAGGCCCAGGAGACCGGCGCCCAGCACGGGGGACTCCCGCACCACCCGCACCACCGCCTTCGGGGCCCGCTCCGCGAGGAGTCCGGCGATCCGGGCGTCCAACTGCGGGTGCCGGGCCGCCAGTACGCTGCCGCCCAGGACCACCGGGGCCTCCTCACCGAGCAGCCCCAGGCGGGACAGCGCGACCGAGGCCAGCGCCACGACCTCCTCGGCCAGCCGGTCCACCAGGGCCCGCGCCACCGGGTCGCCGGCCGCGCTCGTCGCGAAGAGCACCGGCGTCAGCTCGTGCCGGCGCTCCGGCGCGATGCGGCCCAGGTGCAGCGCCTCGATCAGCGCGTACATCGAACCGAGCCCGAAGTGCGCGGGGAGCGCGCGGGCCAGCTCCGTCGGCTCGCCGCGCCCGTCCTCGGCCCGCGAGGCGAACCACATCGCCTCCTCGGACAGACCCGAACCGCCGCCCCAGTCACCGGAGATCCGGCCTATCGCGGGGAAGCGGGCGGTCCGCCCGTCCGGCACCATGCCGACGCAGTTGATCCCCGCGCCGCACACCACGGCCACCCCGCGCGGCTCGTCCACCCCGGCCCGCAGGATCGCGAAGGTGTCGTTGCGCACCTCGACCGTGCGGCCCCAGCCGCGCGCGCCGAGCGCCTCGGTCAGCTGCTCCTCCTCGACCGGCAGATCGGCGTTGGCGAGGCAGGCGGACACATGGGCGACCGCCCCGGTGTCCACGCCGGCCGAGGCCAGCACCCGCTCCACCGCCGCGCCGAGCACGTCCACCGCCGTACCGATACCGACCACGGGCGGCTGGAAGCCGCCGCCCCTGGCCGTGGACAGCACCGTGCCGTCCGCACCGATGAGTGCCACATCGGTCTTGCTGTTCCCCGCGTCGATCGCGAGGACCGAACCGTTCACGCCCACGGGAGGTGCTCCCGGTTGTGCGCGATCAGCTTGTCGGTGAGCGCCTCGGCGTACTCGAACTGGCCGATCAGGGGGTGCGCGAGCAGCGCCTTGAACACCCGGTCCCGGCCGCCGTGCAGCGCGGCCTGGAGCGCGAGGTGCTCGTACGCCGTGACGTTGGCGATCAGCCCCGCGTACATCGGGTCCAGGGCCGGCACGGCGAGCGGCGTCGCACCCGAGGCGTCGACCTTCGCCTGCACCTCGATCACCGCGTCGTCCGGCAGGAACGGCAGGGTGCCGTTGTTGTACGTGTTCACCACCTGGTGCGAGGAGCCGCTGCCGCCGAGCAGGCCGGCGGCGAGGTCCACGGCGGCCTCCGAGTAGAAGGCGCCGCCGCGCTTGGCGAGCAGCGCGGGCTTCTCGGCCAGCTCCGGATCGCCGTACATCGCCAGGAGTTCCTTCTCCATGGCGGCGACCTCGGCCGCCCGCGAGGGCTTGGTGCCCATCTCGCGCACGACCTGGTCGTGCGCGTAGAAGTAGCGCAGGTAGTACGAGGGGACGACGCCGAGGCGGTCCACGATCGCGCGCGGCATGTGCAGGTCGTCCGCGATGGCGTCGCCGTGTTCGGCGATCAGCCGAGGCAGGACGTCCTCGCCCTCGGGGCCGCCGAGGCGCACCCCCAGCTCCCACGTCAGGTGGTTGAGCCCGACGTGGTCGAGGTGCACCTCGCCGGGGGTCACGTCCAGGAGCGCGGCGAACTTGCGCTGGAAGCCGATCGCCACGTTGCACAGGCCGACGGCCTTGTGGCCGGCCTGGAGCAGCGCGCGGGTGACGATGCCCACCGGGTTGGTGAAGTCGATGATCCAGGCGTCCGGGTTGGTGCGCCGGACCCGTTCCGCGATGTCCAGGACGACCGGGACGGTGCGCAGGGCCTTGGCGAGGCCGCCGGCCCCGGTGGTCTCCTGGCCGACGCAGCCGCACTCCAGCGGCCAGGTCTCGTCCCGGTTGCGGGCGGCCTGGCCGCCGACGCGCAGCTGGAGCAGGACGGCGTCGGCGCCGGCGACTCCCGCGTCGACGTCCGATGTGGTGACGATGCGTCCCGGGTGGCCCTGCCTGGCGAAGATCCGCCGGGCGAGGCCGCCCACGAGTTCGAGCCGGTCGGCGGCCGGGTCGACGAGGACCAGCTCCTCGACCGGCAGCGTGTCACGCAGCCGGGCGAATCCGTCGATCAGTTCAGGGGTGTAGGTGGACCCGCCACCCACTACTGCGAGCTTCATGAATCAGCCCTTTACTCCGGTCAGTGTGACGCCCTCGACAAAGGCCTTCTGTGCGAAGAAGAAGACGACGATCACAGGGGCCATGACCAGAACGGTCGCGGCCATGGTCAGGTTCCAGTCGGTGTGGTGTGCGCCCTTGAAGGACTCCAGTCCGTAACTCAGGGTCCAGGCCGCCGGGTTCTCGGAGGCGTAGATCTGCGGGCCGAAGTAGTCGTTCCAGGCGTAGAAGAACTGGAAGAGGGCGACCGCGGCGATGCCCGGCTTGGCCATCGGCACCACGACGCGCAGCAGGGTGCGCAGTTCGCCGCAGCCGTCGACCTTCGCCGCGTCGAGGTACTCGTCGGGGATGGTCAGCAGGAACTGCCGCAGCAGGAAGATGGAGAACGCGTCACCGAAGGCCATCGGGATGATCAGCGGCCACAGCGTGCCGGACAGGTCCAGCTGCTTGGCCCAGAACAGGTACATCGGGATGACCACGACCTGCGGCGGCAGCATCATCATCGAGATGACGAGCATCAGCGACAGACGCCGCCCGCGGAAGCGGAACTTGGCGAGCGCGTACGCCACCGGCAGCGAGGAGACCACCGTCAGGACGGTGCCCGCGCCCGCGTACAGCAGGGTGTTCCTCCACCAGGTCAGAAAGCCCGGGGTGTCGAACACCTTCTTGTAGTTGGCCCACTCGAAGGGGTGCGGCCACAGGTCACGGGTGAGTGCCTGCTGGTCGCTCATCAGTGAGGTGAGCAGGAGGAAGACGAACGGCAGCACGAAGAAGAGGGCGGCCGCCACGCCGAGCGCGTGCACGGCGATCCAGTGCAGCAGCGCCTTGCGGCGTGCGACACGCCGGGCCGGGGTGTCGGGGTCGTTCGCCGGGCCCGCGGTCTTCGGGATGTCGAGAACCTGCGCCACGTCACTCACCTGCCTGGATCAGTCCGCTGCGGCGCCGCATCAGCAGTGCGGTGAACGCCATGGCGAGGACGAAGAGAACGAGCGCGACCACACAGGCGGAGCCGTAGTCGAAGCGCTGGAAACCGAGGTTGTAGACGAGCTGCGGAAGCGTGAGTGTCGATTTGTCGGGATAGCCCGGTTCGAACTGCTGGCCCGAGCCGCCCATCACACCCGACGCGACCTTCCCGGCCACCAGGGGCTGGGTGTAGTACTGCATCGTCTGGATGATGCCGGTGACCACGGCGAACATGATGATCGGCGAGATGTTCGGCAGCGTGACGTAGCGGAACCGGTGGTATGCGGTCGCCCCGTCCAGCTCCGCCGCCTCGTACTGCTCCTTGGGTACGTCGAGCAGCGCGGCCATGAAGATCACCATCAGGTCGCCCACCCCCCACACCGCGAGGGCGGTCAGCGCCGGCTTGGACCAGGTCGCGTCGGTGAACCAGCCCGGGGTCCCCATCCCGAGGTCACCGAGGATCGAGTTGACCGGCCCGGTGCCGGGGTTGAGCAGGAAGACGAAGCCCAGCGTGGCGGCGACCGGAGGCGCCAGGTACGGCAGGTAGAACAGCGTCCGGAAGACCCCCGTGCCCGTCTTGATCTTGGTGATCAGCAGCCCGACACCGAGCCCGAAGACCACCCGGCAGGCGACCATGACCACGACCAGCCACAGCGTGTTGCGCAGCGCCGGCCAGAACAGCGGGTAGTCGTTGAAGACGAACGACCAGTTCTTCAGGCCGCTGAACTCGGGGGCGGCGAACCCGTCGTAGCTGGTGAAGGAGAAGTAGAGCGTGGAGATCAGCGGGTAGGCGAAGAAGACGCAGAACCCGATCAGCCACGGCGACATGAAGGCCGCCGTCCGAAGCGCCGACCTGCGGCGCTTCGAACGGAGTGTGTACGTGCTCATCGTGGCGGCTCTACTTCGCCTGGGCGATCGCCGCGTCGATTTCCTTCGCGGTCTTCTCCAGGCCGGCCGCGATGTCCTTCTGCTTGCCCTTCTCGACGTCGAAGCCGAGGTTCTGGAGGGAGACCAGGTACGCGCCGCCGTTCACCGAGGGCGGGGTGGTCGTGGACTTCGGGTTCGCCGCGATGTCCAGGAAGGTCTTGAAGCGCGGGTCGTACTTCAGCCTCGGCGACTTCAGCGCCTCCAGCGTGGAGGGCACGTTGTTGATCGCATTGGCGAAGTCCACCACCGCGTCGGTGTCGGTCGTCATGAACTTCACCAGCTCCCACGCGGCGTTCTGCTTGCCGGACGTCGCCGCGATCCCGGCGATGGTGCCGGTCAGATAGCCCTTGCCGTAGGTGTCGGCCTCGTCGTCGGCGACGGGCATCGGGGCCACGCCGATCTCGAACTTCGGCTTGGTCTCCTCGGCCATGCCGAGCCGCCACTCGCCGTCCAGCTGCATGGCCACCTGGCCGGTGTGGAAGGGGTGCTTGGCGCCCCACTCGTCACCGAAGCCGGTCCGGAACTTCTCCAGCTTCTCGTAGCCGCCGAGCGAGTCGACCAGCTTCTTCTGGTTCGTCAGCATCGAGGCGAACGCCGGGTCCTTGGCGATGTTCGACTTGCCGTCCGCGTCGAAGTAGGCCGGATTCCAGCCGCCGAGGTAGTGCTCGGTGGTGGACTCGTAGCCGTGGTAGTTCGGCATGAAGCCCAGCTGCTCGTACGAGTCGCCCTTGGCCTTCGTCAGCTTCTTCGCGTCGGCCGCGAACTCCGACCAGGTCTTCGGCGGGTTCGCGATGCCGGCCGCCTCGAACGCGTCCTTGTTGTAGTACAGCCCGTACGCGTCACCCAGCAGCGGCACCGTGCAGCGCACCCCGTCGAACTGGGTGTACTCGTTCATCGCCTTCGGGAAGGTGGTGTCCGGGTCGATGCCGTCCTTCTTCAGGAACGGGTTGAGGTCCACGAACGCCTTCGAGGAGCAGAACTTGCCCACGTTGTTCGTGGTGAACGAGGACACCACGTCCGGCGCCTTGGAACCACCGGCGCGCAGCGCCTGGTTGATCTTGTCGTCGGTCATGTTGCCGACGACCTTCACATGGATGTTGGGGTGCGCCTTCTCGAAGGCGGCGATCGTCGCCTCGATCCCCTTCACCTCGCCCGGCGCGCTCCAGCCGTGCCAGAAGGTGATGGTCGTGTCCTTGGACGCGTCATCGCTGGCACCGGAGCTGCTCTGCCCGGTACAGGCGGAGGCGAACAGGGCTATCGCGGCGGTCGCGGCGAGTGCGGCGGCCGGCTTCCGGCGGTTTCCGGACATGGTGGTGTCTCCCGGTGAAGGGGTGGGCAGGAAGGACGGAACGTGTACGGGGAAGCGGGGGGCGTGAGGGGTCAGCGCGAGGTGTCGAACACTTCGTCGCGGGTGGTGGCGAGCGCGCTCTCCAGCGCGCCGCGCAGAACGGGCCGGTCGGTGACGTCACCGGCGATCAGCCGGGGCCTGGACGCCGCGAGCTGGGCCAGCTCCGCGGCGACCCGGGCGCGCAGCGGCTCGGCGCCGGCCGAGAACAGCTCGCCGGACAGGACCACGATCTCCGGGTCGAGCACGGCGACCATGGAGGCGAGACCGGTCGCCAGGCCGGTGGCGAACAGGTCGAGCAGCCGGCCGTGCGGCCCGCCCTCCTCCTCGCCGTCCGCCACGGCCCCGGCGGCCCGGCCGACCAGTACGGCGGCGATCTCGTGATGGGTGCCACTGCCGCGCACCGCCTCGTCCTCGATGCCGAGTTCCCGGGCCAGCCGGGCGAGCACCTGGGCGCCGGCCAGCTCCTGGAAGCCGCCCGCGTTGGCCTTGGTGACCTGGCGGACCAGCGGCGCCCCCGGCACCGGCAGGAAGCCGACCTCGCCGGCGCCCCCGGTGAAGCCGCGGTGCAGCCGGCCGTTGATGACGAGTGCGGCGCCCAGCCCCTCCTCGTTCCACAGCAGGACGAAGTCGTCGTGGCCCCGGGCCGCGCCGAGCCGCTGTTCGGCCACCGCGACGAGGTTCACGTCGTTCTCGTACTCCACCGGCATCGGCAGCACGGCCGCCAGCTCGTCCAGCAGGGTGGGGGAGTGCCAGCCGGGCAGGTGCGAGGCGTAGCGCAGCCGGCCCGTGCCCGGGTCGAAGGCGCCGGGGGTGCCGATGACCACCCGGTGCACGTCGGACCGGGTCAGTCCGGCGTCCTTGACCGCCCCGTCCAGCGCCCCGGTCACCTGCCGCACGACGCTGTCGGCGCGCCGCCCGGGGGTGCGCAGCTCGAACCTGCCCACCGTCTCGCCGGTCACGTCGGCGACGGCGGCGACGATCCGGTGGGCGTTCACGTCGAGCCCGGCCACATGGGCGGCCGAGGCGTTGACGGCGTACAGCTGGGCGTTGGGTCCGGGGCGCCCGGCGGCGGTCCCGGTGGCGACGACGAGCCCGGCGGCTTCGAGGCGGGCCAGGAGCTGGGAGGCGGTGGGCTTGGAGAGGCCGGTGAGCTTCCCGATCCTGGTCCGCGAGAGGGGGCCGTGCTCCAGCAGCAGATCGAGGGCGGCCCGGTCGTTCATGGCGCGCAGAACGCGGGGGGTGCCCGGCGTGGTTCCGGCCATGATCTCTGCCACCTGCCCTCTGTTAGGAAAGTTTCCTATTCGGTGAGAGGACCGTAGGGCGCCCGCCACCGGGGCGTCAATGGGCGGCACCCCGGTGGCAACCAAAGCGTTACCTGAGCGGAGACGGAACCGGCCGGGACCCGTGCGGGCCCCGGCCGGGGAGTGTCACTTCGCGATGTTCGGCGGCGGGATCGGGGTGGCCGCGAGCGACTGCGGCGAGGTGGCCGACGCGTACGCCGAGGGGGCGGCCATCCCGGCCGTGGGATCGCCGGCCGCGTCCTCGTCCGGGGCGGCGGCCACCATGGTGATGCCCGCCTCGTCCAGGGCCCTCTTGATGCGCCAGCGCAGCTCGCGCTCCACGCCCACGGCCTGCCCCGGCATCGTCTTGGCGCTCACCCGGACCGTCATCGACTCCAGCAGCACGGTGTCCAGGCCGAGGATCTCCACCGGGCCCCACAGGCGCTCGGTCCACGGGTCCTCCTTGGCCATCTCCTGGGCGGCCTCGGTGATCACCGCACGGATCCGCTCCAGGTCCTCCGTGGGCCGCACCTGCACGTCGACATTGGCCGTGGACCAGCCCTGGCTGAGGTTGCCGATCCGCTTGACCTCGCCGTTGCGTACGTACCAGATCGCGCCGTTCTCGCCGCGCAGCTTGGTGACGCGCAGGCCGACCTCGACGACCTCGCCGGAGGCCACGCCCGCGTCGATCGTGTCGCCGACGCCGTACTGGTCCTCCAGGATCATGAAGACCCCGGACAGGAAGTCGGTGACCAGGTTGCGGGCGCCGAAACCGAGCGCGACGCCGGCGACCCCGGCGGAGGCGAGCAGCGGGGCCAGGTTGATCTGGAAGGCGCCGAGGATCATCAGCGCCGCGGTGCCCAGGATCAGGAACGAGGCCACCGAACGGAGTACCGAGCCGATCGCCTCCGAGCGCTGGCGGCGGCGCTCCGCGTTGACCAGCAGGCTGCCGAGCGCGGTGGCCTGGACCGCCTGGGCGCTGCGGTTCATCCGTTCTATGAACTTGCTCAGGGCGCGGCGGACCAGATGGCGCAGCACGACCGCGACGGCCGCGATGAGGATGATCCGCAGTCCGGTGTTCAGCCAGGTGGACCAGTTCTCCTCCACCCAGCCCGCGGCGTTGCCCGCCTGCTTGGCGGCTTCGTCCAGCGAGCCTCCGGGCTCCGGTGACGGGGCTGCGGCCAACAGGGCGGACAGGGACACGGTGAGACCTCCAGGGGGGAGCGCTGAGCGGGGGAGCGCTGAACGACCACACTAACGGGGCATCGTCCGTGCTCCGTTGCCGTGACCGGGGGGAGAGACACGACTCACCCGGGGATACGGAACGCATAAGGAAACCGGTCGGAAGCGGTGCGTGTGGCGAAGCGCACACCGGGCGCGGGAGGGGCGGCGAACGGCGTCACAAGCGCCTGTTCCGGGGTGTCCGCACGGCCCGGGGCCCCCGTGCGGACGAAAAACCTTCCGGCCCGTTGCCCGTACGTGGTGGCGCTTCGACCAGGCAGGAGGGGAAACTGAGATCGGATCGTCCCGGCGCGAGCCACGCGCCGCCGGCGTACAAGGAGGCATCACCCGTGCCGCATGTCCTGGTTCTCAACGCGTCGTACGAGCCGCTCGGCGTCGTACCGCTCCGCCGCGCGCTCGTTCTCGTCCTGGAGAACAAGGCCATCTGCCTGGAGGAATCCGGCGCCTTCATGCACAGCGCCACCCGTGCCGTCCCGGCCCCCAGCGTCGTCCGTCTCAAACGGTTCGTCCGCGTCCCCTACCGGGGGCCGGTGCCGCTGACCCGGCGGGCGCTGTTCGCCAGGGACGGAGGGCGCTGCATGTACTGCGGCGCCGCCGCGACCAGCGTCGACCACGTCATTCCGCGCAGCCGCGGCGGACAGCACGCCTGGGACAACGTGGTGGCGGCCTGCCGCCGCTGCAACCACGTCAAGGCCGACCGCCATCTGCCCGAGCTCGGCTGGCGGCTGCACCAGCAGCCCGCCCCGCCCACCGGGCTCGCCTGGCGGATCATCGGCACCGGGCATCGCGACCCGCGCTGGCTGCCCTACCTGCAACCCTTCGGCGCGGACGACGCGATGGCCCGGATCGACGGCATCTCAGCCTGAGAACCCGGGCCCGCGTCGTCTTCGGGCCCTGTCACCGGCCGGCGACGGGGCCCGGTCAGCCGTGCCCGGCCACCGCGTACGCCCGTACGGACCAGAGCGAGTAGCCGTACTCGGTGGCCCGTGCGTCGCCCTGGACACGGATGAAGCGCGTGTCCTTCGCGTCCATCCGCACCGACTCCTGCCCGCCCGCGCCCTCCCGGACGGTCGCCGCGGTGCGCCAGGTGCGGCCGTCGGACGAGACCTGGACGCGGTAGCGCGCGGCGTACGCGTCCTGCCAGTCGAGCACCACCCGGCCGAGCCGGACCGGGGCGGGCAGTTCCGCCTGCCACCAGGCCGCGTCATCGGGCGGTGAGGACCAGCGGGTCTCCGGGTCGCCGTCCGAGGCGGCGGACGCCGGGAAGTCCGCGGTCTCCTCGCCCGAGGCGGAGGCGGCGGCCCCGCGCAGCAGGTCGGGTCCGGCGGTGCGCGGGTAGGCCCGGACGGTCAGGGTGGTCCGCTCACCGCCGAAGCTGAACGGCACCTCGTACTCGCCCGCCGGGGTGTCCGCCGGCACCTCGATCTCCACCGGGACCTCGGTCCGGGTCCCGCGCGGCACGGTCGTCCGCTTCGGCACCCGGACCTCGATGCCCTCGGGGGCCTTCGCGGTCAGCCTGCCCCGCACCTCGGCCGGGCGGCGGCCGGACAGCCGGGCCCGCACCTCCTGCGGCCCGCCGCCGATCACCGCGTCCGTCTCGCCGCGTGCGAGGTCGAGCCGGGCGGCGGGCTCGTCACCGAACCACGGAACCAGCGACCGCACGTCCGGGGCCGTCCCCGCACCGGCGGACGCGACCGCCAGGGGCGGGATGATCAGGGGCGGCTCCCCGGCGACCACGGGGGTGGCGGCCGGCCGGCTGATCCGGACCGCGTCGGCCCGCAGCCCCTGGCCCGCCGCCTGGGTCCAGCCGCTCTCCGACAGCGGGCCGAGCGCGTGCCAGCCCTCGCCCGGCACATGGGCCTGGAGCGTGGCGCCCGAGTTCCCGGCGCCCGGCAGGGTCGTCGCGGTGACGGCCTCCAGCTCCCTGGCCCGGTCCAGGCGCACCGTGTAGCCGCCCGGGGCCTCGGTCACCTTGCCGCCCGCCCGGTCCGTGCCGGTCCAGGAGGCCGCCTCCTCGCGCGTCCGGTCCAGGAACGGGCCGAGCACGCCCTCACCGACCGTCGCCCCGTCCGCCGCGATGGCCCCCCGCACCGGCTCCAGCGCCAGCGAAGCCTGCCAGGCGGCCGCACCGTCCCCGCGCGCCTGGGCCCGGAGCTGATCGACGGCCAGCTCACCGGCCCGGCCGTAGCGGGACAACTGCGCGGTCCAGGGCCGCACTTCCTCGCCCAGCCGCCCGCCGGCCGTCGCCGCCAGCTCACCCGGGGCCTCGCGCATCACGGTGAACGCGTCCCGCAGCCGGTCCGCCGCCCGGTCCAGGGCCTTCGCGTCGGCGCCCGCGTACGCCTTCCAGAACGCGCTGATCAGCGGCCGCAGATACGCCGACTCGGTGCCGCCCAGCACCGAGCCCGCGCTGTTGCCCGCCAGCGCGCGCAGCGCCTTCCCGCTGCCACTGTCCCCGCCCGCGAGGTCGTCGATGGCGGCCTGCCAGGACTCCTCGGCCCGGTACGCCTTCGGGTTCCACGCGAAGTCGGCCGAGGTGAACAGCGGGATGCGGGAGGCGGACGGCTGCTCCATGGCGTTGGCCAGCAGCGCCGCCGAGCCGGCCGCGACCGCCGGGTCCCGCCCGGTGTACGGGCCGAGGAAGATCCGGTCCTGCGCGTAGTCGTTGACCGGGTAGTTGTCCATGGTCACCAGCGGATGGCGGAACGCGGCCCGCGCCCCGGCCAGTTCGCCGCCCGTGATGGTTCTCGGCACGACCCCGACGCCCGTCCAGGCGACCTGCACGTCGTCCGCCAGCCGTGCGGCAAGCGCCGTGCGGTACTCCGTGGCGCCGTCCTGGTAGAACTCCGTCGGCATCACCGACAGCGGCTCCGCGCCCGGGTGGCGCCCCGCCAGATGCCGCGCCACGCCGTTCACGACGCGGGCCTGTGCCTCCGCCGCCGCCTCGGGGCCGCTGCCGAAGGTGTCCGCGTCGGCCGAGCAGTGCCACTCGCTGTAGCTGACGTCCTGGAACTGCACCTGGAAGACCCGCACCCCCAGGTCCCACATCGCCTCGATCTTCCGGTTCAGCGCCTTCAGGTCCCCGTCCGAGGACAGGCACATGGACTGCCCGGGGGCCACCGCCCAGCCGAGCGTCACATGCGCGGCCCGCGCCCGTTCGGCCAGCGCCCGGAAATCCGCCCGCCTGCCCTCCGGGTACGGGTCGCGCCAGCGGGCCTGCCGGTACGGGTCGTCACCCGCCGCGTACAGATAGCGGTTCTGCTTGGTGCGGGCCAGGAAGCCGATCTGCGCGAGCCGTGCCTCCTGGCTCCACGGCTGCCCGTAGAACCCCTCGGTCAGCCCGCGCACCGGGGTGGACGGCCAGTCCCGGACGGTGACGGCGGCGACCTCGCCGCCCCGGATCAGCCGGCGCAGCGTCTGCACCCCGTGGAACAGCCCGTCCCCGCCGACGCCGTCCAGGGCGACGGCGGCGCGCCCGGCGATCCGGCCCGTCGCGAGCCGGTAGCCGCCGGACGGCAGATCGGCGCGGTCCGCGGCGCCCAGGGCGCGCAGCGCGTCGGACGCCCCGTCGCCGCCGAGCCGGATCACCGGCCCGGCGCCCGGCAGCGCCTCGTGGACGGTCCGCACTCCCGCGTCCCGCAGGACCGCGCGCAGAGCGGCCACGGCGTACGGGTCGGCCGCCGCGTCGGCGACCAGGGTGACCGCGTCGCCGAGGGCGACCGCCTTCCCGGCGGCCTCGATGCTCTGCGGGCGCGGCCACACGGCGGGCGGCGTGGTGCCCTGCGTACGGCCGGGGCCCGCCACGGCGGTGGTACCGGGGTCCGCGGGGGCGGCGAGGGAGGGCGGGGCTCCGGCGGCGAGCAGCCCGCCGAGCACGGCCACGGCGACGGCCGTCGCCCGCGTCCTGGGCCTGAGCCGCATCCCTGTTCTCCCCTCGCTCCCACCGCCGGCCCCCGAGCCCACCACCCCGCGCGCGAGAGTGTCAACGCAAGGGGTGATCGGTACGGAAATGCCCGATGTGAGCGGTGTGATGAACGGGATGCGCGGGACGGGGCAGCACGCGAAAGACAGCGCCGAATGGCCGAAAAAAGCGAATGTCTTGCGGACAATCGGCCTTCCGGGAACGGATTGTGACCCGGAACACGTTGAACTCGTTGTCGTAACGCCTGGTCTGCGGCGGCGTCCGCTGGGTAGGTCTGCTCCGTCCTGTTCTCCACGGCCAGGAGGCCACCATGCCCGCCACCGCGCAGCTCCTGCTCTCCGACCTGCCCAAACAGGTATCCGGCCCCGACCCGCTGATCAGCGCCTGCCCCGCCACCGCGCCCGGCCCGCTCACCAGCGAAGCGCCGCTCGCCGACGCCATACCCCTGACCAGCGAGCCGCCGCTCGCCGAGGCCGTCCCCCTGACCAGCGAGCCCCCGCTCGCCGTCCTCGCCCCGCTGACCAGCGAACCGGCCATGTCCGGCAGCGCGTGGGGCACGGAGTCCCCAGGAGTCTGAATGGGCTTGTCCCGGCTCGCCGCACTGCACGGCGTCGCCACCTCCTTCTCCCCGTCCGCCGGAGTCACCGCGCCCGTCCCCGAAGGCACGGTCGTCGCCGTGCTCCGAGCGCTCGGCGTCGACGCCACCACACCCGAAGCGGTACGGGACGCGCTCGCCGCCGCCGAGTCGGCGGCCCGCTCCCGGCTGCTGCCCGCCACCGTCGTCGTGTGGTCCGGGGAGCCCCTGCCCGCCGCCCTGACCGGCCTGCCGCCCGGCACGGAGCTGACCGTCCGTCCCGAGCAGGCCGACGGAACCGGGCCGGACCGGATGCGGGTCCCTGGCGGGGGAGGGCATCCGGCCGACCCGGCCGCCACGCCCCGCTGGTGGGCCGAGCCGCCGCTCGGGGTGCACCGGCTGACCGCCCGCGCCCCCGGCCGCGCGGACCGCTCCTGCACGCTCGTCGTCGCCCCGGCCCGCGTCCCGCAGCCGCCCGGCCGCACGCACGGCTTCCTCGTCCAGCTCTACTCGCTGCTCTCCGCCCGCTCCTGGGGCATGGGCGACCTCGGTGACCTCGCCGACCTCGCCTCCTGGGCCGGCCGCGGCCTCGGCGCCGGATTCGTCCAGATCAACCCGCTGCACGCGGCGGTCATCGGCGACCCCACCGACCCCTCCCCCTACCGCCCGTCCTCCCGGCGCTTCCCCGACCCGGTGCACCTGCGCGTCGAGTCCGTCCCGGAGTACGGGCACGCCACCGACCCGGCCGCCCTCGACGAACTGCGCCGCGAGGCCGCCGAGCTGAGCGACGCCGTGCTGAGCAAGGGCGCCCTCATCGACCGGGACGCCGTCTGGGCGCTCAAGCGCCGGGCCCTGGAACTGCTCGTCGCCGTCCCGCTCACCCCCGGCCGCCGCGCCGCCTACTGCGACTTCCTCGCCGCGCAGGGCCGGGCCCTGGAGGACCACGCCCTGTGGTGCGCGCTCGCCGAGGTGCACGGCTCCGACTGGCACCACTGGCCGGCCGAGCTGCGCGACCCCCGCTCCGACGCCACCGCCCGCGCCCGCTCCGAACTGCTCGACCGGGTCGACTTCCACTGCCGGCTCGCCTGGCTGACCGACTCCCAGCTCGCCGACGCCCAGCGCGCCGCCCGGGACGCCGGGATGGCCGTCGGCATCGTCCACGACCTCGCCGTCGGCGTGCACCCCGGCGGCGCCGACACCTGGGCCCAGCAGGACGCCTTCGCCCACGGCATGTCCGTCGGCGCGCCCCCGGACGCCTTCAACGCGCGCGGCCAGGACTGGGGGCTGCCGCCCTGGCGCCCCGACACCCTCGCCGCCTCCGGCTACGCCCCGTACCGCGGACTGCTGCGCGGACTCCTCGCCCACGCGGGCGCCCTGCGCATCGACCACGTGATGGGCCTGTTCCGGCTCTGGTGGGTGCCCGAGGGCCGCCCGCCCACCGAGGGCACCTATGTCACCCACGACGCGGAGGCGATGCTCGCCGTCCTGGTCCTGGAGGCGCACCGGGCCGGCACCGTCGTCATGGGGGAGGACCTGGGCACCGTCGAACCGGGCGTCCGCGAGGCGCTGGCCCGGCGCGGCGTCCTCGGCACCTCGGTGCTCTGGTTCGAACGGGACTGGTCGGGCACCGGCCGCCCGCTCGCGCCCGAGCAGTGGCGCGAGGACTGCCTGGCCACCGCCACCACCCACGACCTGCCCTCCACCGCCGCCCGGCTGACCGGCGACCATGTGACGCTGCGCCACAGCCTCGGCCTGCTCACCCGCCCGCTGGACGAGGAGCGCCGGGAGGACGGCGCCGACACGGCCGAGTGGCTGGCCCTGCTCGCCCGGCTCGGGATGCTCCCGGAGGGCGAGGACGACGAGGAGGCGGCCGTCCGGGCCGTCCACCGCTTCCTGCTGAGCACCCCCGCCCGGATGGCCGGGGTCTGGCTCCCCGACACGGTCGGCGACCGCCGCCCGCAGAACGTCCCGGGCACCTGGGACCAGTACCCCAACTGGCGGCTGCCCATCGCCGACGCGGAGGGCCGCCCGGTCATGCTGGAGGAGCTGGCCGCCTCGCCCCGGCTGCACCGCCTGATGGACGTCCTGCGCCCCTGTCAGGAGCCTCCGGGTGCCGGTGCGGTGCCTTCCGGGACCCGTACGGCACCCCCGGGCGCGCGGCCCTCCTAGGCGTTCGCTACGTTTGCACCGTGGACAAGAAGAACGCTATGCGCGCCGGCGCCGTCGCCGCCGGAACGACGCTGATGATGCTGCTCATGTCGTCCCCCGCGCTCGCGCTCATCCGCGACGACGGCGACGACCCGGGTCCCGGCCTGAGCGTGATCGACACGGTCGGGCTGTACGTGGTGGCGCCCATCGTCCTGTTCCTGGTCATCGCGGGCCTGGTCATGGTCCTCGACAAGTCCAAGAAGCAGGTCTGACACCTGCCCGGTGACCAGGGCCCCCGGGCCCCGGTCCCGCCCCGCACAGCGCGGGCGCGCCGCACGGTAGCCGCTACCGCGCGGCGCACACGCATGTCCGGACCTCCCCCCGGCGGTAGGTTGCGGCCATGACCGAGTGGGACGTCAAGAAGCTCCGCATCCTGCGCACCCTGCGCGACCGGGGCACGGTCACCGCGACCGCCGAAGCCCTGCTGATGACCCCGTCGGCCGTCTCCCAGCAGCTCTCCAACCTGGCGAAACAGCTCGGCGTGCCGCTTCTGGAGGCCCAGGGCCGGCGCGTCCGGCTGACCGACGCCGCCCACCTCGTGCTGCGCCACGCCGAGGCGGTCTTCGCCGAACTGGAGCGCGCCGACGCCGAACTGACCGGCTATCTGCGCGGCGAGGCGGGCGAGGTGCGCGTCGCCGCCTTCGCCACCGCCGTACCCGCCCTCGTCGTCCCGGCCGTCCAGCGGCTGCGCGCCGACGGCCGCCCCGGCCCGCACGTCCGGGTCCGGGAGGCGGAGGCCGCCCGGGCGTACGAGCTGCTGGCCGCCGCCGATGCCGACCTGGCCCTGTCGCTGGCCGCCCACGCGCCGACCGCCGCCGATCCCCGGTTCGCCGTGCTGCCGCTGCTTGCCGACCCGCTCGACGTGGCCCTGCCGGCCGGGCACCGGCTCGCGGACGCGGCCGGGCTGCGGCTGGCCGACCTGTCCGCCGAGCCGTGGATCTTCGGCGGCTCGGAGCCCTGGTCGGAGATCACCACCGCCGCGTGCCGGGCCGCGGGCTTCGTACCCGAGCAGGCGCACAGCGCCTCCGGCTGGACCGCCATCCTCGCCATGGTCGCCGCCGGCATGGGCATCGCGCTGGTCCCGCGCATGGCGTCGGCGGAACGGCACGGCCGGGACGGCGTGGTGCTGCGGGTGCTGGACGCCGACCGGCCCCGGCGCCATGTGGTCGCCGCCGTCCGGCGCGGTGCGGAGGAGGGGCCCGCGGTGGCCCGGCTGCTCGAAGCGCTGCGCGAGGTCGCGGAACCGTTCAGTCTGCCTTAACGATCCGTGCGAAAACTTTCGATGGACCTGATCGCTCCCGCGTACGACAGTGAACGCATGACCTTCGAACAGAACGACCCGGGCGCACGGAATGAGAACCGCCACGAGACCACCCCCGACGACCCCCACGCCAACGACGCGGCGCCGTACGGCGGCGGCGACCCGTACGCCGACTACCGCACCGCCGCCCACCTCCCCTTCACCGGCCTCGTCGACCTCGCCGACCGCCGCCTCGGCGCGGGCGTGATCGCCGCCAACGACGAGTTCTTCGCCCAGCGCGAGAACCTCCTGCTGAGGGAGCGCGCGGTCTTCGACCCCGAGCACTTCGGCCACAAGGGCAAGATCATGGACGGCTGGGAGACCCGCCGCAGGCGCGGCGCCGACGCCGGGCACCCCTTCCCGGCCCCCGACGCGCACGACTGGGCCCTGATCCGCCTCGGCGCCCCCGGCATCATCCGCGGCATCGTCGTGGACACCGCCCACTTCCGCGGCAACTACCCGCAGCGCGTCTCCGTCCAGGCCACCTCGGCCGAGGGCTCGCCCGGCCCGGACGCACTCCTCGCCGACGACGTGAAGTGGGAGGAGATCGTCCCCCCGACGCCCGTACGCGGCCACGCCGCCAACGGCTTCGAGATCACCGACAGCCGCCGCTACACCCACATCCGCCTCTGCCAGCACCCCGACGGCGGCATCGCCCGCCTGCGCGTGCACGGCGAAGTGGTCCCCGACCCGTCCTGGCTCGCCACGCTCGGCACGTTCGACCTGATCTCGGTCCTGAACGGCGGCAGCTACGAGGACGCCTCGGACCGCTTCTACTCCTCGCCGACCCAGATCATCCTGCCCGGCACCTCCCGCAAGATGGACGACGGCTGGGAGAACCGCCGCCGCCGGGTCCGCGACACCAACGACTGGGTCCGCTTCCGGCTGCCCGCCCAGGGCGCCGTCCGCGCGGTCGAGATCGACACCGCCTACCTCTTGGGCAACGCGGCCGGCTGGATCGCCCTCCAGGGCCGGGACGGCGAGAGCGGCGAGTGGTTCGAGATCATCCCGCGCACCCGGCTCCAGCCCGACACCCCGCACCGCTTCCCGCTGCCGTCCGAGGCCGTGGTCACCCACGTCAGGCTGGACGCCTTCCCCGACGGCGGGGTCGCCCGGATGCGCCTGCACGGCTCCCTGACCGAGTCCGGAGCCGCCGCACTCACCACCCGCTTCGAGGCCTCGGCCCCGTAACGACCGGCCCCGTAACGACCGGCCCGTAACGACCTCACCCACGACAGCGAGCGGGCTCCCGACGCCCTGCGGTCGTATGCACCCCCTGCTCCCGCCCGGCGGACGGCTGCGCGTCAGCGCCTGCCCGCCGGGCGGTCTCCAGCAGGACCGCTACGCGGTGGCCGCCGCCGCGTCCGCCGCCCGCGCCCGCAGCGCCCGCTCCACACCCGAGCGGGACTCCGAGACCAGCCGGCGCAGACCCGCGCCCGGCTCGGCCGATGCCAGCCAGGCGTCCGTGGCGTCCAGGGTCTCCTGCGAGACCTGGAGCGCCGGGTACAGGCCGATCGCGACCTGCTGGGCCATCTCATGGCTCCGCGAGTCCCAGACGTCCTTCACCGAGGCGAAGAACCGCTCCGCGTACGGGGCCAGCAGCTCACGCTGGTCCGTCTGCACGAAGCCGGCGATCACCGCCTCCTGCAGGGAGTTCGGCAGCTTGTCGGACTCCACGACCGACGCCCACGCCTCGGCCTTCGCCTCCTCGGAGGGCCGCGCCGCACGGGCGGCCGCCGCGTGGCGCTCACCCGCCGCCGTCCGGTCGCGGGTGTACTCGGCGTCGATCTCGTCCTCGTCCAGCAGCCCGTTGGCCGCCAGCCGCTGCACGAACGCCCAGCGCAGCTCGGTGTCGACGGCCAGGCCCCCGACCTCCTCGGTGCCGTCGAGCAGCGACTGCAACAGGTCCAGCTGCTGCGGGGTGCGGGCGGTGGCCGCGAAGGCGCGCGCCCAGGCCAGCTGGTGGTCGCTGCCCGGCTCCGCCGCGCGCAGGTGCGCGAGCGTCGCCTCGGTCCACTGCGTCAGACCCGCGTCGCGCCACTCGGGCGCCGCGTACAGGTCGAGCGCCATCTTCACCTGGCGGTGCAGCGACTGCACGACCCCGATGTCGGACTCCTTGCCGATCCCGGACAGGACCAGCGCGAGGTAGTCGCGGGTGGCCAGCTCGCCGTCCCGGGTCATGTCCCAGGCCGAAGCCCAGCACAGGGCGCGCGGCAGCGACTCGGTGAAGTCGCCCAGGTGCGCCGTGACGACCCGCAGCGACTCCTCGTCGAGGCGGACCTTCGCGTACGACAGGTCCTCGTCGTTGAGCAGGACGACGGCCGGACGCGCGGTGCCGGCCGGGAACGGCACGGTGGTGCGCTCGCCGTCCACGTCCAGCTCGATCCGGTCCGTACGCACCAGCTTCCCGGCCTCGTCGAGGTCGTAGAAACCGATCGCGATGCGGTGCGGCCGCAGCGTCGGCTCGCCCTTCGCGCCTGCGGGCAGCGCGGGCGCCTCCTGAAGCACGGTGAACGAGGTGACGTGACCGTTCCCGTCCGTCTCGATCTCCGGGCGCAGGACGTTGATCCCGGCCGTCTCCAGCCACGCCTTCGACCAGGTCTTCAGGTCGCGGCCGGAGGTCTTCTCCAGCGCGCCCAGCAGGTCGGCCAGCCGGGTGTTGCCGAAGGCGTGCGCCTTGAAGTACGCCTGGACGCCCTGGAAGAACTCGTCCATGCCGACGTACGCCACCAGCTGCTTCAGGACGGAGGCGCCCTTGGCGTACGTGATGCCGTCGAAGTTGACCAGGACGTCGTCCAGGTCGCGGATGTCGGCCATGATCGGGTGGGTCGAGGGCAACTGGTCCTGCCGGTAGGCCCAGGTCTTCATGGAGTTGGCGAACGTGGTCCAGGAGTGCGGCCACTGCGAGCCCTCGGCGTACGCCAGGCAGGCGATCGAGGTGTACGTGGCGAACGACTCGTTCAGCCAGAGGTCGTTCCACCACTCCATCGTCACGAGGTCGCCGAACCACATGTGGGCCAGCTCGTGCAGGATCGTCTCGGCCCGCGTCTCGTACGCCGCGTCCGTCACCTTGGAGCGGAAGACGTACTGGTCGCGGATGGTGACCGCGCCCGCGTTCTCCATCGCGCCCGCGTTGAACTCCGGGACGAAGAGCTGGTCGTACTTGGCGAACGGGTACGCGTAGTCGAACTTCTCCTCGAACCAGTCGAAGCCCAACCGGGTCACGTCGAAGATGGCGTCCGCGTCCAGGTACTCCGCGAGCGACGGCCGGCAGTAGATGCCGAGCGGAACGGTCCGGCCGTCCTTCTCGTAGCTGCTGTGCACCGAGTGGTACGGGCCGACGATCAGCGCGGTGATGTACGACGAGATCCGGGGCGTCGGCTCGAACGACCAGACGTCGTCCCTCGGCTCGGGCGTCGGCGAGTTGGAGATCACGGTCCAGCCGGACGGGGCCTTCACGGTGAACCGGAAGGTCGCCTTCAGATCGGGCTGCTCGAAGCTCGCGAAGACGCGGCGCGCGTCCGGCACCTCGAACTGGGTGTAGAGGTAGGCCTGCTCGTCGACCGGGTCGACGAAGCGGTGCAGCCCCTCGCCCGAGTTGGTGTACGAGCAGTCGGCGACGACCTTCAGCTCGTTGGCACCCGCCAGCAGGTGCGGCAGGGTGATGCGCGAGTCGCGGAACACGGCCGCGACGTCCAGGGCCCTGCCGTTCAGTTCGACCTGGTGCACCGCGGGGGCGACCAGATCGATGAAGCTCTCCGCACCGGCTTCGGCGGAGTCGAAGCGCACGACGGTGACGGACCGGTAGGTCCCGCCCTCCTGCGCCCCGGAGAGGTCGAGATCGATCTCGTACGCGTCCACGGTCAGCAGGCGCGCCCGCTCCTGTGCCTCTTCGCGGGTCAGATTCGTGCCAGGCACGCGGTCATCTCCTTGATCTGTGATGTTTCCCGTCATCCTTCCACGGCCTCGCACCCAGGGCGATGTCCGATTTCCGCCGGACCGGGGGGCCGCGTCGCGGCACGCTCGTCGTATGACCACATACGAGGCACGCGCGATCGGCCCGGACGCGCTCAAGGAACTCCGGGAGACCGACGACGCCGGGCGTCCCTGCGTCCCGTACACCGCCACCGAAGCGGGCAGCCCGCTGCGGTGCTGCCTGCGCGGCAACGAGGCGGGGGAGCGCGTCGCCCTCGTCTCCTACGCACCCCTGCGGCGGTGGGCGGCCGAGACCTGGGCCCGCCCGGGGGCGTACGACGAGCAGGGACCCGTCTTCATCCACGCCGAGGAGTGCGAGGGGCCGGCGCCCGGCCGGAAGGGCTATCCGTTCTCCCGGGCGGGCGCGCTGCGGACCGTACGGCGCTACGACGCGGACGGCCGCATCGCGGGCGGCCGGCTGCTGGAGATCCCGGCGGACGAGGAGCGGGGGTACGACGAGGCGTTCGCGGAGGCGTTCGCGGACCCGGAGGTGGCCCTGGTCCACGTACGCGCGGTGGAATACGGCTGCTGGCACTTCGAGGTGCGGCGCGCCTGAGCCCTCCCGGGGCGCCGCACCGGACCCCGCTCCTCGACCGCCGAGCGGGCTGGAAATCCAGCTCCTCCGGGGATCGAGGGCACGCGGGGTCCGGGCCGAGAGGTCAGCCCCGCAGCTCCGCCGCCACCAGCTCCGCGATCTGGACCGCGTTCAGCGCCGCGCCCTTGCGCAGGTTGTCGTTGGAGACGAAGAGCGCGAGGCCGTTCTCCACGGTCTCGTCGTTGCGGATGCGGCCCACGAAGGACGCGTCCTGCCCGGCGGCCTGGAGCGGGGTCGGGATCTCCGAGAGCTCGACGCCCGGCGCGTCGTTCAGCAGCTCGTACGCGCGCGCCACGCCGATCGGGCGGGCGAAGCGGGCGTTGACCTGGAGGGAGTGGCCGGAGAAGACCGGGACCCGGACGCAGGTGCCGGAGACCTTCAGCTCCGGGATCTCCAGGATCTTGCGGGACTCGTTGCGGAGCTTCTGCTCCTCGTCCGTCTCGAACGAGCCGTCGTCGACGATCGAGCCGGCCAGCGGCAGCACGTTGAAGGCGATGGGGCGCTTGTAGACGGCGGGCTCGGGGAAGGCGACGGCCGATCCGTCGTGGGTGAGCTTGTCCGCGTCGGCGACGACCTCGGACGCCTGGCCGTGCAGCTCGGCGACGCCGGCCACACCGGAGCCGGAGACCGCCTGGTACGTGGCGACGGTCAGCGCTTCGAGGCCGGCCTCGTCGTGCAGCGGGCGCAGCACCGGCATGGCGGCCATCGTGGTGCAGTTCGGGTTGGCGATGATGCCCTTGGGGCGGTCGGCGATCGCGTGCGGGTTGACCTCGGAGACGACCAGCGGGACCTGGGGGTCCTTGCGCCAGGCGGAGGAGTTGTCGATGACGACGGCGCCCTGCGAGGCGACCTTCTCGGCCAGCGCCCTGGAGGTGGCGCCGCCGGCGGAGAACAGCACGATGTCCAGGCCGGTGTAGTCGGCCGTGGAGGCGTCCTCGACGGTGATGTTCTGTCCCTGCCACTCGATGCTGGAGCCCGCCGAGCGCGCGGAGGCGAACAGCCGCAGCTCGTCGGCCGGGAACTTCCGTTCGGCCAGGATGCTGCGCATGACTGTGCCTACCTGACCGGTGGCGCCGACGATTCCGACCTTCACAGGAACTCCCTCAGACATACGAACGGGCACGGTTGCCGTTCCATGATGCGTATGTCCACGGCTGCCTTGTCCAATCCATTGTCCGGCCTGCGGACAAGGGCGCGGACGCACAGATGGGGCGGGCGCCCGGTGAGCGCCCGCCCCACTGTTGTACGGATCACATGTTCAGCACGGTGTGGCTACGGTGTGACCTTCTCGATCACGACGCTGCCGGTGCCCGCGGAGGTGCCCCGGGCGTTCACCAGGCTGATCTCGCCGAAGAACTGCCGGCCCTCGGGCGCGGCGCCCGCGACCTCGACCTCGGCACCGACCTCGGCCGAGGCGCCGGAGGCCAGGTTCACGGCCCTCGACTCGTCGACGGAGATCGTGCCGAGCGACGCGGAGTAGTACACGTCGCGGTAGTCGTACTCGGTGGTCCCGGCCGGGACGTCGTAGCCGTCGACGACGACCGTGTACGTGCCGGCGGCCGGCTTCACCAGGCTGACGGACTCCTCGGAGCCCGCCGTGGTGGAGGCGCCCACCTGGGCGGAACCCTTGAAGATGTACAGGTCGAGGTCGGCGTTGGCGTCCGAGGTGCCGCCGATGGCGAAGTCCAGCTTCTCCACGCCCTCACCGATGGTGACCTCCTTGACGTACTCGCCGCCCGTGGAGATCGAGGGACGCTCGACGGCGGCCGAACCCAGCGAGCCGCCCGCGAGCCTGCCCTCCAGCGCGCCCGCGTTGTTGGTGACCGTCCAGTCCACCGTCGCCGGGGTGCCGATCTTCGCCTCGGCGATGGTCTGCACCGCCGGGTCGAAGGTCGCGCCGAGCAGCGCGACATCCAGCTTGTACGGGTTGTCCAGCAGCGGCGACGTGCGCCGGGCCTCGACCTCGATCTCCCAGACGCCGGCCTGCGGGTCGGGGTACGAACGCACGTCGGGGCGGCAGGTGTTGGACGGGTTCTCGTAGTTCGGGTAGCAGTACGGCGTCCCGCTGTCGTCGACCGCGACTCCGTACGGGTGGATCGAGATGAAGCGGGTCTGGCTGCCCGAGCGCAGCGCGCTCATCGAGACCTCAAGGGTCTTGGCGCCCTCCGGCACGGTCACGAAGTACGACGTGGTGCCGTTGCGCTGCACCGAGCCGGACGCCTTGAACGCGTACGACGGCTTCGCCAGCTCCTTGGAGACGACGACCGTGGCGAGGATCTGCTGATCCGTTCCGGCGGTCTTCTTGTCGTCCAGCTCCAGGATCGCGCTGTGCACGCCCGCGCTGCCCGGCTTCGCCTGGACCTTGACCGTCACCGGCTTGCCGAGCGGCAGGGCGACCTTCTTCGAGCCGACCAGCTTGAAGGTGCCGTCGTTGTACTTCCAGGAGAGCTTGTGCTCGACCTTCTTGTCCGGGCCCGTGGTGCGGGTGACCGTGACGTCGTAGGTCTTCTTCTGGCCGGCCTTGAGGCCGCCCTCGCGGTCGTAGAGGCCGGTGCCGAAGCCCGGGGTCTTCAGCGCGAAGTCGATCGCGGTGTCGACGGGGGCCTTGACCGTGTACTCGTGGGCCGGGGAGCCCTGCTTCTTGATCAGCTTCCAGGCGTCCACGATGTTGATCAGACCGGCGCCCTGGGCGTGCGCGGGCACGTCCTTGATCCGGGTGGCGGTGCTGGTCAGCGCGGTGCGCAGGTCGGCCGGGGGCAGCTCGATGTGCTTCTGCTTCGCGGCGGACAGCAGCAGCGCGGTGGCGCCCGCGGCCTGCGGGGACGCCATCGAGGTGCCCTGGAGCATGGAGTAGCCGGCCGGCAGGGAGTAGCCCGCCTCGGCGACCGGCGAACCGGGCAGCCAGGTCTGCGTCGAGTTGATCGAGGCGCCGGGCGCCGTCAGGGTCGGCGTGAAGCCGCCGTCCTCACGCGGGCCGCGCGAGGAGAAGGGCAGCATGTCGTACTTCTTGGTGACGGCCGAGCCGTAGTTGGCGGCCCAGGTCTCCTTGGAGATGGACGCGCCGACCGAGATGACGTGGTCGGCGAGGCCGGGGTCACCGATGGTGTTGACGCCGGGGCCGTCGTTGCCGGCCGAGATGACGAGCTGGACGCCGTAGATGTCGACCAGGCGCTTGTACAGCTCGGCGCGGGCGTTGTTGCCGTCGTTGAGCGCCGGCAGACCGCCGATCGACATGTTGACGACGTCGACGCCGCGGTTCACGACGAGGTCGATCATGCCCTCGGTGAGCGCGATGTTGGTGCAGCCGCCGGACCAGGTGCAGGCGCGCGATGAGACGATCTTCGCGCCGGGCGCGGCACCGTTCATCTTGCCGCCGAACAGGCCGTTGGCGGCGGTGATGCCCGCGACGTGCGTCCCGTGCTCGGACTCGATGACCCCGATGTTGACGTAGTCGGAGGTGTCGCCCGCCGCGTTGTAGACGACGTTCTCGCGGTTCTCCACGACGAACGGGATGCGCTCGACGACGTCGGTGCGCGGGTCGTCCTTGCCGAAGTAGGAGACCTGGTGCTTCTCCTTGTACGGCTTGAGCGCGGTGTCGTCGGTGAAGTCCGCGTTGTCGTTCAGGTCGACCCGGGTGGTGCCGGTGACCGGGTCGTAGAGCACGGCCCAGGTGTCGGTGGTGTCGCCGTCGCGGTTGAGGTCGCCCGCCATGTCGCCGCCCTTGGTGGCGGCTTCGGCGAACACGCTGATCCGGTACGAGCCCTTGGGGGCCTTGTACGTACGCCCCTTGTAGGTGAACACCGGACCGGAGACGGCGTCCGTCATCCGCAGCCAGGTGCCGTCGCCGTCGCTGACCGGGTCGGTCGCGGTCACCCAGTCGACGATCTTGCGCTCACCGGTCGTCGTCTTCTGGAGCGCGGGGTGACCGAGGTCGACGCCCGCGTCCAGGACACCGATGGTGATGCCGCGGCCGTCGGCCTTCGGGTTCTTCTTGACGAAGTCGACCGCACCGGTCTCGAAGGACGGGTTGTACGGGTTCTTCGCGGGGGTCTTCTTCCCGGGCGCCGCGTAGGTCCCGGTCGACTTCACCTTGGCCTTGCTGCCGGTCGCCCGGTCGGCCGCGGGGGTCGGGTCGTCCAGCATGATCTCCTGCTTGAGATCGATGCCGTGGACGGAGCTGAGCTTCGACGCCGCCTTGATGGTGGCCTCGGCGGCGGAGGTCGGCACGGTCGCCCGTACGTACCCGAGCTTGTCGTACGCACGCCCCAGCACGGACCCCTTGACGGCGTCCAGCTGCTTGGTGACCTGCTCGGTCGCACCGGGGGTGGTGGCGACCATCATGGTGATGTTCTTCTCGCCCTTGGCCTTGGCCTTGGTCAGGACTTCGGCGTCGGCCGTGCCCAGCTTGTCCGCCGGGGCGGTGCCGGCGGCCTTCACGGGTGCGCCGGCCGGGTCGTCGGCGGCGAAGACGGGGGTGACACCGGTGGCGGCCAGCGCGGCCACCAGACTGGCGGCGGCCGCCACACGGGCCGCACGTCTCGCGCCGGATATGTAACCGGGGGATTCGGAGGTCATCAGCATCCCTGTATGTGAAAGAGAGAGTCCGGAAATCGGTACCGGATGACCGCTCACCCTTTCGTAAATGACAGGGGTTTGTGGAGAGTTGCAGGAGGCTTGTTGCGGACATGGCGGAATCCCGCCACTGTGACGGAAGCGTCAGCGGGGGCGAACGGGGCGATACGTACCAATCGGCGAAGCCCTTGCCCGCGAGCGGGCAAGGGCTTCGGTCTCACGCCGGACGGGCCGTCACCGGATCAGGCCACCGCGTCGACCGCCTGCGCCCGCAGCCCCCGGGCGAGGTCGTCGCGCGCCTCCAGCACCAGCCTGCGCAGGGCCGGCGCCGCGTCCGCGTGCGACTCCAGCCACGCGTCGGCCGCCGCCAGCGTGCCGGGGCTGTCCTGGAGGGACGGGAACAGGCCCCTGACCACGGCCATCCCGATCTGGATGGACCGCTCGGCCCACACCCGCTCGATCGCCTCGAAGTACCGCTCGGCGTACGGCGCCAGCAGCTCCCGCTGCGAGGGCTGCGCGAAGCCCGCGATCGTCGCCTCCACCAGCGCGTTGGACAGCGCGTCCGACTCCACGACATCCGCCCACGCCCGCGCCTTGACCTCGGCGGACGGCCGGGAGGCCAGGCACCGCACCTGGTGCCGCTCGCCGGACGCCGTGTCGTCCCGGGCCAGTTCGGCGGCGACCGCCGACTCGTCCGCCACCACATGGGCGACCAGCGGGGTGAGGAACGCCCAGCGCAGCTCCTGGTCGACATCGAGCCCGTCGATCCTGGCCGTGCCGTCGAGCAGCCCGGACAACAGCTGGAAGTCCGTGGCCGACGCGGCGACCGAAGCGAAGAACCGGGCCCAGGCGAGCTGGTGCTCACTGCCGGGCTCCGCGAGCCGCAGCTCGCCGAGCGCGCCCTCGGCCAGCGCCCGGCCGCCCTCCTCGCGCCACTCGGGAACCGCGTAGTGCGCCAGCGCGGTGCGGGTCCAGGCGTGCAGCATCTGGAGCACCCCGATGTCCGTCTCGCGCCCGGCGAAGGCCAGGACCAGCGAGACGAAGTCACGGGCCGGCATCAGCCCGTCCCGGGTGAGGTTCCACAGCGCCGACCAGCACAGGGCGCGCGCCAGCGGGTCCGTGATGTCGCCCAGGTGCGCCCGCAGCGTGGCGAGCGACACCTCGTCGAAGCGGACCTTGCAGTACGTCAGGTCGTCGTCGTTGACGAGGATCAGCTCGGGCCGCTCGGCCCCGGCCAGCTCCCCGATCACCGTGCGCGGCCCCGACACGTCCGCCTCGGCACGCGCGTAACGCACCAGGTCGCCGTCCGGGTCGCGCCGGTACAGGCCCACCGCGACCCGGTGCGGCCGCAGCTCCGGGTGGGACTCGGCGGCCTCCTGGAGGACCGCCAGCTCGGTGATCCGGCCCGCCGCGTCGTAGGTCGCCACCGGGGTCAGCGAGTTGACGCCCGCCGTCTGGAGCCAGGAGCGCGACCAGGCGGTCATGTCCCGCCCGGAGGTGTCGGACAGCACCGACAGCAGGTCCCCGAGCCGGGTGTTGCCGTACGCGTGCTTCTTGAAGTAGCGCCGGGCACCCTCCAGGAACGCGTCCCGCCCCACGTACGCCACCAGCTGCTTGAGCACGGAGGCGCCCTTGGCGTACGTGATGCCGTCGAAGTTCAGCTTGGCGTCCTCCAGGTCACGGATGTCGGCCGTGACCGGGTGCGTGGAGGGCAGCTGGTCGGCGCGGTACGCCCACGACTTGCGGTTGTTGGCGAAGGTGATCCAGCCGTCCTGGAAGCGGGTCGCCCCGACCATCGCGAAGACGCCCATGAAGTCGGCGAAGGACTCCTTCAGCCACAGGTCGTCCCACCACCGCATGGTGACGAGGTCGCCGAACCACATGTGCGCCATCTCGTGCAGGATGACGTTGGCCCGGCTCTCGTACGACGCCTGCGTCACCTTGCCGCGGAAGATGTACTCCTCGCGGAACGTGACACAGCCCGGGTTCTCCATCGCGCCGAGGTTGTACTCCGGCACGAACGCCTGGTCGTACTTCCCGAACGGGTACGGGTAGTCGAAGTTGTCGTGGAAGAAGTCCAGGCCCTGCTTGGTGATCAGGAAGATGTCGTCGGCGTCGAAGTGCTTGGCGAGCCCCTTGCGGCACAGCGCGCCGAGCGGGATCTCCAGCGTCGTGCCGTCCTCGAAGGTGCGGCTGTAGGAGTCCGTGACGTAGTGGTACGGACCGGCGACGACCGCAGTGATGTACGTCGAGATCGGCTCCGTCTCGGCGAACCGCCACACCCCGCCCTCGCGGGACTCCTCCGCTCCGTTGCTCCAGACCGTCCACTCCTCGGGCGCCGTCACCCGGAAGCGGTAGGGGGCCTTGAGGTCGGGCTGCTCGAAGTTGGCGAAGACACGGCGCGCGTCCGCCGGCTCGTACTGGGTGTAGAGGTAGACCTCGCCGTCCTCCGGGTCGACGAACCGGTGCATGCCCTCGCCGGTACGGCTGTACGCGCACTGCGCGTCGACCACCAGGACGTGCTCGCCCTCCGTCAGGTCCGCCAGCGCCACCCGTACCCCGTCGAAGACGGCCGCCGGGTCCAGCGCCACCCCGTCCAGGGTCACCGCGTTCACGGCGGGCGCGATCAGGTCCGCGAAGGTCGACGCGCCGCCGCGCGCCGCGCGGAACCGGATCGTCGTCACCGAGCGGAACGTCGGCGGACCGGCGGTCCGGTCGTCCCGGCCGGGCTCACCTACCGCGGAACGCACGTCGAGTTCGACGTCGTAACCGTCGACGGTCAGCAGCTCGGCCCGCTCGCGGGCCTCGTCTCGGGACAGGTTCTCACCGGGCACGAGCACACTCCTTTGTGTCACGTTCGAATAGTTTGATCCTCCCATGCCGCCTTCCGGCCGGGCACTCGGGAATGGCCGGAGCGCCCCGCGGTGTTCTCGCGCACAGAGTGAGATCGGTCCGCATGAGGAGAGACATGTCTGACAACAGCACGGCAACCGGCAAGACCCCCGCCGATTTCTGGTTCGACCCGCTCTGCCCGTGGGCCTGGATGACCTCCCGCTGGATGCTGGAGGTGGAGAAGGTCCGCGACGTCGAGGTCCGCTGGCACGTGATGAGCCTGGCCGTACTCAACGAGAACCGGCTGGACGAGCTGCCCGACGAGTACCGCGACATGCTGGAGAACAAGGCCTGGGGCCCGGTCCGCGTGGTGATCGCCGCCCAGCAGAAGCACGGCGACGCCGTCGTCGGCCCGCTCTACACGGCCCTCGGCACCCGCTTCCACAACAAGGGCGAAGGCCCCACCCGGGAAGCGATCGCGGCCGCCCTGAAGGACGTCGGCCTGCCCGCCGAACTCGCCGACTACGCGGACTCCGACGCCTACGACACCGAGCTGCGCGCCTCCCACCGGGAGGGCATCGAGAAGGTGGGCCAGGACGTCGGCACCCCGGTCATCGCCGTGCCCGGCGCGGACGGCGAGCAGATCGCCTTCTTCGGCCCGGTCGTCACCCCCGCCCCCAAGGGCGAGGAGGCGGCGAAGCTCTGGGACGGCACCCTGCTGGTCGCCTCGATCCCCGGCTTCTACGAGATCAAGCGCACCCGGACCCAGGGGCCGATCTTCGACTGAGCCGGCACGGCGGACACCCGGCAGACGCGGGGCCCGGCCGGACGGCCGGGCCCCGCGGCGCCGCTGTGACGCTGTGACGCTGCTGTGACGGTGAATGTGACCTGGAGCACAGCCCGGCGCGGCACTCTTTGATCTTCTGGGCGGATGCGCCCCGCCACCGCCCTCGCCCTGTGTGCCGCCCTCGCGAGCACCGCGCTGCTCACCGGATGCGGGAAGGAAACGGCCGGGTCACGGGCCGCGTCGCCCGGCGCCACCTGCGCGTCGCCCACACCGGTCGACGACCCCTCCGGGCGCAGGTGGGACAACGCGCGCGTCATCAGCAGCGACTGCGGTCCCTCCGGCGCCCCGTCCACCGGGTTCGAGGTCACCAACACGGAGAAGGAACCGCTCACCTTCACCATCACCTTCACCCTGCTGAACGGCTTCGGCGAGGCCATGGACAACACCACGCGCACGGTCGAGGCCGTCCCGCCGGGGCAGACCGTGCGCCGCCCCCTCGACGCGGGGGACGGCCCCGGCTCCGCCCGGACGCGGCAGGCCCGGATCATCAAGGTGCGCGCCGTCCCCGCCAAGGAGGCGTCCGACGCCGGGGCATGCCCGGTCTCCGGGGTCCGCATCACGAACGACCGGGGCGACGCCGCGATGGGGCTGCGCGTCGTGGGCATCGTCCTGGAGAACTGCGGCACCACTGACTACCGCCTCGACGGCTACCCCGCACTCCAGCTGCTCGGCGAGGACCGCGAACCGGTCACCGGGGTGGACATCCTGCACGGCACCGACAAGATCTCCACCGGCATCGGCGGAAGCGACGCGCCCCAGCCCGTCAGCCTGCGCCCGGGGGAGTCCGCCCGCGCGACCCTCGCCTGGCGCAACACCACCACCGAGGGCGACCCGGTGAACGCCCCCTACGTCCGGGTCACCGCGAAGCCCGGGGCCACGCCCGTGACGGTGACCCCGGAACTCGACCTCGGGACGACGGGCCGACTCGGCGTCGGCCCGTGGACGAAGACCCCGCTGACGTGACGGTCAGGCGTAGAAGTCCCGCTGCCACCGGTGGCCGGCCAGCACGGCCAGCTGGCCGGCGGTGAGCGGATTCCCGTCGCTCAGCGCGGTGTTGCGCTCCACGTTGCGCACACTGCGCATGCCCGGGATGACCGTGGAGACCGCCGGGTGGCTCAGGACGAACCGCAGCGCGTGCTCCGCGATCGCGTCCTGCTCGATGCCCAGGTCGGCGACGATCGCCGCGACGCGCCGCTCGACCTCGGCCGGGCGGTCGTCGCGGAAGTACCGGTTGCGCCAGTCGCCCTCGGGGAACGTCGTGCCGGCGGTGATCCGGCCGGTCAGCCCGCCCTCGTCCAGCGCGACCCGCACGATCACCCCGACCCCGTGCTCCTGGCAGGCCGGCAGCAGCGCCTCGGCCGGGGCCTGGTCGAACACGTTGTAGATGACCTGCACGCTGTCCACCACGCCGCTGCGGACGAGCGCGAGGGCGCTGTCGGGCAGATGGTCGTTGACGGAGACACCGAACAGGCGGATCTTCCCCTCCTGCTTCAGCGCGGCGACCGTCTCCAGCCAGTCCCCGCGCCCCACCCACTCGTCGTTCCAGACATGGAACTGGAACACGTCGAAGTGGTCCAGGCCGGACGCGCGCAGGCTCGTCTCCAGGCTGGTACGGATGTGCTCGCCCGGGAACGCGTCGGCCGGGTCGATGCCGTCCTTCGCCGGCCACACCCCGTTCCCCGGCGGCACCTTGGTGGCCACCAGCACCTCGTCACCGGACCGTTCACGCACGACCTGCCCGACGATGCGCTCGCTCTCGCCGTAGCCGCGCGCCGTGTCGATGAAGTTCACGCCGAGGTCGATCGCCCGGTTGAGGGCGCGTACGGACTCGTCCCGCGTCGCCCCCACCCAGCTCGACTCACCGATGCCCCAGGCCCCGTAGCCGATCTCCGACACCGAAAGTCCGCTGCGTCCCAGCTCGCGGTAGCGCACAGTCATCCTCCACCTCGTCGTCCGGCTCCGCCCGGTGCCCGTCGCCTCCAGGGCGCACACCGGGCCGACCCTAGGCGACGCGCCCGCCCCGGGGCAGGTGGTTTTACGGGTGCTCAGCCGCCGACCGGGCTGCCGATCGAGACCCGGTCACCGACCCGCACCACGCCCTCGCGGACCACCGCGTTCTTCGCGCCGAAGCTGACCTTGTTGCCGTACTCCGGCTCCCGCCGGTACGTGGCCAGGGTGCGCAGCGGCTCGGGCCCCGCGCCGCGGCCGGTCAGCTGGTCGACGAGCGTGACGTTGCACCGCAGCGCCTTCACGGAGTGCGCGAGTTCGACGGTGCCCAGGGTCATCCGCGCCGCCCCGTCCTCGAAGTGCGGTGTGTCGTCACCGGTCAGCACGATGTTGGGGCGGAAGCGGTCCATGGGCACGGGCGCGGCGCCCCGGGCGGTGATCCGTTCGTTGAGACCGGCGAGGGAGGCGGTCGAGGTGACCAGGACCGCGTGCGCGTCGGCGAAGTTGAGCTTGCCGGGGGTGTCGCCCCAGCCGTCGCGGTCGAAGCCGGGGACCACCCGGACCAGCCGGGAGGGGAGCCCGAGCGCGTCGGAGAACCACTGCGCGGCCTCGTCCCCCTGGTCGACGGCCGGCCCGAGGTCCTTGCCGAACATGCTGACCTCGCGGCGCGGTCCGTCCGGGACGATGTCCGTGCGCAGCGCCCCGACCCCCTCGGTGAAGAGGGCCAGCACGGTCCCGGAGTCCAGGACCTCGGCCCTGAGCACGGCCATCGCGGGGTGGGCGCGCTGGCTGCGGAACGTGCCCTCGGCCGCGTCGACCACCATGAACGTACGGTCGTGTTCGAGGCCGGTCCCGGTGACCCGCGCCGTGTCGACCCTGACCCCGGCACAGCCCTTGACCGGGTAGTACGCCAGCTCCCGGACGGTGATCGTCATGATGTCCTCCTCATGGCGGACATCATGGCACCCGCCTCGCACCCCGTGAGTTCCTTTTCTGAACCCACTGCCCGGCGGGGCGGGCGGAAGAGAGGCCCCCGCCTGTCACGTCCAGGCGGGGGCCTCCCCTTCATCCGCCTGCCCGGTGAAGGTTGAGAAGACGATCACGAGGCAGGACGTCCGGTGCGGCGCCCGGGGCGCGCCGGGTCAGGGGGCGAGCAGCAGGACGTCCGCGCGCTCCTTGGCGGCGGCGTAGCGCTTGGCCACGTCCTGCCAGTTGACGACGGCCCACATCGCCTCGATGAAGTCGACCTTCTGGTTCTTGTACTGGAGGTAGAAGGCGTGCTCCCAGGCGTCGAAGACGAGGACCGGGACCGAGCCCTGCCCCACGTTGCCCTGGTGGTCGTAGACCTGCTCGACGATCAGCCGGCCGCTGACCGGCTCGTACGCGAGGACGCCCCAGCCGGAGCCCTGCGTGGTGGCCGCGGCCTTCGTCAGCTGGGACTTGAAGCCCGCGAAGGACCCGAAGGACTCGGTGATCGCGTCCGCGAGGTCGCCGACGCCGTCCGCCGCGAGGGGCTCGCCGCCACCGTCACCGGTCATGTTGTGCCAGTAGATGGAGTGCAGGATGTGGCCCGAGAGGTGAAAGGCGAGGTTCTTCTGGAGGCCGTTGATCGCTCCCCAGGTCCCCTTGTCGCGAGCCTCCTCCAGCTGCTCCAGGGTGTCGTTCGCGCCCTTCACGTACGCGGCGTGGTGCTTGTCGTGGTGGAGCTCGACGATCTGCGGATTGATGACCGGTTCGAGCGCGGCGTAGTCGTACGGGAGTTCCGGGAGCGTGTACGTGGCCATTGGTTTCGAACCCTCCAGCTGCTGAGCTGTTGTTATTGCAACCTATATGCAGGAGCAGGCTAACAGCAGGAGTGGCTGATAGGGGGTCAGCCCTTTGTCCTAGGGCCTGTCGTGCCGCTGGTGTACGACTCCGATCGCGGCCAGGGCCGCGGTGAGGGCCCCCGAGGCGAGCAGCTGGTCGCGGGTGCCGGGCTGGCGGAGCATCAGGACGAAGATGCCGGCCATCGCGAGCAGTGCCGCCACCGTCAGCCCCGGGAACAGCCACATCCGCACCACGAGCCGCTCCGGCGTCCCGCGTTCCAGCCGGGCGCGCAGGATCAGCTGGGAGACGGCGATGAAGATCCAGACGACCAGGATCACCGCGCCGGTCATGTTGAGCAGCCAGGGGAAGACGTCGTCGGGCCGCCAGTAGCTCAGCAGCACACATAGGAAACCGAAGGCGGAGGAGACCAGGACCGCCGTGCGCGGCACCCCGGCGGACACCCGGCCCAGCCGCCGGGGGCCCTGGCCGCGCGCCACCAGCGAGCGGGCCATCCGCGAGGCGCCGTAGATGTTGGCGTTCATCGCGGAGAGCAGCGCGACCAGGATGACCACGTTCATGATCTGCGCCGCCCGGCCGATGCCGAGGTGGTCCAGCGCCGCGTAGAACGGCCCCACCGCCACGACCTCCGGATCGCTCCACGGGACCAGCGTGACGACGACCGCCATCGAGCCCACGTAGAACAGCGCGATCCGCCACATCGCCGTCCGCACCGCCGTCGCGACGCCCCGCACCGGGTCCTTTGACTCGGCGGCGGCGATCGTGACGGTCTCCAGGCCGCCGTACGCGAACAGGGAGGCGAGCAGCCCGATGACCAGCCCCTCGGCGCCGTTCGGCAGGAAGCCGCCCGCGCCGCTCAGGTTGGCGGTGCCCGGCGCGTCCGTGCCCGGGAGCAACCCGAGGACCGCCAGCACGCCCAGCACCAGGAACAGCGTGATCGCGGTGACCTTGAGCGCGGCGAACCAGAACTCGAACTCGCCGAACCTCGCCACCGAGGCCAGGTTCGCGCCCAGGAACATCACCATGAACAGCGCCACCCAGGCCCACTCCGGGGTCCCGGGCAGCCAGCCCGTGACGATCTTCGCCGCGCCGATCCCTTCGAGCCCGACGGCGACACAGAGCAGCACCCAGAACGCCCAGCCCACCGTGAACCCCGCCCACGGGCCGATCGCCCGCTCGGCGTGGACGGAGAACGAGCCGGACGCCGGATCGGCCGCCGACATCTCGCCGAGCATCCGCATCACGAGCATGACCAGCAGCCCGGAGACCGCGTACGCGACGACGATCGAGGGACCCGCGGCGGCGATCCCCGTGCCGGAGCCGACGAAGAGCCCGGCGCCGATGACACCGCCCAGCGCGATCATCGACAAGTGGCGCTGCTTGAGCCCGTGCGAGAGGGCGGTGCCGGGCCCGGTGTCCGGCGCGACGGCCGGGGAGCCGGTGGGGGAGGGCGTGGGGGGCCGGGACATGGACGAGCTCTGTTCGTTCGGTGGGGCGGAGGGGCGTCCTCCAGTCTGAACACGCGTCCCGGCCACCGGGAACCGTGGTCCGGTATGCGGTCACCGCCCCCGTACCGCACCCCTACGGGGCGGCGGGCGGCGGGCCGCCGTCACGGGGCGGGCTTTTAGAGGGAGTTCACAGTCCCGCCCCCGCGCCCGCTCCCGGGCGGCGCCGGGAGAACGCGCCCCCACCACCGTGACAAGCATCACGCCTCGCGATGATTGCGTGGCCCACGTTGTGT
This sequence comes from Streptomyces sp. Mut1, assembly GCF_030719295.1. Classification (NCBI taxonomy): domain Bacteria; kingdom Bacillati; phylum Actinomycetota; class Actinomycetes; order Kitasatosporales; family Streptomycetaceae; genus Streptomyces; species Streptomyces castrisilvae. Next base: position 2,380,903 of record NZ_CP120997.1, on the reverse strand, counting down.
GAATCCCACCAACGCCCCAACCGCCGCTTTGTGGGCCGCTGATGGTGATCGAGCGCGACTCCGTCGGCTAACGTCAGGCTCAGTCCGTCCCTGTCTGCCCTCACCCCGCGGAGTCCCGATGAGCACTGCTGCCGCCCCCGTCCGTACCGGAGTGGTCCTCGCCGACCTGCTCCCCGCCGTCCGGCACCGCTACGCCGTGGACACCGCCCTCGTGCTCGGCGGCGCCGCGCTCACCGGCATAGCCGCCCAGATCGCCGTGCCGGTCCCGGGCTCCCCGGTCCCGGTCACCGGCCAGACCTTCGCCGCGCTCCTCGTCGGCACCGCGCTCGGCGCCCGCCGCGGCTTCCTCTCCCTCGCCGTGTACGCGCTCGTCGGCATGGCGGGCGTGCCGTGGTTCGCGGGCGGCAGCTCCGGCGCGGGCGGCGCCTCCTTCGGCTACGTGCTCGGCATGCTGCTCGCCGCCACCGTGGTCGGCGGCCTCGCCCGCCGCGGCGGCGACCGCTCGGTGCTGCGCACGGCCGGCACGATGGTGCTCGGCTCCGCGATCATCTACGCGGTCGGCGTGCCGTACCTGGCGCTGTCCACCGGCATGTCGGCGAGCGCCGCGATCGCCGCGGGCCTGACGCCGTTCCTGCTCGGCGACGCGCTGAAGGCGGCGCTCGCCATGGGCGCGCTGCCCACCTCCTGGAAGCTCATCGGCCGCCGGGGCTGACCAGGCCACCGCTTCCGTAAGGACCTCCGAAGAGGCTCGCCGGGTCGTACCGCGACACCAGACCGTCGAGCCTCTCGGCCGTCCGCGCACACCCTTCGTCGGTCACCCGGCGCCGCTCGTGCCACACTCCTCCCATGCGCGTGTACCTCGGATCCGACCATGCCGGTTACGAACTCAAGAACCACCTCGTGGAGTGGCTCAAGGCACAGGGCCACGAAGCCGTCGACTGCGGTCCCCACATCTACGACGCCCAGGACGACTACCCGCCGTTCTGCCTGCGGGCCGCCGAGAAGACGGCCGCCGACCCGGACAGCCTGGGCATCGTGATCGGCGGCTCCGGCAACGGCGAGCAGATCGCCGCCAACAAGGTCAAGGGCGTCCGCGCCGCACTCGCCTGGAGCGAGCAGACCGCCGCCCTGGGCCGTGAGCACAACGACGCCAACGTGATCTCCATCGGCGGCCGGATGCACACCGTCGAGGAGTCCACCAAGTTCGTGGAGATCTTCCTCGCCACCCCGTACTCCGGCGAGGAGCGGCACACCCGCCGCATCGACATGCTCACCGCCTACGAGAACACCGGCGAGCTCCCCCCGGTCCCGGCCCACCACCCGCAGCAGGGCTGACCCCCGACCCCCTGTGCCGCCGGTCCTTCCGGCGGCACAGCCATGTCCGCCCCCGCCCCACCCAGGAGACCCGCCACCGTGCCCGAGGGACACACGATCCACCGCCTCGCCGCGGACCACCGCGAGCGCTTCGCCGGCCGCCCGGCCCGGGTGAGCAGCCCGCAGGGGAAGTTCTCGGACAGCGCCGCCCTGCTCGACGGCCGGGTCCTGGAAGCGGCCGACGCCCACGGCAAGCACCTCTTCCTCGGCTTCCACGACATCGGCTGGGTCCACATCCACCTCGGCCTGTTCGGCAAGCTCGGCTTCGGTACGGTGCCGGCCCCGCCGCCCACCGACACCGTCCGGCTGCGCCTGCTGAACGACGCCCACCACGCGGACCTGCGCGGCCCCACCACCTGCGCCCTGATCACCGACGCCGAGAAGCGCGCGATACACGACCGGCTGGGCCCCGACCCGCTGCGCGGCGACGAGGACGGCGAGCGTGCCTGGCGGCGGATCTCCCGCAGCCGGATCACCGTCGCCGCCCTCCTGATGGACCAGAAGGTCATCGCGGGCGTCGGCAACGTCTACCGCGCCGAGGTGCTGTTCCGGCACGGCATCGACCCGTACCGGGCGGGCAGGGACCTCACCCGCCGCGAGTGGGACGCGATCTGGGCGGACCTGGGCGCGCTGATGCGCGAGGGCGTACGGAACAACCGGATCGACACCGTCCGCCCCGAGCACCTGCCCGAGGCGATGGGCCGCCCGCCGCGCGTGGACGACCACGGCGGTGAGGTCTACGTCTACCGGCGCGCCCGCCAGGCCTGCCACATCTGCGGCGGTGAGATCCGCACGGCCGACCTGGCCGCCCGCAACCTCTTCTGGTGTCCCGGCTGCCAGCCCGCGTGAACACACCCGGCTACCCGCCAGTACGACACCGGTCGGGCCGATTTCGAACACATTGTCATGGGGTCCCCCTGCACCGGAGGCCGCCGGGTGGATAAGGTCCCCGCAATGGCCCGACGCGCAGGAGCAGACACGTACCCGGCCCGATTGCGGAAATCGGCGCACCGGGTCCGCAGCACGCTGCGCAGGTCCGGGGTCGACTACTTCCGCGGCGACGGCTCCGACTGGATCGCCCTGGCCGGTCTGCTGCTCGTCATCCCGGTCATCACCTGCGTCACCCTGGCCGACCCGGTCTGGTGCGCGCCCACCATGCTCGTCCTGCCGATCGTCGCGGGCGGCCTGCTGCTGCGCCCCGCCAGCCTGCTCGGCCTGTACGCGACGGCGGCCGCCGCCCTCATCGTGGAGTCGATCTGGCTCGGCCCCTACGAGAACGGCCCGGCCAGGGTCACCCCCGGCACCGTCCTGACGGTCGCTGCCTGCGGGCTCCTCGGACTGATCCTCGCTCAGTTCCGCGCCCGCGTCGGCGTGCCCTGGCGGCGCGGCGGCACCATGCTCTTCGACCTGCGCGAACGCATCCGCGTACAGAGCGCGCTGCCCCGCCTCCCGCAGGGCTGGCACCGCGAGATGGCGCTCCGCCCGGCCGGCGGGCAGTCCTTCTCCGGCGACTTCGTCGTCGCGGCCCGCACCCACGGCGGCCGGACCCTGGAGGCCGTCCTGACCGACGTCTCCGGCAAGGGCATGGACGCGGGCTCCCGCGCCCTGCTGCTGTCCGGCGCCTTCGGCGGGCTCCTCGGCTCACTGCCCCCGCACGGCTTCCTGCCCGCCGCCAACGGCTATCTGCTGCGCCAGGACTGGGACGAGGGCTTCGCCACCTCGATCCATCTGGTCCTCGACCTCGAAACGGGCGACTACGAACTCCTCTCGGCGGGCCATCCGCCCGCACTCCAGCTCCACGCCGGCAGTGGCCAGTGGGAGGAGATGGCGGCGGAGGGCCCGCTGCTCGGGGTGTACGACGGGGCCGAGTTCGACCCGGTGAAGGGCCATCTGGCCCCGGGCGACGTGCTGATGCTGTTCACCGACGGACTGGTGGAGGCATCGGACCGGGACATCGCGGAGGGCATCGACCGGCTGACCGGCGAGGCCGACCGCTATGTCGCCACCGGCTTCGAGGGCGCCGCCTGGCATCTGATCGAGGCCTGCGCGAAGGACGTCAACGACGACCGGGCCCTGCTGCTCCTGTCACGGAAGTCCTGAACCGTACGCAAACGCCGTGAACCGGGCACGCGTCAAGGGGAGTCGCACCCTCACCTGTTCGAGATTCACGGGACCGGGGTCCGCGGCAGCGGCGCGAGGGCCGGTTCCGGCCTGCCCGGCAGGAGGCGGGCCAGCCAGTGCGAGCGCCCGGCCGCCAGCGGAGCCAGGACCGCAAGGACGAGCACATAGCCCGCGATGAACGGGGAGAGCCGTTCGTTCAGGCCGGCACCGGCCGCCATCGTGGCGAGGATCAGGGCGAATTCGCCGCGCGCCACCAGGGTGGTGGCGATGTTCGCGGCGGCCTGCGGGCCGAACGCGTACACCTTGGCGGTGGCGATTCCGGAGAGGATGTTCATCGCGAGGGTGACCGCGACGGCGGCCAGCACCGGCCACAGCACGGTCGGCAGGTCGCCGGGGTCGATGGAGAGCCCGAAGGCGAAGAAGAAGATCGCGCCGAACGCGTCCCGCAGGGGGTGGACCAGCTTGCGGATGCGCTCGCCCGACGACGTGTTGCCGAGCATCAGTCCCACCATGAAGGCACCGATCGCGTCCGCGACCCCGAACCACTCGGAGATCCCGGCCACCAGGACGGCCGCCCCGAGGAAGGAGATGACGAGGAGTTCGTCGTCCCGGGTGCTGATCAGCTTGCCGATGACCCGGATGCCGTACCGGGCGGCCAGGGCGAGCACGAGCAGGAAGCCGAACGCCTTGCCGCCGTCGGTCACCGCCGCGCCGAGGCTGTCCGCGCCGGAGAGGACGGGCTGGAGGGCGGCCAGGTAAAGGGCGAGGAAGATGTCGTCGACCACGATGATGCCGAGGATCGGCCGGGTCTCCGGATCACCGAGCCGGCCCAGGTCGACCAGCACTTTGGTGACGATGGCCGACGAGGAGATGCCGAGCACGCCGGCGAGCACCAGCGCCTCGGAGGTTCCCCAGCCCAGCGCGAAGCCGAAGCCCAGCCCGGCGCCGACGTTCAGGACGAGGTAGGCGCCGCCGGCGACGACCATCTTGCGGCCGCCCGTCTTGAGGTCGTCCAGGTGGAACTCCAGGCCCAGGTAGAAAAGGAGCAGCACCAGGCCGAGCGCGGAGAGCATCTCCAGCTCGTGCGGATCGGCGACGAGGACGATGCCGGGGGTGTGTGGGCCTAGGAGGATCCCGGCCAGGATGAACAGGGGGATCGTCGGCAGCCCGATGCGGCGGCCGACGCGTGCGAGGACGGCGGCGGCGAGGAAGGCGCCGCCCATGGCGATGAGCGTGTCTGCGTGTCCGATGAGCCTGACCTTTCAAAGAGTAAAGAGAGTGTCAAGAAATGGTCAGAAGTTAGTTTACCGAATGATTGAAGTTGCAACTGAGGGGGTGGTCGGACGGCCTACATCCCCTCGCCTCGGGAACCCCCGCCGAACAGCGGAATTGAGCCAACACCCGCGAACACGACGAAGCCCGGCCGCAGTGGGCCGGGCTTCGTCAGTGGGGAGCTGAGGCGGGGTCTCAGAGCTTGGCGGACTCCTTGCGGAACGCCCAGTTCATGTCCGGCTCGGTCACGCAGCGCAGGACCCGGCGCACCGGCGGCGTGCACAGCAGCGTCACACCGGCGGATGCGACCACGGTCACGATCACCAGGCCGGTCGGCGACACGAGCCCGGGGTGGTCGTCGAAGACGCCCGCGTAGCCGACGCCCTTCACGAAGAAGCCGTGCAGCAGGTAGCCGCAGATCGTGCCGGCGCCGAGCACGGTGAACCACATGTGCCGGCGCGGCACCAGGGCCAGGAACGCGGCGGTCAGCAGTGTCGCGCAGCCGAACATCGCGAGCGTCATCACGGCGCCGGACCACCACGGCGCGCCCATGTCCTGGGCGCTGGAGTCCCGCAGGAACCAGCCCAGTTGCATCCGGGGCGCCGCCCAGTACGCGAAGACGAGGGCCACGGCGAACAGCGGCAGGGCGGCCAGCCGCGCCTCGCGGCGGCGCACCAGCTCGAAGTGCTCCGGCTTCAGCTGGAGCCCGAGCACGAAGAAGGGCAGGAACTGCAGGACGCGCGGCAGGTCGAGGTCGTCGCCGATGCTGGGGGCGAGCGAGGCGAGGACGGCGATCACGAGGGAGACGGCCAGCGGGTGGCGGAGGCTGCGCCACACCGGGGTGGTGAGCCGCCAGATGAACAGGGCGGCCAGGAACCAGGTCAGATACCAGGGCTCCAGCAGGCTGATCGGGGCGTCCGGCTGGTCGTTCGCGTACCGCCGGAACAGCGAGTACGCCGTCTCGAACACCACGTAGGGCACGGCGACCCCGGTGACCAGCCGCTTCACCTTGGCGGGGCTCAGATCGAACGACCGTGAGAAGTATCCCGAGATGAGGATGAACGCCGGCATGTGGAAGGTGTACGTCACCATGTACAGCGCGCGGGCGGCCCGGCTCCCCTCCATGACCGGGACCCATGAGTGCGCCACCGCGACCAGCACGATGGCGAGGTACTTCGCGTTGTCGAAGTGGGCGTCACGCTTCTTGGCGGGCGCGCTCCGCGCAGGCTCGTTCGCTACCGGAGCGGGTGCTTCCCCGGTCGCCGTCGGCGCAGGGTGTCTGGGCTCCGACTCCCCGGTCGCCGGGGAAACCTTGGCCCTCTGCAATGCGTTCGGAGCGTGGAACATCTCAAGCACCCTAGACGTCTCGATTGCCATTCGTGAAACCGCCATCGAATAGCGCGTGTTCCCTGCATATCAAATGGCAAACCAACGTAACTTGCCCGTTCTGCCTGGTTTTATCCGCATCAAAAGGTGCATACCGCCAGCAGGTTGACCGAAGTGAATTGCGTCGCGTTCGGCGGCGAATTTCCCTGTGAATAAACTGTGTGGATACCGAAACGATCACCGTTGCATATCGCTGCGAGGTGCGGATTCACAGGAACGGCCGATAGTGCGGCAGGGGTACGGAGCGGCCGAGTGGGGTACGTGTGCACGGTGCTGGCGCACAGGTTCGAGCCATCCGGCGCACAAGGGGCGCAGAAGGGCGCAGGATGGCGTGATATCGACAGGTCGATTCGTCACCCGGCAGCGACCCGGGGGGAGTTGGTGGCACGATGGGCGCGACGGAGGGGTGCACGGCCGCACAGCTCCGGGCCTGCAAGGCGGACCGACCGAAGGTGTGATCAGTCGTGGCCATTTCACTGTCTGTGGTGCTTCTTCTGGCCATCATCCTGGTGGTCTTGATCCGAGGCGGCTCCATCAAGGCCGGGCCCGCGGTCGTCGCGGTGCTCTTCGGCTTCTTCCTGGCATCGACCGGCATGGCGCCGTCGATCAACAGGTTCATGAACTCGATAGCCGAGACGGTCAACCAGATCAGCTTCTGAGCCGGCCCCGGGCCGCTGCCCGGCCCGGGGAACGACGAGGGGCCCGGTCCACCGGACCGGGCCCCTCGTCGTGCGTGGAGCGGGCGACGGGAATCGAACCCGCGTAGCTAGTTTGGAAGACTAGGGCTCTACCATTGAGCTACGCCCGCAAGCGGCGCGCCGCAGGTCACGGGGACCGCGGCACGAGGAGCATCGTAGCGGGTCGCGGACCCTGCCCGCACACCCCTTGCCGCGCCGGGTGGTGTCGCGCCGGACCGGCCCGCGCGAAAGCGGCCGGGCCCGAGCCTGACGGCATGTACCCTACGTGTCGCACCGACGGGGTGTGGCGCAGCTTGGTAGCGCGTCCGCTTTGGGAGCGGAAGGTCGTCGGTTCGAATCCGGCCACCCCGACCACCGGCAAGATCGCGTTCGATGATCGCGTTGTGGGAGTCCTCCCCCTTGCCGTTACTATGCAAAATGCGTGCCCGTGTGTCTGATGTACCGGGCTCGGTCCGCGAAGCCGCCTCCTGTGCGGCCGAGCAGAACCCCAAGAAGTCAGCCACCAAGGAGACCGAACCGTGAAGAGCGCCGTGGAGACCCTGAACCCGACCCGGGTTCGGCTCAGCATCGAGGTGCCCTTCGAGGAGCTCAAGGACAGCCTCGACGCGGCGTACAAGAAGATCAACCAGCAGGTCACGGTGAAGGGGTTCCGCAAGGGCAAGATCCCCAGCCGGGTCATCGACCAGCGGTTCGGCCGTGGTGCTGTGCTGGAGGAGGCCGTCAACGACGCCCTCCCGAAGTTCTACACCGAGGCCGTCAACGAGGGTGAGCTGAACGTCCTCGGCCAGCCCGAGGTCGACATCACGGAGCTGAAGGACGGCGAGCTGCTGGCCTTCACCGCCGAGGTCGACGTGCGCCCCGAGATCGAGATCCCGGACTACTCCGGCATCGAGGTCACCGTCGACGCCCTTGAGGTCAGCGACGAGGACGTCGAGAAGGCCGTCGAGCAGCTCCGTGAGCGCTTCGCCTCGACCAACCCGGTCGAGCGCGCCGCCGCCGCCGGTGACGTCGTGACGATCGACCTGCAGGCCAAGGTCGAGGGCGAGGTCCTGGAGGACGGCGTGGCCGAGGGTGTCTCGTACACCATCGGCTCCGGTGAGCTCCTCGAAGGCATCGACGACGCCGTGACCGGCCTGGAGGCCGGTGGCGAGGCCACCTTCGCCTCCGAGCTGAAGGGCGGCTCCGCCGAGGGCAAGGAGGCCGAGGTCACCGTCAAGGTCACCGCCGTCGCCGCCCGCGAGCTGCCCGAGCTGGACGACGAGTTCGCCCAGATGGCCAGCGAGTTCGACACGCTGGAGGAGCTGAAGGCGGACAGCCGCAAGCGCCTGGAGAGCACCAAGCAGTACGACCAGGCCACCCAGGCCCAGGAGCGCGTCCTGGAGGAGCTGCTCAAGCTCGCCGAGGTCCCGATCCCGGAGAAGCTGCTCGCGGACGAGGTCCAGACCCGCAAGCACAACCTGGAGCACCACCAGCTCGGCCAGATGGGTCTCACCCTGGAGAAGTACCTGGAGATCCAGGGCAAGACCCTTGAGGAGTTCGAGGCCGAGACCTCCGAGCAGGCCGTCAAGGGCATCAAGACCCAGTTCATCCTGGACGAGCTCGTCAACAAGGAGAAGCTGAACGTCAACCAGGAGGAGCTCACCGAGCACCTCATGCGGCGTGCGGCCTCCTCCGGCATGAGCCCGGACCAGTTCGCCCAGGCCGTCGTCGAGGGTGGCCAGGTGCCGATGCTCGTCGGCGAGGTCGCCCGCGGCAAGGCGCTGGCCGTCGTGGTCGAGGCCGCCAAGGTGGTCGACACCAACGGTGAGGTCGTCGAGCTGGAGGACGACGAGGAGGCCGCCGAGGAGACCGTGGAGGCCACCGAGGCCGCCGCCGGCGACGCCGAGGAGAAGACCGAGGCCTGAGCCTCGCGCTGACCCCGCACGACGGGCTCCGGACGCCACGCGTCCGGAGCCCGTCGTCGTACCGCGGCCGATTCGCCACAACCCGTGTGCCAACTGCGGACCTTGCGCTCCCAGCGAACAGTTGCGGAAGCGGGATGGCGTTGTCCCACCTGCGCGTTAGGGTCCATGAAGAGGAAGGGTCGGGGAGTCCCGGCCCACCCGGTACGAAGACGCTGAGACGGCCGGAGCCGTCAGAGACGAGCAGGTGGATACGTGACGAATCTGATGCCCTACGCCGCCGGAGAGCCGTCCCTCGGTGGAGGCCTCGGTGACCAGGTCTACAGCCGGCTGCTCGGCGAGCGCATCATCTTCCTCGGACAGCAGGTCGACGATGACATCGCCAACAAGATCACCGCACAGCTGCTCCTCCTTGCCGCCGAGCCGGACAAGGACATCTACCTCTACATCAACAGCCCCGGCGGTTCGGTGACGGCCGGCATGGCGGTCTACGACACCATGCAGTACATCCCGAACGACGTGGTCACCATCGGCATGGGCATGGCCGCCTCGATGGGTCAGTTCCTGCTCACCGGCGGCACCGCCGGCAAGCGCTTCGCGCTCCCGAACACCGACATCCTCATGCACCAGGGCTCGGCCGGCATCGGCGGTACGGCGTCGGACATCAAGATCCAGGCCCAGTACCTGCTGCGCACCAAGCAGCGGATGGCGGAGATCACCGCCCGCCACTCCGGCCAGACCGTGGAGACGATCATCCGCGACGGCGACCGCGACCGCTGGTACACCGCGGAGGAGGCCAAGGACTACGGCCTCATCGACGAGATCATCACGATCGCATCGGGCGTTCCGGGCGGCGGCGGCACCGGCGCCTGATCCGGCCCCCCGGACAGCGCCCGCGCCGCACCGCGCATCTCTCGTACGCCGAGACACCCAGCCACAGAACGCCACCAGGATGGTGAACACCCACATGAACAACTTCCCCGGCGCCTCCGCGAGCGGTCTCCACACCGGCCCGCAGGTGGACAACCGCTACATCGTCCCGCGCTTCGTGGAGCGCACCTCGCAGGGCGTGCGCGAGTACGACCCGTACGCGAAGCTCTTCGAGGAGCGCGTGATCTTCCTCGGCGTGCAGATCGACGACGCGTCCGCCAACGACGTCATGGCGCAGCTGCTGTGCCTGGAGTCGATGGACCCGGACCGGGACATCTCCATCTACATCAACAGCCCCGGCGGCTCGTTCACCGCGCTCACCGCGATCTACGACACGATGCAGTTCGTGAAGCCGGACATCCAGACGGTCTGCATGGGCCAGGCGGCCTCCGCCGCCGCCGTCCTGCTCGCCGCCGGTACGCCCGGCAAGCGCCTGGCGCTGCCGAACGCGCGTATCCTCATCCACCAGCCGTCCTCGCAGACCGGCCGTGAGCAGCTCTCCGACCTGGAGATCGCGGCCAACGAGATCCTGCGGATGCGGACCCAGCTGGAGGAGCTGCTGGCCAAGCACTCCACCACACCGATCGAGAAGATCCGCGACGACATCGAGCGCGACAAGATCCTGACCGCCGAGGACTCCCTCGCCTACGGTCTGGTCGACCAGATCGTGGCGACCCGCAAGAGCGCGGCCGGAGCGGCCGCCTGACGTGGGCCCCGACCCCTTGGCACGGACGGACACCCGGTCCCGGCCGTGTGAACCGTGCCAAGGGGGGCCCGTATGGGGGGCCAGGCAAGGTACCGTCGGATAGAGGCACCAGGAGCCGCTGAACCAGGCGTCTCCCAGGCGAAGGGGAAGCACCTCGTGGCACGCATCGGTGATGGCGGCGACCTGCTCAAGTGCTCGTTCTGCGGAAAGAGCCAGAAGCAGGTGAAGAAGCTCATCGCGGGTCCCGGTGTGTACATCTGCGACGAGTGCATCGATCTCTGCAACGAGATCATCGAGGAGGAGCTCGCCGAGACGAGCGAGGTCCGCTGGGAAGAGCTTCCCAAGCCGCGCGAGATCTACGAGTTCCTCGAGGGGTACGTCGTCGGGCAGGAGCCCGCGAAGAAGGCCCTCTCGGTCGCTGTGTACAACCACTACAAGCGGGTCCAGGCCGGGGAGAACGGCGGCGGGGCCGGCCGCGACGACGCGATCGAGCTCGCCAAGTCGAACATCCTGCTGCTGGGCCCCACGGGCTCCGGCAAGACGCTGCTGGCGCAGACGCTGGCCCGCATGCTCAACGTCCCGTTCGCCATCGCGGACGCGACGGCGCTGACGGAGGCCGGCTATGTCGGCGAGGACGTCGAGAACATCCTGCTGAAGCTGATCCAGGCCGCGGACTACGACGTCAAGAAGGCCGAGACCGGGATCATCTACATCGACGAGATCGACAAGGTCGCCCGCAAGAGCGAGAACCCGTCGATCACCCGTGATGTCTCGGGCGAGGGCGTCCAGCAGGCCCTGCTGAAGATCCTGGAGGGCACCACCGCCTCCGTACCGCCGCAGGGCGGCCGCAAGCACCCGCACCAGGAGTTCATCCAGATCGACACGACGAACGTCCTGTTCATCGTGGGCGGCGCCTTCTCCGGCCTGGAGAAGATCATCGAGTCCCGGGCCGGCGCCAAGGGCATCGGCTTCGGCGCCACGATCCGCTCCAAGCGGGAGATCCAGGCGAGCGACCAGTTCCAGGAGGTCATGCCGGAGGACCTGGTGAAGTTCGGGATGATTCCCGAGTTCATCGGCCGCCTCCCCGTCCTGACCTCGGTCCACAACCTGGACCGCGAGGCCCTGCTCCAGATCCTCATCGAGCCGCGCAACGCCCTGGTCAAGCAGTACCAGCGCCTGTTCGAACTCGACGGCGTGGAGCTGGACTTCGAGCGCGAGGCGCTGGAGGCCATCGCCGACCAGGCGATCCTGCGCCAGACCGGCGCGCGCGGCCTGCGCGCGATCATGGAGGAGGTCCTCCAGTCGGTGATGTACGAGGTGCCGTCCCGCAAGGACGTCGCCCGTGTCGTCATCACCGCCGACGTGGTCCGCAACAACGTCAACCCGACCCTGGTTCCGCGCGAGCCGCGCACGATCGGCAAGGGCGACGAGGGCCGGCACGAGAAGTCCGCGTAGCACCGCTCGATACGAGCGCGAAGGGGCGCCCGGCCGGGAGAACCGGCGGGGCGCCCCTTCGGGGTACCGCGGTCAGATCTTGGTGCGGGAGGTGTTGTAGAGCTGCGCGGCGAGATCGGCGACCTCGTCGGTCGACATGCTCTTGTTGGTCATGGCCGCGCCGATGTCCACGGCGATGACGATGCCGACCGTGCTGTAGTCGGACCAGATGCAGACGGGGGTGTTCAACTCCTTGGGTCCGTTCTGCACGGTGCCGTCCGCCTTGTCGTTGACGGTCTTGAACACCTGGCACTTCATCAGCGCGCCGTCGAAGTTCTTGGGGTTGACGGTCTCGGGCGAGCCGACGAGCGAGACCTTGCTGTCGTCGTCGCCCTCGCTCTTGCCCATCTCCTCCTTGGCGCTGGCGAACGCGGCGTCGACCGTCTTCGCCGGGTCGTCGACCTGGCCCCACAGGCCCTTGAGCATGAGCATCTTCGTGGTGAGCGGGTTCTTCTCCATGTCCCCGCTGGCGTAGCTGGCGCTCGCCTCGGTGGGCGACTTGATGCCCATGTCCTCGGCCTCGGTCTTGTCCTTGCCCGTCAGGGGACCGGACTTGTTGTCCGAGGCGTCGTCGCCCTTCTTGTAGTCGCCCACCGCGTCCGGCGGCGTCAGCTTGTACCCCTTGGTGGAGTCCGCGACCGAGGCGCTGCCGCCGTCCGACGTCAGGTAGTACACCCCGCCCGCGACGACCGCCAGGGCGACGACCGCGGCGGCGACGATCAGGCCGGTCTTCTTCTTCGGGGGCTCCGGTGCCGGGAAGCCCGGCTGCTGGCCGTAGACCGGCTGGCCGCCGTACGGCGGAGTCGGGGGCTGCTGGCCGTACGGTCCGGGCTGCTGGGCCTGCGGGTAGCCGTAACCGGGCTGGGGCTGCTGCTGGGGCGGGACGCCCTGGGGGGCCTGCTGCGGGTAGCCGTAGCCGGGCTGCCCCTGGGGCTGCCCCTGCGGGGGCTGGCCGTACGGGGGCGTGGGGGGCTGCTGGCCGTACGGTCCGGGCTGGCCCTGCGGCGGCTGGCCACCGTACGGGCCCGGCTGGTTGTAGCTCATCTGCGGTGTCCCCTGTTCGTGATGCTTACGCGTTCCGAACATCCTGACGGAAGCCCTGCGGGCACGGACCACCGGGAGGCACACCGTTACGGAACAAACCGGTTTCAGTGCATGACTGTGACGGCTCTAAACTGTCCGCGTGACCGAGAACCCAGCGCAGCAGCCAGCCAGCAACCCCGAACTGCCGACCCAGTACACGCCGGCCGAGGTAGAGGGGAAGCTGTACGAGCGCTGGGTGGAGCGCGGGTACTTCGAGGCGGACGAGCACAGCGACAAGCCGCCGTACTCCATCGTCATCCCGCCGCCCAACGTCACCGGTTCCCTGCACCTGGGCCACGCCTTCGAGCACACGCTGATCGACGCCCTCGTCCGCCGCAAGCGCATGCAGGGCTTCGAGGCGCTGTACCAGCCGGGCATGGACCACGCCGGCATCGCCACCCAGAACGTCGTCGAGCGCGAGCTCGGCAAGGAGGGGAAGTCCCGCCACGACCTGGGCCGGGAGGCCTTCGTCGAGCGTGTCTGGCAGTGGAAGAACGAGTCGGGCGGCCAGATCTCCGGCCAGATGCGCCGCCTCGGTGAGGGCGTCGCCTGGTCCCGCGAGCGCTTCACGATGGACGAGGGCCTGTCCAAGGCCGTCCAGACCATCTTCAAGCGGATGTACGACGACGAGCTGATCTACCGCCGCGAGCGCATCGTCAACTGGTGCCCGCGCTGCCTCACCGCGATCTCGGACATCGAGGTCGAGTACCAGGAGGACGACGGCGAACTCGTCTCCATGACGTACGGCGAGGGCGAGGAGATCATCGTCGTCGCCACCACCCGCGCCGAGACGATGCTCGGTGACACCGCCGTCGCCGTCCACCCCGACGACGAGCGGTACAGGCACCTCGTCGGCAAGCGGATCAAGCTGCCACTGACCGACCGCACGATCCCGGTCGTCGCCGACCACCACGTCGACCCCTCGTTCGGCACCGGTGCCGTGAAGGTCACGCCCGCCCACGACCCGAACGACTTCGAGATCGGGCAGCGCCACGACCTGCCGTTCCTCACCGTCCTCGACGAGCGCGCGGTCATCACCGTCCCCGGCCCCTTCGAGGGACTGGACCGGCTGGAGGCCCGCTCCGCCATCGTCGCCGCGCTGCGCGCCGAGGGCCGGATCGTCGCCGAGAAGCGCCCGTACGTCCACTCCGTCGGCCACTGCTCGCGCTGCAAGACCACCGTCGAGCCGCGCCTCTCCATGCAGTGGTGGGTCAAGGTCGCCCCGCTCGCGCGGGCGGCCGGTGACGCCGTCCGCGACGGCAAGGTCAAGATCCACCCGCAGGAGATGGAGAAGCGGTACTTCGACTGGGTCGACAACCTCCACGACTGGTGCATCTCGCGCCAGCTGTGGTGGGGCCACCGCATCCCCGTCTGGCACGGCCCCGACGGCGAGATGGTCTGCGTCGGACCGGACGACGAGCCGCCCACCGGAGAGGGCTGGACGCAGGACAGCGATGTCCTGGACACCTGGTTCTCCTCCGGCCTGTGGCCCTTCTCCACGCTCGGCTGGCCCGAACGGACCGACAGCCTCGCGAAGTTCTACCCGAACTCCGTCCTGGTCACCGGCTACGACATCCTCTTCTTCTGGGTCGCCCGGATGATGATGTTCGGCCTGTACATCAACGACGGCGTCCCGCCGTTCGAGACGATCGTCCTGCACGGCATGGTCCGCGACGAGCACGGCAAGAAGATGTCGAAGTCCTTCGGCAACGTCGTCAACCCGCTGGACTGGATGGACAAGTACGGCTCCGACGCGCTGCGCTTCACCCTCGCGCGCGGCGCCAACCCGGGCACCGACGTCCCGATCGGCGAGGACTGGGTCCAGGGCTCCGCCAAGTTCTCCAACAAGATCTGGAACGCCACCCGCTTCGCCCTGATGAACGGCGCGACGATCGAGGGCGAGCTGCCGTCGGCCGACGAGATGTCGGTCACCGACCGCTGGATCCTGTCCCGGCTCAACAAGACGGTGGCCGAGGTCGACTCCTACTACGACGACTACCAGTTCTCCAAGCTCAGCGAGTCGCTGCGGCACTTCGCCTGGGACGAGGTCTTCGACTGGTACGTCGAGCTGTCCAAGACCACGTTCTTCGGCGGCGGCCGCCCGGCCGAGGTCTCCGGCCGGGTCCTGGGCGAGGTCCTCGACGTGATGCTGCGCCTGCTGCACCCCGTCGTCCCCTTCGTCACCGAGACCCTGTGGACCGCGCTCACCGGCCGCGAGTCCGTCGTCATCGCCGACTGGCCGAAGGACTCGGGCTTCCGCGACGAGGCGGCCGAGCGGGAGATCGAGCTCGTCCAGCAGGTCGTCACCGAGGTCCGCCGCTTCCGCTCCGACCAGGGCCTCCAGCCCGGCCAGAAGGTTCCGGCCGAGCTGACCCTGACCGGCACCCCGCTCGCCCCGCACGAGACGGCGATGCGGCAGCTGCTCCGGCTCCAGCCGGCCGGTGACGGCTTCCACGCCACCGCGTCGCTGCCCGTCGCCGGGGCGACCGTCGCGCTGGACCTGTCCGGCACGATCGACGTCGGCGCCGAGCGCAAGCGGCTGACGAAGGACCTGGAGGCGGCCCGCAAGGAGAAGGGCCAGGCCGAGGGCAAGCTCGGCAACGAGGCGTTCCTCGCCAAGGCCCCGGACAACGTGGTCGACAAGATCCGCGGCCGGCTCACCAAGGCCGAGGCCGACATCGAGCGGATCACCGGCCAGCTGGCGACCCTGCCGCAGGCCTGAGACACACCGCCGCGAGGCCCCCGTCCTCCTCGTCCGAGGGGTGCGGGGGCCTCGCCGTGTCCGGTCCCCGGGCGGCTGCGCACGTTGTCGGTGCCCATCCGTAGACTGGCCCCGTGAGTGAGCCCCGCCCTTCCGACCGGCCCGACGCGTCCGATCCCGACGACACCTTCGCGGAGATCGTCGACGAAGCGACCCAGCGCGACCCCGACCTGGCGGTGATCGAGGCGGGGAGCCGCACGCTGCGCGCCGCCTCGGGGCCGCCCCGCGGTGACGAGATCCCCGCCCGCCCCGCCGACCCGGAGGTGGACAAGGCGCTGCGCGCGGTGGAGCAGGAGCTCGCCGGGCGCTGGGGCGAGACCAAGCTGGAGCCGTCCGTGACGCGCATCGCCGCGCTGATGGACGTGCTCGGCGAGCCGCAGCGCGCGTACCCCTCGATCCACATCACCGGCACCAACGGCAAGACGAGCACCGCCCGCATGATCGAGGCCCTGCTCGGCGCCTTCGACCTGCGCACCGGCCGCTACACCTCGCCGCACGTCCAGTCGATCACCGAGCGGATCAGCCTGGACGGCGCGCCGATGGACCCGGAGCGGTTCATCTCCACGTACGAGGACGTCAAGCCGTACGTCGAGATGGTCGACGCCCAGCAGCCCTACCGGCTGTCGTTCTTCGAGGTGCTCACCGGCATGGCGTACGCGGCCTTCGCCGACGCGCCGGTGGACGTCGCCGTGGTCGAGGTCGGCATGGGCGGCACCTGGGACGCGACCAACGTGATCGACGCGACGGTCGCCGTCGTCACCCCCATCTCGCTGGACCACACCGACCGCCTGGGCTCCACGCCCGGCGAGATCGCGACGGAGAAGGCCGGGATCATCAAGCAGGGCGCCACGGTCATCCTCTCCCAGCAGCCCGTGGACGCCGCCCAGGTGATGCTGAAGAAGGCCGTCGAGGTCGACGCCACCGTGGCCCGCGAGGGCATGGAATTCGGCGTGGTCTCCCGGGAGATCGCGGTCGGCGGCCAGCTGCTGACGCTGCGCGGCCTCGGCGGTGAGTACACGGACGTCTTCCTCCCGCTGTACGGCGCCCACCAGGCGCACAACGCGGTGGTGGCGCTCTGCGCGGTCGAGGCGTTCTTCGGCATCGGCGCGGAGCAGGCCGGTTCGCTGGACGCGGACATCGTGCGCAGGGCGTTCGCCTCGGTGATCTCGCCCGGCCGCCTCGAAGTCGTCCGCTCCAGCCCCACGGTCGTCCTGGACGCCGCGCACAACCCGGCCGGCGCCCGCGCCACCGCCGACGGCCTCTCCGAGGCGTTCGGCTTCTCCCGGCTGATCGGGGTGGTCGGTGCCAGCGGCGACAAGGACGTGCGGGGGCTGCTCGAAGCCTTCGAGCCGATCTTCGCCGAGGTCGTCGTCACCCAGAATTCCACCGCGCGGGCGATGGACGCCGACGCGCTCGCGGCCGTCGCCGTCGAGGTCTTCGGCCACGACCGGGTGCAGGTCGAACCCCGGCTCGACGACGCGCTGGAGGCGGCGATCACCCTCGCCGAGGAAGAGGACGAGTACGCGGGCGCCGGGGTGCTGGTGACCGGTTCCGTGATCACGGTCGGCGAGGCCCGGCTGCTTCTGGGAAGGCGCTGACCCATGCGCACGCTCTGTGCTTCGACGCTGATCGGCGAGTTCTTCGTGATCGGGTTCGCCGGACTCGTCGCGATGAAGTCCGACGACCTGACGAACGCCACGGTCTGGACGGTCTGCGGCATCGGGATGCTGTTCTCCGTGCTGCTGTGCGGGATGATCACCCGGCCGGGGGGCGTCCAGCTCGGCTGGGCGCTCCAGATCGCCCTGGTCGCGAGCGGCTTCGTGGTGCCGACGATGTTCATCCTCGGCGTGGCCTTCGGCGCGCTGTGGTGGGCCTCGGTGCACTACGGCCGCCGGATCGACGCGGTGAAGGCCCGGTGGGCGGCCCAGGCGGAGGCCGAGGCGCCCGCCGCGAGCTGACCCCGCCCCGGGGCGGGAGCCACGGCAAACCCGGCCGATGGCCCGCCGCCCCGCCCCTGTAATCTCGCCTCACCGCACCCGTATGCCTGCAAGGAGCCGCACATGACCCAGCGCACCCTCGTCCTTCTCAAGCCCGACGCCGTCCGTCGCGGCCTGGTCGGCGAGATCGTCGGGCGCATCGAGCGCAAGGCCGGCTGGAAGATCACGGCGCTGGAGCTGCGTACGCTGGACCGCGGCACGCTGGAGCAGCACTACGCGGAGCACGTGGGCCGCCCGTTCTACGAGCCGCTGATGGAGTTCATGCAGTCCGGTCCGGTCGTCGCCCTGGTGGCCGAGGGCGAGCGGATCATCGAGGGCGTCCGCGCCCTGGCCGGCCCCACCGACCCGATCGCCGCCGCGCCCGGCTCGATCCGCGGTGACTTCGGCACGATCACCCGGGAGAACCTCATCCACGCCTCGGACTCCGAGGAGTCCGCGGAGCGGGAAATGAAGCTGTTCTTTCCCGGACTTTCCTGAGCCGCACTCAGCCGAACAGCGCTCATGACCTGGGGCGACCGAAGTAATTCGGTCGCCCTTCGGCATAGGGTCCCCGATCGCGGGAACGCATCCCTGCGACGTAACGTCACCATGAGTGGAACGGCCACCCGTTCTGCCCAGCAAGGCGGCGGACCCTCGCGCTGTGTCGGTGCATCCGGCACTACGATGGAACCTTCCACGCCCGCAGCGCTCATCTCGCCTACCAAAACAAGCCATCAACGCTTTCGCTTGGGAAGGCCCGACGCATCCTCATGGGGAACAAGGGGAACTCAATGTCGTTCATCGGCCGTGACATGGCTATCGACCTCGGGACTGCCAACACGCTGGTGTACGTCAGGGGGCGCGGCATCGTTCTGAACGAGCCGTCCGTCGTGGCCATCAACACCAACACCGGCGGAATTCTGGCGGTCGGCGCCGAGGCCAAGAAGATGATCGGCCGTACGCCGGGCAACATCGTTGCCGTACGGCCCCTGAAGGACGGCGTGATCGCCGACTTCGAGATCACGGAGCGGATGCTCCGCTACTTCATCCTGAAGATCCACAAGCGCCGCTACCTGGCCCGCCCCCGGGTCGTGGTCTGCGTGCCCTCCGGCATCACCGGGGTCGAGCGACGCGCCGTGATCGAGGCCTCGACCCAGGCCGGCGCCCGCCAGGTGCACATCATCGAGGAGCCCATGGCGGCGGCCATCGGCTCGGGCCTCCCGGTCCACGAGGCCACCGGCAACATGGTCGTGGACATCGGCGGCGGCACCACCGAGGTCGCGGTGATCTCGCTCGGCGGCATCGTCACCGCCCAGTCCATCCGGGTCGCCGGTGACGAGCTGGACAACGCGATCATCCAGCACATCAAGAAGGAGTACTCGCTCCTCCTCGGTGAGCGCTCCGCCGAACAGATCAAGATCACCATCGGTTCGGCGTTCGATCTGGAGAAGGACGAGCACACCGAGATCCGCGGCCGCGACCTCGTCTCGGGCCTGCCCAAGACCGTGGTCATCTCCGCGACCGAGGTCCGCAAGGCGATCGAGGAGCCGGTCAACGCGATCGTCGACGCGGTCAAGACGACCCTCGACAAGTGCCCGCCGGAGCTGTCCGGCGACGTCATGGACCGCGGCATCGTCCTCACCGGCGGCGGCGCGCTGCTGCGCGGCCTCGATGAGCGGCTCCGTCACGAGACGGGCATGCCGATCCACATCGCCGAGGACCCGCTGGACTCGGTCGCGCTCGGCTCCGGCAAGTGCGTCGAGGAGTTCGAGGCGCTCCAGCAGGTGCTGGACGCCCAGCCCCGACGGTAGTGACCCCACGACCCTCCGCGCGGACGCTGCCGTTCCGCGCGGGGGATCGTTGATATACAGGCACGAACATTCCTACGAGGAAGGCACGGCCGCCGCACGTGAGGGACACACGAGAGAGCCGGCTGCTCCTGGTGCTGCTGATCGCCATCGCATTCGCACTGATCACGGTGGACATCCGCGGCGGTGAGGAGTCACCGGTGGACGGTGCCCGGCAGGCCGCCGCCACGGTCTTCGGCCCCGTGGAGAACGGTGTGGCGTCGGCGGTCGACCCGGTGGGCAACGCCATAGGAGCGGTGCGCGCCTCCGGCGCCCGGCACGACAAGATCGCCGCGCTGGAGAAGCAGAACGCCGAGCTGAAGGCCGAACTCGGCAGCGACGCCCGCAACCGCAGCCGGGTCCGCGAGCTGGACAAGATGCTGAAGAAGTCGGCCACCGGCCAGTACGGCATCAAGGCCGCCGAGGTCATCGCCATAGGAGCGGCCCAGGGCTTCTCCTGGACGGTCACCATCGACGCGGGCTCCAAGGACGGCCTCAAGCGCGACATGACCGTACTCAACGGGGACGGGCTCGTCGGCCGCGTCACCACCGTCGGCCCGGACACCGCGACGGTACTCCTCGCCAACGACCCCGACTTCACCGTCGGCACCCGGATGGAGTCCACCGACGAACTGGGGTTCGCCACCGGCCAGGGCTCGCGCCCGCTGTCCGTGCAGTTCCTGAACGGCAAGGCCAAGGTCAAGAAGGGCGACCGGCTCGTCACCTTCGGCTCCAGCAAGGACAAGCCGTTCGTGCCCGGCGTCCCGGTCGGCGAGGTCGTCCGGGTCGACCCGTCCGGCGGTGACCTCACCCGTACCGTCTACGTCCGCCCGTACGTCGGCTTCACCAAGCTCGACATCGTCGGCGTCGTCGTCCAGGCACCGCGCGAGGACCCCCGCGACATGGTCCTGCCGAAGAAGCCGAAGGCGTCCGCGAAGCCGAAGCCCACCCCGACCGTCACCGTCACCATCTCGCCCAACGGCGACATCGTCGACACCGAGGGCAACGTCGTGGGCAACATCCACGAGAGCCCCAGCCCGGACCCCAGCGAAAACGCCACGCCGAACGCCGACAACGCGGTCAACGAACAGAGGTAGAGCTGATCCCCATGCACGTCAACCGGACCCTGCTCTCCATCGTTCTGGTCGTCTTCGCCCTCGTCGTCCAGGTGTCCGTACTGGCCCGGCTCCAGCTGCCCGGTGCCGTGCCCGACCTGCTGCTCATGGTCGTCCTCGGCCTGGCCTTCGTGTACGGGCACGTCAGCGGCGCCCTCATCGGCTTCGGCGCGGGTCTCCTCGCCGACCTGGCGCCCCCCGCCGACCACGCCGCCGGGCGCTACGCCCTGGTGCTCTGTGTCATCGGCTACCTCGCGGGCCTCGCCCGGCCGGAGAACGGGCAGCTCAGGTCGGCCTTCCTGCCGATGGCCGTGGTCGTCGCGGCCGCGATCGGCTCGACCCTGCTGTACGCGGGCGTCGGCGCCCTGGTCGGCGACACGGCGGCCCGCCATGTGGGCCTGGGCAGTCTGCTGTTCACCGCCGCCGTCTACGACCTGCTCCTCGCGCCCTTCACGGTGCCGCTGATCATGGCGCTGGCCAGACGTACGGTGAACGACCCCGTCACCGAGTCCTCCTCCGGCCGCGGTGACGTGGCGGCCGGCTGGCTCGCGGCGGGCACCGGGCTGCGGATCGGCAGCCAGCGCGGCGGACTGCGCGTGAAGGCGGCCCGCAACCGGGCGGCACGCGCCGGACGGATCAAGGGAGTCAAGCGACTGTGAGGCTGCGTTCCCCGGGGCACGACCCCCGGACCACGACGGGAGGCGCCCCGTGAGCAACATTCCCGAGACGGGCCGGACGCAGCGGGTCCAGATCCGTCTCATCGTCATCCAGGTCCTCGTCTTCTCCCTGCTGCTCACCCTCGGCGGCCGCCTCTGGTACCTCCAGATCCGCAACGGCCAGGAGTACTCCGACGAGGCGAAGAACAACCACGTCCAGCAGGTCGTCCAGCCCGCGGCCCGAGGCTCCATCCTCGACGCGCGCGGCGTGCCGCTGGCCGACAACGAGACCCGCCTCGTCGTCTCCGCCAGCCGCACCGACCTGCTGAAGATGGCCGACGACGGCAAGGCCGTGCTGACCCGGCTCGCCGGCGTGCTCGACATGAAGCCGAAGGACGTCTTCGACAAGGTCCGGCTCTGCGACGCCAAGACCCCGCAGCCCTGCTGGAACGGTTCGCCCTACCAGCCGATCCCGGTCACCGACGAGGCCACCACCCAGCAGGCCCTGACCATCCGCGAACGCGCCGAGGACTTCCCCGGCATCACCGCCGAACCCACCGCAGTGCGCCGCTACGCCGCACCCGGCAAGGCCAACACCGCCCAGGTCCTCGGCTACCTCTCGCCCGTCACCGACGAGGAGATCACCAAGGCCCAGGACAGCGAATCGCCCTACCTGCGCTCCGACATGGTCGGCCGCTCCGGCCTGGAGCGCACGTACGACAAGGAGCTGCGCGGCAAGGCGGGCGTCACCCGCTACGAGGTCGACAACCTCGGCCGGGTCATCGGCCAGGCCAAGAACGACGAGGCGGAGGCCGGCGCCAGCGTCGTCACCTCCATCGACGCCCGCGTCCAGGCCGTCGCCGAGTACGAGCTCAACGAGGCCATGAAGGCGGCCCGCAAGGAGTTCGACACCAACACCGGCGAGAACTACAAGGCGGACTCCGGCGCCGTCGTCGTCATGGAGGCCAAGACCGGCCGGGTCGTCTCCATGGCCTCCCTGCCCAACTACGACCCCAACTCCTGGGTCGGCGGCATCTCCGCCAAGGACTACGCCAAGCTCACCGGCAAGAACAGCAACTTCCCGCTGCTGAACCGGGCCATCCAGGGCCAGGCCGCCCCCGGCTCCATCTTCAAGGTCATCTCCTCGACCGCCGCGGTCAACGCCGGATACCCCTTCGACGGCAACTACCCCTGCCCCAGCTCGTACTCCATCGGCGGCCAGACCTTCAAGAACTTCGAGTCCCAGGGCTACGGCAACATCACCATCGGCCGCGCTCTGGAGGTCTCCTGCGACACCGTGTACTACGGCATCGCGCACAAGGAGTGGCAGAAGGACGGCGGCAACAACCCCAAGAAGAACCCCAACGACTGGTTCTACAAGACCGCCCACCAGTTCGGCCTCGGCAAGGAGACCGGCATCGACCTCCCCAACGAGGTCAGCGGCCGCGTCCCGGACCGCCAGTGGAAGAAGGACTTCGCGGCGGCCAACCACGACTCCTGGTGCAAGCAGGGCAAGAAGGACGGCACGTACGTCGAGAAGATCGCCTACGAGAACTGCCTCGAAGGCGACAAGATGCGCGCCGGTGACTCCGTGAACTACTCGATCGGCCAGGGCGACACCCTCGTCACCCCGATCCAGATGGCCACCATCTACGCGGCCATCTCCAACGGCGGCACGCTCTACGACCCCACTGTCGGCAAGGCGATCGTCAGCGGCGACGGCAAGACCGTCCAGAAGATCGAGCCCAAGTCGCACGGCAAGCTGCCCTTCACCCGGAAGACGCGCAACGAGATAGACGAAGCCCTCGCGGGTGTCGCGACCCGCGGCTCCGCCGCCTGGCGATTCGGCGGCTGGCCGCAGGACAAGATCCCGATGCACGCCAAGACGGGTACCGCCGAGGTCTACGGCAAGCAGACGACCTCCTGGTTCGCCACGTACACCAAGGACTACACGGTCGTCATGACGATCTCCCAGGGCGGTACGGGTTCCGGCGCGTCCGGGCCCGCCGTCCGCAACATCTACAACGCGCTCTACGGCCTCGACGCCACCGGCAAGCAGGACCTCAAGAAGGCCCTCCTGCCGACGCCCCAGAAGGGGCTGCCGAAGATCGGGACGGACGGCACCATCGACGCCCCGACGATCAAGCCGTACAACCCCGCCTCGCAGAACCCGGCCACCGAGCAGACGCTCGCCGCGGTCCTCGGGAGGCGCGACTGATGGCCGGCTTCTCCGTCCAGCGCTACGCCCCCGAGCGCTCCACCTGGGGCCGGCTCGTCGCACGCGACTCGCTCGTGCGCCGGCTCGACTGGCCGCTGCTGGGATCGGCGATCGCGCTCTCCTTCATCGGCTCGCTGCTCGTCTGGTCGGCGACCCGGGGACGCGACTCGCTGACCCACGGCGACCCGTACTACTTCCTGTTCCGGCACGCCCTCAACACCGGCATCGGCATCGCGCTGATGATCGGCACGATCTGGCTCGGCCACCGCACGCTGCGCGGCGCGGTGCCGGTCCTGTACGGGCTGTCCGTGCTCCTCGTGATGGCGGTCCTCACCCCGCTGGGCGCCACCGTCAACGGCGCCCACGCCTGGATCCTGCTGCCGGGCGGGTTCTCCCTCCAGCCCTCCGAGTTCACCAAGATCACCATCATCCTGGGCATGGCGATGCTGCTCGCCGCCCGCGTCGACGCGGGCGACCAGCTGCACCCCGACCACCGGACCGTCGCCAAGGCCCTCGCCCTGGCGGCGCTGCCCATGATCGTCGTCATGGGGATGCCGGACCTCGGCTCCGTGATGGTCATGGTCGTCATCGTGCTCGGGGCGCTCCTGGCGTCCGGCGCCTCCAACCGCTGGGTCTTCGGACTTCTCGGCACGGGGGTGGCCGGGGCGGTCGCCGTCTGGCAGCTCGGGCTGCTCGACGACTACCAGATCGCCCGGTTCGCCGCCTTCGCCAACCCGGCGCTCGACCCGGCCGGCGTCGGCTACAACACCAACCAGGCGCGCATCGCGATCGGCTCCGGCGGCCTGCACGGCACCGGCCTCTTCCAGGGCACCCAGACCACCGGGCAGTTCGTCCCCGAGCAGCAGACCGACTTCGTCTTCACGGTCGCCGGTGAGGAGCTGGGCTTCCTCGGTGCCGGGCTCATCCTGGTCCTGCTCGGCGTCGTCCTGTGGCGTGCCTGCCGCATCGCCCGCGAGACCACCGAGCTGTACGGCACGATCGTCGCCGCCGGGATCATCGCCTGGTTCGCCTTCCAGTCCTTCGAGAACATCGGCATGACGCTCGGCATCATGCCGGTCGCGGGTCTCCCGCTGCCGTTCGTCTCCTACGGCGGCTCCTCGATGTTCGCGGTCTGGGTGGCCATCGGGCTGCTCCAGTCGATCCGGGTGCAACGGCCGATAACGGCCTGAGCGGTCACCCGGCGGCGCGTAGATTCGGTACATGGCGGACTCCAGGCGCGAGATCGAGCGGAAGTACGAAGCCACCGACGCCACCCGGCTGCCCGACCTGAGCCGGGTGGCCGGGGTCGGGGAGGTCCGCCACGAGGGCCTCATGGAACTCGACGCCGTGTACTACGACACCGAGGACCTCCGCCTCGCCGCCGGCCACCTCACCCTGCGCCGCCGCACCGGCGGCCCGGACGCCGGCTGGCACCTCAAGCTCCCGGTCGCCGCGGGCGTCCGCGACGAGATCCGCGCTCCGCTCTCCGACACCCCGCCGCCCCGCCTCGCCGCGCTGATCCGCTCCCGCGTCCTGGGCGCCTCCGTCGTCCCCGTGGTCCGGCTGCGCTCCGCCCGCGACGTCCACGTGCTCACCGGACCGGACGGCACGCCGCTCGCCGAACTCGGCGTCGACGAGGTCCACGCCGAGCGGCTGCACGGCGGCGACCGCACCGCCACCTGGACCGAGATCGAGGTCGAACTCGCCGACGACGGCGACCCCGCCTTCCTCGGCACCGTCGGGCGCGCGCTTGAGGAGGCCGGCATCCGGCCCTCCGCCGCCCCCTCCGAACTCGCCCGCGCGCTGGCCGAGACGGCGCCCGACGCCACGCTGCCCCGGGAGGACGAGCCGGCCGAGCCGCGCACCGCGGGCGACCACGTCCTCGCCTACGTACGCCGTCATGCCGAGGCGATCGTCGCGCTCGACCCGGCCGTGCGGCGGGGGCTGCCCGACTCCGTGCACAGGATGCGCGTCGCCACCCGGCGGCTGCGCAGCGCCCTGCGCACGTACCGCCGCGTCCTGGACCGCGAGGCCACCCGCCCCCTCGGCACCGAGCTGAAGTGGCTCGCGGCCGAGCTGGGCGTCGACCGGGACCAGGAGGTGCTGGACGCCCGGCTGCGCGCCCGGCTGGACGAGCTGCCCCGCGCCCTGGTCCTCGGGCCGGTCCGGGCCCGGCTGAGACTGTGGTCCGTGGCGGGGCGCGGCGGCTCGCGCCGGCGCACGGCCGCCGTCCTGGACTCCGCGCGCTACCTGGCGCTGCTGCGCGCCCTGGAACGGCTCCTCGCACAGCCGCCCCTGCTGCCGGCGGCCGCCGCCGCGCCCGGCGAGGAGCTGGCCCGCGCCGTCCACAAGGACCACAAGCGCCTCGCCGCCCGCGTCGCGCACGCCCGCGCACTGCCCCCGGGGCCGGACCGCGACGCCGCCCTGCACCGCGCCCGCAAGGCGGCCAAACGCGCCCGGTACGCGGCGGAGGCGGCCCGGCCCGCGCTCGGGAAGCCCGCCAAGAAGTCCGTCAAGCGGCTGAAGGCCGTACAGAGCCTCCTCGGCGACCACCGGGACGGCGTGGTCGCCCGCGAGACCCTGCGCGCCCTGGCGGTCCGGGCGCAGGGCGCGGGGGAGCCGTCGTTCACCTGGGGACTGCTGTACGGGCGGGAGGAGGCGGCGGCCCGGGAGGCCGAGCGCGCGCTGCCGAAGGCCTGGCGCCGAGCGGCCCGGACGGACGTCCGGCGGGCGTCCGGAGGCTGAGCAGCGCGGTACGCTGGATGGTCACCCCTGCCGGCTCTCGAAAGTTCGCGATGTCTGTCGATTCGGTCTTCCCACAGCTCGAAGCTCTGCTCCCGCATGTGCAGAAGCCCATCCAGTACGTCGGCGGTGAGCTGAACTCCACCGTCAAGCCGTGGGACGAGTGCGACGTCCGCTGGGCACTGATGTACCCGGACGCGTACGAGGTCGGACTGCCCAACCAGGGCGTCATGATCCTGTACGAGGTGCTCAACGAGCGTCAGGGCGTCCTCGCGGAGCGCACGTACAGCGTGTGGCCGGACCTGGAAGCGCTGATGCGCGAGCACAAGGTGCCGCAGTTCACCGTGGACAGCCACCGCCCGGTGAAGGCGTTCGACGTCTTCGGGCTGAGCTTCTCCACCGAGCTGGGCTACACCAACATGCTCACCGCCCTGGACCTGGCCGGCATCCCGCTGGCCGCGAAGGACCGGGGCATCGACGACCCGATCGTGCTGGCCGGCGGGCACGCCGCGTTCAACCCCGAGCCGATCGCGGAGTTCATCGACTGCGCGGTCATCGGCGACGGCGAGCAGGCCGTCCTGGAGATCACCGAGATCGTCCGCGCCTGGAAGGCCGAGGGCCGCCCCGGGGGCCGCGAGGAGGTGCTGTTCCGCCTCGCCAGGACCGGCGGCGTCTACGTCCCCGGCTTCTACGACGTCGAGTACCTCCCGGACGGCCGCATCGGCCGCGTCGTACCGAACAGGTCGGGCGTGCCGTGGCGGGTGTCCAAGCACACCGTCATGGACCTCGACGAGTGGCCCTACCCCAAGCAGCCCCTGGTCCCGCTCGCCGAGACCGTCCACGAGCGGATGTCCGTGGAGATCTTCCGCGGCTGCACCCGCGGCTGCCGTTTCTGCCAGGCCGGCATGATCACGCGCCCCGTGCGGGAGCGAAGCATCACCGGCATCGGCGAGATGGTGGAGAAGGGCCTCAAGGCGACCGGCTTCGAGGAGGTCGGGCTGCTCTCCCTGTCCTCCGCCGACCACACCGAGATCGGCGAGATCGCCAAGGGCCTCGCCGACCGCTACACGGACGACAAGGTCGGCCTCTCGCTGCCCTCCACCCGCGTCGACGCGTTCAACGTGGACCTGGCCAACGAGCTGACCCGCAACGGCCGCCGCTCCGGTCTCACCTTCGCCCCCGAGGGCGGCTCCGAGCGCATGCGCAAGGTCATCAACAAGATGGTCTCGGAGGAGGACCTGATCCGCACGGTCGCCACCGCGTACGGCAACGGCTGGCGCCAGGTGAAGCTGTACTTCATGTGCGGGCTGCCCACCGAGACCGACGAGGACGTCCTCCAGATCGGCGACATGGCGGTCAACGTCATCGCCAAGGGCCGCGAGGTCTCCGGGCAGAACGACATCCGCTGCACCGTCTCCATCGGCGGTTTCGTGCCCAAGCCGCACACCCCGTTCCAGTGGGCCCCGCAGCTCGGCGCCGAGGAGACCGACGCCCGGCTCGGCAAGCTCCGGGACAAGATCCGCGGCGACAAGAAGTACGGCCGCTCGATCGGCTTCCGCTACCACGACGGCAAGCCCGGCATCGTCGAGGGCCTGCTCTCGCGCGGTGACCGCCGGGTCGGCTCCGTCATCCGCGCCGTCTACGAGTCCGGCGGCCGCTTCGACGGCTGGCGCGAGTACTTCAGCTACGACCTGTGGATGAAGAGCGCCGAGGCGACGCTGCCGGACTTCGGCGTGGACGTCGACTGGTACACCACCCGCGAGCGGACGTACGAGGAGGTCCTGCCCTGGGACCACCTGGACTCGGGCCTCGACAAGGACTGGCTCTGGGAGGACTGGCAGGACTCGCTCGACGAGACCGAGGTCGAGGACTGCCGCTGGACCCCGTGCTTCGACTGCGGCGTGTGCCCGCAGATGGACACCAGCATCCAGATCGGCCCGACCGGCAAGAAGCTCCTGCCGCTGACGGTCGTGAAGTAGCCCGCCGGCATGTGACAGCTCGGTGACGAAGGCCCGGCCCGGGGAAACCCCGGACCGGGCCTTCGCGTCATGAGGTGCATGGAACAGGGAAGACACCGCGCACCCGTACGGACGGAGTACGGGAAGCACCAGGTGCCCGCGCACTACGAGAGCGGTGACGGCTGCCTCACCACGCTGATCCGGATTCCGGTGCGGATCGTGGTGCTCGTGATCGTCCTGCCGGTGCGCCTGCTGTGGGACGCCCTGGTCGCGACCGCCCGCGCCGCGGACCGCCTGCTGCTGCGGCCGCTGGGCCGCGCGCTCGCATGGCTGGCCGAGGTGCTGGTGGCGGTTCCGGCCCGGTGGCTGTGGCGTCATGTGCTCGTCCCGCTGGGCCACGGGCTGGTGTGGCTGGCCCGCGCGGTGTTCGTATGGCCGTGGGTCGCCCTGTGGCGGTACGTCGTGGTGCCCGGGGTGCGGTACGGGATCGTGGTGCCGCTCCAGTGGCTGTACGCGCACGTGCTCACCCCGCTCGGACACGGGCTGCGGTGGGTGTACCGGGAGATCCTGGTCCCGGCCGGGCACGCTCTCGCCACGGGGGTGCGGTGGCTGGGCACGGCGGTGGGATGGCTCGGCACGGCGGTGAAGTGGCTGCTCACCGCCTTGTTCGTGGTGCCGGTGGTGCTGCTGTGGCGCTATGTCCTGGTGCCGGTGGGGCGGGCCGTCGGGTGGCTGGTGGAGCACCTGCTCGTCCTGCCGCTGGTGTGGGTGTACCGGAACGTGCTCACTCCGATGGGCCAGGGCATCGCCTGGTTCCTCGATCTGCTGATCCGGGGCGTCGAGGCCGTCTTCCGGGGGGCCGGGGCCGTGCTGCGGTGGCTCGTCGTGGTGCTGCTCGTCACGCCGCTCATCTGGCTGTACCGGCGCGTCCTGACCCCGGTCGCCCACGAGATCGCCGTCGCGTTCGGCGTCGCCTGGCGCGTCGCCGGATTTCTCTCGCGGGCCGTGGGCCGGGCGCTGGTCTGGCTGGCCCGGAACCTGATCGGCGCGCCCGTGCGCTGGGCGTACCGCACGGTGTGCGTCCCGGCCGGCCGTTTCGTACGCGATGCCGTCCTGGCCCCCGCCGGGCGGGCCCTTCGCGCGGTGGGCCGCACGGCCCGTCAGACGCTGCGCGCGGCCCGCGAAACGATCCGGCAGGCCAGACGCGACGCGTGGCGCGCGCTGGTCGGCGGGCCGGTGCAACCCGAGCCCGGGGAACTCGGGAGCCCCCTTGCGCGTACTCTGGGCAGTGCAACGACTGTGCCCAGCGTGGCGCCCGAACCAGAGATCTCCCTGCTCCCGGAGAAATCCGTCCAGCAGGGGTGAGCCGGTCCGGACCCCCGGGCCACCCGCATTTCGAGGGCGGCGTGCCACCGCGTCCGCCCCGCACCGAGGAGAAGAACCACTGGGCAAGCGACAGCCCGAAGGCCCGCCGCCCGCACCGGCGGTGCAGCGCATCCGACTGCGCTACACCAAGCGCGGCCGCCTCCGGTTCACCAGCCACCGCGACTTCCAGCGCGCCTTCGAGCGGGCGCTGCGCCGCTCCCAGGTGCCCATGGCCTACTCGGCGGGCTTCACCCCGCACCCCAAGGTCTCGTACGCCAATGCCGCCCCCACCGGCACGGGCAGCGAGGCCGAGTTCCTGGAGATCGCCCTCACCGAGGCGCGTGACCCGGACGTCCTGCGCGAGCTGCTCAATGACTCGATGCCGGACGGCCTGGACATCACGGACGCCGTGGAGGCCCGCACCTCGGGCCTCGCCGACCGGCTGACCGCCTCCATCTGGGAGATGCGCCTGGACGGGGTCGGCCCGGAGGAGGCCGAGAAGGCCGTGGCCGCCTTCAACACGGCCGAGACCGTCGAGGTCGAGCGCCGTACGAAGAACGGCATGCGGACCTTCGACGCCCGCGCGGCGGTGGTCGAGCTCAGGACGGTCGATCTTCCGTCCGATAGGCCCGGTGACAGGGCCTGTGCGATACTGCGGCTGGTTGTTCGGCACGTGACACCTGCCGTACGGCCTGACGACGTCCTGTCCGGTCTCCGCGTTGTGGCCGACCTGGCGCCGCCCGTCGCCGCAGCGGTGACCAGGCTGGCGCAGGGGCTCTTCGACGAGGAGTCCGGCACGGTGACCGACCCGCTCGCGCCCGACCGCGAGGCAGCCCCGGCCGCATCAACCACGGCCACCGGGACAGCTGTCGCGACGGCGCCGGAAGGTGCAGGTTCCGCGTAAGGCGGTCGTTGTAGCGCAGCCCTCGCGCTCGGGAGCCACCTGGGCCGGGCCGCGCGCTGACCCATAAGACTTTCGCCAGGCCGTTCGCACACCGCGTACGGAACCGGCGAGCCAGACATTCAGCTCCCGTGCGGCGCCCGCGCCCCGGACGGCGGTGCCGCGACCACCATGCGGACCGAGCCGGACCGGAATCAGGTGCGGCGCCCGGGAGCGCGACGGGAGAAACGCCCGCATGCCCCAGCCGAACGAACCCGGCACCACCGGGAACGCAGAAGACAACAACACCCCCGGGGACAAGCTGCCGCCGCGCCGCAGGCGCCGCGCCGCCTCCCGCCCCGCGGGCCCGCCGTCGGCGGGCGAGCGGGCGGCCTCCGAGGCGCCGGCCATACCGGCCGTTGACGCCGGAGTGTCCGAGACCAGCACCGAGAACACCGCCGAGGCCGAGACCGCCGCCCCGGCCCGCTCCCGCCGCCGCGCGGTTCGTAAGGCGACTGCCCCGGCCGGTGCGCCGAAGGCCGCCGAGTCCGCTGAGGTCGTGGAGCCGGTCGTAGCGGAGGAGCCTGCCGAGGAGCCGGTGGAGGAGGCCGTGGCTGAGCCCGTCGCCGAGGCGCCGCGTGCCCGCCGCCGTGCCGTCCGTAAGGCGACTGCCCCGGCCGGTGCACCCAAGGCCGCTGAGGTCGTGGAGCCGGTCGCGGTCGAGGAGCCTGCCGAGGAGCCGGTGGAAGAGGCCGTGGAGGAGCCCGTCGCCGAGGCGCCGCGTGCCCGCCGCCGTGCCGTCCGCAAGGCAACGTCCCCGGCCGGTGCGCCCAAGGCCGCCGAGCCCAAGGCCGCCGAGCCGGCCGAGATCGTCGAGGAGGCCCCCGTGGTGGAGAGCCCCGAGCCCGCAGCAGAGCCCGTCGCCGAGGCGCCGCGCGGCCGTCGCCGTGCCGTCCGCAAGGCAACGTCCCCGGCCGGTGCGCCCAAGGCCGCCGAGCCCGTCGAGATCGTCGCGGAGGCGCCGGCCGCCGCCGAGAGCGCGGAGCCCGCCGCCGCGGAACCGGTCGCCGAGCCCGCCGAGGCCCCGCGCGGCCGCACCCGCCGCCGGGCATCCGCCCCGGCCGGCGCCCCGCAGGCCGCCGCCCAGCCCGCCGACGAGGCCACCGCGCCCGCCGACGAGGTCACCGAAACGGCCGAGGCCGCCGAGCAGGCCGAGCCCGTCGCCGAGGCGCCGCGCGGCCGTCGCCGTGCCGTCCGTAAGGCCACCGCCCCGGCCGGCGCCCCGCAGGCCACCGAGGAGCGCGCCGAGGTCCAGACCGGCGAGAGCCTGCCCGAGGAGGCCGTCGAGGAGCTGGCCGCCGAGGTCGCCGAGGTCGAGGAGGCCGCCCCGCGCGGCCGTCAGCGCCGCCGCGCCACCGCCGCCGCGGGCCGCCCCGAGTTCACCGCCAAGACGGAGGAGCCCGCGCGCCGCAGCCGCCGGGCGACGCGCCCGGCCGTGGCCGTCTTCCAGGCGCCGGTCTTCGCCGAGCCGATGTTCCAGACCCCGGAGACCGCGGCCGCCGCCGCTGCCGCCGCGGGCCCCGCCTCGCAGGAGGAGGAGCCCGAGGAGGAGATCACCACGGCCGAGGAGCACACCGCCCCCGCCGAGGCCGCCCCGCAGGGCGGATCGCGCCGCCGTCGCCGCCGTCGCGGTGAGGCCGCCGACGCCGAGCCCGTCGAGCAGGTGGCCCCGGCCCAGGAGCAGCCCGCCGAGGACGAGCACGAACCCGCGGGCGAGAACGACTCCGAGCACGACGGCGAGGACACCGACGAGTACGGTGACCGGCCGTCGCGCCGCCGCCGTCGGGGTGGCCGCCGCCGCCGTCGCGGCGAGTCCTCCGAGGACGACGCCGCCGAGCAGCAGCACCAGGACGAGTCCGCCGCCGAGCACACCGAGGACGAGCCCGAGGCCGCCCAGGAGTCCGACGACGAGGGCGACGAGGAGCAGGACGACCACGAGGGCGCCGCCTCCGGGTCGAGCAGCAGCCGCCGTCGCAGGCGCCGCCGTCGTCGCAGCGGTGACGCCGGGTCCGACGCGGAGAACGGCACGGACGACCCCGAGCGCACGGTCGTCAAGGTCCGCGAGCCCCGCAAGAAGGAGGAGCGGGAGCTCGGCACCGGCTTCGACGAGGTCCAGTCCATCAAGGGCTCGACCCGCATGGAGGCCAAGAAGCAGCGCCGCCGCGAGGGCCGCGAGCAGGGCCGCCGCCGGGTGCCGATCATCACCGAGGCCGAGTTCCTGGCCCGCCGCGAGGCCGTCGAGCGCGTCATGGTCGTCCGCCAGAGCGGCGAGCGCACCCAGATCGGCGTCCTTGAGGACAACGTGCTCGTGGAGCACTACGTCAACAAGGAGCAGGCCACCAGCTACGTCGGCAACGTCTACCTGGGCAAGGTCCAGAACGTGCTGCCGTCCATGGAGGCCGCCTTCGTCGACATCGGCAAGGGCCGCAACGCCGTCCTGTACGCCGGTGAGGTCAACTTCGAGGCGCTCGGCATGGCCCACGGGCCGCGCCGCATCGAGACCGCGCTCAAGTCCGGCCAGTCCGTCCTCGTCCAGGTGACGAAGGACCCGATCGGCCACAAGGGCGCCCGCCTGACCAGCCAGGTCTCGCTGCCCGGCCGCTACCTGGTCTACGTGCCCGAGGGCTCGATGACGGGGATCAGCCGCAAGCTGCCCGACACCGAGCGCGCCCGGCTCAAGACCATCCTCAAGAAGATCGTCCCCGAGGACGCGGGCGTCATCGTCCGCACCGCCGCCGAGGGCGCGAGCGAGGACGAGCTGCGCCGTGACGTCGAGCGGCTCCAGCAGCAGTGGGAGGACATCCGGAAGAAGTCCAGGAGCACCGGCAGCTCCAACGCGCCGACGCTCCTGTACGGCGAGCCGGACATGACCGTCCGGGTCGTCCGCGACATCTTCAACGAGGACTTCTCCAAGGTCATCGTCAGCGGCGACGAGGCGTGGGAGACCATTTACGGCTACGTCTCGCACGTGGCGCCCGACCTGACGGACCGGCTGTCGCGGTGGACCTCCGAGGTCGACATCTTCGCGACGTACCGGATCGACGAGCAGCTCATGAAGGCACTGGACCGCAAGGTCTACCTGCCGAGCGGCGGCTCGCTGGTGATCGACAAGACCGAGGCGATGGTCGTCGTCGACGTCAACACCGGCAAGTTCACCGGCCAGGGCGGCAACCTGGAAGAGACCGTCACCAAGAACAACCTGGAGGCGGCCGAGGAGATCGTGCGCCAGCTGCGGCTGCGCGACCTCGGCGGCATCGTCGTCGTCGACTTCATCGACATGGTGCTGGAGTCCAACCGGGACCTGGTGCTGCGGCGCCTGCTGGAGTGCCTGGGCCGCGACCGTACGAAGCACCAGGTCGCCGAGGTCACCTCGCTGGGCCTGGTCCAGATGACCCGCAAGCGGGTCGGCCAGGGTCTGCTGGAGTCCTTCTCCGAGACCTGCGTCCACTGCAACGGGCGCGGCGTGATCGTGCACATGGAGCAGCCCGCGTCGGTGGGCGGCGGTGGCGGCGGCAAGCGCTCGAAGAAGCGCCGCGGCGGGTCCGGCCAGGACCACGAGCACGACCACGGCCACGAGCACGTCTCCGACACCGAGGCCGAGACCGAGGCCGAGGTGGCGGCGGAGGCCGCCGCCCCGGTGGCGCTGCCCGAGCCGGAGTTCGTCGCGGACGAGGAGCTGTACAGCAGCCCCGCCGAGGCCGAGGCCGCTGCGCGCGGCCGTGGCCGCCGCCGGGCGTCCCGCAAGGCGTCCGCCCCGGCGGGCGCCCCGAAGTCCGCGTCCGCCCCGGCCGAGGAGACCGTGGCCGAGCCGGTCGCGGAGCCGGAGCCCGTCAAGGCCCCGGAGCCGGTGGCCGAGACGCCCGCCGAGGCACCTGCCGAGGCGCCCCAGGGCCGTACGCGCCGCCGGGCGACCCGTAAGGCGACCGCCCCCGCGGGCTCGCCCGCCCCGGCCGAAGCGGTCGTGTCCGAGCCGGTCATGGCGGAGCCCGCCGAGCCCGCTCCGGCCGCCGAGGAGCCGGCGTCCGGGCCCGACCCGGTCGCCTCCGAGGACCCGGTGGTCGAGGCCGCGCACGAGGAGGTCCCGGCCGATGAGCCGGCCGCGCCGCCGCGTGTCCGGCGCCGCGCCACCCGTAAGGTCAGCGCGCCCGCCGGTCCCCCCGCGGGGGCCGAGGAGGCCGCGGTCGTCGTGGTGGAGGCCCCCGAGGCGGAGGCCGAGGCCGAGCCGGCACCGGCCAAGAAGGCGGCCCGCAAGACCGCCAAGAAGGCCACGGCCAAGAAGGCGGCCGTCAAGAAGACCGCGGCCAAGAAGACCGCGGCGAAGAAGACGACGGCCAAGAAGGCGGCGGCGAAGAAGACGGTGGCGGCGGAGCAGCAGACCGCGTCGCCCGTCACGGCCACGGCCGACGAGGCCTGACCTCCTCGCACCGCGCGCGACGCAGTCGGGCCGGTCCCCCCGCGGGACCGGCCGGCTGCGTTGAGGCCCCGGGCCGCTCCCGTCCCCGACACGAAAGCCCCCCACATGCGCAAGATCCAGAAGGCCGTCATACCGGCCGCCGGGCTCGGCACCCGGTTCCTTCCGGCGACGAAGGCCACTCCCAAGGAGATGCTGCCCGTCGTCGACAAGCCGGCGATCCAGTACGTCGTGGAGGAGGCCGCCGCCGCGGGGCTGAGCGACGTGCTGATGATCACGGGGCGCAACAAGCGGGCACTTGAGGACCACTTCGACCGGAACTACGAGCTGGAGTCGGCGCTGACCCGCAAGGGCGACGCCGCCCGGCTGGTGCGGGTCCAGGAGTCGAGCGACCTCGCGACCATGCACTACGTCCGCCAGGGCGACCCGCGCGGCCTCGGCCACGCCGTGCTGTGCGCGGAGCCCCATGTCGGGGACGAGCCCTTCGCGGTGCTGCTCGGCGACGACCTGATCGATCCGCGCGACCCGCTGCTGGCCCGGATGACCGAGATCCAGGAGCGCGAGGGCGGCAGCGTCGTCGCACTCATGGAGGTGGCGCCCGAACAGAGCCATCTGTACGGGTGCGCGGCGGTGGAGCCCACCTTGGACAGCGACATCGTCCGGGTGACCGGGCTGGTCGAGAAGCCGGAGCCGGGCGACGCGCCCAGCAATCTGGCGGTCATCGGCCGTTATGTCCTGGACCCCGCCGTCTTCGCCGTCCTGCGGGAGACCGCGCCGGGCCGGGGCGACGAGATCCAGCTGACCGACGCGCTCCAGCAGCTGGCCGCGGACGAGAAGCTCGGCGGCCCGGTGCACGGCGTCGTCTTCCGGGGCCGCCGTTACGACACCGGCGACCGCGGCGACTACCTGCGTGCCATCGTCCGCCTCGCCTGCGAGCGCGAGGACCTGGGCCCCGACTTCCGCAGCTGGCTGCGCGCCTACGTGGCGGCCGAGCTCTGACCCGCCCGCCGGGCCCGTACGCACGCCCGCCCCGGGACATCCGCAACACCGCACCAAGGACCAAGGAGAACCCCATGATCGGCATGATTCTGGCGGCCGGCGCCGGCCGCCGCCTGCGCCCCTACACCGACACGCTTCCCAAGGCCCTGGTGCCGGTCGGCCCCGAGGGCGACGAGGAGAGCCTGACCGTGGTCGACCTGACGCTCGGCAACTTCGCCGAGGTCGGCCTGACCGAGGTCGCGATCATCGTGGGCTACCGCAAGGAGGCCCTGTACGAGCGCAAGGCGGCGCTGGAGGCCAAGTACGGCGTCAGCATCACGCTGATCGACAACGACAAGGCCGAGGAGTGGAACAACGCCTACTCCCTGTGGTGCGGCCGGGACGCCCTCAAGGACGGCGTCATCCTCGCCAACGGCGACACCGTGCACCCGGTCTCCGTCGAGAAGACGCTGCTGGCCGCCCGTGGCGACGGCAAGAAGATCATCCTCGCCCTCGACACGGTGAAGCAGCTCGCCGACGAGGAGATGAAGGTCGTCGTGGAGGACGGCAAGGGCGTCCGCCGGATCACCAAGCTGATGGACCCGGCCGAGGCGACCGGCGAGTACATCGGCGTCACCCTGATCGAGGGCGAGGCCGCCGCCGAGCTGGCCGACGCGCTGAAGACCACCTTCGAGCGCGACCCGGACCTGTACTACGAGGACGGCTACCAGGAACTCGTCAACCGCGGCTTCACGGTCGACGTGGAGCCGATCGGCGACGTGAAGTGGGTCGAGATCGACAACCACGAGGACCTGGCCAAGGGCAGGAAGATCGCGTGCCAGTACTGACCCGGCTGATACCCGCACCGGTCGTCGTCGACATCCGGCCCGGCGCTCTGGCGGATCTGGCGAGTGTCCTCGCCGATCAGCGGATCTCCGGCTCGGGCAAGCTGGCGGTGGCGATCAGCGGGGGCAGCGGCCGGGCGCTGCGCGAGCGGCTCTCGGACAGCCTGCCGGGCGCCTCCTGGTTCGAGGTGGGCGGCGGCACGCTGAACGACGCCGTCAAGCTCGCCGAGGCGATGAAGTCCGGGCGGTACGACGCCGTGGTGGGCCTCGGCGGCGGCAAGATCATCGACTGTGCGAAGTTCGCCGCCGCGCGCGTCGGGCTGCCGCTGGTCGCCGTGGCGACGAACCTGTCCCACGACGGCCTGTGCTCCCCGGTGGCGACGCTGGACAACGACGCGGGCCGCGGCTCGTACGGTGTGCCGAACCCGATCGCCGTCGTCATCGACCTCGACGTCATCCGGGAGGCCCCGGCCCGCTTCGTCCGCTCCGGGATCGGGGACGCGCTGTCGAACATCTCCGCCGTGGCGGACTGGGAGCTGGCCCACCGGGTCAACGGCGAGGACATCGACGGCCTGGCAGCCGGGATGGCCAGGCAGGCCGGTGAGGCCGTGCTGCGCCACCCCGGGAGCCTGGACGACGACGCGTTCCTCCAGGTGCTGGCCGAGGGCCTGGTGCTCACCGGGATCTCGATGTCGGTGGCCGGTGACAGCCGGCCCGCCTCCGGCGCCTGCCACGAGATCAACCACGCCTTCGACCTGCTCTTCCCGCAGCGCGCCGCCAGCCACGGCGAGCAGTGCGGACTCGGCGCGGCCTTCGCGATGCATCTGCGCGGCGCCGTGCAGGAATCCGTACGGATGACCGAGGTGCTGCGGCGCCACGGTCTGCCGGTGACGGCCGAGGACATGGGCTTCGACGTGGACGAGTTCGTCTCGGTGGTCGAGTTCGCCCCCCGGACCAGGCCGGGCCGGTACACGATCCTGGAGCACCTGAACCTGTCCGGGGACGGGATCAGGGACGCGTACGCCGAGTACGTCAGGAACGCCGCGGTCTGAGCGGGGCGGGGCCGTACCGGACCCGGTTTGACCGGTTGTCCGGGGCCCCGTAATCTTGACCCTCGGCGTTTGTTCGCCACACCTCTGAGCACTGACCTCCCGCTCGTACGGGAGAGGCCGCTCGTCCAATCCGGATCGTCACGGGTCCCCGGACCCGTGTGAGCGGCTGGCATCAGGGGTTTCCGCTTCGAGTGAGAGTGAGATCCGCGTGTACGCCATCGTGCGCAGCGGTGGCCGCCAGCACAAGGTTGCTGTCGGCGACATCGTTGAGGTTGACAAGATTCCCACCGCCAAGGTTGGCGACACGGTAGAGCTCTCTACCCTGCTCGTTGTCGACGGCGACGCCGTGACCAGCGACCCGTGGGTGCTGGACGGGATCAAGGTCCAGGCCGAGATCGTGGACCACCACAAGGGCGCGAAGATCGACATCCTTCGCTACAAGAACAAGACCGGCTACCGCCGTCGCCAGGGTCACCGCCAGCAGTACACGGCGATCAAGGTCACCGGTATTCCCGCGGCTGCGAAGTAAGGGACTGAGGAGACATGGCACACAAGAAGGGCGCATCGTCCACCCGGAACGGGCGCGATTCCAATGCTCAGCGGCTCGGCGTGAAGCGCTTCGGCGGTCAGGCCGTCAATGCCGGTGAGATCCTGGTCCGCCAGCGCGGCACCCACTTCCACCCGGGCACGGGCGTCGGCCGCGGCGGCGACGACACGCTGTTCGCCCTGGCCGCCGGCGCGGTCCAGTTCGGCACGCACCGTGGCCGTAACGTGGTGAACATCGTTCCGATCGCCGGCTGAATTCCCGGCGCTCGTCGAGCGGTATGACGTGGAGGCGGACCTCACTTCCTGTTAGGGGAAGTGGGTCCGCCTTTCGCGTGTTGCACCTATGAGGGCTGCACGAGCACTTTTCTGCACGTATGTAACTGGAGGATTCATCCATGACCACCTTCGTGGACCGCGTCGAACTGCATGTCGCCGCGGGTAACGGAGGCCACGGCTGTGCCTCCGTTCACCGTGAGAAGTTCAAGCCGCTCGGCGGCCCGGACGGCGGCAACGGCGGCCGTGGCGGCGATGTGACCCTGGTCGTCGACCAGGCCGTCACCACGCTCCTCGACTACCACCACCACCCCCACCGCAAGGCCACCAACGGCCAGCCCGGCGCGGGCGACAACCGCACCGGCAAGGAGGGCCAGGACCTGGTCCTGCCCGTGCCGGACGGCACCGTCGTCCTCGACCGCGACGGCAATGTGCTCGCCGACCTCGTCGGCCACGGCACCGCCTTCGTCGCCGGCCAGGGCGGCCGCGGCGGCCTGGGGAACGCCGCGCTGGCCTCCGCCCGGCGCAAGGCCCCCGGCTTCGCGCTGCTCGGCGAGCCCGGCGAGGCGCGGGACATCGTCCTGGAGCTCAAGACCGTTGCCGACGTCGCCCTGGTGGGCTACCCGAGCGCCGGCAAGTCCTCGCTGATCTCCGTGCTGTCGGCCGCGAAGCCGAAGATCGCCGACTACCCGTTCACCACCCTCGTCCCGAACCTGGGCGTGGTCACCGCGGGCAGCACCGTCTACACCATCGCCGACGTCCCGGGGCTGATCCCGGGCGCCAGCCAGGGCAAGGGCCTCGGCCTGGAGTTCCTGCGCCACGTCGAGCGCTGCTCGGTCCTCGTCCACGTCCTGGACACGGCGACGCTGGAGTCCGACCGTGACCCGGTCTCCGACCTCGACATGATCGAGGAGGAGCTGAAGCTGTACGGGGGGCTGGAGGACCGGCCCCGGATCGTCGTCCTCAACAAGATCGACATCCCGGACGGCCAGGACCTCGCGGACATGATCCGGCCCGACCTGGAAGCCCGCGGCTACCGCGTCTTCGAGGTGTCCGCTGTCGCCAGGACCGGGCTCAAGGAGCTGTCCTTCGCGCTGGCCGGCATCATCGCCGAGGCCCGTGCGGCCAAGCCGGTGGAGGAGACCACCCGTATCGTCATCCGGCCCAAGGCCGTGGACGACGCCGGGTTCACCGTGACCCTGGAGGACGACGGCATCTACCGGGTGCGCGGCGAGAAGCCGGAGCGCTGGGTCCGCCAGACCGACTTCAACAACGACGAGGCCGTCGGCTACCTCGCGGACCGGCTGAACCGGCTGGGCGTCGAGGACGCGCTGCGCAAGGCCGGAGCCCGCGCGGGCGACGGCGTGGCGATCGGCGCCGAGGACAACGCGGTCGTCTTCGACTGGGAGCCGACCGTGTCGGCCGGTGCGGAGATGCTCGGCCGCCGGGGCGAGGACCACCGCCTGGAGGAGCAGCGTCCGGCCACCCAGCGCCGTCGTGACCGCGAGGTGCAGCGCGACGAGGCCGTCAAGGAGTACCAGGAGTTCGACCCGTTCGCGTGAGCGTGAGCCGCTGACGGCGAAGCCCGCAACGGCGAAGCCCCGCAACGACGACGGTCCCGGCACCCCCTCGGGGAGCCGGGACCGTTTCGCGTGCTCAGACCCGCCCGGCGCGCTCCAGTGCCTCGGCGGGGGAGGGGGCCGGGGTGCGCTCGGCGAGCGGGACGACCGGCGGCAGGGCCTCCTCGCCCAGGAACACCCGGCGCACCACGCGCTCGGCGGCGTGCCCGTCGTCGTAGTCGCAGTAGCGCTCCCGGAACGCGGCGCGCAGCTCCGCCGCCTTCTCGTCGCGCCACGCGTCCGAGCCCAGGACGGCGGTCAGCTCCTCCTGCGAGGTCGCGACGGCGCCCGGGGGCTCGGCCATGAGGTCGAAGTAGGTGCCGCGCACGACCCGGTAGGTGTCCCAGTCGTCCGCGTAGATCACGATCGGCCGGTCCAGGTTGGCGTAGTCGAACATCGCCGATGAGTAGTCGGTGACCAGGGCGTCGGCCGCGAGGTAGAGCTCCTCGACGTTGCCGTGCGCGGAGACGTCGATGACCCGGCCGCTGGCCTGGAGCTCGGCGAGGCGGCCGGTCGGCTTGTAGAAGTAGTGCCCGCGCACCAGCAGGGTCACGTCGGGGCCCAGCGCCTCGGCCAGCTTCGGCAGGTCGACCCTGGGGGCGAAGGACTTCTCGTACTCGCGGTGCGTCGGCATGTACAGGAACGCGGTCGAGCCGTCCGCGAGGCCCAGGTCGTGCCGGGCCCGCACGACGTCGGCGGCGGTGGCGCGGAGCAGCACGTCGTTGCGCGGGTAGCCGGTCTCCAGCGTGGTGTACCGGCAGGGGTAGACCCGCTCCCAGACGGTGGTCGAGAACCGGTTGGAGGTCAGGCTGTAGTCCCAGCGGTCGCACCGGCGCAGCAGCAGCTCCATGTCCATGTTGGTGGACGCGGGGTACTGGGCCTGGTCGAGCCCCATCGTCTTCAGCGGGGTGCCGTGATGGGTCTGGAGATGGATCTGCCCCTCGCGCTTCACGATGGTGTCGCCGAAGTTCACGTTGTTCGTGAGGTACTTGGCGCGGGCCATGACCGCCCAGTACTCGCGCGAGCCGACGATCACCTTCTCGACGCCCTTGGGCACCCGGTCGCGGTGTTCGGAGCGCACGGCCCAGACCCGGCGCACGCCCGGCGCGAGACGGCCCAGCTCGGCCTCGATGGCCGCCGGGTTGCAGGAGTAGCCGCGCCCCCAGTACGCGGAGAACACCGCCAGGTTCTCGTCCAGCGGCATCCGCAGCTGCGACCGGTAGAACATGCCGAGGGCGGCCCGCTTGGCCCGGCCGATACGGGCCTGACCGCCCTGCCGGGCGCGGTGGCGCACGTTGTTGGCGCGGGTCACGCCGAAGAACGCGGAGTACGAGTCGACCCCGAGCAGCGCGTACTTGTAACCGCGCCCGCCCGGCGGCCGCTCGAAGCCCTCCGGGAGGCGGCCGCGGTAGTCCTTGGCCGCCCGGTGAAAGAATTCGGCGCGCGCGTTGCGCGGGAGCCGGCCCGGCCTTTCCAGAATGGTCAGGAAGTGGTCGACCATCTTCCTGAACAGCGCCGGCCGCCAGCGATCGAGTTCCGGCCGCTCGTCGAGGAACGCGAAGACCCGGTCGTACTGGTCGAAGACGTCGAAATGCTTCCGGCTGACCGTGTGGAGGATGTTCCCGCCCTCACGCCGCTGCCGGTACAGCACACAGGAGCGGTCGAGCACGGCGATGCGCTCCGCCGCGATCATCGCGCTGTACGTCCAGGGCGCGTCCTCGTAGTAACCGGGCGGGAAACGGAGTCCGTGGCGGGTGACGAAATCGCGCCGGTAGGCCTTGTTCCAGACGATTTGCAGCAGGTCCAGCAGCTGTGGCCGCTCCGCGAGGGAGAAGACCTTCGGGTCGGCCTCGGACATCAGGTCGGAGCGCTTGTTGCGCAACAGCTGCCCGTCCCAGTAGGCGCGGGTGTAGTCGTAGACCAGGATGTCCGGGTCGTCCGCCGCGTCGAGCCGCGCCGCGATGGCCGCCAGGGAGCCCGGCGCCAGGGTGTCGTCGCTGTCGAGGAAGAGGACGTAGTCACCGGTCGCCAGGTCGAGACCCGCGTTGCGCGCGCGGCCCAGGCCCACGTTCTCCGTGAGGTGCAGCACACGGATCCGGGGGTCGCGGGCCGCGTAGGCGTCCAGGATCGCGCCGGAACCGTCGGGGGAGCAGTCGTCGACACCGATGACTTCGAAGTCGGTGAAGTCCTGCCCGAGCACGGAGTCCAGACACTCCCCGATGTACCCCTGCACGTTGTACGCAGGCACGATGAGTGTCAGTCGAGGCATCGTCCACCAGTTCCAGAGAGCTTCCGCAGGGTTTGTGCGAGGGGCGCGGTCGGCACCGTGGAACAGTGGGGTGCGTCCGGCACCCGGACAGCGTAATTGATCGCCCCGGCCGCTCCCGGAGGGTGGCTCGGGCCGTCCACGTAGGGTGGAACGCTGACGGGTACAGCATCTGACAGGGAGACGCACGACATGACCTGGATGGTTACGGGCGGGGCGGGGTTCATCGGTGCGCACGTGGTGCGCGCGATGCTCGCGGGTGGTCAGCAGGTGGTCGTGTTCGACGACCTGTCGACCGGAAGCGCCGACAAGGTACCCGCCGGGGTACCCCTGGTGACCGGCAGCGTTCTCGACCGCGGGGCCCTCGACGCGGCGATCCGGGACCACGGGGTGACCGGGGTGGTGCACATCGCCGGCAAGAAGCAGGTCGGCGAGTCCGTCGAGCGCCCCCTCCACTACTACAAGGAGAACGTCACCGGCCTGGAGGTCCTGCTGGAGAGCATGGTCGCCGGTGGCGTCGACCGGCTGGTGTTCTCCTCGTCGGCCGCCGTCTACGGCATGCCCGACGTGGATCTCGTCACTGAGCAGACCCCGTGCGCGCCGATGAGTCCCTACGGGGAGAC
This sequence comes from Streptomyces sp. Mut1, assembly GCF_030719295.1. Classification (NCBI taxonomy): domain Bacteria; kingdom Bacillati; phylum Actinomycetota; class Actinomycetes; order Kitasatosporales; family Streptomycetaceae; genus Streptomyces; species Streptomyces castrisilvae. The sequence goes on along the minus strand of NZ_CP120997.1, from coordinate 2,337,747 downwards.
CAAACTCATCGGCGAGTGGCTGATCCACGCCGCCGCCAGGGCCCACGGGCTGCGCTGCGCCTCGCTGCGCTACTTCAACGTGGCGGGCGCCGCGTCTCCGGAGCTGGCCGACGCCGGGGTCTTCAACCTGATCCCGATGGTCTTCGAGCGCCTGGAGGCGGGCGAGTCCCCGCGCATCTTCGGCGACGACTACGCGACCCCCGACGGCACGTGCGTCCGCGACTACATCCACGTCGAGGACATCGCCTCCGCCCACCTCGCGGCCGCCCGCCGGCTCCAGGACGCCGAGCCCGGCACGGACCTCACGCTGAACATCGGCCGCGGCGAGGGCAGCTCGGTGCGCGAGATGGTCGACCGCATCCTCAAGGTCACGGACAACGGCGCCGTCACCGCCGAGGTGACCGCCCGCCGCCCCGGCGACCCGGCCCGGGTGGTCGCGGGCGCCGACCGCATCCGCGAGGAGCTGGGCTGGTCGGCCCGGTTCGGCCTGGACGAGATGATCGAGTCCGCCTGGCAGGGCTGGCGCCTGCGCCACCCCTGAGCACGGTCCGGTACGCGGGGCCCGGCACCGCTCTCGTCGGTGCCGGGCCCCACGTGTGTCCTTCGGCCCCTCAGGGCTCCCGCGCCGGTTTCGCCGCCTCCGCGCGGCGCTGGGCGGGGATGCCGGGGAGCAGCCGCTCCTCCATCCGCCGGCGGTGCGTGTCCGCGGCCCGGCACAGCTCGCGCGCCGCGTCGGCGAACCGGACGGCGGACGGCGGGTCGGACGGGCCGAGGAGCCGGAGCTTCAGGTCCGCCCGGGCCGGGGCGAGCCCGTCGCCGCCGGGGTCGCGCACCGAGGCGAGGAGGGCGGGGACGCCCGCCGCGTCCGGGGTCAGGACGGTCGCCGCCGAGACCGTCGGGAAGGCCTCCCGGAACTCCGCGTCGGACAGGGCCCCGGTGTTCGCCACGGCGTACGGCTTCTCGCCGGCCAGGTAGTCGCTGACCACGCTCGACACATCGCTGATCAGCAGGTCCGCAGCGTTGAAGCAGGCGTACAGCGCGGGCCTGTCCGACGTGACGATCTGGTGCTCCCCTTCGGGCAGGGACGCCCAGTGGGCCGCCTCCCATGCCGCCGTCGCCGCGTCGACCGCCGCCGCCCGGCCGGGCTCGGGGGTGCCCTGGGCCAGCATCCGTTCGGCGTCGTCCGCGTCGGGGCGGAAGGCGGAGGCGGTCAGGGCGTCCAGCTCCGCGGTGCGCCGGGCCAGTTCGGCGGCGGCCCCGGGGGCGGGGCGCGGGCCGGGGCGGGCGCGGTTGGCCGCGTGGATCAGTTCCTGGATGCGGGCGTCGGCGGCGCCGGCTCGCGGGTCGACCGAGCCCGTCATGGGGTGCGGTTTGTAGAGGAGCCGGACTCCGGGGTCGGCGAGCAGTTCCCGGACGATGTTCTCGCCGGCCAGGACGACGGAGGTGTTGCCGGGGTTGCCGTCCCAGCCCTCCCAGGTGGGGGCGTAGAGCACCGTCGTGTACGGGCCGGTGGGAGGGCCCGCGTACGGGGCGATCGGGGCCAGCTGGGGGCGGCCGATCTCCACCACGTCACCGTCCCGTACGCCGACGTCGGCCAGGGCGTAGCGTTCGCGCGCGGCGGGGCCCGCGACCCACACCTCGTCGTACGCCTTCGCGTACGGGTTGCAGCTGGACAGCTTGTCGCTCTCGCCGTGGTTGACGAAGGCGTGCTTGATCGTCGGGACGCGCAGGACCTGCGAGGTCCTGCCGGAGTTCGCCGGGTGGATCAGCATCTTGAGGCTGGACTGTTCCAGGCGCAGCAGCTGGGAGACCTTCGGGAGGCAGATGACGGGGAGGTCGGTGGCGCCGATGCGCTGCATCATGAAGCGCTCGCGCAGCAGGATGACCGGCCGGCCGTCGAGCGAGGCCAGCGCGTCCAGCCACATGTTGGCCTGGTACGCGGACGAGGCCCCGCCCGAGAAGTACATGCCGACGGTGGGCCGGTAGTCGGCGAGCCAGGCGTCGAACCACTCCTGCACCTCGTCGGGCGTGGCCGGCCCGCGGCGCAGCAGGCACCGCGCCAGCGTGCCGAGCGACACCGCGGCGAGGCCGACCGAGACCGCGATGCCCATGGCCGCGTACTGCGGCCGGTCGTTCGTGGCGGTCACCAGCAGCCCCGCGGTGAGCGGCAGGCCGAAGAGGATGAGGCGGGGGCCGTGGCGGCGGGTCAGCAGGGCCCGGGGAGCCGGGGTGATGCGCAGGGCCGAGGCGTCGATGTTGCGGGTGAGCAGGGGCAGGGTGCGGGACTGGCGTACCCGGATCGCCGCCGCGTGGGTGGCGAGGTGCAGCGCGTAGAAGAGGAGGAGGCCGAGGACCAGCGGCAGGTAGACCGCCTCGCTCCGTTCGCCCGGCATCCTGATCATTCCGACGAGCAGCAGGAGATCGCAGGCCAGGCGGCGGACCATGGTGTCCGCGCGCACCCTGGCGAGCAGCGTGACCTGGCCGGGCAGCCATCGGTGCAGGGCGGCTTCGGCGCACAGGACGGCCGCGGTCGCCACGATCAGCAGGACGAGGTGGGGCTCGACGGCCGCCGCTGCCTGGACGGTGAGGGCGACTACCAGCAGGCCGAGGGGGAGGGCCCTGGCGGCGGACCGCAGAGGGGGGAGAAGTGGTGGCACGGGTGGGACTCCAAAAGAGCTCAGGCTCCTGTGCGTGCGCCGTGGGGGCGGCGGCGGCGTCCGGCCGGGTCCGGACGAGCGGGGGTTCGGACGAGCGGGGGGTTCGGACATCACCGTAGGGAAACTCAGTCAATCCGATGATGAGACAAGAGTGAAGACTTTGTGAGAAACGGGCCTCCGCACGCAACCATCTGCCATGTCCATGCATACGCGCGGTGCCGGTCACGGCCGGCCGGTTACGGGAGATCGCCACTTTTCCTCCGGATGTGTCGGCAATGGGTGGGCCGGTGACGTTTTGTCCTGGATGGGGCGATAGATCTCAGTAAGGTCGCCGGTAGGTCGCAGCCGCGACAGGACCGCCGTCTCATCGGCCACATCTCATCGTGGGGGCAGAAACTGTGAAGGCTCTCGTACTCGCCGGTGGGGCAGGCACCCGGCTCCGCCCCATCACCCACACCTCGGCCAAGCAACTGGTCCCGGTGGCGAACAAACCGGTCCTCTTCTACGGCCTGGAGGCCATCGCGGAAGCCGGAATCACCGAGGTCGGCATCATCGTGGGCGACACCGAGGAGGAGATCCGCGCGGCGGTCGGCGACGGCTCGCGCTTCGGCATCGACGTCACCTACATCCGGCAGTCCGAGCCCCTCGGCCTCGCCCACGCGGTCCTGGTCGCCCACCGCTTCCTGGGCGACGACGACTTCGTCATGTACCTGGGCGACAACTTCATCGTCGGCGGGATCGCCGGCCTGGTCGAGGAGTTCCGGGCGGACCGGCCCGACGCCCAGATCCTGCTGACCCGGGTGCCCGACCCGACCTCCTTCGGCGTCGCGGAACTGGACGGGGACGGCAGGGTGGTGGCCCTGGAGGAGAAGCCCGAGTACCCCAAGAGCGACCTCGCGCTCGTCGGCGTCTACCTCTTCACCCGGGCCGTCCACGAGGCCGTCCGCTCGATCCGGCCGTCCTGGCGCGGCGAGCTGGAGATCACCCACGCCATCCAGTGGCTCATCGACCAGCAGCGCGACGTGCGCTCCACCACGATCCGGGGCTACTGGAAGGACACCGGCAACGTCACCGACATGCTGGAGGTCAACCGGACCGTGCTGGAGAGCGTGGAGCCGAGCACCGAGGGCGCCCACGTCGACGGCGAGAGCGAGATCATCGGCCGGGTGCTGATCGAACCGGGCGCCCGGGTCACCCGCAGCCGGATCGTCGGGCCCGCCATCATCGGGACCGGCTCGGTCATCAGCGACGCCTACGTCGGCCCGTTCACCTCCATCTCCCAGAACTGCCGGATCGAGGACAGCGAGATCGAGTACTCCATCGTGCTGCGGGGCGCCTCGATCGACGGGGTGCGGCGCGTGGAGGCCTCGCTGATCGGCCATGACGTCGAGGTGACCCCCGCGCCCCGCAGCCCGTCCGCCCACCGTCTCGTCCTCGGCGACCACAGCAAGGTGCAGATCTCCTCATGACCGACCCCACGCGCATCCTCGTCACCGGCGGCGCCGGCTTCATCGGCTCCCACTACGTCCGCACGCTGCTGGGCCCCGACGGCCCCGGCGACGTCACCGTCACCGTCCTGGACAAGCTCACCTACGCGGGCAACCCGGCCAACCTGGCGGAGGTCCGCGGCCACCCCGGCTTCGCCTTCGTGCACGGCGACATCTGCGACGCCGGCCTGGCCGCGCGCCTCATGGCCCGGCACGACCAGGTGGTGCACCTCGCCGCCGAGTCCCACGTCGACCGCTCCATCGACGGCGGCGCGGCCTTCGTCCGTACGAACGTCGTCGGCACCCACACCCTGGTCCACGCCGCGCACGAGGCTGGCATCGCCACCTTCGTCCACGTCTCCACCGACGAGGTCTACGGCTCCATCGACGAGGGCTCCTGGACCGAGGACGAACCCCTCGCGCCCAACTCCCCGTACTCCGCGTCCAAGGCATCCAGCGACCTCATCGCCCTGGCCTACCACCGCACCCACGGCCTCGACGTGCGGGTCACCCGCTGCTCCAACAACTACGGCCACCACCACTTCCCCGAGAAGGTCGTCCCGCTCTTCGTCACCAACCTCCTGGAGGGCCGGCCCGTACCGCTCTACGGCGACGGCGCCCATGTACGCGACTGGCTGCACATCGACGACCACGTCCAGGGCATCGAACTCGTCCGCACCGAGGGCCGCCCCGGTGAGGTCTACAACATCGGCGGCGGCACCGAGCTGTCCAACAAGGAACTCACCCGGCTGCTCCTGGAGGCGTGCGACGCCGACTGGGACACCGACGTGACCCACGTCGAGGACCGCAAGGGCCACGACCGGCGCTACTCGGTGGACTGCGCCAAGATCCGCGAGGAGCTGGGCTACGCGCCCCGCAAGGACTTCCGCACCGGCCTCGCCGAGACCGTGCGCTGGTACCGCGAGAACCGGTCCTGGTGGGAGCCGCTCAAGGAGAGGGCCGCCCTGTGAGCCCCCGCTGGCTGGTCACCGGGGCCGGCGGCATGCTCGGCCGGGACCTGACGGCCGCGCTCGCCCGCGAGGACGCCGCCGTCGTCGCCGCCGACCGGGCGGCCCTGGACATCGCCGACCCGGCCCGGGTCCGTGAGGCGTTCGCCGTCCACCGGCCCGCCGTCGTCGTCAACTGCGCCGCCTGGACCGCCGTCGACGACGCCGAGAGCCAGGAGGAGGCCGCGCTGCGGGTCAACGGCACCGGACCCGCCGTACTCGCCGCGTCCTGCCGCGAGTACGGCAGCGTCCTGCTGCACGTCTCCTCCGACTACGTGTTCGCGGGCGACGCCGTCCTGCCCTACGCGGAGGACGCCCCGACCGCCCCGCGCAGCGCCTACGGACGCACCAAACTGGCCGGCGAACGCGCCGTCCTCGCAACCCTGCCCGACACCGGCCACGTCGTGCGCACCGCCTGGCTGTACGGCGCGGGCGGCGCCAACTTCGTCCGTACGATGATCAAACTGGAGGGGGCCAAGGACACCCTCGACGTGGTGGACGACCAGCGCGGGCAGCCCACCTGGACCGTCGATCTCGCCGCCCAGCTGGTCCGCCTCGGCCGTGCCGCGCTCGACGGCACCGCCCCGGCGGGCGTCTACCACGGCACCAACGGCGGCTCGACGACCTGGTACGGGCTGGCCCGGGAGGTCTTCCGGCTGCTGGGCGCCGACCCGGACCGCGTCCGCCCGACCAGCAGCGCCGCCTTCGCCCGCCCCGCGCCCCGGCCCGCCTGCAGCGTGCTCGCGCACGACCGGTTCGCGGCCGCCGGGATCGAACCCCTCCGCGACTGGCGTACGGCCATCGGCGAGGCCTTCCCCGCGCTGCTCGCCGCCGAACGTCCGCTCAGCGCCGGGGCGAGGTGAGCGAAGGCTCGCCGGCCCGGACCCCGGGGAGCGCGGGACCACCCACCCGCAGCCGCGCGTAGTACGCCTCGCAGGCGGCGTACGAGGGGAGCAGACCCCGCGCCTCGGCCTCGGCGAGCGAGGGGGCCGAGGCGTCCTTCGGGGAGAGCAGCGGCGCGACGTCCCCGGGCCACTCGATGCCCAGGTCCGGATCGAGCGGGTCGATGCCGTGCTCGCGCTCGGGCGCGTAGCCCTCGGAGCAGAGGTAGAGGACGCACGCGTCGTCCGTCAGCGCCACGAAGGCGTGGCCCAGCCCCTCGGCGAGGTAGACCGCCCGGTGATCGGTGTCGTCGAGCCGCACGCCCTCCCACCGCCTGTACGTGGGTGAGCCGGTGCGCACGTCCACGATCACGTCGAGCACCGCACCCCGCACGCACTTCACGTACTTCGCCTGACCCGGCGGCACGTCCGCGAAGTGGATCCCGCGCAGCGTGCCCCGGCGCGAGCACGAGAAGTTGGCCTGCGCGAGCCCCAGCGCGTGGCCGGCCGCCGCAGCGAGATCCGCCGCCCTGAACCACTCGTGGAAGCTGCCGCGGCCGTCCGGGATGACCTCGGGCTCGTGCACCCAGGCCCCGGGTACGGAGAGCCGGCGCATGCGATCACATCCTCTTCCCCATCAGCCGGGCCTTCGGACGGCACCGGTACCTCATCTGCAACGAGCCGTAGGGGCGAACAGACACGGAACGGGACGAAGAGGGCGAAACGGGGTCCACGGTACGGAATGCGAAGGCGTCGTTTTCCGCTCTCGCGTAGATTGCGGGGTCCAGCGAGCGAACCTTGGGGGATGCGGGTGTCAGGGGCAAGGCAGGGCGTCACGGAAGCCCGCAGGGTCGTGGTCAAGGTCGGTTCCTCCTCCCTCACCACCGCCGCGGGCGGCCTCGACGCCGACCGGGTCGACGCCCTCGTCGACGTACTCGCCAAGGTCCGAGACGGCGGCGAGCGGGAGGTCGTCCTCGTCTCCAGCGGCGCCATCGCCGCCGGGCTCGCCCCGCTCGGACTGCACCGCAGGCCCAGGGACCTGGCGCGCCAGCAGGCCGCCGCCAGCGTCGGCCAGGGACTGCTCGTCGCCCGCTACACCGCCTCCTTCGCCCGCTACGGCGTCCGCGTCGGCCAGGTCCTGCTGACCAGCAACGACACCAGCCGCCGCGCCCACTACCGCAACGCCTACCGCACCCTCGACCAGCTCCTGGACATGGGCGCGCTGCCCGTCGTCAACGAGAACGACACCGTCGCCACCGACGAGATCCGCTTCGGCGACAACGACCGGCTCGCCGCGCTCGTCGCCCACCTCGTCCGCGCCGACCTGCTGGTCCTGCTCTCCGACGTGGACGGCCTCTACGACGGCGACCCGAGCATCCCCGGCACCACCCGCATCGCCCAGGTCACCGGCCCCGCCGACCTGGCGGGCGTCAGCATCGGCAGCGCGGGCAAGGCGGGCGTCGGCACCGGCGGCATGGTCACCAAGGTGGAGGCCGCCCGGATCGCCACGGCCGCCGGCATCCCGGTCGTCCTCACCTCCGCGAGCCACGCCGCCGACGCGCTGGCCGGACGCGACACCGGCACCTACTTCCACCGCACCGGACGCCGCTCGGCCGGCCGGCTGCTCTGGCTCGCCCACGCCTCCACCCCGCAGGGCTCGCTCACCCTGGACGACGGCGCCGTCGAGGCGGTCGTGGAACGGCACAGCTCGCTGCTGCCGGCCGGGATCGCGGCGGTCGAGGGCGAGTTCACCGCGGGTGAACCGGTGGAGCTGCGGGATCTGCGCGGCCGGCCGGTGGCACGCGGGCTCGTCAACTTCGACGCCAAGGAGATCCCGCAGCTCCTCGGCCGTTCCACCCGCGACCTCGCCCGGGACCTCGGCCCCGCCTACGAACGCGAGGTCGTACACAGGGACGATCTCGTCGTCCTGCACGCCTGACGGACCCCTGAAACGGCTGAAAGTCCAGCCATCGGACAGAGAGCTTCACGAAAACCACCCCACACCGGGCCCCGGACTGGTCCACTTTGTAGCAGGGAAACTGCGGGGTACAGCAAAGCAACACATCACAGGAGGCCGCCGGTGAGACGAGCGCGCCCGGGGGCGCCGCCCCGAGGAACGGGTGGCCGCACCCTGACCAGCGTGGGAGCGGGGACCGGTTTCGAGGGGAGCGGACCCGCGGACCGGAGGGACGAGCACACCGCCCGGCCGGAGCCGACACCGGCCGGCCAGGAGCACGTGCAGTCGAAGCTGTGGCACGTCACGCTCTGCGTCTCCGGGACCGAGTTCCCGCTGAAGGAGATCAGACGCGGCCTCGAACAGCTCGCGCACGACCACCCGTTCCTGCTGACCAGCCGTTATGCCAACGACCACGCGGAGATCCGCTACTGGGAGGAGGCCCGCGACCTGCACGACGCGGCGGCGGTGGCCCTGCGGCTGTGGGGCGAGCACCGCTCCAGCGCCGGCCTGCCGCCCTGGGTGATCGTCGGCCTCGAAGTCATCGACCGCGAGACCTACCACCAGCGCGTCGCCGAGGGATACGGACCGCCCCCGGCGGCCCCGGTCGGCGTCCACCCGTACTGACGCGGCGGCCGTCGCGGGACGGCCGTCTCGCATCACGGGATACGTGAGGAATGCCCGCAGCGTGCGCACTACTCTGCGGGCATGACCACGCTTTCGCCGTACGACAACATGTCTCCGGTGGCCCAGGCCGCCTACCGGGCCCGCTCCGCAGCCGCCGACATCGCGCCACTTCCGCGCGCGGCGAAGGACGACGCGCTGCTGGCGATCGCTGACGCGCTCGAAGTACGGACGAGCGACATCCTCCAGGCCAACGCCGAGGACGTGGCGCGCGCCCGTGAGGCGGGGACCAGCGAATCGGTCGTCGACCGGCTGACCCTCACCCCGGAGCGCATCCGCGCCATCGCCGCCGACGTACGGGACGTCGCCGCGCTGCCCGACCCGGTCGGCGAGGTCGTGCGCGGCTCGACCCTGCCCAACGGCATCGACCTGCGCCAGGTCCGGGTGCCGCTCGGCGTCGTCGGGATCATCTACGAGGCCCGGCCCAATGTGACGGTGGACGCCGCGGCCCTCTGCCTGAAGTCGGGCAACGCCGTCCTGCTGCGCGGCTCGTCCTCCGCCTTCGCCTCGAACACCGCCCTGGTGCGGGTGCTGCGCGACGCGGTCGGCGGCTCCGGCCTCCCGGCCGACGCGGTGCAGCTGGTGCCCGGTGAGAACCGCGACTCCGTGCGGGAGCTGATGCGCGCGCGAGGACTGGTCGACGTCCTCATCCCGCGCGGCGGCGCCTCGCTGATCCGCACAGTGGTCGAGGAGTCCACCGTCCCCGTCATCGAGACCGGCACCGGCAACTGCCACGTGTACGTGGACGCGCGGACCGACCTCGACATGGCCGTCGAGATCCTGGTCAACTCCAAGGCCCAGCGCCCCAGCGTCTGCAACGCCGCCGAGACCCTCCTCGTCCACAAGGACATCGCCGACGCCTTCCTGCCGCGCGCCCTGGACGCCCTGGCCGAGGCCGGGGTGACCGTGCACGGCGACGAAAGGGTGGTGGAGTACGCCGAGGGCTCCAAGGCCACCGTGGTGGCGGCGACGCCGGAGGACTGGGAGACCGAGTACCTCTCGTACGACATCGCGGCGGCCGTCGTGGAGTCGCTGGACGCGGCCGTGGCGCACATCCGGCTCTGGTCCTCCGGGCACACCGAGGCGATCGTGACCACCTCGCAGGCCGCGGCCCGCCGCTTCACCCAGTTGGTGGATTCGACCACGGTCGCCGTCAACGCCTCGACGCGCTTCACCGACGGAGGCCAGTTCGGATTCGGCGCCGAGATCGGCATCTCCACACAGAAACTGCACGCCAGGGGCCCGATGGGGCTGCCGGAACTGACGTCCACGAAGTACATCGTGACCGGCGACGGCCACGTGAGGTGAGCCCGTGAGGCGCGAATGCGCCGTCTCCCTGCCCAAAGCGCCCCGCCGGGGCTAGTCTGAAGTCGTGCCGGACGACGTGGGGGGCAAGCCGTATCCGAACGGCTGGGAGCCCGACGACGACCGCGGAGGCGCGGACGAGGACTTCGCCTCCGTGGTGTTCGACGAGGACTTCGTACGGGCCGCCGAGTTCCACGAACCGACCGCCGTCGAGCGGCTGTTGGCGGCCGCCGAAGCGCGCGCCGAGGCCGATGCCCGGCGCGCCGGCGCCCGCGGCGGCCCCCCGGACGACGAGCTGTACGACGACGGCTACGGACCGGGCGGCTACGGCGGCCCGTACGGCTACGACGACCGGCTCGACGCGGACGAGGACGGCGCCTACGACGACGGGCCCTACGGCCGCCACGGCGGCTCCCTGCGCCCCTACCGGGGTGCGGCCCGCTGGCACCGGCCGATCGCCTGGCTGCTCGCCGTCCTGATGGGCGTCGGCATGGTCGCCCTCGCCTTCAGCGCCGTCTACCGCAACACCTCCGGCGACCGCCAGGACCCCGCCCCGCCGCCCGCCACCACGGGCGTGGACAGCGCCCCGGGAGCCACCTCCGCCCCCTCCGACGCGAACGGCCACTCCCGCCCGATGGTCTCCGCCGTCCCGCGCACCCCCTGAGCCCCGCGCACCCGGCGAGACTCTCCGGTGGTTGCCGGCCGTCGTCGCGTTTACGGTCGTCGTGATCGACCCACCCTGAAGGTATGACCCCTCACGCGCTCGACGAGGGGACTTCTCACGGAGTCGGGAGAAGTCATGGCACACCGCGGAGACCCACCCGATGGCCCGGCGGAGAACGGCGCGAGCGGTCAGGACGACGAATACGGCTCACTCGTCTTCGACGAGTCCTTCGTGCGAGCCGCCCGGCTGCAGGAATTCTCCGCCCAGGAACGCATGGGCGAGCACGCCCGCGCCGTCCGCAGCCTGCACGGGCGGTCCTTTCGCAACGGCTCCCGGCTCGCGCTCGCCCTGATGATCCTGATCGCCATGGCCTTCGGCACCGCCGTCTTCATGGGCCTGCGCCACCCCTACGAGAGCCCGGCGGGCCGGCGGGCCGAACCGCTGCGGATGACCGTCGTCCCCCTCGCCCCCCGCGGCACCGTCCCCGCCGGCACCCCGGCCGCCCTCTTCGCGAGCAGCGCCGCCGCCGAATACCCGAAGGGCAAGGACGGCATCAACGCCCCGGCCGCCCGGGGCACGGCTGACTTCTCCGAGAACCAGGTCACCGCCGCCCTGGCCACCGCCAAGGACTACCTGGTCGCCTCCTCGCTCGACCCCGACGTGCTCAGCGGGAACGTGGTGCGCCCGGTGGAAGCACTGCTCGACCCCGACCAGATGGAGCAGTTCGACCGCAGCGTCTCCGAGCCCTACGACGACGGGCAGCACGCCGCGACCGGCTGGCTCGTACGCTTCGACCCGGCCAAGGTCACCCCGGACCCCGAGGTCAGGGTCCGGGGCACCCTGCGCTACGCCCAGACGGGGACCGACACCCTGGAGGTGGTCTCCGACCACACCTTCACGTACGCGCTGCGCCCCGCCGTCTCCGGGCCCCGGCAGGAGGGCGGCGCCTCGCTGTTCACCGTGCGGCGGGAGCTGCGCTTCCGGTTCGACCGGGAGGACCTGCGGCTGCACCGCCTGGAGGTGCTGACCAGCTACCTCCAGGCGGGACCGCAGTCCTGCCCCGCCGACACAGCGGCCGCGCTGCGCCCCCTGCTGGCGGGCGAGCGGGCGGCGTCCCGGGGCCCGGCGGGCACCGACCCGTACGCCACGGGCCGGCCCGTGGCCGCGCTCTGCGGGACGCTGGAGGTCAGCTCCCTGCCGTCCCGGGCCCCTGGGAATCCTCCGGGCCCTCCGTCTCCGACGACGGCGCGGAGCCGCCCGTAGCACCGCCCTTGGCGCCACCGCCCCCGCCGGTGAACTTGTCCCGCAGCTTCCCGCCCAGGTCCCCGGCGCCACCGGCTATGTCGCCGACCAGCTTCATCAGCGGGTCCTTGCTGTTGCGCACCGAATCGGCGTAGTGCGAGGCGGACTCCTTGAACGAGTCCGTCACCGAGGTGTCCTTGTCCTCGTCGCGCCGCGGGTAGTGGCCGTCCATGATCCGCTGGTAGTCGCGGGTCTCGGACCACTTCTTCAGCTCCGCCGCGCGGACCGTGGTGAAGGGGTGCGAGCGCGGCAGCACGTTGAGGATCTTGAGGACGGAGTCACGCAGGTCGCCTGCCTTCTCGTACTCGTCGGCCTGGGCGAGGAAGGCGTCCACGTTCATCTCGTGGAGGTGGTTGCCGCCGGCGATCTTCATCAGGCCGCGCATCGACGCCTGCGAGTCCTGCCCGACCAGCAGCCCGGCCCGGTCCGCCGACAGCTCCGACTTGCGGAACCACTCGCGCAGCGCCGTCACGATCGCCATGATCGCGACGTTGCCCAGCGGAATCCACGCCACCTTGAGCGCCAGGCTGGTGAGGAAGAGCAGGATCGTGCGGTACACGGCGTGGCCGGAGAGGGCGTGCCCGACCTCGTGGCCGACGACCGCCCGCATCTCCTCCTCGTCGAGCAGTTCCACCAGCCCGGTGGTCACCACGATGATCGGCTCGTCGAGTCCGATGCACATGGCGTTGGGCCGGGGGTCCTGGTTGACGTACATCGGCGGGACCTTCTCCAGGTCCAGGATGTAGCAGGCGTCGCGCAGCATGTCGTTGAGATGCGAGAACTGGGCGTCGCTCACCCGGACGGAGTCCGACAGGAAGAGAAGTCGCAGACTGCGCTCCGGCAGCAGCCCGCTCAGCGCCTTGAAGACGGTGTCGAAGCCGCTCAGCTTGCGCAGGGCGACCAGGGCCGAGCGGTCCGCGGGGTGCTCGTAGGCCCGGGAGGAGATCCCCGGGAAACGCTTGCGCTGCCTGCTCGGCACGCGCTCGTGGTTCTCGTGGCTGCTGTCGGTCATGGATGGGCCCCCTGTGTTCGTACGAGACGTCGCTCGCCCCCTGACGCCGCCCAGCCTAGGCGCTGGGGCTACGGTGTGCGGGGGGCTGTGGATAACTGAGGAGACGCCCGACATGCCGCATACCGTTGCTCTGCTCGCCGCCGCGTCCGACGAGCAGGGGCCGGGCAACACGATTCGTATCGTGCTCATCGTCTCCCTCGTGGGAGCCGCCCTGCTGGCCTGGTTCCTGCTGCGCGGATACCGCAACGACGACACCAACGACTGAGTCGGCGTGAGCGTGCCCGAGGCCCCCGCATACGATGTCCGCGACGTCTTCCCCCGACTCCCGATCGATAGGTCCTGCCGAAGATGAGCCTCACGAGCACCGCACACCAGCTGGTCACCGTCGCCGCCGAGGGCGCGGAGCACGGCGGTAACCACAACAGCCTCCAGCCGCTCCTCACCGGCGGCGGTGCGTTTGTCGCGCTTCTCCTCCTTCTGTGGATCACCACGCGCTTCAACCGCGACCGCTGAGGCCGAGGCGTACAGCTGTGCCAGTAGGCTCTGCACGCATGGGAGAGCAGGAAGTGCCTACCGGCCCCGGAAAACGCCGACTCGGCGTGATGGGCGGGACATTCGACCCGATCCATCATGGACACCTGGTGGCGGCCAGTGAAGTGGCCGCCCAGTTCCACCTCGACGAGGTGATCTTCGTGCCGACCGGGCAGCCGTGGCAGAAGAGCCACAAGCACGTCTCCCCGGCGGAGGACCGTTATCTGATGACGGTCATCGCGACGGCGTCGAACCCCCAGTTCTCGGTCAGCCGGAGCGACATCGACCGCAAGGGCCCCACGTACACGATCGACACCCTGCGGGATCTGCGCGCGGTCCACGGCGACGCGGACCTCTTCTTCATCACCGGCGCCGACGCGCTCTCCCAGATCCTCACCTGGCGCGACGCCGACGAACTGTTCTCGCTCTCGCACTTCATCGGTGTGACCCGGCCGGGCCATGTGCTCACGGACGACGGGCTGCCGAAGGGCGGCGTCTCCCTGGTGGAGGTGCCCGCGCTGGCGATCTCCTCGACGGACTGCCGCGCGAGGGTGGCCGAGGGGGAGCCGGTCTGGTATCTCGTGCCGGACGGTGTGGTCCGCTACATCGACAAGCGCCAGCTGTACCGCGGCGAGTGAGCCACGGAAAGGGGCACCGGTGAACGACCGACAGAACCCGTACGACCCGTACTACCAGCAGCCGCAGATCATCGGCTACGACGAGTACGGGCAGCCGGTGTACCAGCAGCCGGGTCAGCAGCAGTACGACCCGTACGCCCAGCAGCCTCATCAGCAGCAGCCTCATCAGGATCAGCAGCCTCATCAGCAACAGCAGTACCAGCAGCCTCCGCAGCAGGCCCCGCAGGGCGGCGGCCAGGGATACGGGTACGACCCGTACGCCCAGCAGCAGCCCCCGGCCCCGCCGCCGCAGCAGTACGACCCCTACGCGCCCCCGCAGCACCACCAGGCGCCGCAGCAGGGCTACGGCTACGACGGATACGGCTACGACACCGGGCAGCAGCCCGCCGCTGTCGACACGACCCAGCAGTGGAGCGTCCCGCAGCAGGCCCCCGCGCCCGCCCCCGAGGCTCCGGCGGCCCCTCCGGAGCCCGAACCGCAGCCGGCGCCCGAGGCGGCCGTCCCCGGGCAGCGGCGCGCGGGCCAGGACCAGGACTACCGCACCGAGCAGTTCTCCTTCATCGAGGAGCCCGACGAGGACTCCGAAGACGTCATCGACTGGCTCAAGTTCACCGAGAGCCGCAGCGAGCGCCGAGAGGAAGCGCGCCGCCGGGGCCGCAACCGGATCGTCGCGCTGATCGTCGTGGCGGCCCTGGCCGTGCTCGGCGGCGTCGGCTACCTGTGGTCCGCGGACAAACTCCCCGGCATGTCGGGCGGGGAGAAGGAGAACACCGCGACGACCGGTCCGCAGCGCCGGGACGTCATCGTGGTCCACCTCCACAACACCAAGGGCGGCGGCACGTCCACCGCCCTGCTCGTGGACAACGTCACCACCAAGCAGGGGACCACCGTCCTGCTCCCCAACTCCCTCGCCGTCTCCGACGAGGACGGGACCACCACCACGCTCGGCAAGTCGGTGGAGGACGACGGGACGTCCGGGACCCGGGAGTCCCTGGACACGCTGCTCGGCACCGACATCAGCGGCACCTGGCGGCTCGACACCCCGTACCTGGAGAACCTCGTCGACCTGGTGGGCAACATCGAGGTCGACACCGACACCGCTGTGCCGGGCGCCAAGAAGGGCGAGGGCGACCTGGTGGAGAAGGGTGAGGGGCAGACCCTCAGCGGCACGATGGCCGTCGCCTACGCCACGTACCGCGGTTCCGACGAGGCCGAGACCAAGCAGCTGACGCGGTTCGGGCAGGTCATACGCGGGGTGCTGCGGAAGCTGTCCGACGACCCGAAGGCCGCGACGGTCACCGTGCAGACGCTGGCCCAGATCCTGGACCCGTCGCTGCCCGAGAAGGACCTCGGGGCCTCGCTGGCGAAGCTGGCCGAACACGCCAAGATCGGCGCCTACAAGACGGCGGTGCTGCCGGTCCAGGACGACGGCACCCTCACCGACGCGGCCACGGAGAGCGTCGTCAAGGACATCCTGGGCGGCGCGGTCAAGGCGCCTTCCGCGGACGGGGTGATCCGGGTCGGGATCAAGAACGCCACCGGTGACACCGGCGGCACCGAGTCCGCCCGGGGCAAGCTGGTCAACGGCGGCTTCGCCTTCGTCAACGGCGGGACGGCCGACGCGGTGGCCACCTCGCAGGTCGTCTACGCGGAGGCGGCGGACAAGGAGAAGGCGACCGAGGTCGCCAAGACCCTCGGACTGCCGACGAGCACGGTGCAGAAGGGCAAGCCGGCCGGGAACGCGGACGTGTCCGTCCTCCTCGGCCAGGACTACAAGGTCAAGGCCAAGGCCGAGTAGCCGCGGCGGGGAGGGCCGGGGCCGGGCTCGGCCCCGGCCCTCCCCGCGAGAGGCTTCCGGGCCTCCCCGGAATACGACTGCGTGGACTGTCGGTTCCCCGTGAGACCCTAGGGGTCTATCCGACCGACGACGAAAGCCTGCTTGTGACCGCCACGGACCGCTCCATCGAGCTCATCAACGCCGCCGCGCAGGCGGCCGCCGACCGGCTCGCGCACGACATCATCGCGTACGACGTCAGCGATGTGCTGTCGATCACCGACGCATTCCTGCTGGCCTCGGCCCCCAACGACCGCCAGGTCAAGTCGATCGTCGACGAGATCGAGGAGCGGCTCCAGAAGGAGCTCGGCGCCAAGCCGGTCCGCCGCGAGGGCGACCGCGACGCCCGGTGGATCCTCCTCGACTACGTCGACATCGTCATCCACGTCCAGCACAGCGAGGAGCGCGTCTTCTACGCGCTGGAGCGGCTCTGGAAGGACTGCCCCGAGATCGCTCTGCCCGAGGACGCGGTGAAGACCCGCGGCAAGGCCGCTGAGCACGCGGAGCTCAACGGCGGTACGGAAGGGGACCAGCACTGAACGGCAGCAGAAGCGGCAGGGGCCGCAGGATCGTCCTCTGGCGGCACGGCCAGACCGCGTGGAACCTGGAGCGCCGCTTCCAGGGCTCGACGGACATCGATCTCACCGAGTCCGGCTTCGCCCAGGCCCGACGGGCCGCCCGGCTGCTCGCCTCGCTGAAGCCGGACACGATTGTGGCCTCCGACCTGCGGCGGGCCGCGGCCACGGCCGCCGAGCTCGCCGCGGTCACCGGGCTCGACGTCACGTACGACCCGGGGCTGCGTGAGACGTACGCGGGCGCCTGGCAGGGCCTGACCCACGAGGAGATCGTGGAGCGCTACGGCGAGCAGTACGCCGCCTGGAAGCGCGGCGAGCCCGTGCGGCGCGGCGGCGGCGAGCTGGAGACCGAGGTCGCCGACCGGGCCGCCCCCGTGGTGCTCGCGCACGCCGACAAACTGCCCGACGACGGCACGCTCGTCGTCGTCAGCCACGGCGGCACCATCCGGACCACCATCGGCCGGCTGCTGGGCCTGGAGGCGCACCACTGGGAGGGGCTCGGCGGGCTCTCCAACTGCTGCTGGTCCGTGCTGGGCGAGGGCGCCCGCGGCTGGCGTCTGCTGGAGCACAACGCGGGCACCCTGCCTCAGCCGGTGCTCGGCGACGACGCCTGACCGGTCCTCCCCGGACCGCCTCCGGGAGGCCGCGGCCGGATTTCACTTTCCGGCTGGTCACAGGCTAGAGTTCTTCTTGTTCGCAGCGCGGAAGCGCAGGGAAACACAGCGGACAGCGGGGCTATAGCTCAGTTGGTAGAGCGCTTGCATGGCATGCAAGAGGTCAGGAGTTCAATTCTCCTTAGCTCCACAATCGGAAATCCCGTCCCCGGTCAGGGGGCGGGATTTCTGCTTGCCGCGCCCCCTTCCCGGGCCCCCGTCCCGCACGGCCCCCGACGGCGCGTGCGCAGCGTCGCCAGCCGCCCCACGCTGTCCTCGTCGGCCGGTGTGTACGCGACGATCCGGCACTCGGGCAGTCCGTTGACGGTCAGGGAGACCGACGTCAGCCGTATGTCGCCGGTCACCGCCCAGTGCCGGAAGGTCTTCACGCGCCGCCCCGGCGGGACGACGTCCCCGCTGCGCCACAGCTTCGTGAAGTACGGGCTGGCCGCCGAGAGCGCCTCGATGAACGACTCCCAGGCCGGCTCGCCCGCATGGCGTCCGTAGCCACTGCGCAGGGTCGCCACCATCAGGGGCAGCTCCTGGGTGCGGTGGACGACCGGGCAGGTCCGCTCCGGCGTCGTGAACAGCGTCCACAGCACGTTGCGCGCCCGGGTCTCGTCCATGTGGGGGACGCCGAAGAGGTCTCGGTAGGCGGCGTTGGTCGCCAGCACGTCGTAGCGCGCGTTGTAGACGACCGCCGGGTGCGGGTCGAGCGCGTCGATGATGCCCTGGATCTCCTCGCCGACCTCCAGCGTGTCGGACTCCCGGCCCGGAATGAAGGCGACCCCGGCCAGTTGGTAGAGGTGCTCGCGCTCGGGCGGGTCCAGCCGCAGCGTCCGCGCCACCGCGTCCAGGACCTGCGGGGACGCGTTGATCGGGCGGCCCTGTTCCAGCCAGGTGTACCAGGTGACGCCGACGCCGGAGAGCTGGGCCACCTCCTCGCGGCGCAGCCCCGGAGTGCGGCGCCGCAGCCCCGGCGGCATGCCCACGTCGGCCGGGGTCACGCGTGCCCGGCGGCTGCGCAGGAAGGCGGCGAGCTCGGGCCGCCGGCCGGGCGCCGGTCCGTGTCCGTCCCGGCCGCGCCCGGCCTGGGTGTCCCGTCGTGTGTGCTGTTGTGTCGTCACCGTCGTCACGCCCCCATCGTCGGTGCTTCACCCGGGTGTTGCCAGGTGCTGCCAGTACCAGCATCAACGGGCTCTCGTTACCCGTATGAGCCCGGCACCAGCCTTGAGGCCATGACCGCGACATCCGAGACGACGGCCTCACGTTCCGTCACCAGTAAAGACCCCACCACTGACAAGGGACCCGGCCGGCTGCTCGCCGTCGTGCTGACGGCCCAGTTCATGGCCATGCTCGATCTCTTCATCGTGAATGTCGCCGCCCCGACCATCCGCGCCGAACTCGGCGCCTCCGCGGCCGGATTGCAGCTCGTCGTGGCCGGATACACCATCTCGTACGCCGTCCTGCTCGTCGCCGGCGCCCGGCTCGGGGGCGTGTTCGGGCACGGCCGCGCGCATCTGGCCGGGCTCGCGGTGTTCACCGCGGCCTCGCTGGCCTGCGGACTGGCGTCGGGGGAGGGCCAGTTGATCGCCTTCCGGGTGATCCAGGGGGCGGGCGCCGCGGTGATGATCCCGCAGGTGCTCAGCCTGATCCAGCAGCACTTCACCGGGGCGGCCAGGGTCCGCGCGATCGGTGCCTACAGCGCCGTCCTGGCCGTCGGGGCAGCGGCGGGACAGGTGGTCGGCGGGGTGCTGGTGAGCGCCGACCTGTTCGGGGCGGGCTGGCGGCCGGTCTTCCTGGTCAACGTGCCGATCGGGCTGGCCCTGCTGTGGCTCGGCGTCCGGGTGCTGCCGGGCGAACCCCGTACCGGGCGGGCCAGGCAGGAGGCGCGGGCGCGCGGCTTCGACCCGGTGGGGCTCGTCGTGCTCGCCGTGGGGGTCACCCTGCTGACCGTCCCGCTGGTGCTCGGCCAGGAGCTGGGCTGGCCGGACTGGACCTGGATCAGCCTGCTCGCCTGCGCGGCGGTCCTCACCGGCTTCGTGCTGTACGAGACGAGGCTCGCCGCGCGCGGCGGTGCGCCCCTGATCGCGCCCCGTGTGCTCCGGTTGCCCGGAATCTCCCTGGCCGCCCTGCGCATCCTGCTGGTGATGGCCGCCAACGCGGGCTTCCTCTTCACGCTGACCCTGCACCTCCAGGGCGGTCTCGGATACTCGGCGCTGCGCTCGGGGCTGATGTGCGCGCCGACCGCGGTGGTCTTCGGCGCGGCCGGGCTGACCTGGCGGCGGTGGCCCGCCGGGCTCCGGAGCGCGCTGGTTCCCGGCGGCTTCGTCCTGATGGCGGCCGGTGCCGCGCTCGTCGGGCTCGCGCTGCGGAGCGGTGGAGGCGGGGGTGCCGTGCTGTACGCG
The DNA here is from genome assembly GCF_030719295.1 of Streptomyces sp. Mut1. Lineage (NCBI taxonomy): Bacteria > Bacillati > Actinomycetota > Actinomycetes > Kitasatosporales > Streptomycetaceae > Streptomyces > Streptomyces castrisilvae. The sequence continues at coordinate 2,318,155 of NZ_CP120997.1, read as the reverse complement.
GGTTTCCTGCTCATGGGGGCGGGCATGGCGCTCGCGTTCAGCCCGAACCTCGCGGGTGCCCTGGCGAACGTACGGCCGCAGGACGCCGCCGACGCCAGTGGCGTCCTGGTCACCGTGACGCAGCTGGGCCAGGTCATCGGTGTCGCGACGGTCGGCACGCTCTACCTCAACCGCCTTGCGGTGCCTGGGCCGCACGCGTCGGGGGAGGCGCTGTGGGTGTGCGAGCTGGTGCTGGCGGGGGCCGCGTGCGTGGGTGCCGCGGCGGGGTTCGTACGGCGACGGCGGCCGGTGCGGACTGCGGCGGGCTGACCGTGTCGCGGGGTCATGGCAGAATCGGACCGCCGGAGGGGGCGACGGACCGAACGGGAGGGTGTGCGCGATGCCTGGGAGCCGCCACGAGGTCCCGAAGCCGCCACTCGTCCGCCGGAGCCGGAGCTGACCCATGGGTGCACACAGGCGGAAGTGCGACTGGTGCGGCAGCGGTACGCCCATCGTCAGGGACATGGACCCCGTCAACGCCGACTACCAGTACTGGTGCGAGGAGTGCGCGCGGGCGCTGATCATAAAGGGCGACCCCATCGAGACCTACCGGGAACTGGAGGGGGAGCCGATCTACGGCCGGCTCCTGGAGGAGCACTGCACCCTCAAACGCTTCTACTCCTTCGCCACGGCGTGACGGCTTCCCCGCCTCCGGCCGGTGAAAACCGGATGGACCGGAATCGATTTGGTGGACGGCCGGGGTGACCGGTACTGTTCTCGATGTCGCCAGGGAGACCGGGCGGCGCAACGAGGGGCTATAGCTCAGTTGGTAGAGCGCTTGCATGGCATGCAAGAGGTCAGGAGTTCAATTCTCCTTAGCTCCACAGTGAAGAAGGAACACAGCGGGTCATCCGGTTCGGATGGCCCGCTGTTCCGTGTGCGCGGAGTCCGGCGGGGACAACCGCCCGGAGGTGGACCGGGTCCGTGCGGTACCCTGACGCCATGCGTGCCGTAGGCCTTCTGCTTAGCGAGCCGCGCTGATCAGTCCCGACCGGTGAGAATGCCTGGTCGGCATCGGCGCGGCGTCCCCTCCTGTGCGAGGGGATTTTTCGTTTCCGTGGACGAGTGTCCGTAAACGTGGGCGCCGGCAGATGACGATCGATGGAGCTTTGAGGATCATGAGCGAGACGAATTCCGCAGCCGACGTCGCTGCGACGCACCGCTATACGGCAGCGATGGCCGCCGACATCGAGGCACGCTGGCAGGACTTCTGGGACGCCGAGGGCACGTACGAGGCGCCCAACCCGACCGGTGACCTGGCGGGCGACCCGGAGCTGGCCGCCAAGCCGAAGAAGTTCATCATGGACATGTTCCCGTACCCCTCGGGTGCGGGGCTGCACGTCGGCCACCCGCTGGGCTACATCGCCACCGATGTCTTCGCCCGCCACCAGCGGATGACCGGCCACAACGTCCTGCACACCCTGGGCTTCGACGCCTTCGGCCTGCCCGCGGAGCAGTACGCCGTCCAGACCGGCACCCACCCGCGGATCTCGACCGAGGCCAACATCGAGAACATGACGGCGCAGCTGCGCCGGCTGGGCCTGGGCCACGACAAGCGCCGCTCGTTCGCCACGATCGAGTCCGAGTACTACAAGTGGACCCAGTGGATCTTCCTGCAGATCTTCAACTCCTGGTACGACACCGAGGCGGACCGGGCCCGGCCGATCGCCGAGCTGGTCGCCCAGTTCGAGAGCGGCGAGCGCGCCACCCCGGACGGCCGTGACTGGAGCGAGCTGAGCGCCGCCGAGCGCGCGGACCTGCTGGGTGACTACCGGCTGGCCTACGCCTCCGACGCCCCGGTCAACTGGTCGCCCGGCCTGGGCACCGTCCTGGCCAACGAGGAGGTCACCGCGGACGGCCGCTCCGAGCGCGGCAACTTCCCCGTCTTCAAGGCCAAGCTGCGCCAGTGGAACATGCGCATCACGGCCTACGCCGACCGGCTGCTGAACGATCTGGACGGGCTGGACTGGCCCGAGGCCATCAAGCTGCAGCAGCGCAACTGGATCGGCCGTTCCGAGGGTGCGCGGGTCGACTTCCCGGTCGACGGCGCGGGCAGCATCACCGTCTTCACCACCCGCCAGGACACCCTGTTCGGCGCCACGTACATGGTGCTGGCGCCGGAGCACGAGCTGGTCGAGCGGATCATCCCCGCCGCCTGGCCCGAGGGCACGCACCCGGTCTGGACGGGCGGCCACGCCTCCCCGGCCGAGGCGGTCACCGCGTACCGCAAGCAGGCGGCGGCCAAGTCCGACGTCGAGCGGCAGGCCGAGGCCAAGGACAAGACGGGCGTCTTCACCGGCGCGTACGCCACCAATCCCGTCAGCGGCGAGAAGATCCCCGTCTTCATCGCCGACTACGTCCTGATGGGCTACGGCACCGGCGCGATCATGGCCGTACCGGCGCACGACGCGCGCGACTTCGCCTTCGCGCGCGCCTTCGAGCTGCCGATGCGCTGTGTGGTCGAGCCGTCCGACGACCGCGGCACGGATGCCTCGACGTGGCAGGACGCCTTCGGTTCGTACGACGCGAAGCTGGTGAACTCCGCCAACGACGAGGCATCCCTGAACGGCCTGGGCGTCACCGAGGCCAAGGCCCGGATCACCGAGTGGCTGAAGGAGCACGGCGTCGGCGAGGGCACCGTCAACTTCCGGCTGCGCGACTGGCTGTTCAGCCGCCAGCGCTACTGGGGCGAGCCCTTCCCGATCGTGTACGACGAGGAGGGCATCGCCCACCCGCTGCCCGAGTCGATGCTGCCGCTGGAGCTGCCCGAGGTCGACGACTACTCGCCGCGCACCTTCGACCCGGACGACGCCGACACCCAGCCCGAGACCCCGCTGTCGCGCAACGCCGACTGGGTCGACGTCACGCTGGACCTGGGCGACGGCGCCGGCCCGAAGAAGTACCGCCGCGAGACGAACACCATGCCCAACTGGGCCGGTTCCTGCTGGTACGAGCTGCGCTACCTGGATCCGAACAACTCCGAGAAGCTGGTCGACCCGGCGATCGAGGAGTACTGGATGGGCCCGCGCGAGGGGCAGCCGACCGGGGGCGTCGACCTGTACGTGGGCGGTGCGGAGCACGCCGTTCTGCACCTGCTGTACGCCCGCTTCTGGTCCAAGGTGCTGCACGACCTGGGCCACGTCTCGTCCGCCGAGCCGTTCCACAAGCTGTACAACCAGGGCATGATCCAGGCGTTCGTCTACCGGGACAGCCGTGGCATCGCGGTCCCGGCGGCCGAGGTCGAGGAGCGCGACGGGGCCTACTACTACCAGGGCGAGAAGGTCTCCCGCGTCCTGGGCAAGATGGGCAAGTCCCTGAAGAACGCCGTGACGCCCGACGAGATCTGCGGCGAGTACGGCGCGGACACCCTGCGTCTGTACGAGATGGCGATGGGTCCCCTGGACGTGTCGCGGCCCTGGGACACGCGTGCGGTCGTCGGCCAGTACAGGCTGCTGCAGCGGCTGTGGCGCAACATCGTCGACGAGGAGACCGGCGAGGTCACCGTCGTGGACGGCGAGCCCGGCGAGGACACGCTGCGCGCGCTGCACAAGGCGATCGACGGCGTCGGCGGCGACATGGCCGGCATGCGTTTCAACACGGCCATCGCCAAGGTCACCGAGCTGAACAACCACCTGACGAAGGCGGGCGGCCCGCTGCCCCGCTCCGTCGCCGAGGCCCTGGTGCTGCTGGTGGCGCCGCTGGCCCCGCACATCGCCGAGGAGCTGTGGCACCGGCTGGGCCACACGGAGTCGGTCGTGCACCAGGACTTCCCGGTGGCCGACCCGGCGTACGTCGTGGACGAGACCGTGACCTGCGTGGTGCAGATCAAGGGCAAGGTCAAGGCGCGCCTGGAGATCTCCCCGTCGGTCACGGACGCGGAGCTGGAGGCACTGGCCCTGGCCGATCCGGCCGTCGTCGCCGCGCTGGACGGGGCCGGTATCCGCAAGGTGATCGTCCGGGCGCCGAAGCTGGTGAACATCGTTCCCGCATAGCCACGGCCGCGGTGGGGAAGGCGTGAGGGCTTTCCCCTACGGGCAGGTTGGGGGTTCGGACAGGACCCCCAACCTGCCCGTTGCGTTTACGGTGGAGGCGACCGGTGAACGCGTGCCGGAGGCCGTCACACGATCCGAGGGGCGCTCATGGGAGTGGAAGCCGTGATCCTGATCCTGGGGCTGCTCGTCGTCGCCTTCATGGCTCTGGGCGTCTACGCGACCGTCAAGGCCGTCGGGGCGGCCAAGCGCGGCGTGGACCGGACGATCACGCAGGCCCGCCGCACCGTCGAGGACACCACCCTGCGGGCGAAGAGCTACGGACAGCTGGGCGTGGGCGCCGAGCTGGCGCAGCTCCGCCTCTCGCTGCGTACGTCGATGCGTGCCACGCAGGAGGCGCTGCGGGCGGGTCTGGCGGAGGACGCCTCGCTCTCGGAGTCCCTGGGCCTGTTCGAGCGGCTCGGGGTGCACGGCCGGGAGCTGGACGAGGAGCTGAAGGCGCTGGAGCGCGAGCCGGACAAGGCGACGGTCGCGGCCCGGCTGCCGGGCCTGAAGGAACGCACCGAGCGGATCACCGGGTCCGCCGATTCGCTGCGCTGGGCCGCCCGGGACCGGGCCCGTCAGTTCGCCGACGACGACCTGTCGACGCTGAACGCACAGATCGACATGGAGGCCGGGGCGCTGCGGCACTGGACGACGGACGAGCCGGCGGCCCGGCCCGGACGCCCGGCCGGCCGGGGCGGGGAACCGGAGGCCCCGGACGCGCCGGGCGGGGACCGGACACCGCCGGAGGCCATCACGGCTCGGGACCCCCGGCAGCACACCACCTACCCGTGGCAGAAGGCGGCCCGGCCCGAGACCACGAACTGAGCGTCGGTGCGGTGCGGTGCGGTGCCGTGCGGTGCGGTGCCGTGCGGTGCGGTGCGGTGCGGTGCCGTGTGGTGCGGTGCGGTGCCGTGTGGTGCGGTCGCGGCTGCCGCGACCGGCCCGCCCGGGTACCGTCCGGGTGCGCCGGGACCATCGGTGACCGAGCGTGGCAGGATGCGGTGCGAAGCGACCATGACTGATCAATCGCGCGGGGTCGGACTGCCGAGTCCCCGCCCCTGCGGGTAACCTCCCGCTCATGTCCCGCCATGTCGCGATCGTCACCGATTCCACGGCCTACCTGCCGCCCGACGCGATGCAGCGGCACGGCATCACCGCGGTGCCGCTGACCGTGGTCCTGGGCGACCAGGCCCTGGAAGAGGGCACCGAGATCTCGGCCCGTTCCCTGGCCCTCGCCCTCCAGAAGCGCCGCTCCGTGACGACGTCGCGCCCCAGCCCCGAGGTCTTCGCCGGCACATACCGGGCCGCCGCCGAAGCCGGTGCGAGCGGAATCGTCTCGCTCCATCTGTCCGCGGAGTTCTCCGGTACGTACGACGCGGCGCTGCTGGCGGCGAAGGACGCTCCGGTGCCGGTGCGGGTGGTGGACACGGGGATGGTCGCGATGGCCCTCGGTTTCTGCGCCCTCTCGGCGGCTGAGACGGCTGAGGCGGGCGGCGGTCTGGACGAGGCGGTGGCGGCGGCCGAGAAGCGCGCGTCGGGCACCTCCACCTACTTCTACGTCGACACCCTGGACTACCTGCGCCGAGGCGGCCGGATCGGCACCGCGCAGGCCCTGCTCGGCTCGGCCCTCGCCGTGAAGCCCCTGCTCCAGCTGGACGGCGGCCGGATCGAACTGCTGGAGAAGGTGCGGACGGCCTCCAGGGCCATCGCCCGGCTGGAGGAGATCGTCGTCGAACGCGCGGGCAGCGGGCGGGTGGACATCGCGGTCCACCACCTGGCGGCTCCGGAGCGGGCCGAGCGGCTGGCCGAGCGGCTGCGGGAACGGGTGCCCGCGCTGGTGGATCTGCATGTCAGCGAGGTGGGCGCGGTGATCGGCGCGCACACCGGCCCGGGGCTGCTGGGCGCGGTTGTCTCGCCGCGCTGACTTCACTCTCCGGAGTGGCCGAGTTATGCACAACGATCCGGTTTTCCACTGAAATCACTGGCGCTCAGCGGGTTTTGGCGGAACTGCCTAGCGTCGTGAGGCATGGCTTCCCGATCACATCGTGCAACCAGCGGACCCGGCGGACCGGGGGCCGGACCCGGCAGCGGGCCCGGACGCGCCCCGGCTTCCGACGGGCGCTTCCGGCGAGCGACGGGCCCCGGCCCCGGCCGGCGGCGCCGGACCACGGGCCGCACCGAGGCGGCGGCGCTGGCCGCGGCTGCCCGCAGCCGGGCGGACGCGCTGATGGCGGGCGGGTACGGAGGGCGCGTCGCGCGGTGGGGAGTGGACGGCGCGGAGCCGGGGGAGGGTGGTGCGGGGCCGCCGGGTGAGGCGGTCCCGGGCCGGGCTCGGGCCTCGGCCCCGGCGTTGCCCCCGGCCTCGGCGTTGCCCCCGGCCCCGGCGGTGCCGGCCTCGGCGTCGCCCCCGTCTTCGGCCGCCCCGGTGCCGGCGTCGGCTTCGCCCTCGGATGCCGGGGCTCCCGGTTCGGCTGAGGCGGTCGCGTCCGCCGCTTCCGCTCCGATGGGGCGGTGGGCGGCGGGGGTTCTCGCGGTGCGGGAGCGGTTACCGATGTGGGTGCAGCTCAGATGCGGCCTGGAGCCGAAGACCCTTGCCGCGCTCGCCGTGATCCTGGTCGCCGCCGCCGTGTTCGCCGGGATCCACTTCTGGTCCGCCGGTCCCGAGGGAGTGGAGGCTCCGGATGTCGTCGGTGAGGCGGCGCACGGGCCCGGCCCGGTGACGGACCCGGACGCGGACATGGCCGCGACCGGCCGGCCCGAGCCGTCCCCGGGTCCGGCGGCCGTGCCCGGTGCGGGCGGTCAGATCGTGGTGGACGTGAGCGGCAAGGTGCGCAACCCGGGACTGCAACGACTGCCGTCCGGGGCGCGGGTGGACGATGCGCTGGACGCGGCGGGCGGGGCGCGCCCCGGGACGGACCTGGCGGGCCTCAACCGGGCCCGGGTGCTCATGGACGGCGAGCAGATCGTGGTGGGCGCCCCACCGGCTCCGGCTCCGGCCTCGGGCGCGGGCGGCCCGGCGGCTGCCGGGGGCGGCACCGGGCCGGTGAGCCTGAACACCGCTACGGCGGACCAGTTGGAGGGCCTGCCGGGCGTCGGCCCCGTCCTCGCCCAGCACATCGTCGAGTACCGCACCGAGCACGGCGGATTCCGGTCCGTCGACGAACTCCGCGAGGTGAACGGGATCGGCGACCGCAGGTTCGCGGACCTGCGCCCCCGGGTGCAGCCATGAGCGCCCCGGACGTCCACGCGGCGTCGGGCCTGCGACTGGGTGTCTCCGACCCGCGGCAGGAGGGTCCGGCCGACCTTCGGCTGCTCGCCCCGGCAGCCGCGGCCTGGGGCGGTGCCGCGCTCGCGGTGGGCGCCCCCGGGCAGTGGACGGCGATGGCGGTGGCGCTCTGCCTGGGGGCGGCCATGGTCCTCCTCGCGGCGCCCGGCCTCCTCCGGGCCCGCGCGGCGGGCAGGCGGGGCGGCAACGAGGCGCGGGACGGCGGGGCCGCCGCGGCCCGAGCGCATCGGCGGGCGCGCGTCGCGGCCGTCGTGGCGGTGCTGCTCTGCGCGGCGGCCGGGGCGGCCTCCGCCGGGCTGCACGGTGCCGATACGCGCCGGGGGCCGGTGCCCGGCCTGGCCCGGCAGTTCGCACGGGTCGAGGTGGAGATCACCCTCACCTCCGATGCCCGGCGGACGTACCCCCGGGTGCGCGGCGACCACAGCACGCCCGCGTCCCTGCTCCTGGACGCGGAGGTCACCCTGTTGACGCGGCCCGACCGGACGGCCGTGCGCTTGCGCACACCGGTGCTGGTCATCGTCCCGCCCGGCGGCGCGACGGAGGTATGGCAGCGACTGCTCCCCTCCACCAGGCTGCGGATCGCCGGACGGCTGGCGCCGCCCCTCCACAAGGGCGAGCGGGCCGCCGCGGTGCTACGGCCCGAGGGCAAGGGCCCTCCTCGCGTCACGGGCCCTCCCAGCCTCCTCCAGCGCACGGCGGGACGGCTGCGCGCCGGGCTGCGCCGGGCGACCGAAGGACTCGGACCCGACGCACGGGCGTTGCTGCCCGGATTGGTCGTCGGTGACACCACCCGGATCACTCCGGAACTGCACGAGGCCTTCCGGGCGACCGACCTCACGCACCTGATGGCCGTGTCCGGTTCCAACCTGGCGATCCTGCTCGTCCTGTTCATCGGACCGCCCGGCAGGGCGCTGCGGGCCGAACGTGGGGGACTGGCGCCCAGGCTCGGGATCTCGCTGCGGATGACCGCGCTGCTCGGCGGCGGGCTCACGCTCGCCTTCGTCCTGGTCTGCCGGCCCGAGCCGAGTGTGCTCAGGGCCGCCGCGTGCGGGCTGATCACGCTGCTCGCCATCGCCACCGGACGGCGCAGGACCCTGATCCCCGCGCTGTGCGCCGCCGTTCTGCTCCTGGTGCTCTACGACCCCTGGCTGGCGCGCAGTTACGGCTTCGTCCTGTCGGTGCTGGCCACCGGCGCCCTTCTGACCCTCGCCCCGCGGTGGAGCGAGGCGCTGCGACGGCGACGGGTGCCGTCGCGCCTGGCGGAGGCGCTGGCCGCCGCGGCAGCCGCGCAGGCGGTGTGCTCGCCCGTCGTGGTGCTGCTCGCCTCCCGGGTGAGCCTGGTGGCGATCCCGTGCAACCTGCTCGCCGAGTTCGCGGTGACACCGGCCACGGTGCTCGGGTTCGCCGCGCTGGCCCTGGCGCCGGTGGCGATGCCGGTGGCCGTGCTGTCGGCCCGGGTGGCGGGGTGGCCGGCCGGGTGGATCGCGTCGGTGGCCAGGACCGGAGCGGCGTTCCCCGGCGCGGAGACCGACTGGCCCGACGGCCTGTCCGGCGCCGTGCTGCTGGCCGCGCTGACCGCGGTGCTGGTGTTGGCCGCCCGGTGGGTGGGGCGCCGGCCCTGGGTGTGCTCGGCCGCGGTGCTGCTGCTCGTGCTCGCCGTGCTCCGCCCCGTGCCGCTGACCCGGGTGCTGACCGGATGGCCGCCGCCCGGCTGGGCGTTCGCGATGTGTGACGTCGGGCAGGGCGATGCGCTGGTCCTCGCCGTCGGCCGGGGCTCCGGTGTGGTCGTCGACGCCGGCCCCGATCCCCGGCTCGCCGACCGGTGCCTGCGCGAACTGGGCGTCAGCCGCGTCCCCCTGCTCCTGCTCACCCACTTCCACGCCGACCACGTGCGGGGCCTGCCCGGTGTGCTGCGGGGCAGAGCGGTGGGCGCGATCCAGACGACGAGCCTGGACGAACCGCCGGAGCAGGCCGCGTTCGTCCGGAGAACGGCGGCTCGGGCGCGTGTCCCGGTGGTGCGGGCCGTCCCCGGTGAGCGGCGGCGGATCGGGGCGCTGGACTGGCAGGTGCTGTGGCCGCCGGGCGAGGCGGGCACGGGCCCGGTGGCCGGACCCGTGCCGCAGGACCCGAACGATGCCAGCGTCACGCTGTTCGTGCGGGCCGGCGGGCTCACCCTGCTGCTCCCCGGGGACCTGGAACCCCCTGCCCAGCAGGCGTTGTTGCGCAGCCGCCCGGGATTGCCGCGGGTGGACGTGCTCAAAGTCGCCCACCACGGCTCCGCGCACCAGGACAGTGCCCTGCTGCGCGCCGTCCGGCCCAGGTTCGCGCTGGTGAGTGTGGGCCGGGGCAACCCGTACGGGCATCCGGCGCCGCGGACGGTCGACGCGCTTACGGCGCAGGGGGCGGTGGTGCTGCGTACCGACAAGGACGGTGCGATCGCGGTGACGGGCACGGGGAGCGGGCTGCGGGCGGTGGGACGGTCATGACGGCGTACGTGCCCAGGCGGAGGGAGCCGCGGACCGCTCCCCGGCCGGCGGAACTGTTGGCCGCTCCCCGGCGGGTGGTGTCCTCGGCCGCTCCCCGTTCTCCGGGGCTTCCGGCCTCAGACCAGCCAGTGGCCGTCGGCCATCAGGTCGCGGCCGGGCTGCTCGTTGGACTCCCGCCACGCCCTGACCGCGTGCGGAGTGAAGCGGAGGTACACCCAGGCGGCGCGCCCCCGCAGATCCCAGTCGAACTTCGCGGCGAAGGCGTCACCCGACGCCTTCGGGAGATCCGCGCCCTCCACCATCTCGGCCGTCGCCTCGATGAGGACCACATCGCGGGTGTGGCCCAGCGCGATCCGGGCCCGGCCGTCCGGTGTCACGTTGACCGCTGTCGGGTTGGTGCGCCGGGTGGCCATCAGCAGGGTCTCCCCGTCCCACACGAACGACAGCGGCACCAGGGTCGGAACACCGTCGGCGGAGGCCGTCGACACCCAGGCGTCCTTGTCCTTCTCCAGGCGATCGAGTACGTCCTGCTTGCGCTGTTCGCGGCTGCGAGCCGGTTCCGGACGGGGCATGCACCGCACGCTAGCCGCCGGGCGCCAGCCGCAACACCGTCACCGGACCTAGGACCAGTGGCTCATGGCGCGGTCATGCGGCGCCGGACCAGACTGGGCCCATGGACCCGCACCTGCCGCAGACGATCGACGCCTATCTGGAACGCGTCGGCGCGGCCGTACCCGCCCGCGCCGACGCCCCGGCTCTGCGCGAACTGCAACTGCGCCACCTGCTCACCGTGCCCTTCGAGAACCTCTCGATCCATCTCGGCGAGGACATGGTGCTCGCGGAGGACTCGCTCCTGGACAAGATCGTGGCCGGCCGGCGCGGCGGCTTCTGCTATGAACTCAACGGGGCCTTCGCCGTACTGCTGCGGGCGCTCGGTTTCCGCGTCACCCTGCTCCAGGCGCGGGTCCACTCGGACGATGGCCGGCTCGGCATTCCGTACGACCACATGGCGCTGCGGGTCGAGACGGACGACGGGACCGGGCCGTGGCTCGCCGACGTCGGCTTCGGCGACCACGCCCGGCACCCCCTCGCGCTCGATGACCGCACGGACCAGGAGGACCCGGGCGGCGTCTTCCGGATCACGCCGATCGCGGCCGGGGGAGGTGAGGACTTCGGGGACCTCGACGTGCTGTGCGACGGCAAGCCCCGGCTCCGCCTGGAGACGCGGCCCCGGGTGCTCGCCGACTTCCGGGCCGGCGCCTGGTATCACCGCACCTCGCCCGACTCCCACTTCACCCGGGCCCCGGTCTGCTCGCGCTGCACGGACGACGGCCGGATCACGCTCACCGGCCGCAAGCTGCTCACGACGGTGGGCACCGAGCGGCGCGAGACGCCCCTGGAGAGCGACGAGGAGGTGCTGGCCGCCTACCGAGAGCATTTCGGAGTGCGCCTGGACCGGCTGCCCGTCAATTCGGACCTTCGGTAACACCTGCACCCAAGCCACTGCGAGATGCTCTGTTTGCCTCGAACGCCTCAAGGGTGGTCGAATGCATGCTCGTCGGCGGGCCGCTGCTCCGACAACGACGTCTGCCCTTCGGCCCGAGGTGGAAGCGCGCCCGGGAGTGTGTGGAGATGTTCGGACGTTGGTTCGGAAACAAAACTGCGACGGGTGCCGCGCGCGGCAACGCCCTGGCCGGACTGGTGGTACCGGACTCGGCGGGCGTACTCAGCTGCCGGGTGCTCGACCCGGTCAACGAGGCGGTGCCGCAGGCCGAGTTCGTGCTGACAGACCGGGCGGGCCGCAAGGTGGTCGGGGGCGAGACGGACCCGTACGGCAGTGTGCTTGCCACGGTGCCGGCGGGCGAGTACCGGCTTGCCGTCACGGCGGAGGGGTTCACCCCCTTCCACGGCTCGGCCACGGTCACCGAGGGCGGTCACGCGAGCCTGGGCGATGTGACCCTCCAGGTCACCACGCCGCCGCAGCTGCCCGACCCGGGCGACTGGGAGATCGAGCCGACGCACTCCCAGATCGGCTTCACGGCCCGGCACATCGGGATGGCCCGCATCCACGGCCGGTTCAACACCTTCGCGGGAGCGGTGCGGATCGCCGACCGCATGGAGGAGTCGGCGATGCACGTGATCATCGACGCCGCGTCGATCGACACGAACGTCCAGATGCGCGACGACCACCTGCGCTCCAGCGACTTCCTCGATGTCGGCCGCTACCCGACGCTGGAGTTCTACAGCGACCGCTTCGTGCACCGGGGCGGGACGCGCTGGGGTGTGAGCGGGGCGCTGACCCTGCACGGGGTGAGCCGTACGGTGACGCTGGACACCCAGTACCTCGGCCTCGGGAACGGGCTGGAGGGCGAGACCAGGGCGGCCTGCCGTGCCACCACGCAGCTGCACCGCGAGGACTTCACGCTGACCTGGCAGACGATGCTGGCCCGGGGCATCGCGGTGGTCGGCCCCAGCATCTCCATCGACATGGACATCCAGATCGTCCCGAAGGGCTGACCTGTTGGGCGGCCGGGCTACGGCGCCTCCAGCCACCCCTCGTACTCCGCGGCGAACGCGTCGAGCGCCGTGGAGTCCAGCCGGCGGTCCGGGTCCTCCACGACGACCAGCCACTGCGCGTCCTCGGCGTCGTCCTCGCCGGCCAGCGCGTCGCGCACGAGCTGCGGTTCCTCGGTGACCCCGAAGCGGTCGGCGAGCTCGTCCGCCACTTCCTGGGCGGCGTCGCGGTCGGGCAGCACCAGCACGTGTCTCTCATCGCTCACCCGCCCATTCTCGGGTACGGGCGGGGGCGCGGCGGACCCGGCCGCAGCCGGGCTGTCAGTGGCCCGTGGGATGCTGGACGGCGATGGCCACCAGAAGGAATTCCACCGACGACCCGCTCGCCCCGCTCACGCTCGCCGTGGGCCAGGAGGACCTGCTCCTGGACCGCGCCGTGCACCAGGTGGTGGCGGCCGCGCGCGCCGCCGACGCCGACACGGACGTTCGGGACCTCGCCTCCGACCAGCTCCAGCCGGGCACGCTGGCCGAGCTGACGAGCCCCTCACTGTTCGCCGAGCGCAAGGTCGTGGTCGTGCGCAACGCGCAGGATCTCGCCGCGGACACCGTCAAGGACGTCAAGAAGTACCTCGACGACCCGGTCGAGGAGATCACCCTCGTCCTGCTGCACGCGGGCGGCGCCAAGGGCAAGGGGCTGCTCGACGCGGCCCGCAAGGCGGGGGCCCGCGAGGTCGCGTGCCCGAAGACGACCAAGCCGGCCGAGCGGCTCTCCTTCGTGCGCGGCGAGTTCCGCGCGCTGGGGCGCTCCGCGACGCCCGAGGCGTGCCAGGCGCTGGTCGACTCCATCGGCAGCGATCTGCGGGAGCTGGCGAGCGCGGTGTCGCAGCTGGCCGCGGATGTCGAGGGCACGATCGATGAGGCGATCGTCGGGCGCTACTACACGGGGCGGGCGGAGGCGTCGAGCTTCACGGTCGCCGACCGGGCGGTCGAGGGGCGGGCGGCGGAGGCTCTGGAGGCCCTGCGCTGGTCGCTGTCGACGGGCGTTGCCCCTGTCCTGATCACCAGCGCGCTCGCGCAGGGCGTACGGGCGATCGGCAAGCTGTCGTCGGCGCGTGGGGGACGGCCGGCGGATCTCGCGCGTGAGCTGGGCATGCCGCCCTGGAAGATCGACCGGGTGCGTCAGCAGATGCGGGGCTGGACGCCGGACGGGGTCGCGGTGGCGCTGCGGGCGGTCGCGGACGCGGACGCGGGGGTCAAGGGGGGCGGGGACGACCCGGAATACGCGTTGGAGAAGGCGGTGGTCGCTGTGGCGGGCGCCGCGCGGAGCGCGCGCTAGCGGTGCGGTGGGGTGCCGGCTGACCGCGGTGTCCTCGATCGCCGGACGGGCTTGAACTTGCCGTCCGGGGTGTCCTCGATCGCCGGACGGGCTTGACGGTGGCCGGGGCGGGCGTTGCTCGGGCGGGGGACGTGTGGGCGCATGCCGAAGGCCCCGGCCGGGTCCTGGGGAAGGGCTCGGGCGGGGCCTCGGGGTGAGAATTGGTGCGTCGCACCCGCGTGGCGAACGCAGGTTCGGTGTGCGGCGCGGGTGCCGGGCAGGAGCGGGAGAGAGGGCCCGCGTGGTCCGTTCCGGCGGTTACATCAGAATGCTCAGCCCTGAAGGGTGGCGGCCTTGGCAGCCAGCGCCGACTTCTTGTTGGCGGCGGAGTTCTTGTGGATGACACCCTTCGAGACGGCCTTGTCGAGGGCACGCGAAGCGTCGCGAACGGCCACGGTGGCCTTCTCGACGTCGCCCGCGACAACGGCCTCACGGGCCTTGCGGATCGCGGTCTTGAGCGACGACTTGACGGCCTTGTTGCGCAGGCGCGCCTTCTCGTTCGTCTTGTTCCGCTTGATCTGGGACTTGATGTTCGCCACGAAAGAGCCTTTTCAGGTTCGTTGGATTTCTAGGTGTGTCCGCGGGGCCCGAAAGCCACGGGGCACAGCTGCCCACGGTAGCAGGAGCGGTCCGACCGGCCCAAACCGGTCGCCGCCCCGCAGGCGTGGGACGATGGGAGCTACGTACAGATCCGCCCCGACCCGACATCGACCCGAGACACGGCGTCCGGCGTCTCAAGAATCAGGACCCTGCGTGCCCGCGACTCCTCTCCACGTGCCCGAGCCGAGCCGTACCGACCCGGCGCTGATCCGCAACTTCTGCATCATCGCGCACATCGACCACGGCAAGTCGACCCTCGCCGACCGGATGCTCCAGCTGACCGGGGTGGTCGACCAGCGGCAGATGCGCGCTCAGTACCTCGACCGGATGGACATCGAGCGTGAGCGCGGCATCACCATCAAGTCCCAGGCGGTCCGGCTGCCCTGGGCGCCGACCACCGGCGAGGGCCAGGGCAGCACCCACGTCCTCAACATGATCGACACGCCCGGACACGTCGACTTCACCTACGAGGTCTCCCGGTCGCTCGCCGCCTGTGAGGGCACGGTCCTGCTGGTCGACGCCGCGCAGGGCATCGAGGCCCAGACCCTGGCCAACCTCTACCTGGCGATGGAGAACGACCTCACCATCGTCCCGGTGCTCAACAAGATCGACCTGCCGGCCGCCCAGCCCGAGAAGTTCTCCGAGGAGCTGGCCAACCTCATCGGCTGCCAGCCGGAGGACGTGCTCAAGGTCTCCGCGAAGACCGGCATCGGCGTGGACGCGCTGCTCGACCGCGTGGTGCGGGACGTCCCGGCGCCCGTGGGCGAGGCCGACGCGCCCGCCCGCGCGATGATCTTCGACTCGGTCTACGACTCGTACCGGGGTGTGGTCACCTACGTCCGTGTCGTCGACGGCTCGCTCAACAAGCGTGAGCGCATCCGGATGATGTCGACCGGCGCCACCCACGAGCTGCTGGAGATCGGTGTCTCCTCCCCGGAGATGACCCCCTCCGACGGCATCGGCGTCGGCGAGGTCGGCTACATCATCACCGGGGTGAAGGACGTCCGGCAGTCCAAGGTCGGTGACACGATCACCTCGCTGAGCGGCGGGGCGACCGAGCCGCTCGGCGGTTACAAGGACCCCAAGCCGATGGTGTTCTCCGGGCTCTACCCCCTGGACGGCTCGGACTACCCGGACCTGCGCGAGGCTCTCGACAAGCTCCAGCTCAACGACGCCGCCCTGGTGTACGAGCCGGAGACGTCCGCGGCGCTCGGCTTCGGTTTCCGCGTCGGCTTCCTCGGGCTGCTCCACCTCGACGTGGTCCGCGAGCGGCTGGAGCGCGAGTTCGGTCTCGACCTCATCGCCACCGCCCCCAACGTGGTCTACCGGGTCGAGATGGAGGACGGCACCGAGCACACCGTCACCAACCCGAGTGAATTCCCCGAGGGCAAGATCGACAAGGTGCACGAGCCGGTCGTCCGGGCCACGGTCCTGGCGCCCAGCGAGTTCATCGGCGCGATCATGGAGCTCTGCCAGCAGCGCCGCGGCACGCTCCTGGGCATGGACTACCTCTCCGAGGACCGGGTCGAGATCCGCTACACCCTGCCGCTCGCCGAGATCGTCTTCGACTTCTTCGACCAGCTGAAGTCCAAGACCCGGGGCTACGCCTCCCTCGACTACGAGCCCACCGGCGAGCAGTCCGCCCAGCTCGTCAAGGTCGACATCCTGCTGCACGGCGACAAGGTCGACGCGTTCTCCGCGGTCACGCACAAGGACAAGGCGTACGCGTACGGCGTGCGGCTCGTCGCCAAGCTGCAGAAGCTCATCCCCCGGCAGAACTTCGAGGTGCCGATCCAGGCGGCCATCGGCTCCCGGGTCATCGCCCGTGAGACCGTCCGGGCCATCCGCAAGGACGTCCTCGCCAAGTGCTACGGCGGCGACATCTCCCGTAAGCGCAAGCTGCTGGAGAAGCAGAAGGAGGGCAAGAAGCGGATGAAGATGGTCGGCAACGTGGAGGTGCCGCAGGACGCGTTCATCTCCGTGCTGTCGACCGACGAGTCCGCAGGGGAGAGCAAGGGCAAGAAGTAGGGCACGCGAGAGAACGAGGAGCCCTACCGGCAGGTAGGTACGCGGGCCCCCGCATCGCAGGAACGCTGCGGAGCGGGGGTCCGTTCGTTATCAAGCGGGGTCCGATTGCCTCTTACGCGGGGCGCGCGGGCGCTCTACCCTGATCACGGCTTCGTAGTTACTCGCCAGTTAAGCAAGCAGGATTTCAGCACGCAGAGCAAGCAGCAGCAAGCACCCACAGGCGGAGAGCGCACCGCAACCAGCAGCCGGTCGTGAAGTACTGCCGCAGGCCCGGAGGATGTCGTGAGCGACACACAGACCATGATCGAGAACCGTCCGCCCTCCGTGGCGACCCTCTTCATCGACCGCGTGGCGGCCACCCCGGACGGGGAGGCCTACCGCTACCCGGTCCCCGCGGCCGACGGCCGGGGGCCCGACGAGTGGAAGTCGCTCAGCTGGGCGCAGGCCGCCGAGCGGGTGTACGCCGTGGCCGCCGGGCTGATCGCGCTGGGCGTGCGCCCCGAGGAGCGCGTCGCGCTCGCGGCGTCCACCCGGGTCGAGTGGATCCTCGCCGACCTCGGCGTGATGTGCGCGGGCGCCGCGACCACCACGATCTACCCCTCGACCAACGCCGAGGAGTCGGCGTTCATCCTCTCCGACTCCGACAGCCGGGTCCTGATCGCCGAGGACGCGGTCCAGCTGGCCAAGGCCCGCGAGCGCCGCGCCGAGCTGCCGGACCTCGCCCACGTCGTCGTCATCGACGCGGAGGGCGCGGGACCCGCGGAGGGCGACCCCGAGGGCTGGGTGCTCACCCTGGCCGATCTGGAGGCCCTGGGCACCGAGCACCTGGCGAAGGACCCGGCAGCGGTCCGCAGCCGGGTCGACGCCATCACCTCCGACCAGCTGGCGACCCTCATCTACACCTCGGGCACCACCGGCCGCCCCAAGGGCGTCCGGCTGCCGCACGACAACTGGTCGTACATGGCCAAGGCCACCGTCGCCACCGGCCTGATCACCAAGGACGACATCCAGTACCTCTGGCTGCCGCTCGCCCACGTCTTCGGCAAGGTCCTCACCTCCGGGCAGATCGAGGTCGGCCACGTCACCGCCGTCGACGGCCGCGTCGACAAGATCATCGAGAACCTGCCGGTCGTCCAGCCGACGTACATGGCCGCCGTCCCGCGCATCTTCGAGAAGGTCTACAACGGCGTCGCCGCCAAGGCGCGCGCGGGCGGCGGGGCCAAGTACAAGATCTTCCAGTGGGCGGCCGGCGTCGCCCGCGAGTACGCCAAGGTCTCCCAGGACAACTTCCGGCGCACCGGCAAGGCGTCCGTGCCCTTCGCGCTCGGCGCCAAGCACAAGGTCGCCGACACCCTCGTCTTCGCCAAGATCCGCGAGGCCTTCGGCGGCCGGCTCCGCGCCTGCGTCTCCGGGTCCGCCGCGCTCGCCCCCGACATCGGCCTCTTCTTCTCCGGCGCCGGCATCCACATCCTGGAGGGCTACGGCCTCACCGAGTCGAGCGCCGCCTCCTTCGTCAACCCGGGCGAGAGCTACCGCACCGGCACGGTCGGCAAACCCCTGCCCGGCACCGAGGTCCGGATCGCCGACGACGGCGAGATCCTGCTGCGCGGCCCCGGCATCATGGAGGGCTACCAGGGGCTGCCGGAGAAGACCGCCGAGGTGCTGGAGGCCGACGGCTGGTTCCACACCGGCGACATCGGCGAACTGTCCGTGGACGGCTACCTGCGGATCACCGACCGCAAGAAGGACCTGATCAAGACGTCGGGCGGCAAGTACATCGCGCCCGCCGAGGTCGAGGGCCAGTTCAAGGCGGTCTGCCCGTTCGTCTCGAACATCCTGGTGCACGGCGCGGACCGCAACTTCTGCACCGCGCTGATCGCCCTGGACGAGCCCACCATCCTCGGCTGGGCCGCCGAGAACGGCATGGAGGGCAAGTCGTACGCGGACGTCGTGGCCTCGCCGAAGACCGTCGAGCTCATCGACGGCTACGTCAAGCGCCTCAACGAGGGGCTCCAGCGCTGGCAGACGATCAAGAAGTTCCGGCTGCTCCCGCGCGACCTCGACATCGAGCACGGCGAGGTGACGCCCAGCCTCAAGCTGAAGCGGCCCGTCGTCGAGCGCACGTACAAGGACCTGATCGAGGACATGTACGCCGGTTCCCGGGAGGCGTGACGGGCGCCTCGCCCGGCGCTCGCCCACTCTCGTACGCCCCCTGCAAGCCCCCCGCGTGCTCCGGCGCGGGGGGCCGGCGCGTTCAGGCCGCGCCGTCTTCACCACCCACTTCGGTAACTCGGCGCGTATCGGGAGGGCCGATCTGTCACTCTGTCGGTGTCGTCAGCGGCGCATAACGGAGAACAGGCAGAGCGAGAACAGGTCAGGAGCCGCCCTGTGGGGTCCATTCCCTTGCAGCGGGACATCGTGCAGCGTCCCGGAACCACCGCCGCTTCCACCGGCACACAGCCGGCCGCCCGGACCAGCCTGCCCGGGAACCTCCTCGCGCCCTCCGCGGCCCGGCGGTTCGTCGCCGCCGCGATCGCCGAGTGGAGCGGGCTCGGACTGCCCGCCGCCGTGGGGTTCAGCGACCGGCTGTCTGACGACGCGGCGACGATCGTCAGCGAGCTGGTCACCAACGCCGTCGTCCACGCCGGCACCACCGTCGAACTGCTCTTCCGGCTGGAGGAGGCCACCGAGGAGGAGGCGTCCGCCCTCGTCCTGGAGGTCTCCGACCACCACCCGGCCCGCGCGTTGCGCAGCGACCACGGGAGCGGCGACGAGGGCGCGGGCGAGCCGGCCGACTACGGGCGCGGCCTGGAGATCGTCGCCACCCTCGCCGAACGCTGGGGTGTCACCTACCGCACCGGCCTCAAGACCGTCTGGGCCCGCCTCCCCGTGGACGACTGGAACCCCTTCCCCGACGCCGGCGCCGAGCCCGGTTTCGAACGCGGACTGCGCGCCGCCGAACTCCTCGCCCCCACCGCGCGGCGCGCCCTGCGCGACGACGGGGACTGGGCCGGGCGCGGCGCGCTCTCCTTCCTCGCCGAGGCATCCGACCTGCTGGCCGGACAGCTGGACGAGGACATCGTCGCGGCGCTCGCCGGACAGTTACTCGTCCCCCGGCTCGCCGACTGGTGCGCGATCTGGCTGGAGCCCGAGAGCGGCGGCCCCTCGGCCGTCCCGCGCCTCGCCAAGGTCTGGCACGTGGACGAGGACCGCATCCCGCCGCTGCGCGCCCTTCTGGAGGGGGACCCGCTCCGGCTCCCCGAGCGGGTCGGCACCGGCGCCGTCTCCATGCCGTGGCCCGGCGGCGCCGAGGACGGCGGGACGCCGGAGAAGGACGAGGCCGAGGGCGTCGCGCTCGCCTACCGGATCACCTCGGGCGGCCGCACCCTCGGAGCCGTACTCCTGGGCCGCGAGTCGACCGCGCGCGTCCCCGACGAGCTGACCGCCCTCATAGAGGACTTCGTCCGCAGGGTCGGCCTCGCCGTCGGCGCGGCCCGCGCCTACACCCGGCAGGCCACCATCAGCCGCATCCTGCAACGCGGGCTGCTGCCCAGCAAGGTCGCCCGGATACCGGGCGTCGCCAGCTCCCTGGTCTACGAACCGAGCGACGACGGGGTCGTCGGCGGCGACTTCTACGACATCTTCCCGTGCCCCGGCGACCGCTGGTGCTTCGTGCTCGGCGACGTCCAGGGCAGCGGCCCCGAAGCCGCCGTCGTCACCGGGCTCGCCCGCCCCTGGCTGCGGCTGCTGGCCCGCGAGGGCTTCCAGGCCGACGAGGTCCTGGTCCGCCTCAACCGGCTGCTCCTGGACGACGCGATGGAGGCCGCCGAGGCGGCCGCGCTCATGGTCGCCGCCGCCGGCGGCCAGCACTCCGCGGACAGCGGCCAGTCCCGCTTCCTGTCCCTGCTGTACGGGGAGCTGGTTCCGCTGCCCGGCGGCGGCGCCCGCTGCACCCTGGTCAGCGCGGGCCACCCGCTGCCGCTGCTGCTGCGGCCCGACGGCACCGTGCGGCCCGCCGCCGAGCCGCAGCTGCTGCTCGGCGTCATGGACGACGCCGTCTACGAGACCCAGAGCTTCGACCTCGCCCCCGGCGACAGCCTGCTCTGCGTCACCGACGGGGTCACCGAGCGGCGCTCGGGCCCGCTGATGTTCGACGACGGCGACGGGCTCGCCCGCGCCCTGTCCGGCTGCGCCGGGCTGAACGCCGAGGAGATCGCCGACCGCATCAAACACGCCGTGCACGCCTTCGCCGAGCGCCCGCCGGACGACGATCTGGCGCTGCTGGTCCTCCAGGCCGAGTAGGCGGGGGCACGGGCGTGGCGTCCGGTTGCCGGGCGGCGCGCGACAATGGACGGTATGCCTTCCGTACTGCCCGATGGTGAGCCCGTGCCCGACGACGGGGCGCTGCCCCGCCACGCCCTGGAAGGCGCAGCCGGCCGCCCGCTCGGCTTCTACCTGCACGTGCCGTACTGCGCGACCCGCTGCGGCTACTGCGACTTCAACACCTACACCGCGACCGAGCTGCGCGGCTCCGGCGGTGCGCTCGCCTCCCGCGACACCTACGCCTCGCACCTCGTCGGCGAGATCCGCCAGGCCCGCGAGGTGCTCGGCGACGACCCACGGCCGGTGCGCACGGTCTTCGTCGGCGGCGGCACGCCGACCCTGCTGGCAGCCGCCGACCTGGTCCGGATGCTGGCCGCGGTCCGCGAGGAGTTCGGGCTCGCGGACGACGCCGAGATCACCACCGAGGCCAACCCCGAGTCCGTCGGCCCCGCCTACCTGGCCGAGCTGCGCGAGGGCGGCTTCAACCGGATCTCCTTCGGCATGCAGAGTGCCCGGCAGCACGTCCTGAAGATCCTCGACCGCACCCACACCCCGGGCCGGCCCGAGGCGTGTGTCGCCGAGGCGCGGGCGGCCGGCTTCGAACACATCAACCTGGACCTGATCTACGGCACCCCCGGCGAGTCCGACGACGACTGGCGCGCCTCCCTGGACGCGGCGATCGGCGCCGGACCCGACCACGTCTCCGCGTACGCGCTGATCGTCGAGGAGGGCACCGGGCTCGCCCGCCGGATCAAGCGCGGCGAGATCCCGATGACGGACGACGACGCGCACGCCGACCGGTACCTCATCGCGGACGAGGCGATGGCCGCGGCCGGTTACTCCTGGTACGAGGTGTCGAACTGGGCCCGCACCCCCGAGGGCCGCTGCCTGCACAACGAGCTGTACTGGCGCGGCGCCGACTGGTGGGGCGCCGGCCCCGGGGCGCACAGCCATGTCGGGGGCGTGCGCTGGTGGAACGTGAAGCACCCCGGGGCGTACGCGCAGGCGCTCGCCGAGGGGCGTTCCCCGGGGGCCGGGCGCGAGATCCTCTCCGCCGAGGACCGCCGCGTCGAGCGCATCCTGCTGGAGCTGCGGCTCGTGGACGGCTGCCCGCTGTCCCTGCTGGCCCCCGCCGGTCTCGCGGCGGCCCGCCGGGCGGTGGACGACGGGCTCCTGGAGCCGGCGCCGTTCGACGACGGGCGGGCCGTGCTCACCCTGCGCGGACGCCTGCTGGCCGACGCCGTGGTGCGCGACCTCGTGGACTGAGGCGGGGCGCTCACTTCGGCAGCAGGCAGTCCGGCGGGGTGAGGACGCGCTTCCCGGCCGCGCGGCCGCAGATGATCCGGGCGTGGCTGCGGCCGGACGTCGTCACCAGCCGGACGACGGCGAGCCCCAGCAACGCGCCCCACCAGGTGCCGGGGCCGCGCCGTCCGGCCCGCCGGTCCAGGGCGGCGTCGTACGGGGTCTCGCCGCGCCCTTCGAGCAGCTTCAGGGGGACCCGGCGCGGCAGGTTGGCCCGGTGGGTCCGGCGGGTCCGGCGCACGATCTGCTCGACCCGGGCGTCCACGGCGGCCGGCACACCGGCGTCGGCGGCCTGGAGGATCCACCGGACATCAGGCCGGAAGGGTGACGAAATCGATCAATTCCTCGACCCGGCCCAGGAGTTCGGGCTGGAGGTCCCGGTAGGAGTGCACCGAGGACAGGATGCGCTGCCAGGCCGCGCCGGTGTTCTCCGGCCAGCCCAGCGCCCGGCACACGCCCGTCTTCCAGTCCTGGCCGCGCGGCACCACCGGCCAGCCCGGGATGCCCACCGACGACGGCTTCACGGCCTCCCACACGTCGATGTAGGGATGGCCGACCACCAGGACGTCACCGTCCGAGACCCGCGCCGCGATCCGGGACTCCTTGGAACCGGGCACGAGATGGTCGACCAGCACCCCGAGCCGCGCGTTCGGCGCGGGCGCGAACTCCCGCACGATCGCCGGCAGGTCGTCGATGCCCTCCAGGTACTCGACGACCACGCCCTCGATCCGCAGGTCGTCGCCCCAGACCCGCTCCACCAGCTCCGCGTCGTGCCGCCCCTCCACATAGATCCGCCCGGCCCGAGCCACCCGCGCCCGCGCCCCGGGCACCGCCACCGAGCCGGAGGCCGTACGCGCGGGCCGCACCGGCCCGCCGGCCGACGGGCGCACCAGCGTCACGACCCGGCCCTCCAGCAGGAAGCCGCGCGGCGCCATCGGGAAGACCCGCTGCTTGCCGAAGCGGTCCTCCAGCGTCACCGTCGGCCCCTCGGCGGTCTTCTCGCACCGGATCACCGCCCCGCAGAAGCCGGTGGCGACGTCCTCCACCACCAGATCGGGCTCGGCGGGCACCTCGGGGACGGGGGCGGACTTCTTCCACGGCGGGGTCAGATCCGGCTGGTAGCTGCGCATCGCACGACGATAAGCGGGGAAGGGCTACGACACGCCGAACCGTTCCGCCAGTGCCTCGCGCTGTGCCCGGACGAACGCCGCGTCCACCACGGCGCCGTGCCCCGGCACGTACAGCGCGTCCTCGCCGCCCAGTGCCAGCAGCCGGTCCAGCGCGCCCGGCCAGCGGGCGGGGCGGGCGTCCGGGCCCGCCTGCGGTTCACCGGCCTCCTCGACCAGGTCGCCGCAGAACACGAGGGCGGGCGAGCCGCAGGAGCCCGGGACCAGCACCGCGAGGTCGTGGCCGCTGTGCGCCGCGCCCACGTTCACCAGCAGCACTTTCCGGCCGCCGCCCAGATCGAGCGCGCTCTCCCCGGACACCTCGTGGCCCGGGGCCACGAGCACATCGGTGGACTCGGCCGCGTCCGGCTCGGGCAGGCCCTGGCTCACCGCGTCGGCGTACAGCTCCTCCGCCCCCCGCCGCATCAGGTCCCGCGTGCCCGCCGCGCCGTACACGCGCACCCCGGCGAAGGCCGCCGTGCCCAGCACATGATCGAAATGGGGGTGGCTGAGTGCGATGTGCGTCACCCTCCGGCCGAGCAGCGCCTGCGCCTGGGTGCGCAGCTCCACCCCCTCACGCAGCGACGCACCGGTGTCGCAGAGCAGCACCCCGTCCGCCCCGGCCACCAGCAGGGCCGTCGCGTCCCACACCGGAAGGCGCCGACGGCCCACTCCGTGACCGAGCCGCTCCCACCCGAAGTCTTCCCAAGAGGCGTCCATACGGCGACGCTATCGGCATCGGCCCGCGCGCTCCCGCAGTGGTGTGGCCGGTCGCCCTTGCTAGGGCACCACCCCGTCGCCGTACACTGACCGGGGATCGTTGGCACTCGTACGCACCGAGTGCCAGGAGGAATCCCGGGAACGGCCCGAGAACCACCGAGGTAGACAGCTGGAGGTGTGCGCGATGCTCAGCGAACGCAGACTCGAAGTGCTGCGCGCCATCGTTCAGGACTACGTCGGAACCGAGGAGCCCGTCGGCTCCAAGGCGCTCACCGAGCGGCACCGGCTGGGGGTCTCCCCGGCCACCGTCCGCAACGACATGGCGGTGCTGGAGGACGAGGGCTTCATCGCCCAGCCCCACACCAGCGCGGGGCGCATCCCGACGGACAAGGGCTACCGGCTCTTCGTCGACAAGCTCGCGGGCGTCAAGCCCCTCTCGTCGCCGGAGCGCCGCGCCATTCAGAACTTCCTCGACGGCGCGGTCGACCTCGACGACGTCGTGGGCCGGACCGTACGGCTGCTCGCGCAGCTGACCCGGCAGGTCGCCGTCGTGCAGTACCCCTCGCTGACCCGCTCGACGGTGCGGCACGTGGAACTGCTGTCCCTGGCTCCGGCGCGGCTGATGCTCGTGCTGATCACGGACACCGGCCGGGTCGAACAGCGGCTGGTCGACTGCCCGGCGCCGTTCGGCGAGACGTCTCTCGCCGATCTGCGGGCCCGGCTCAACAGCCGGGTGGTGGGGCGCCGTTTCACGGACGTCCCGCAGCTGGTGCAGGACCTGCCGGAATCCTTCGAGAGCGAGGACCGGGGAACCGTGTCCACCGTGCTCTCGATCCTGCTCGAAACCCTCGTCGAGGAGACGGAGGAGCGGCTGATGATCGGCGGCACCTCCAACCTCACCCGCTTCGGACACGACTTCCCGGTGATGATCCGGCCGGTGCTTGAGGCACTGGAGGAGCAGGTCGTGCTGCTGAAGCTGCTCGGCGAGGCCACGGACTCGGGCATGACCGTACGTATCGGGCACGAGAACGCCCACGAGGGGCTCAACTCCACGTCCGTCGTCGCGGTCGGCTACGGTTCGGGCGACGAGGCAGTCGCCAAACTCGGCGTGGTCGGACCGACCCGCATGGACTACCCCGGAACGATGGGAGCGGTACGCGCAGTGGCACGTTACGTCGGACAGATCCTGGCGGAGTCGTAAGTGGCCACGGACTACTACGCCGTACTCGGCGTGCGCCGCGACGCCTCTCAGGACGAGATCAAGAAGGCATTCCGGAGGCTCGCCCGCGAGCTGCACCCGGACGTCAACCCCGATCCGAAGACCCAGGAGCGGTTCAAGGAGATCAACGCCGCTTACGAGGTCCTGTCGGACGCACAGAAGAAGCAGGTCTACGACCTCGGCGGCGACCCGCTCTCCCAGTCCGGGGGCGGCGGCGCGGGCGGGTTCGGCCAGGGCGGCTTCGGTAATTTCTCCGACATCATGGACGCGTTCTTCGGTACGTCGTCGCAGCGCGGACCCCGTTCGCGCACCCGGCGCGGCCAGGACGCCATGATCCGGCTGGAGATCGACCTGTCCGAGGCGGCCTTCGGCACGACCAAGGACATCCAGGTCGACACGGCCGTCGTCTGTACGACGTGCAGCGGCGAGGGCGCGGCCCCCGGCACCTCCGCGCAGACCTGCGACATGTGCCGCGGCCGCGGTGAGGTCTCCCAGGTCACCCGGTCCTTCCTCGGCCAGGTCATGACCTCGCGGCCCTGCCCGCAGTGCCAGGGCTTCGGCACGGTCGTGCCGACCCCGTGCCCGGAGTGCGCCGGCGACGGCCGCATCCGTTCGCGGCGCACGCTGACCGTGAAGATCCCCGCGGGTGTCGACAACGGCACCCGCATCCAGCTCGCGGGCGAGGGCGAGGTCGGCCCCGGCGGCGGCCCCGCCGGGGACCTCTACGTCGAGATCCACGAGCTGGCGCACGCGGTGTTCCAGCGCCGCGGCGACGACCTGCACTGCACGGTCACCATCCCCATGACGGCGGCGGCCCTCGGCACCAAGGTGCCGCTGGAGACGCTCGACGGCCTGGAAGAGGTCGACATCCGGCCGGGCACCCAGTCCGGCCAGTCCGTCCCGCTGCACGGCCGCGGCATCACCCACCTGCGGGGCGGCGGACGCGGCGACCTCATCGTGCACGTCGAGGTCACCACCCCGGTCAAGATGGACCCCGAGCAGGAACGCCTCCTGCGCGAACTGGCCAAACTGCGCGGCGAGGAGCGGCCCACCGGCCAGTTCCAGCCCGGCCAGCAGGGCCTGTTCTCGCGTCTGAAGGACGCGTTCAACGGCCGCTGACGGCACCCGTCCGTCCGGTACGGGCCCGGCCCCGGGCCCGTACCGCACCGGACGAAAGCTGTCGTGGGGCGGGCATCACGGGACAGGAGGGACATGACACGATGCGGTCATGTCCTCCGCATTGACCGATCTCTGCCGGTATCCGATCGTGCAGGCCCCGATGGCGGGCGGTCCGTCCTGCCCGCAGTTGGCGGCGTCGGTCGCCGATGCCGGCGGGCTCGGTTTCCTGGCCGCCGGGTACAAGACGGCGGACGGCATGTACCAGGAGATCAAGCAGGTGCGCGGGCTGACCGGACAGCCCTTCGGCGTCAACCTCTTCATGCCGCAGCAGAAGCTCGCCGACCCGGGTGCCCTGGAGGTCTACCGCCACCAGCTCGCCGGCGAGGCCACCTGGTACGAGACGCCCCTCGGTGACACCGACGCCTGCGGGGACGACGGCTACGAGGCCAAGCTCGCCATCCTGCTGGAAGACCCGGTTCCGGTCGTCTCCTTCACCTTCGGCTGCCCCTCGCGCGACACCCTCGACGCGTTCGCCGCCGCCGGTACGTACACCGTCGTCACCGTCACCTCGCCCGAGGAGGCCCAGGCCGCGCAGTGGGCCGGCGCCGACGCCGTCTGCGCCCAGGGCACCGAGGCGGGCGGCCACCGCTCCACGTTCCGCGACGACCCGGAGACCGACGGCGGCGGGACCGGGCTGCTGTCCCTGGTGACCCAGGTGCGCGAGACCGTGCAGATACCGGTGATCGCCGCGGGCGGGCTGATGCGCGGCGCGCAGATCGCCGCGGTGCTCGCGGCGGGCGCCGACGCCGCCCAGCTCGGCACCGCGTTCCTGGTCTGCCCCGAGTCCGGCGCCCACCTGCTGCACAAACAGGCCCTGACCAACCCGCTGTTCGTCCGCACCACGCTGACCCGGGCCTTCTCCGGGCGCCCGGCCCGCGGCCTGGTCAACCGCTTCGTGCGCGAGCACGGACCGTACGCCCCCGCCGCCTACCCCCAGGTCCACCACATGACCTCCCCGCTGCGCAAGGCGGCGGCCCGTGCCGGGGACGCGCAGGGCATGGCGCTGTGGGCGGGGCAGGGCCACCGGATGGCCCGCGAGCTGCCCGTGGGCCGGCTGGTCCGGCTGCTCGTCGAGGAACTGGACGCCGCACGGACGGCAGTGAGCGCAAGGAGTACACAGTGACGGCACCCGTCTTCGTCGTCGAAGACCTGCCCGGCGGGACCGAGTTCGTCCTCGACGGGCCCGAGGGACGGCACGCCGTCTCGGTGAAGCGCCTGCACGCCGGGGAGGACGTCGTCCTGACCGACGGCCGCGGCCGGTGGGCCGAGGGCGTCGTGAAGGCCGCCGAGGGCAAGGACCGGCTGGTCGTGGGCGGCCTGGACCCGGTGCACGAGGAGCCGCGCCCGGCCGCCCGGATCACCGTCGTGCAGGCCCTGCCCAAGGGGGACCGGGGCGAGGTCGCCGTCGAGACGATGACCGAGACCGGGGCCGACGCGATCGTGCCGTGGCAGGCGGCGCGCTGCATCACCCAGTGGAAGGGCGACCGGGGCCTCAAGTCCCTCGCGAAATGGCGCAGCACGGCCCGGGAGGCCGGCAAGCAGTCCCGCCGGGTGCGGTTCCCGGACGTGGCGGACGCGGCGTCCACCAAGCAGGTCGCCGCGCTGGTGGCCACCGCGGACTTCGCGGCCATCCTGCACGAGGACCGCGGCCACGACAGCGAACCGCTGGCCACCGTCGACCTGCCCGAGGCCGGTGAGATCGTGCTGATCGTCGGCCCGGAGGGAGGCGTCTCGCCGCAGGAACTGGCCGTGTTCCAGGCCGCCGGGGCCCGCGTCTGCCGGCTCGGCCCGACCGTCCTGCGCACCTCCACGGCGGGCACGGCGGCGACGGCGCTGCTGCTGGGACGCACGGGGCGCTGGTCGTAACCCCGCCCCGATGGGGTGGTTGTGGCCACAAGCGGTCTACCGCACCGTCAGGAGCGGTGGGAAGCTGCCTTTATGGGGACATCAAGGGCATGGAGCCGTCGCGCGGTCCGTCGCTTTCCGGCCGCACTCTGCCTCGCCGCCGCAGCCGTCACCGGCCTCACCGCCTGTGAACCGGCCGACGGCCTCGACACGCTGAACACCGCGGCCGTCGCCGTGACCACCGACCGGACCGCCACCCGCGCGCTGGAGCACGAAGGCATCGACGTGAGCTGGCTGAGCTGCACCGCCGGCCTCGGCAAGGACGAAGCGAAGGCCTCCGCATCCGCCTCCGCGCAACGGGTGGCCGAGGTCCACTGCGACGGCAGGACGAAGGACAGGCAGAAGATCACACTCGACGGCCGGGTGACCCACGCGGTCAACGGCCGCTGCGTACGCGGAGACATGACGGCCAAGACCGGCGGGCGCGCCGTCTTCCGGGCCACCCTGCTCGGCGACTGCGCGGCCCCCGCCACGACCGCACCGCCCGCCGGGGGCGCGGGGCCGGTCAACGGGCCGACGGCCACCGTGACGGTGACGGTGACCGCGTACCCCGGCAAGTGAGCGCCGCTCCGGAGGGGGCGGCCGGACGTGCGAGGGGGCGCATATCCCAGGGGCATGTGCGCCGCACTTCCACCGTGCCACGACGTACTCCGGCCAACCCCGTACCACCTCGGACGTCCGCGGCCTAGGCTGAACCGTGTGACACAGCCTTCCTACCTCCGGTACCCCCATGTCCACGGTGACTTGATCGCCTTCACAGCCGAGGACGACGTCTGGCTCGCCCCGCTCGACGGCGGACGGGCGTGGCGAATCAGCGCCGACAACCGTCCAGTCGCCCAGCCGCGCATATCTCCCGACGGCACCCTCGTCGCCTGGACCTCCACCCGCGACGGGGCGCCCGAGGTGCATCTCGCCCCCGCCGACGGCGGGCCCTCGCGACGGCTCACCCACTGGGGCGACGCCCGCACCACCGTGCGCGGCTGGACCCCCGATGGGGACGTACTGGTCACGAGCACCCAGGGCCAGGTCTCGCTGCGCCGCAGCTGGGCTCGGGCCGTCCCGGTCGACGGCGGTCCCGCGCGGACCCTCCCGTACGGGCCCGTCGGCTCCCTCGCGTACGGGCCCGGCGGACGGGTCCTGCTGCTTTCGGCCACCATGGGGCGCGAGGCCGCCACCTGGAAGCGCTACCGCGGTGGCACGGCCGGCAAGCTCTGGATCGCGGCCGGGGACGACCCACAGGAGTTCGCCCGCCTCCACGAGGACCTCGACGGCAACATCGAGTGCCCGATGTGGGTGGGGGAGCGCATCGCGTTCCTCTCCGACCACGAGGGCGTCGGCGCCCTCTACTCCTCCCTGCCCGACGGCGGCGACCTGCGCCGGCACACCGGCACCGACGGCTTCTACGCCCGGCACGCCACCACCGACGGCACCCGGGTCGCCTACGCGTCGGCCGGTGAACTCTGGCTCCTGGACAGCCTGGAGAGCGAGGAGCCCCGCCGCGTCGAGATCCGGCTCGGCGGCCAGCGCGCCGACCTCCAGCCCTACCCGCTGCACGCCGACAGCCACCTGACCAGCGCGTCCCCGGACCGCACCGGACGCGGCAGCGCGGTCTGCACCCGGGGCGCCGTCCACTGGGTCACCCACCGCGAGGGCCCCGCCCGCGCGCTCGCCGCCGAACCCGGCGTACGGGCCAGGCTGCCCCGTACGTTCCAGGCCGACGGCGACCAGCACGTCGTCTGGGTCACCGACGCCGAGGGCGACGACGCGCTGGAGTGCGCCCCCGCCACCGGCACCGCGCCCGGCGCCGAGCCCCGCCGCCTGGCGGCCGGCCGGCTCGGCCGCGTCCTGGACCTGGCCCCCGCCCCCGACGGCAGCCGGTTCGCGGTCGCCGCCCACGACGGGCGGGTCCTGGTCGTGGAGCGGGAGAGCGGCGAGATCCACGAGGTGGACCGCAGCGAGAACGGCGACGCCTCCGGGCTCGCCTGGTCGCCCGACTCCGCCTGGCTCGCCTGGTCGCACCCCGGCCCCGAGCCGCTCAGCCAGCTCAAGCTGGCCCACATCGCGGACCTCTCGGTCTCCGAGGCCACCCCGCTGCGCTTCCGGGACTTCGCGCCCGCCTTCACCGCCGACGGAAAGCACCTGGCCTTCCTCTCCGAGCGCGCCTTCGACCCGATCTACGACGCCCACGTCTTCGACCTGGCGTTCATCGGCTCCTGCCGGCCGCACCTGCTGACGCTCGCGGCGACCACCCCTTCCCCGTTCGGGCCGCAGCTGCACGGCCGGCCGACCGAGAAGGAGAAGGGGGGCGAAGGCGAGGACAACCCCACCGCCCTGCCCATCACCCGCATCGACCTGGAAGGCCTCGCCGACCGGATCGTGCCCCTTCCCGTCGAGGCCGCCGTCTACTCCTCGCTCCGGGCCGCACGGGACGGGCTGCTCTGGCTGCGCCACCCGGTCACCGGGGTCCTCGGCACGAGCGGGGCGGGCCCCGACGCCCGCCGCCCGGAGACCGTCCTGGAGCGGTACGACCTCGAAAAGCTGCGCTGCGAGGAACTCACCTCCGACGTCAGCCGTTTCGCGGTCAGCGGCGACGGGAAGCGGCTCGCCCTCGTCAGCCACGGCAAGCTGTCCGTCGTCCCGTCCGACAGCCGGGTGCCCGCGAGCTCCGACGACGACCACGACGACCCCGTCACCGTCGACCTGTCCCGCATCCGCCGCACCCTCGACCCGGCCGCCGAATGGCGCCAGATGTACGACGAGGCCGGCCGCGTCATGCGGGACAACTTCTGGCGCCCCGACATGGGCGGCGTCGACTGGGACGGGGTCCTGGACCGCTACCGGCCGGTCCTGGAGCGCGTCGCGACCCACGACGACCTCATCGACCTGCTCTGGGAGGTCCAGGGCGAGCTGGGCACCTCCCACGCCTACGTGACCCCGCCCGGCGGGTGGCGCGACGAGTCGGCCCGGCAGGGGCTGCTCGGGGCGGACCTCTCCCGCGCGGAGGACGGCAGCTGGCGCATCGACCGCATCCTGCCCTCCGAGACCTCGGACCCGGCCGCCCGCTCGCCGCTCGCCGCGCCGGGCGTCGCCGTCCGGCCCGGGGACGCGATCCTGGCGGTCGACGGCCACCCCGTCGACGCGCTCACCGGCCCCGCGCCCCTGCTCACCGGCTCGGCCGGCAAGCCCGTCGAGCTGACCGTCTCGCCGGCCGACGGCGGCGAGAGGCGCCATGTCGTCGTGGTGCCCGTCCACGACGAGGAGGCGCTGCGCTACCACGCGTGGGTCGCCGACCGGCGCGCGTACGTGCACGAGCGGTCCGGCGGGCGCCTGGGCTACCTCCACGTCCCCGACATGGTCGGCTCCGGCTGGGCCCAGATCCACCGCGACCTGCGCACCGAGGTGGCGCGCGAGGGCCTGGTCGTGGACGTACGGGAGAACCGTGGCGGCCACACCTCGCAGCTCGTCGTGGAGAAGCTGGCCCGCCGCATCGTCGGCTGGGACCTGCCGCGCGGCATGCGCCCCGCCAGCTACCCGGGCGACGCGCCGCGCGGGCCCGTCGTCGCCGTCGCCAACGAGTTCTCCGGCTCGGACGGCGACATCGTGAACGCGGCGATCAAGGCCCTGGACATCGGGCCCGTGGTCGGCGTGCGCACCTGGGGCGGCGTGATCGGCATCGACAACCGCTACCGGCTCGTCGACGGCACGCTGGTCACCCAGCCGAAGTACGCGTTCTGGCTGGAGGGGTACGGGTGGGGCGTCGAGAACCACGGCGTCGACCCGGACGTGGAGGTCGTCATGACGCCGCGGGACCACGCGGAGGGGCGTGACCCGCAGTTGGACGAGGCGGTCCGGATCGCGCTGGAGTCGCTGACGGAGGCGCCGGCGAAGACGGCGCCGGAGCCGCCGGGGCTTCCGGAGTGAGGTGAGGGGTGGGGAGCGGGGCCGTCGCGCCCGCGGCGGGCCCGCTCCCCACCCCGCCCCTTCCCGAGACCGGGGCGCCGCCCCGGAAGCGGCCGGCCCCCGGGCCCGCCCGGATAGGCTGGCCCGCAACGGATCACCCAGACCAAGGAGCGCGCAAGCAATGGCAGGAGAACCGCAGCCCGACTGCCTGTTCTGCAAGATCGTCTCGGGGGAGATCCCGGCCACCATCGTCCGCGAGACCGACACCACCGTCGCCTTCCGCGACATCAACCCCCAGGCCCCCACGCACGTCCTCGTCATCCCGCGCCTCCACTACGCCGACGCCGCGTCCCTCGGTGCCGCCGAGCCGCAGGTGCTCGCCGACGTGCTGTGCGAGGCGGGAAACGTGGCCGCCGACGAGAAGGTCGACCAGACCGGTTACCGGGTCGTGTTCAACACCGGGGCCGGCGCGGGACAGACCGTGTTCCACGCCCACGCCCACGTCCTGGGCGGCCGCGGTCTCGCCTGGCCCCCCGGATAATGTCCGCACGCGAACTCGTTGTCCTCGGGACCGCCAGCCAGGTCCCGACGCGCCACCGCAACCACAACGGCTACCTGCTGCGCTGGGACGGCGAGGGCATCCTCTTCGACCCGGGCGAGGGCACCCAGCGCCAGATGCTGCGGGCCGGCGTCGCCGCCCACGACATCAACCGGATCTGCGTCACGCACTTCCACGGCGACCACTCGCTGGGCCTGGCCGGGGTGATCCAGCGGATCAACCTCGACCAGGTCCCGCACCCCGTCACCGCCCACTACCCGGCGAGCGGGCAGCGTTTCTTCGACCGGCTGCGGTACGCCACCGCCTACCGCGAGTCCGTCGAGCTGACCGAGGCCCCGGTCGCCGCCGACGGACCGCTGGCCACCACCGCCGCGTACACGCTCGACAGCCACCGGCTCTCGCACCCCGTCGAGTCGTACGGCTACCGGCTCACCGAGCCGGACGGGCGGCGGATGCTGCCGGCGAAGCTCGCCGAGCACGGCATCGCGGGGCCGGACGTCGGACGCGTCCAGCGCGAGGGCGCCCTCGGCGGTGTCACGCTCGGCCAGGTCTCCGAGCACAGGCGCGGACAGCGGTTCGCGTTCATCATGGACACCAGGCTCTGCGACGGCGTGTACGCGCTCGCGGAGGGGTGCGACCTGCTGGTCATCGAGTCGACCTTCCTCCACGAGGACCGGAAACTCGCCTCCGACCACGGCCACCTGACCGCGGGGCAGGCGGCCCGGGTCGCCCGCGAGGCGGGCGTACGGCACCTCGTTCTCACGCACTTCTCCCAGCGCTACCCGGACCCCGAGGCCTTCGAGGCCGAGGCCAGGGGGGCCGGGTACGAGGGCGAGCTGACCGTGGCCCAGGATCTGATGCGGGTAGCGGTGCCGAGCCGTCACCCGTAGACCCCGTAGAACCACCCAGCACCACATGCCTGAGCGAGAGACACCGTGCACATCCCCAAAGCGGAACTTCACCTCCACATCGAGGGAACCCTCGAACCCGAACTGGCCTTCGCGCTCGCCGCGCGCAACGGTGTGACCCTGCCCCACGCGGACACCGAGGCCCTGCGCACCGCCTACCTCTTCGAGGACCTCCAGAGCTTCCTGGACCTCTACTACGCGCTGATGGCGGTGCTGCGGACCGAGGACGACTTCACCGAGCTCGCCGACGCCTACCTCACCCGCGCCGCCGCCCAGGGCGTGCGTCACGCGGAGATCTTCTTCGACCCGCAGGCGCACACGGCACGCGGCGTGCCCATCGGGACCGTCGTGGAGGGCCTGGGCCGGGCGCTGGAGCGCAGCGAGGAGAAGCACGGCGTCTCCACCCAGCTGATCATGTGCTTCCTGCGCGACCAGTCCGCCGAATCGGCCCTGGAGACCCTGGAGGCGGCCAAGCCGCACCTGCACCAGATCAGCGCCGTCGGCCTGGACTCCGCCGAGGCCGGCCACCCGCCCGCGAAGTTCCGCGAGGTGTACGAGGCGGCCGGGGCGCTCGGGCTGCGCAAGGTCGCCCACGCGGGGGAGGAAGGGCCGCCCGCCTACATCCGCGAGGCGCTCGACGTCCTGGGCGTGGAGCGCATCGATCACGGACTGCGCTGCCTGGAGGACCCCGACCTCGTGAAGCGGCTGGTCGCCGACCGCGTCCCGCTCACCCTGTGCCCGCTGTCCAACGTACGGCTGCGGGCCGTCGACACCCTGGAGCAGCACCCGCTGCCCGCCATGATGGACGCCGGGCTGCTCTGCACGGTCAACTCCGACGACCCCGCCTACTTCGGCGGGTACGTCGCGGACACCTTCCACGCCGTGCACGAGGCACTCGGCCTGGACCACGAGCAGCTGCGCACCCTGGCGCGCAACTCCTTCGAGGCGGCCTTCCTCGACCACGACGAGGAGCGCAGGGCGCGCTACCTGTCCGAGGTCGAGGCGTACGCGTTCGACTGACCGCCGTCCTCCGGGCCGGCCGTCCGGAACGCGCTCCTGCCCAGCCGCCTGCGGCGCAGGGCCGGGACGCTGATCTCCGTGACGGCCTGCTCGGGCGCGCCCACCTTCGGCACCGCGCCGGGCACCGCACCCGTGGTGACCGCGAGCAGGGCCACCGGTGCGCCACCCCTGCGCCGCACCGAACCCGGCACCAGCGGCCGGCCACCGGTGTGCAGCGCCACGGCCGTCACCGGAGCCGCGACCAGCAGGGTCGCCGCGCCCAGGATCAGCCCCATCACCGGATATCCGGCCTCCTCGGACAGCACACTGCCGAGCACCGGGCCGCAGGCCACGCCGACCGATGAGGCCGAGCCCGCAAGGACCGCCCACCGGCCGCGCACGTCGAGCGAGGCGGCGAGGCCGATCAGGTACGACAGGACCACCGGGTAGACGGTGTTCCACAGGATCTCGCCGGTCGCGAAGGAGCGGAGGCTCCCCGCCGACGAGCTGAGCACGATGCTCCCCGCGATGACCGCCGTGCCCACTCCGATCGGCACCGCCCGCCCGAACCTGGAGCCGAGCATCCCGGCGCCCATCACGCCGAGCAGACCGGCGCCGAGGGCGGCGGCGAACACCGCGCCTATGGCCACCTCGGACAGCCCGACCTGGACCACGCCGATCCGGCTGCTGACGCCCCACAGCGCGTTCTGCGCCATCGACCAGACGAGCATGCCGCCCGCGAGCACCAGACCGGAGCGGCGGTGCGGCAGCCGGCCGGCCGCGGGGACGGCCGGTCCCGCCGGGACGGAGCCGCCGAGCCGGGAAGTCGCCGGCCAGACGAGCAGCGCGACCAGGGCGATCGAGGCGAACGGCAGCCGGTGGCCGCCGCCCAGGTGCGGGATCGTCAGGTACAGGGCGCCCGCGGTCGCCGACACGCTCAGCAGCCCCAGGGACGAGGTGCGGTGCGGGTCGCGCTGGGCGGCGATGCCGGCCGCCGCGACGGCGGTCGCCGTACCGGAGCCGAAGCCGCCGACCGCCGCGCCGGCGACCACGAGCGGTACCGACCCGGCCAGCGCCGCGCAGCTGTACCCCGCTACGCAAAGGATCAGTCCGGCCCGTGCCGGTCCGCACGGCCCGTACCTCTCCACGCGCCCGGCCAGGGCGAAGCCGGCGGCGGCCGAACTCAGCAGCAGGGCGCTGCCGACCAGCCCCGCCTGGGCGGTGCTGAGGCCGAGGTGGACGGAGAGACGTCCCACGATGGTGGGGAGGAGATAGGAGGCGAGGTAACCGGCGGTGAACACGGCTACCAGGGGCCACGCGGCGCGGGGGCGCGAGGACATGGGCGTTCCTGAAGGGCATGCCTGAGAAGGCAGAGGGGGGGTGAGGGGTGAGGCGAAGAGGGTGATGCGAAGAGAGGCAATGCGAAGAGGGGTGATGCGTAAATACGATGAAATCGGCGCTTCCGTCGGGTACGTCGCCAACGGTGCTCGCGGGCCAATTTGTATCAAGTGCTCCCGGCGCGCCGAAAGCCGACGTGATGTGATGTGGATCACGTTTGTGTTTATGGCGTGCGCGGCTGGGTAGCTGCGCGTATTTACGCAGGTCAGTGCCGGTGAACAGGAGTCCGGCGTGCACACGGCCCACGCCACCGGAAATCGGGCACACTGGCCGCAACCGCCACGACCGGGGAGTGCAAGGTGAGCGCTGACGTACCCGACATCGACCCGCTCGACGGGCTGCGCGCACCGCAGGACCCCGACTGCGACGTCTTCCTCACCGGTACGGTCTTCCTCGACATCGTCTTCACCGGCCTGGACACCGCCCCCGTGCGCGGCACCGAGTCCTGGGCGCGCGGCATGGGCTCCAGCCCCGGCGGCGTCGCCAACATGGCCACGGCCCTGTCCCGACTCGGCCTGCACACCTCGCTGGCCGCCGCGTTCGGCGACGACCACTACGGCGAGTACTGCTGGGACGCGCTCGAACAGGGCGAGGGCATCGACCTCTCGCGGTCGCACACGGTCCGCGGCTGGCACTCCCCGGTGACCGTCTCGATGGCGTACGAGGGCGAGCGGACGATGGTCTCGCACGGCCACGAGGCCCCGGCCCTGCCCACCACCGCGTCCCCGGAGGCCCCCGCCTTCCCCCGCTGCCCGCCCAGGGCACGCGCCGCCGTCACCTCGCTCGTCCCCGGCCGCAGCGAGCCCTGGGTCGCCGAGGCCGCCCGCCAGGGGGCCCTGATCTTCGGCGACGTCGGCTGGGACGACACCGGGCGCTGGGACCTGGACGCCCTGAGCGGCCTGGAGCACTGCCACGCCTTCCTGCCCAACGCCGAGGAGGCGATGCGCTACACCCGTACCGGCTGCCCCCGCGCCGCCGCGCACGCACTGGCCGAACGCGTACCGCTCGCCGTCGTCACCCTCGGCTCCGAGGGCGCCTACGCGGTCGACGCGGCCACCGGCACCGCCGCCGAGGTCCCCGCCATCGAGGTCGAGGCGCTGGACCCGACCGGGGCGGGCGACGTCTTCGTGGCGGGCTTCGTCACCGGGACCCTGGCCGGCTGGCCCCTCGCCGACCGCCTCGCCTTCGCCGGACTGACCGCGGCCCTCTCGGTCCAGGAGTTCGGCGGTTCGCTGTCGGCCCCCGGCTGGGCGGAGATCGCCGCCTGGTGGCAGCAGGTGCGCACCTGCGCCGGCCAGGACCCGGCCGCGCTCCAGCGCTACGCCTTCCTCCAGGACCTGCTGCCGGCCGCTGCCCGCCCCTGGCCGCTGCGCCGGGCCGTACCCACGATCGGCTTCCGCTCGTAACCTCCCCGACAGCTACCGCCCGTGAAAACCCCTGGTGTTGTCGGTGCGGAGTCGTAGGCTTGGTGCAGAAGAGGTTTTCGAGCAGCGAGAACCCTGCAACGGGAGGTATGCGCAGGCCCGAGGGCCGGCCCATGACTCAGTCACCCACACAGCCGCAGGCGCGTGCCCACATCAGCATCCCGGCCGCTCACCCCATGGTGATGCTGCTCGGAGCGGGCGACTCGCTGCTGCGCGTGATCGAAGCGGCGTTCCCGGCGGCCGACATCCACGTCCGGGGCAATGACATAAGCGCAACGGGAGACGCGGCGGACATCGCCCTGATCCAGCGCCTGTTCGACGAGATGGTGCTGGTGCTCCGCACCGGTCAGCCGATGACGGAGGACGCTGTGGAACGGTCGATCGCGATGCTCAAGGCCAGTGACAACGGCCAGGCGGACGGGGCCGAGACCCCGGCCGAGGTGCTCACCCAGAACATCCTCTCCAGCCGCGGCCGCACCATCCGCCCCAAGACGCTCAACCAGAAGCGGTACGTCGACGCGATCGACAAGCACACGATCGTCTTCGGCATCGGCCCCGCCGGTACGGGCAAGACCTACCTCGCCATGGCCAAGGCGGTCCAGGCCCTTCAGTCCAAGCAGGTCAGCCGGATCATCCTGACCCGTCCGGCCGTCGAGGCGGGCGAGCGGCTCGGTTTCCTGCCCGGCACGCTCTTCGAGAAGATCGACCCGTATCTGCGCCCGCTCTACGACGCCCTGCACGACATGCTCGACCCCGACTCGATCCCGCGTCTGATGGCGGCGGGCACGATCGAGGTCGCACCGCTGGCGTACATGCGGGGACGGACCCTGAATGACGCCTTCATCATCCTGGACGAGGCGCAGAACACCAGCGCCGAGCAGATGAAGATGTTCCTGACCCGCCTCGGCTTCGACTCGAAGATCGTCGTCACCGGTGACGTCACCCAGGTCGACCTGCCGAGCGGCACCAAGAGCGGTCTGCGCCAGGTGCAGGAGATCCTGGAGGGCATCGACGACGTGCACTTCTCCCGGCTCACCTCCCAGGATGTCGTCCGGCACAAGCTGGTCGGCCGTATCGTCGACGCGTACGAGAAGTACGACAGCAAGGGCGATCAGGACGGCAACGGCAAGGGCCGGGGCCGCCACAACGGGAAGCAGTAGCAGCGCACCATGTCGATCGACGTCAACAACGAGTCCGGAACCGAGGTCGACGAGCAGGCGATCCTCGACATCGCCCGCTACGCGCTCGCGCGCATGCGGATCCACCCGCTCTCCGAACTCTCGGTGATCGTGGTGGACGGCGCCGCCATGGAGCAGCTGCACATCCAGTGGATGGACCTGCCGGGCCCGACGGATGTCATGTCCTTCCCGATGGACGAGCTGCGTCCGCCGGCCAAGGACGACGAGGAGCCCCCGCAGGGGCTCCTCGGTGACATCGTGCTCTGCCCCGAGGTCGCCAAGCGGCAGGGCGAGGAAGCCGAGACGCAGCACTCCATGGACGAGGAGCTCCAGCTCCTCACCGTCCACGGAGTGCTGCACCTGCTGGGCTACGACCACGAGGAGCCGGACGAGAAGGCCGAGATGTTCGGCCTCCAGGCGGCCATCGTGGACGGCTGGCGCGGTGAGCACGGGCTGACCGGCCCGTCCCCCGCCCCGACCCTCTCGTGAGCCTGCCCCTGATCTCCGGCGTCGTCCTGCTGGTCGTCGTCGGCTGGCTCGCGGCCTGCGCGGAGGCCGGTATCGCCCGCACGTCGAGCTTCCGGGCCGCCGAGGCGGTCCGCTCGGGCCGGCGCGGCAGCGGCAAGCTGGAACAGGTCGCGGCCGATCCGACGCGCTATCTCAACATGGCCCTGCTGGTGCGGGTCGCCTGCGAGATGGCCGCCGGGGTGCTCGTCACGTACGCCTGTCTGAAGGAGTTCCCGGAGACCTGGGAGGCGCTGGCCGTCGCCATCGGCGTGATGGTCCTCGTCTCCTACGTCGCGATCGGCGTCTCCCCGCGCACCATCGGCCGTCAGCATCCGCTGAACACGGCCACCGCCGCGGCGTACGTCCTGCTGCCGCTGGCCAGGGTCATGGGCCCCGTCCCGCAGCTGCTGATCCTCATCGGCAACGCGCTGACCCCCGGCAAGGGGTTCCGCAAGGGCCCGTTCGCCAGCGAGGCCGAGCTGCGGGCCATGGTGGACCTCGCCGAGCAGGAGTCGCTGATCGAGGACGAGGAGCGCCGCATGGTGCACTCCGTCTTCGAGCTCGGCGACACCCTCGTGCGCGAGGTGATGGTGCCCCGCACCGACCTGGTCTGCATCGAGCGCTACAAGACGATCCGCCAGGCGCTCACCCTCGCGCTGCGGTCCGGATTCTCGCGGATCCCGGTCACCGGCGAGAACGAGGACGACATCGTCGGCATCGTCTACCTCAAGGACCTGGTCCGCAAGACGCACATCAACCGGGAGTCGGAGGCCGATCCGGTCTCCACGGCGATGCGCCCCGCCGCGTTCGTGCCCGACACGAAGAACGCCGGTGACCTGCTGCGCGAGATGCAGCAGGAGCGCAGCCACGTCGCCGTCGTCATCGACGAGTACGGCGGCACGGCGGGCATCGTCACCATCGAGGACATCCTGGAGGAGATCGTCGGCGAGATCACCGACGAGTACGACCGCGAACTGCCGCCCGTCCAGGCGCTGGAGAACGGCTGCTTCCGGGTGACCGCCCGGCTCGACATCGGCGACCTCGGTGACCTGTTCGGGCTCGACGAGTACGACGACGAGGACGTGGAGACGGTCGGCGGGCTCCTGGCCAAGGCGCTGGGGCGGGTTCCGATCGCCGGCGCCTTCTCGGAGGTCGAACTCCCCGACGGGCGGCGGCTGCGGCTGACGGCCGAATCCCCGGCGGGCCGGCGGAACAAGATCGTCACGGTGCTG
Organism: Streptomyces sp. Mut1; assembly: GCF_030719295.1. NCBI lineage: Bacteria > Bacillati > Actinomycetota > Actinomycetes > Kitasatosporales > Streptomycetaceae > Streptomyces > Streptomyces castrisilvae. The sequence goes on along the minus strand of NZ_CP120997.1, from coordinate 2,277,874 downwards.
GTGGAGCCGGTGGCTTCCGAGGAGGAGGACGTCCCGGAATGACACCGCAGCAGCTGAGGGCCTTCTGCCTGAGCTTCAACGCGAGCGCCGAGGAGTTCCCGTTCGGCCCGGAGGCGTCCGTCTTCAAGGTGGTCGGCAAGATGTTCGCGCTGAGCTCGCTGGACGCACGGCCGCTGACGGTGAACCTCAAGTGCGACCCGGACGACGCCGTGCGGCTCCGCGAGGAGTACGAGGCGGTGGTGCCCGGGTGGCACATGAACAAGCGGCACTGGAACACCGTCACCGTGTCCGGACTGCCCGACGCGAAGCTGCGCGAGCTGATCGAGGACAGCTACGACCTGGTGGTGGCCGGCCTCCCGAAGGCGGAGCGGCTGCGGCTGGACCGGCCGTAGGGCCCGGCCGGCTCCCGCGTGCCCGGGTCGGCGCCGGGCTTCGTATGCTCGGCACATGACTGAGAGCACCGACCTCGGCGCCGAGGACCGCAAGATCGTCACCCTCGCGCGCAGCGCCCGCGCCCGCAACGGTGTGCCGGAGGGCGCGGCCGTACGGGACGAGACCGGACGCACGTATGTGGCGGGGACCGTCGAGCTGGAGTCGCTGAAGCTCAGCGCGCTGCGGACGGCCGTCGCGATGGCGGTGGCCAGCGGGGCGACGTCCCTGGAGGCCGCCGCGGTCGTCTCCGACGCCGAGACCCCCTCCGACGAGGACCGGGCCGCCGTACGGGACCTGGGCGGGGCCGACACGCCCGTGCTGCTGGCCGGGCCGGACGGGCAGCTGCGGCTCAGCGTCACGGCCGGCTGACCTTCTCGCGTACCGGCGCCCCGCCTCCCGCGTGTGGGAGGCGGGGCGCCGGTACGAGCGGATCTTGACAGCATCTGATGGCCCATCAGTCGGCGCCGGACGATTCCATTGACTTCTCTCCGGCCGGAGTCATCAATGGCCCCCTGCCCGGCGCGGACGAGCCGTCGCGCCGGATTCCGCGGGAGGGGGCTCCATGCGTCCAGCCAGCCGACGTACCGGCATCCGAAGAACCGACGAGCGACGAGCCGACGAGCGAAGAGCCGGTGCGGGAAGAACCGGCGTGCGAGCGTCCGATGCCGGGTGGTCCGGCGCGGGGTGGTCCGGAGACCGGCGGTCCGGCGGCCGGTGGCTCGGAGATCGGCGGTCCGGCGGCCGGGTGGGTCGCCGCCGGGGCCGGCGCTGGGCCGCCGTGCTGGGGGCCGGGGCGCTCGTCGTCGCCGGGGGAGGGCTGCTCGCCGGGCCGGCGCAGGCCATGGCGACGGCCTCGGTCGCGGTGGACTTCCCGACCCACTGCATTCCGCCCGCCATCGCGGGCATCCCGCCGATCGACGGGACGACCTCGGCCGAGATCACCGTCGACAACGCCGCCCCGAAGGTCGGCGACACCGTCACGGTGACGTACACCGTCGTCGAAGCCGCCGCGAGCAACCCGGTCGACCTCGCGCTGCCCGCCGACATCATGACGCCGACCGGCAAGGTCTTTGTCGCGGGTGCGCAGTCCGGGGACATCACGGTGGCGGGCCCGAAGAAGAACGAGCCGGTGCCCGGCAAGGGGGCGTTCCCGTCGTTCTCGATGAGTGGCACCTTCACGGTCACCGCCCCCGGCGAGATCACGCTCTCGCCCGGCGACTACAACATCCACACCGGCTACATCATGGAGCTGGACACGCCCTGCACGGTCACCGATCCGCCTGCCCCCGTCTCTCAGACGATCATCGCCTCCGGCGGCGGCCAGGTCGACGAACGGTCCATCCGGCTCGGCGCGGCCTCCGGGAAGGCCGGCGACCCCGTCACCGTGACCGGGACCGGCTTCACCGCGGGCGCCCCGGTCACGCTCGCCGGCCGCGCCGGGGACGCGCGGACCGGCGACACCGCGACGGCCGAGGCGGACGGCTCGGGCTCCTTCAGCGGGCAGCTCACCGTCAACGACCCCGCCACCACCGGCATCGTCGCCTACGAGGGCGCCGCCTGGGACCCCGACAAGGGCGCCGGGCCGCAGCCCTACACCGTCACCCAGGGCGGCGGTGAGACGCCGGACGGCAGCCAGCGGCTGACCTCCTCCGTCCAGGCGGGCACCCTCTCCATGACCCAGGCCGGGGACTCGGTCGCCCTGTCCGCGGTCGACTTCGGGCAGGGCGGCGCCTCCAGGGGCGCACTGAACACGGTGATCGTCAAGGACTTCCGCGGCGGCCCCGCGGGCTGGTCCCTGACCGGCAAGGTCACCGACTTCACGGGACCGGGCGGGGCCGCCATCGGCGCCTCGGCGCTCGGCTGGGACCCGGTCTGCGAGACGAAGTCCGGCAGCCCCAGCACCTGTGCGGCCGGGTCGAAGGGAACGGTCGGCGGCGCGGGAGCCACCCTGGCGTCCACGCCGGACGGCACGCTCACCGGAGGCGAGTTCACCGTGGACGCCCGGCTGGCGCTGGACGTACCGGCCTTCACCGCCCCCGGCGCGTACACCGGGGTGCTCACCCTCACCCTCACCTGAGCGCCCCTCGGGTGTGTCCCGTGATCAACCGGTGGGCCGGGCGCGCACCCGGCCGGCCCATCCCGCCCGAGCGTGCACCCTGGGGGCCCGCACCGTGCGTTCCAAGCTGTCCGTCCTTCTGTCGGCCCTGCTGACCGGGGCCCTGATCCTGCTCGGCGCCCCTGCCGCCGGCGCCGCCGACAACGGCAGTTGGTCGGTCTTCCCGGCCACCGCCGACGCGGGCGGGCGCCCGTACTTCTATCTGTCGGCCGACCCCGGCGCCACCCTCACCGACCGGGTGACCGTCACCAACAAGACCGGCACACCGCTCACCTTCCGGCTGTACGCGGCCGACGCCTACAACACCGCGCGCGACGGCGGCTTCGCGGTCCGCTCACGCGCCGAGAAGCAGCGTGCCGTCGGGGCCTGGGCGACGGCGGGCCGCGACCGGGTCACCGTGAAGCCGCACGGCTCGGTCACCGTGCCCGTCACCATCCGCGTCCCCGAGGACGCCGAGCCGGGCGACCACCCCGGCGCTCTCGTCGCCCTGGACGAGCGCATCGACCCGGCCGACGCGGGCGCCGTCGCCGTGGGCATCCAGAAGGCCGTCGGCGCCCGGATCTATCTGCGGGTCAACGGCCCGACGATGCCCGCGCTCTCCGTGGACGACGTGAAGGTCGAGCACACCCAGCCCCTGGTCCCGGGCACCGGCACGTCCCGGGCCGTCATCTCGTACACCCTGCGCAACCGGGGCAACGTCACGCTCGACCCCGAGGTCGCCCTCAAGGCCAAGGGGCTCTTCGGCCGCACCCTGCTCGCCCGGGACCTCAAGCACGTCCCCTCGGAGCTGCTGCCGCACCAGGCGGTCCGGCTCACCGAGGAGTGGGCGGGCGCGCCGCAGCTGGAGTGGGGCGAGATCACCCTCACCGCGACCGCCCGCGAGACCCGCGAGTCCGCCTCCGCCTCGTACTTCGCCCTGCCCTGGCTGGTCGCCGGGGTGCTCGTGGCCCTGCTCGCCGGGGGCGCGGCGCTGTGGACACGGGCCCGGCGCAGACGCCGCCGCGCCGCGTGAAGCGGGGCCCCGGGGGCCGTGGCGGGCGCCTCGGTGCCCCGAGGTCCCCGCGATCGGGGACAATGGGCGCCATGAGCGCTCGACCGAACCCTGAAGCCGCTGCGCGGCAGGCTGAGAACACCGACCCCCACCGGGCCGGTTTCGCCTGCTTCGTGGGACGTCCCAACGCGGGCAAGTCCACCCTGACGAACGCTCTGGTCGGCCGGAAGGTGGCCATCACGTCCAACCGGCCGCAGACGACCCGGCACACCGTGCGCGGGATCGTGCACCGGCCGGACGCCCAGCTGATCCTGGTCGACACCCCCGGCCTCCACAAGCCGCGCACCCTGCTGGGCGAGCGGCTCAACGACATCGTGCGCACCACCTGGGCCGAGGTCGACGTCATCGGCTTCTGCCTGCCCGCCGACCAGAAGCTCGGCCCCGGCGACAAGTACATCGTCAAGGAACTCGCGGGCATCAAGAAGACCCCCAAGATCGCGATCATCACCAAGACCGACCTGGTCGAATCCAAGCAGCTCGCCGAACAACTGCTGGCCGTCTCCCGGCTCGGCGAGGAGCTCGGCTTCGAGTGGGCGGAGATCATCCCGGTCTCGGCCGTCAAGGACCGCCAGGTCGAACTGCTGGCCGACCTGATCGCCCCCCTCCTGCCCGAGGGCCCGCCGCTCTACCCCGAGGGCGACCTAACCGACGAGCCCGAGATGGTCATGGTCGCGGAGCTGATCCGCGAGGCCGCGCTCGAAGGCGTACGCGACGAGCTGCCGCACTCCATCGCGGTCGTCGTCGAGGAGATGCTGCCGCGCGAGGACCGGCCGGCGGACAAGCCGCTGCTGGACATCCACGCCAACGTCTACATCGAGCGCCCCAGCCAGAAGGGCATCATCATCGGCCCCAAGGGCAAGCGGCTGAAGGACGTCGGCACCAAGTCCCGCAAGCACATCGAGGCCCTCCTCGGCACACCCGTCTTCCTCGACCTGCACGTGAAGGTCGCCAAGGACTGGCAGCGCGACCCGAAGCAGTTGCGGAAGCTGGGGTTCTGAAGCACCCCCGCCTCAGCCCCGCTCGCCTCGGATCCGCCCCCGCCTCAGCCCCGCCCGCTCGCGCCCGTCCCTCTCACGCGCCCTCCTTCAGGACGCGTGAGATCAGGGCGCGCTGGGCGTCGGTGAGGCGTGGGTCCGCGCAGTGCACGGTCCGGCCGTCGACCGTTATCCGGTAGCTGAAGCCGTCCGGGACCCCTCGGGGCGCGGTGTCCTGGCCCTCGGCCAGCGCCGAGCCCGCCAGGGCCTCCCACTCCTTGGCGTCGGCCAGTTGGGAGGTGTCGATCTCGCGGTGGCGCGCGATACCGGCGAAGCCGCCGGTCCTGCTCACCTGAATCCGCATGTGCTGTCCTTCCACGCCGGACGGGCCGGTCGGTGTGCGTGCCTAACTGGTCGGAACGCCCACCTCCGACCAGGCCTTGAGGACCGCCTCGACCTCGTCGCCGTCCCCGAAGCGGTCACGGGCCGCCGCCACGGTCAGGCGGGCGAAGTCCGCGAAGTCCGCGTCCACCGCCAGTTCACCACCTGTGAGCACATCGAACCAGAGCTGGCCCGCCCGCTCCCAGGAACTGCCGCCGAGCGCGGTCGCCAGGAGGTAGAAGGCGCGGTTGGGAATGCCGGAGTTGAGGTGCACCCCGCCGTTGTCGTCGCCGGTGCGGATGTAGTCGTCCATGGAGGCCGGCTGCGGGTCCTTGCCGAGCACGTCGTCGTCGTAGGCGGTGCCGGGCGCCTTCATCGAGCGCAGCGCCACGCCCTGGACCCGGGGCGCCAGCAGCCCCTCGCCGATCAGCCAGTCCGCCTGCTCGGCGGTCTGCCCCAGCGAGTACTGCTTGACGAGGGAGCCGAAGACGTCCGAGACCGATTCGTTGAGCGCGCCGGACTGGCCGTAGTAGCTGAGGTTGGCCGTGTACTGCGTGAGGCCGTGCGCCAGTTCGTGGGCGATCACGTCGATGGCGACGGTGAAGTCGAGGAAGATCTCGCCGTCCCCGTCACCGAAGACCATCTGCTCGCCGTCGAAGAAGGCGTTGTTGTACTTCTCGTCGTAGTGGACGGAGCCGATGAGCGGCAGGCCGTGGCCGTCGATCGAGCGGCGGCCGTAGGCGCTGAGCAGCAGTTCGAAGGTGGCGCCGAGGCCCGCGTACGCGCGGTTGACGCTGGCGTCGGACGTGGGGTCCTCGCCCTCGGCGCGGACCTTGGTACCCGGCAGATCCGTGCCGTGGCGGCAGTCGTAGAGCGTGCGGTCGGGTGTGGTTGACCCGTCGTCGTCCGGCTCGGGTGCGGCGGTTGGCCTGGCGACGGTGGTCATCTGCCGCCGGGTGCGCCGGGCGGCGTCGGACTGCAAGGTGCGGCGGGCCGGGTCCGCGAGGACGGGGTCCTCGGACTGGGAGAGCTTGTCGAGGAGGTGGGGCGGAACAATGGTGCAGAAGACGGGGTGAAACCCCTGCTGGATTTGAGGCTGCATACACACGACTGTGGCAGTGCGTAAGCGCAATGTCACTGGTTGCAACCGGGATTGACGAAATAGAGTGATTGATCACTGTTGGGTGTTTCAGCCGCTCGATCCCGCATACTGATACGGCACCGACGTCTCGGGCGCCCCTCGGCTAGTCTCGACGCATCATGCGTTTCGGGCTGCTTCTTCTTAGCTGCCGCGGCGAGGGCCTGTAGTCGTAGGCCGACCCCCTCCCCGCGGAGTCTGGTGTTGCAGTGACACAGTCGGCCGTCCCGTAGAAGGACCCCGAGGAGCCCTACGCCATGACCGCAGTGAATCCCGCGCAGACCCCCGCCTCGGACGCCGTCGGCCGTCCCACGCCCGTCACCAACGCCACGGGCCTCCAGAAGCCGTCCGGGATGCCGGTCCACAAGTACGGCCGCTACGAGGCCGTGGACATCCCGGACCGCACCTGGCCCGAGAAGCGGATCACCAAGGCGCCGCGCTGGCTCTCCACCGACCTGCGCGACGGCAACCAGGCGCTGATCGACCCGATGTCGCCGGCCCGCAAGCGCGAGATGTTCGACCTGCTCGTACGCATGGGCTACAAGGAGATCGAGGTCGGCTTCCCGTCCTCGGGCGAGACCGACTTCGCCTTCGTCCGCTCCATCATCGAAGAGGGTGCGATCCCCGAGGACGTGACGATCTCCGTCCTGACGCAGGCCCGCGAGGAACTGATCGAGCGGACCGTCGAATCGCTGGTCGGGGCCCACCGCGCCACCGTCCACCTGTACAACGCGACCGCCCCCACCTTCCGCCGCGTGGTCTTCCGCGGCAGCCGGGACGAGGTCAAGCAGATCGCCGTGGACGGCACCCGGCTGGTCAGGGAGTACGCCGAGAAGATCCTGGGCGACGAGACGATCTTCGGCTACCAGTACAGCCCCGAGATCTTCACCGACACCGAGCTGGACTTCGCCCTGGAGGTCTGCGAGGCGGTCTGTGACGTCTGGCAGCCCGAGGAGGGCCGCGAGATCATCCTCAACCTGCCCGCCACCGTGGAGCGTTCGACGCCTTCCACGCACGCGGACCGGTTCGAGTGGATGTCGCGCAACCTGTCGCGCCGCGAGTTCGTCTGCCTGTCCGTCCACCCGCACAACGACCGCGGGACCGCCGTTGCCGCCGCCGAACTGGCCCTGATGGCCGGGGCGGACCGGGTCGAGGGCTGCCTGTTCGGCCAGGGCGAGCGCACCGGCAACGTCGACCTGGTGACGCTGGGCATGAACCTGTTCTCGCAGGGCGTCGACCCGCAGATCGACTTCTCGCAGATCGACGAGATCCGCCGCACCAGCGAGTACTGCAACCAGATGGAGGTCCACCCGCGCCACCCCTACGCGGGCGACCTGGTCTACACCGCCTTCTCCGGCTCCCACCAGGACGCCATCAAGAAGGGCTTCGACGCCATGGAGGCCGACGCGGCTGCCCGGGGCAAGACGGTGGACGACATCGAGTGGGCGGTCCCGTACCTGCCGATCGACCCCAAGGACGTCGGCCGCTCCTACGAGGCGGTCATCCGGGTCAACTCGCAGTCCGGCAAGGGCGGTATCGCCTACGTCCTGAAGAACGACCACAAGCTGGACCTGCCGCGCCGGATGCAGATCGAGTTCTCCCGGATCATTCAGGCCAAGACAGACGCCGAGGGCGGCGAGGTCACGCCGACGCAGATCTGGAGCGTGTTCCAGGACGAGTACCTGCCCAACCCGGACAACGCGTGGGGCCGGGTGCAGATCCGCTCCGGCCAGAGCACGACCGGTTCCGACGGCCGCGACACGATCACCGTCGAGGCGACCGTCGACGGCGCGGACACCGTGCTGACCGGCACCGGCAACGGCCCGATCTCCGCGTTCTTCGAAGCGCTGCAGGCCATCGGCATCGACGCCCGGCTGCTGGACTACACCGAGCACACCATGAGCGAGGGCGCGAGCGCGCAGGCCGCCTCGTACATCGAGTGCGTCATCGACGGAAAGGTTCTGTGGGGCATCGGCATCGACGCCAACACCACCCGTGCCTCCCTGAAGGCGGTCGTCTCGGCGGTCAACCGCGCCACCCGCTGATCCGGCGCCCGAAAGGGCCGGAGTCGTACGGTCCGTGAACCCCGCCCACCCGCTCTTCGGGGGGCGGGGTTCAGCCATCTCCGGACGGTTGTGACAGGCGAGGTGCTGACGGCGCTACGGGGATGTGGTTAACATCACGTTCACACGGCAATGATGCCGAGGGGTACCTCCCGCGACCTTGGGGCCACGGGGGAGTTACGGAGGTGTGCGACGTGCGGTCAGCCCTGGGACAACGCGCCATGAAGCTGCGTATCTGCGGCACCCGCACGCTGTGGGACGCCGTGGGCGACGGGGAGTTCTTCTGCCCCGGCTGCGGAGGCGACCGCAACTACCGCCGTCTCACCGGGCGTCGCCGCTTCACCGTGCTCGGCGTGCCGCTGCTGCGGCGCGGCACCGCGGGCCCGGTCGTCGAATGCGCCGCCTGCCACCAGCACTTCGACCCGGAGGCGCTCGACCACCCCACCACCACCCGGTTCTCCGCGATGCTCAGGGACGCCGTGCACACCGTGACCCTCGGCGTCCTCGCGGCCGGCGGCAGCACCTCCCGTACCGTCCTGGAGACCGCCGTCGAGACGGTGCGCGGCGCCGGATTCGACGACTGCACGGCGGAACAGCTCGCCACCGTCGTGGAGGTCCTGTCCGCCGACATCGGCCACGGTTCCGCGTTCGACCCCGCGGCCGAGGCCTGCGGCGCGGCCCTCGCCATCGAACTCCACGAGGCGCTGGAACCGCTCGCCCCGCACCTCGCCCCCGCCGGACGCGAATCGATTCTGCTCCAGGGCGCGCGGATCGCCCTCGCCGACGGGGCGTACAGCCCGGCCGAGCGCGAGGTGCTGACCACGGTCGGCGGGGCGCTGCGGCTCCGCGCCGAGGACACCGCCCGCCTCCTCGCCGCGGCGGCGCGTACGCCCTCCTGACCTTCGCCCCGCAACCGCCCGCTACTCCCCAGGGAGTAGCGGGCGCGCCGCACCCTCCCGGGCAGTAGCCGGGAAGTCGGCCTCCGGCGCGACGAAGCGCCCCCTCCCCGACGGGAGTCTGGACATGACCGGACACCCGTACGGAAGGGGGGCCTCCCATGAGGTCCGCAGCACAGGACAGTGGCGGACGGACGCGAACGGTGAGCCGGTGGCGGCTGCTGCCCTGGGCGGTCGTCGCGCTCTGGGCCGCCGCGATGGCCCTCGCGGGACCGTCGGCGGGCAGACTCGGGGACGTACAGGTCAACCGGGCCGTCGACTACCTCCCCGCGAGCGCCGACTCCACCCAGGTCGCCAGTATCCAGGACGCCCTGCCCGGCGGCGAGTCCACCGACCTCGTCCTCGTCTACCACCGCGACAGCGGGCTCACCGCCGCCGACCGCGCCCTCGCGGACCGGCAGACCGCCGAGGTGGCCGCCGGACACACCCTCGGCGCACCCCCGCGCGCCGTCCCGTCGAAGGACGGCACCACGCTGATGTACCCGGTCTCCACGACCGAGCCCGGACAGGACGACGAGGCCCGCACCGCGCTGGTCGACGACGTGCGCGAGACCGTCCGGGGCGGTGACGGGCTGTCCGTCGCGGTCGGCGGGCCCGGGGCGCTGACCGTGGACGCCCAGAAGGTCTACGGCTCGCTCGGCGGACCGCTGCTCTACACGACCGTCGCGGTCGTCGCGGTCCTGCTGATCCTCATCTACCGCAGCCCGCTGCTGTGGCTGGTGCCGCTCGGCGTCGCCGGTGTCGCCGACGCCCTGTCGATGGGAGTCGTCCACGCCCTCAACCGGGCCTTCGACGTCACCGTCACCGGCCAGAGCTCCGCCGTGATGACCATCCTCGTCTTCGGCGCGGGCACCGACTACGCCCTGCTGCTCGTCTCCCGCTACCGCGAGGAACTGACCCGCGCCGAACGCCCCCACGAGGCGATGGCGGCGGCGCTGCGCGGCTGCGGGCCCGCGGTCCTCGCCTCCTCAGGGACCGTCGCGGCGGGCCTGCTGTGCCTGCTGGCCGCCGATCTGAGCAGCAGCCGGGGAATGGGCCCCATCGCCGCCGTCGGCGTGCTGTGCGCGCTCCTGGCGATGCTGACGCTGCTGCCGGCCGTCCTGGTCCTGCTGGGCCGCCGGGTGTTCTGGCCGCTCGTGCCCGTGTACGGCTCCGAGCCGCGCCGCCGCTCGCTGTTCGCCGCCATGGGCGGCTCCGCCGGGCGCCGGCCCGTCGCCGTCCTCGTCACCGGCGGGGTCCTGCTGGGCGCGCTGTCGCTCGGGGTCCTCAACCTGCCCGGCGACCTCAAACAGGAGGACTCCTTCACCACGAAGCCGGACTCGGTCGCGGCCATGGCGACCCTCGCCGACGCCTACCCCGGCCGCTCCAGCCAGCCGATCGCCGTGACCACGCGCACCGAACGGGCCGCCGAGACGCTCGCGCAGGTCCGGGCCACCGAGGGCGTCGCCGCCGCCGAGCGGGGCCGCAGCGGCGGCGGCTGGACCGAGCTGTCCGTCACCGCCGCTGCCGCCCCCGAGTCCGCCGGCGAGAAGGCCACCGTCCTGGCCCTGCGCGAACGGCTGCCCGGCAGCCACGTAGGCGGGCCGGGCGCCCAGCAGATGGACCTGGAGACGGCAGGCACCCGGGACCTGAGGGTCGTCGTCCCGCTCGTCCTGCTCTCCGTCCTGCTCATCCTGATCGCCCTGCTGCGCAGCCTCGTCGCACCCCTGCTGCTCGTCGCCGCCGTCGTCGCGGTCTGGGGCGCCTCCCTCGGCATCGGCGGACTCCTCTTCGAACCGCTCCTCGGGCTCAAGGGCACCGACCCCGGACTGCCCCTGCTCTCCTTCGTCTTCCTGGTCGCCCTCGGCGTCGACTACGGCATCTTCCTGATGCACCGGGTCCGCGAAGAGGCCCGGCGCGGCGCCGAGCCCACCGAGGCCGCGCTCACCGCCCTGCGCACCACCGGCGGGGTCATCGCGTCGGCCGGGCTCGTCCTCGCCGCCACCTTCGCCGTCCTGACGAACATGCCGCTGGCCGGCCTCGTCGAAATGGGCTTCGTGATCGCCGTCGGCGTCCTCCTGGACACCTTCCTCGTCCGCACCTACCTGGTGACATCGGCGAGCGTGGCCCTGCAACGGAGGATCTGGTGGCCGGGCGCGCTCAGCCGCACCCCCGAAGCGCCCGCGCCCCGCGCACCGGAACCCGTCGAAGCCCCCTGACAGCGGTCCGCCCCGTACCGGAGGATGGCGACGTGCCCCCAGCCCCAGCCCCAGCCCCCGCCCCGAGCCGCCGTGACCGCGTCCTGGCCGTCGTCAACCGCGACCCCATGCGGGCGCCGCACCGCGAGCGCAACGACGCCCTGATCGCCGCGGGTGCCGGAGCGCTCTCCGCGGGTCTCGCGCTGTCCGCCGGCGGCGCCCACACGCTCGGGGCGGCGGGGTGGGCCCTGCTGCTGGGCAGCGCCGTTCCGCTTGCCTGGCGGCGGCACAGCCCCGTGCTGGTCCTGCTCGCCATGGTGCCGCTGCTGGCGCTCTACCATGGCGGCGACAACCTCCACTCGGCCCCGATGCCGCAGACCTGGATCGCGCTCTACACGGTGGCCGTGACCGGCCGCCCGCTGCGCACCCTGCTCGTCGGCATCGGCGTCACCTCCGTGATGGTGACGGTGGTGCTCGTGCTCAGTGCGCACGACGGGCTCGAACTGCTGCGGATCTCCGGGTGGATCGTCGCGGTGCTGTTCTGCGGGGTGGACGTGCGCATCTACCGCCAGTACGTCGCCTCGGTGCTGGAACGTGCCGAACGCGCCGAACGGACCCGGGAGGAGGAGGCCGGGCGGCGGGTCGCCGAGGAGCGGCTGCGGATCGCCCGCGATCTGCACGACCTCCTCGCGCACAGCATCACCCTCATCGGAGTGCAGACCTCGGTCGCCTCGCACATCCTGACCGTCGACCCGGACCGGCTGGACCGGCAGGCGGTGGCCGCGTCGCTGGACGACATAGCCGAGACCTGCCGGGAGGCCAGGGCGGAGCTCCGGACCACCCTCCAGGTGCTGCGCGGCACCGGGCAGGAGGGCGGGGACGGTACGGACCCGGAGGGCCCCCTACCCGACCTGGCCGCCCTGCCCGGCCTCGTACGGGCCGCCGAGGCGGCCGGGGCGCACGTCGGCCTCCAGGTCCGCACCCCGGCCGGCCGCCTCGCCCCGGCGATCGGAGCCGCCGCCTACCGGATCATCCAGGAGTCCCTGACGAACGCGGTACGGCACGCGGGCGCCGGGGCCCGTATCCGCGTCGTCGTGGAGCCCGCCGCCGGGGCGCTGCGGGTCACCGTCACCGACGACGGCACCGGTCCGGTGGACGACGGCTCCGCACCGGGGTTCGGGATCCTCGGAATGCGGGAACGCGCCCGCAGCACCGGGGGCACCCTGACCGCGGGACCCCGCCCCGGCGGCGGCTTCGAGGTCGCGGCCCTGCTGCCGTTCCCGCCCCCGCCCGAGGGAAACCAGGCACGACACCTCCCCGCGCACACACATGAACACGCACCGGAACGGGAAGCGGAGACCACCTCATGATCCGGGTACTGCTCGCGGACGACCAGACGCTCGTGCGGGCGGCGTTCGCCATGCTCGTCGGCTCCGACCCGGAGATGGAGGTGGTCGGGGAGGCCGCCACCGGCCTGGAGGCGGTCGCGCTCGCCCGCTCGGCGCGCGCCGACCTCGTCGTCATGGACATCCGGATGCCCGAACTCGACGGCATCGGGGCGACCCGGCTCATCGCCGCCGACGAGGACCTGGCCGGGGTGAAGGTGCTGGTCCTGACCACCTACGACACCGACGACCACATCGTCGAAGCGCTGCGCGCCGGCGCCTCCGGCTTCCTGGTCAAGGACACCCGGCCCGCCGACCTGCTCGCCGCGATCAGGACGGTGGCCGCGGGCGAGTCGCTGCTCTCGCCCGGCCCGACCGCCCGCCTCATCGCCCGGGTGCTCAGCGCCCCACGGGCCCCCGCCGGTCCGGGGCCCGGCGCCCTCGGCATGCTCTCCGAGCGCGAACGCCAGGTCCTCGCCCTGGTCGCGCGCGGCCTCAACAACACTGGGATCGCGGAGAGCCTCGGCCTCAGCCCGCTCACCGCCAAGACCCACGTCAGCCGGATCATGGGCAAGCTGCGCGCCCGGGACCGGGCCCAGCTGGTGATCGCCGCCTATGAATCGGGGCTGGTCGTGCCCGTGGGCGGCGGCGCCGGCGGAAGCTGAGCGGACCGGGTCGCGGGGGCGGGCCCGGTGCCCCGGGCCGCGTACCGGACAATGGACGCATGAGCTTGTTCCGGGACGACGGCGTGGTGCTGCGCACGCAGAAGCTGGGCGAGGCCGACCGGATCATCACGATACTGACCCGGGGCCACGGCCGGGTGCGGGCCGTCGCGCGCGGTGTGCGCCGCACCAAGTCCAAGTTCGGGGCCCGGCTGGAGCCGTTCTCCCATGTGGACGTGCAGTTCTTCGCGCGCGGCAGCGAACTGGTCGGGCGCGGGCTGCCGCTCTGCACCCAGAGCGAGACGATCGCCCCGTACGGCGGCGGGATCGTCACCGACTACGGGCGCTACACCGCGGGCACCGCGATGCTGGAGACCGCCGAGCGCTTCACCGACCACGAGGGCGAACCCGCGGTCCAGCAGTACCTGCTGCTGGTGGGCGGGCTGCGCACCCTGGCCCGGGGCGAGCACCAGCCGCATCTGATCCTGGACGCCTTCCTGCTGCGTTCCCTCGCCGTCAACGGCTACGCCCCGAGCTTCGTCGACTGCGCCCGCTGCGGGCTGCCGGGACCGAACCGCTTCTTCTCCGTCGCGGCGGGCGGCGTCGTATGCGGCGACTGCCGGGTGCCCGGCAGCGTCGTACCCTCGGCTGAGGCCGTCGCCCTGCTGAGCGCCCTGCTCACCGGCGACTGGGAGACGGCGGACGCGTGCGAGGCGCGTCACGCCAGGGAGGGGAGCGGGCTGGTGTCCGCGTATCTGCACTGGCATCTGGAGCGCGGGCTGCGTTCACTGCGGTACGTGGAAAAGTGACACAGGGAGACTGAGAAGCTCATGGCAGTACGCGGGATGCTCGGCGGCCGTAACCGGCGCGACTACAAGACCCCGGAGCCGCACCCGTCCGGTGCCGTGCCCCCGAAGATCCCCGGTGAGCTGGTGCCCAAGCACGTCGCCATCGTGATGGACGGCAACGGCCGCTGGGCCAAGGAGCGCGGTCTGCCGCGCACCGAGGGGCACAGGGTCGGCGAGGGCGTCGTCATGGACGTGCTCAAGGGCTGCATCGAGATGGGCGTCAAGAACCTCTCGCTGTACGCCTTCTCCACGGAGAACTGGAAGCGGTCCCCGGAAGAGGTGAAGTTCCTCATGAACTTCAACCGGGACGTCATCCGGCGCCGCCGTGACGAGATGGACGAGCTGGGCATCCGGATCCGCTGGGTGGGCCGCATGCCCAAGCTGTGGAAGTCCGTCGTCCAGGAGCTCCAGGTCGCTCAGGAGCAGACCAAGGACAACGACCGGATGACGCTGTACTTCTGCGTCAACTACGGCGGCCGGGCCGAGATCGCGGACGCCGCGCAGCGGATCGCTCAGGATGTCGCCGCCGGGCGGCTCGACCCGTCGAAGGTCAACGAGAAGACGTTCGCGAAGTACATCTACTACCCGGACATGCCGGACGTCGACCTGTTCGTGCGGCCCAGCGGTGAGCAGCGCACATCGAACTACCTGATCTGGCAGAGCGCGTACGCCGAGATGGTCTTCCAGGACGTGCTGTGGCCGGACTTCGACCGCCGCGATCTGTGGCGGGCCTGCCTGGAATTCGCCCAGCGGGACCGCCGGTTCGGCGGCGCCGAAGAGGTCGCGGCCTCCGGCAGCTGAGCAGCGGGCCCGGCGGGGGCGTACCACGCTGTACGCCCCCGCCGGGCCCGGATCACTTCACTTCTCGTTGCTCGCGCAGTCCGCGCAGGTGCCGAAGACCTCGACGGTGTGCGCCACGTTCACGAAGCCGTGCTGCGCCGCGATGGTCTCCGCCCACTGTTCGACCACCGGCCCCTCGACCTCGACCGCCTTGCCGCACATCCGGCAGACCAGATGGTGGTGGTGGTCGCCGGTCGAGCAGCGGCGGTAGACGGACTCGCCCTCCGTGGTGCGCAGGACGTCTACCTCGCCCGCGTCGGCGAGGGACTGCAGGGTGCGGTAGACCGTTGTCAGGCCGACCGAGTCCCCGCGGTGCTTGAGGACGTCGTGCAGCTCCTGGGCGCTGCGGAACTCGTCCACCTCGTCGAGCGCCGCCGCCACTGCTGCCCGCTGCCGGGTCGACCGGCCACGGACCGGAGCCGCGTTCGTACCACTGATCGGCGCCGTCGCCACAGGAGCCTCCTCGTGTCGCCCGTACATCTGTCGGGCCATTGTGCCAGCCCGCACCCCGCCGGAGAGGCCCCGGCGGTCAGACGCCGACGTCGTCCGGTGCCGGGCGGGCGGCCGGTACCTCCAGGGTGCACCGTTCCGCCGCCGTCTCGCTGCGCCGGGCCCGGCCGCGGGCCAGCGGGGCGGCGAGCACGGTGAGGGCGACGAAGACCCCGATCGCGAGCAGCACGATCGTCGCGCCGGGCGGGACGTCCTGGTAGTACGAGGTCACGGTGCCGGCCAGGGTGACGCCGACCCCGATGAGGACGGAGAGCACGAATGTCACCTTGAAGGACCGGGTGATCTGCTGCGCGGCGGCGACCGGGACGACCATGAGGGCGCTGACCAGGAGCAGCCCGACGACCCGCATCGCGACGGTGACGGTGACCGCGGCGGTGACCGCGATCAGCAGGTTCAGCACGCGCACCGGCAGACCGGTCACCCGGGCGAACTCCTCGTCCTGGCTGACGGCGAACAGCTGCCGCCGCAGCCCCACGGTCACCAGCAGGACGAACGCGGCGAGCAGCGAGATCGCGGTGATGTCCTCGGAGGAGACCGTGGACAGCGAGCCGAAGAGGTACGAGGTGAGGTTGGCGTTCGAGCCGGTGTCGGAGAGGTTGATCAGCAGGACACCGCCCGCCATGCCGCCGTAGAAGAGCATGGCCAGCGCGATGTCGCCGCGGGTGCGGCCGTACCAGCGGATCAGCTCCATGACGACCGCGCCCGCGACGGCGACGGCCGTGGCCATCCAGACCGGGCTGGTGGAGAGCAGGAAGCCGAGGCCGACGCCGGTCATGGCGATGTGCCCGATGCCGTCGCCCATCAGGGCCTGCCGGCGCTGCACCAGGTAGATGCCGACGGCGGGCGCGATGACGCCGACCAGCACGGCGGCGAGCAGGGCCCGCTGCATGAAGGGGGGTTCGAGGAATTCCATGATCAGCTCAGCAGTCCCGTCCGGACGGGCTCGGAAGCCGCGTGGGGGTGTACGTGGTCGTGGCCGGGCAGGGCGTGCTGCCCGACGGCCTTCGGGGGCGGCCCGTCGTGCATGACACACCCGTCGCGGAGCACGACCGCCCGGTCGATCAGGGGCTCCAGCGGGCCGAGCTCGTGCAGGACGAGGAGCACAGTGGCACCGGCCGCGACCTGTTCGCGCAGGGTGGCGGCGAGGATCTCCTGGCTGGCCAGGTCGACGCCCGCCATCGGCTCGTCCATGATCAGCAGCTCGGGCTCGGCGGCGAGCGCGCGGGCGATCAGCACGCGCTGGTGCTGGCCGCCGGAGAGGGCGCCGACCGAGTCCTTGGCGCGGTCGGCGAGGCCGACGAGCTCGATGGCCCGGTCCACGGCGGCGCGGTCGGCCTTGCGGGGCAGGCCCAGCCGGGTGCGGGACAGCCGCCCGGAGGCGACGACCTCGCGGATCGTGGCGGGCACGCCGCCGGCGGCCGTGGTGCGCTGCGGCACGTAGCCGACCCGGGCCCAGTCGCGGAAACGGCGCAGCGGGGTGCCGAAGAGCTCGACGGTGCCGCCGCTCAGCGGGACCTGGCCGATGACGGAGCGGACGGCGGTGGACTTGCCCGAGCCGTTGGCGCCGAGCAGGGCGACGACCTCGCCGCGGCGCACGGTCAGGTCGATGCCGCGCAGCACGGGGCGTGCCCCGAGGGTGGCGGTGGCGTCGCGGACGACGATCACGGGGTCGGGGGTGGTGCTCTGGGGCTCGGGCATGAGCGCCTCCGGTGCTGCTGCGCGGGTCGGGCCGAGGGGTTCGGTGGGGTCGTCGCTCACTTCGCGCCGAGCGCTGTGCGCAGGGCGGCGAGGTTGGACTTCATGACCTCGATGTAGTCATCGCCCTTGGAGGTGTCGGTGATTCCCTCCAGCGGGTCCAGGACGTCGGTCTTCAGCCCGGTGTCGCGGGCGACGGTCTTCGCCGTCTTGTCGCTGGCGAGCGTTTCGAAGAAGACGGTGGTGACCTTCTTCTCCTTCGCGATGGAGTGCAGGGCGCTGATGCGGGCGGGGCTGGGCTCGGCCTCGGGGTCGATGCCCGCGATGCCCTCCTGGGTGAGGCCGTAGCGCTCGGCCAGGTACCCGAAGGCGGAGTGGGTGGTGATGAAGGTCTTGGTCGCGGTGTCCTTCAGTCCCGTGCGGTACGCCGTGTCGAGTGCGCCGAGCTCCTTGACCAGGGCGGCGGTGTTCTCGCGGTAGTCCGCGGCGTGGTCCGGGTCGGTCTTCTCCAGGGACTTGCCGACGCCCTTGGCGACCTCGGTGTACTTCACCGGGTCCAGCCAGATGTGCGGGTCGGCGCCGGCCTCCTCGCCCTCGTGCTCGTGCGCGTCGTGGCCGTGCTCCTCGTCGCCGACCTCCGTGCCGTGGTCCTCCAGCGTGGTCAGCGTCGTGACGTCGAGGGTGTTCGAGGAGTCGGACTGCTTGATCGCGTCGTCCACGGCGGGCTGGATGCCCTTGAGGTAGAGGATGAAGTCGGCGTCGCCGAGGCCGCCGATCTGCCGGGGGCTGAGCTCCAGGTCGTGGGGTTCCACGCCGGGCTTGGTCAGGGTGGAGACGGAGACGTGGTCGCCGCCTATTCGCTCGGCCAGGAACTGCATCGGGTAGAAGGACGCCACCACGTCCAGCCGGTCGCCGTTCTTGTGGTCGGAGGCGTTGGAGGTCGAGCAGGCGGAGAGGGTGGTGAGCCCGAGGACGGCTGCGCCTGCGACGGCGGCGGTGGGTATGAGGCGGCGTACGTTCATGACAGTCATTTTCAACAAAAGTGGAAACGATTGTCAACAAGTCGGGTGGGGCGGCGGGCGCGGTGAGTGGCCGGCACCGGGCGAAGACGGCGGCTCCGGTACCGATTTGATCGAAGGGGCGTGCCCGCCGGTAATCTGGGCCATTCGCCCGCTCGTCTCCCGACCACCACCCCCACAGAGGCGCCCCGGGCCACCCTTGTCCAGTTTCCGTCGTCGTAATGAAGAGAGCACCGTGGCCGCCGACAAGATCGACTCCATCGTCAGCCTGAGCAAGCGCCGTGGCTTCGTCTACCCCTGCAGTGAGATCTACGGTGGTCAGCGCGCCGCCTGGGACTACGGGCCGCTGGGCGTCGAGCTCAAGGAGAACCTCAAGCGCCAGTGGTGGCGCTACATGGTCACCTCCCGCGAGGACGTGGTCGGCATCGACTCGTCGGTCATCCTGGCCCCCGAGGTGTGGGTGGCCTCCGGCCACGTCGCCACGTTCTCCGACCCGCTGACCGAATGCACCTCCTGCCACAAGCGCTACCGCGCGGACCACCTGGAGGAGGCGTACGAGGAGAAGCACGGCAAGCCGCCGGTCAACGGCCTGGCCGACCTCAACTGCCCCAACTGCGGCAACAAGGGCACCTTCACCGAGCCCAAGCAGTTCTCCGGCCTGCTCTCCACGCACCTCGGCCCGACCCAGGACTCCGGCTCCGTCGCGTACCTGCGCCCCGAGACCGCCCAGGGCATCTTCACCAACTTCGGCCAGGTGCAGCAGACCTCGCGCAAGAAGCCGCCGTTCGGCATCGCGCAGATGGGCAAGTCCTTCCGGAACGAGATCACTCCGGGCAACTTCATCTTCCGCACGCGCGAGTTCGAGCAGATGGAGATGGAGTTCTTCGTCAAGCCGGGCGAGGACGAGCAGTGGCAGGAGTACTGGATGGAGCAGCGCTGGAACTGGTACACCGGTCTCGGCCTGCGCGAGGAGAACATGCGGTGGTTCGAGCACCCGCAGGAGAAGCTCTCCCACTACTCCAAGCGCACCGCTGACATCGAGTACCGCTTCCGCTTCGGCGGCAGCGAGTGGGGCGAGCTGGAGGGTGTCGCCAACCGCACGGACTACGACCTCACGGCCCACTCCAAGGCCTCCGGCACGGACCTGTCCTTCTTCGACCAGGAGAAGAGCGAGCGCTACACCCCGTTCGTCATCGAGCCCGCGGCCGGTGTCGGCCGCGCGATGCTGGCCTTCCTCCTCGACGCCTACAGCGAGGACGAGGCGCCGAACGCCAAGGGCGTCATGGAGAAGCGCGCCGTGATGCGTCTCGACCCGCGCCTGGCGCCGGTCAAGGTCGCGGTCCTCCCGCTGTCCCGCAACGCGCAGCTCTCGCCGAAGGCCAAGGGCCTCGCCACGGACCTGCGGCAGAACTGGAACATCGAGTTCGACGACGCGGGCGCCATCGGCCGCCGCTACCGCCGCCAGGACGAGATCGGCACGCCGTTCTGCGTCACCGTCGACTTCGACACCCTCGACGACAACGCGGTCACCGTCCGCGAGCGCGACACGATGAAGCAGGAGCGCGTCTCCCTGGACCAGATCCAGGGCTACCTCGGCTCCCGCCTGCTCGGCTGCTGACGGCCGCATCCGCCGACCGGGGCCCCCGGTTCCGCGCCCGCCGCGGAGCCGGGGGCCCCGTGCGTCCGGAAAACGGGGTGAGGAGGGCGCCCCGTTTGGGTACCGTCATCCACATGTATTCGTTCTTCCAGATCTACGAGTGAGCGCGCGGCGGGCCCGACCACCCGCCGCCCCCCGTATCGATCCAGGGTCGCGACAGACCTCACTGAGACCAGGAATGGGAGAACCCCGTGGCCAAGAGCCGTAACAACCTCCTCGGCGTCGGCGGACAGCGCAAGAAGCTGTCCCGCACCGGGGCGCAGGGCGCCGGCCCCGCGCGCGACGCCGACCGCAGGACGGCCGCCGACCAGAAGCAGGAGCTGCTCCGCAAGATGCGGGAGCGGGCCACCGGTGTCGCCGAGCCGGAGACCCCGGACGCCGGCCAGGAGACCGCCCAGGAGCGCGAGACCCCGCAGGGGAGCGCCGGGCAGAGCTGAACCGTACGACGGAGCCCCGGCGGGCGAACCGCGCGGTCCGCCCGCCGGGGCTCCGGCTTTCCGGCAGAACCCGCCTCACCCCACCGCGCGCGGCAGCCGCAGGCTCAGCAGCGTCGTCAGGGCGACCGCCGCCAGCTGGACCAGCAGCGTGATGATCAGGGCGTCCCGCATCCCCGAGCCCGGCACCAGGGCCAGGAACAGCGAACCGAGCGTCGCCACGCCCAGCGTCAGCGCGGCCTGCTGGGTCGTCGTCATCACCCCGCCGCCCACCCCGGCCCGCTCCGGCGGCACATCGGACAGGACGATGCGGAACAGCACCGGCAGCTGGAGACCCTGGCCGAAACCGGCGACGGCCATCCCGGGCACCAGCCCGGCCGTCCCCAGGTCCGGCCAGCCGCGCCACACCGTGAGCGCGAGCACCACGACACCGGCCGCCTGCACCAGCCCGCCCGCCGTCACGACCCGGCTGCCGTAGCGCCGGACCAGCCGGGGACCGGCCAGCGAGGCCGCGAAGAAGGCCACCGCCATCGGGGCCATCGACAGCCCCGAGGCGGCCGGGCCCAGCTCAAGGCCCTGCTGGAGCGCCACCGCGATGACGAACATGAAGCCGCCGAAGCCCACCGAGAACGGCGCCACCAGCGCCAGCCCGCGCCGCAGCGATTCCAGCCGCAGCAGGCTCGGCGGCACCAGCGGGATCAGCCCGCGCCGGTCCGCCCGCCGCTCCACCCGGTAGAAGGCGCCCGCCGCGAACGGGAACAGCGCGAGCGACACCCAGGTCCACAGCGGCCAGCCCGCCGCCCGCCCCTCGGTGAGCGGGGCCAGCAGGGTCACCAGCGAGACGGCGAGCAGCAGCGTGCCCGGTACGTCGACGGGCGCCGGCCGCTCGGAACGGGTCTCCGGCACCGCGCGCGCCGCCAGCACCAGCCCGACCGCCGCCACCGGGACATTGACCAGGAACACCGAGCGCCAGCCCGCGCTCTCGCCGAACACCGACGACAGCGGCGCGGCGGCGACCAGCGCCCCGCCCAGGATCTGGCCCGCGACCATGGAGAGCCCGGCCGTCGCCCCGTACAGGCTCATCGCGCGGGCCCGGCGGTGGCCCGAGGTGGCCGCCTGGATGGTGGCGAGCACCTGCGGCAGCATCAGGGCCGCCGCCGCGCCCTGCGCCACGCGCGCCCCGACCAGGGACCAGGCGTCCGGCGCGAGCCCGCAGGCCAGGGAGGTCAGCCCGAAGGCCGCCATGCCGGTCAGGAAGAGCCGGCGCCGGCCCGCCATGTCGCCGAGCCGCCCGCCGAGGACGAGCAGCACGGCGTAGGAGAGCCCGTAGCCCGCGACGACCAGTTCCAGCAGGGCGGGGCCCGCCGCCAGGTCGTGGTCGATGGTGGGCAGGGCGACGTTGACGATGAAGAAGTCGATCAGGGGCAGGGCCGCGCCCAGCAGCACGGTGAACAGCCCCAGCGCCCCGAGCGCCGGGGCGGGGTGGTCGTGCCGTGGCACCGGAGACGCGGTGGGGCCTGATGTTGTCGTGCGTACAGATGGCGTGCGTACAGAGGAATCACTCACGACAGCGACTCTCGCTCCAGCCGGAGCCTGGTACCAGAGTGTCTTTATCCTGGTACAAGTACCACCTGGAACAGCCCGCCTCTTACCCGCGGAACCTGGAATCGGCCCGGTCCGTCCCGCACCCTGGAGGAATGACGACGATGGCGACCCCGGCCGCGCGGACGGCCGCCCCCGGCCGCAGCGAGCCCGAGATCCGGCGGCACGAACTCGCGAACTTCCTGCGCAGCCGCCGCGAACGCATCACCCCCGAGCAGGTCGGGCTCGTCCGGGGCCGCCGCCGGCGCACGCCGGGGCTGCGCCGCGAGGAGGTCGCCCAGCTCTCCGCCGTCGGCGTGACCTGGTACACCTGGCTCGAACAGGCCAGGGACATCCAGGTCTCGCCCCAGGTCCTCGACGCGCTCGCCCGCGCCCTGCTGCTGGACCGCAGCGAGCGCAGCCACCTCTTCTCGCTGGCGGGCGCCGCCGACCCCGCGCCCGGCACCGACTGCCCGCACATCACCCCGGCCCTGCGCGCCATGCTGCGGCAGCTGGAGCCGATCCCCGCCTGCGTGCAGAACAGCCGGTACGACATCCTCGCCCACAACCGCACCTACGGGCGGCTGCTCTGCGACATGGACGCGGTCGCCCCCGAGGACCGCAACGTCATGCTGCTCGCCTACACGAACGAGCAGTGGCGCTCCTCGGTCATGGACACCGCCGAGGTCGCCCGCTATCTGACCGCCAAATTCCGCGCGTCGATGGCCGACCACCTCGCCGAGCCCTCCTGGAAGGATCTGCTGGGGCGGCTGGAGGCGGCCTCACCGGAATTCCGCGAGAACTGGGCCCGGCACGAGGTCGTGGGGGCCGGCAGCCGCTCGAAGATCTTCCGCAACGCTTGGGTGGGCCTGCTCCGCGTGGAGACCACCGACCTCTGGCTCGGCCCGGCGGCAGGACCCCGGCTGGTCAGCTACGCCCCCCGGGACGAGGAGACCCGCGAGCGCCTGGAGCGCCTTCAGGAACTGGTCCGCGCCGCCGAGGACTGAGCGGCGGACAGCGCGTCCATGTCCCCGGTCCCGGGCTCCGCGAGGCGTTCGGCGGTCCGGCGGGCCGTGTCCCGCGCCCAGCGTCCGCTGCTCAGCGCCCCGACCAGCAGGACGCACAGCCCGCAGCCGGTCACGATCCACCAGCCGGGCCTGCTCGCCGCCACGAAGCCGTCCGTCGCGCCGGCCGAGGAGCCCGCGCCGCTCATGCCCGCCGCGAGGGCCGCGCCGATCACGGCGACGCCGAGGGTCTGCCCGATCTGCCGGCTGGTGGAGGCGACGGCCGCCGCCACGCCCGCCTGGGAGCGCGGCATGCCGGAGACCGCGGTGTTGGTGATGGGCGCGTTCACCATGCCGAAGCCCAGGCCGAACAGCACATAGGCGGCGAACATCGAGACCGTGCCGGTCTCCGCGTCGAACGCCGCGAGCATCAGTCCGCTCACCGCCATCGCGCAGCCCGCGACCAGCAGCGGGATGCGCGGCCCGCGCGCGGCCACGAGCCGCCCCGAGAGCGGCGCCAGAACGCAGACCATGGCCGCCATCGGCAGCGTGTACAGACCGGCCTCCAGCGCGCTCAGCCCCCGGACGTCCTGGAGGTAGAGGGTGTTGAGGAAGAGGAATCCGCCGAGACCGGCAAAGGCGCTGACCGCGATGACGGTGGCCCCGCTGAACGGGGCGCTGTGGAAGAACCGCAGGTCGATCAGGGGGTCCGTGCGCCGGGGCTCGTACACCAGCAGACCGGCCAGGGAGGCCGCCGCGAGCGAGGCGAACAGCAGGATCTCGGCGGAGACCCAGCCCTTCTGCGGGGCCTCGATGATCGCGTACGTCAGCGAACCCAGGAGCGTGATCACCAGGAGCTGCCCCACCGGGTCCGGGCGGCGGGCCCGGTGGGCGCGCGACTCGGGGACGTAGCGCCAGGTCAGCAGCAGGGCGGCGATGCCGACCGGCAGGTTGACCCAGAAGATCGACCGCCAGCCCACCGAGTCGACCAGGATGCCGCCGGCCACCGGGCCCGCCGCCATCGAGATGCCGACGACACCGCCCCAGACCCCGATGGCGCGGGCGCGCTCACGGGGGTCGGTGAAGGTGTTGGTGATGATCGACATCGCCACCGGGTTGAGCATGGAGCCGCCGACGGCCTGCACCATCCGGAAAGCGATCAGCGCCTCCAGGTTCGGCGCCAGCGAACAGAGCGCCGAGCCCAGCGTGAACAGGACGAGCCCCGCCATGAAGACCTTGCGCCGGCCGATCCGGTCGGCGGTGGAGCCCGCGAGCATCAGCAGGGATGCGAGGACGAGCGTGTACGCGTCGATCGTCCACTGCATCCCCGCGACGCTCGCGTCCAGCTCCCGGCGCATGGCGGGCAGGGCGACGTTCAGGGCGGTGGTGTCGAGGCTGACGATCAGCAGACTCATGCAGCAGATCGCCAGCACCAGCATCCGCCGCCGGTGGCTGAGCTCAGGCATTCATCGATAGTACGACTAACTAACGACCCCTGCCGCCAGGGCCTTTGCCGCGTCCCGGACCAGCGGGTGGTCGCCCGCGGCGGCGGAATCGCCGTCGGGCTTCGTCGTCAGCACCGCCAGGACCACCGGCGCCCCCTCGGGCGTCCACGCGATCCCCACGTCGTTGCACGAGGCGTACGAGCCGCCGCCGGTCTTGTCCGCGACCGTCCACTCCACCGGCAGACCGGCCCGGAAGCGGGTGCCGCTCGTCCGGCAGTTCAGCAGCCACCCGGTCAGCCGTTCGCGGTCCCCGGGCTCCAGCACGTCCCCCAGGACGAGCCGCGCGTAGTCACGGGCGATCGCGGCGGGGCTCGTCGTGTCCGTGACCCGGCCCGGCTCGGCGGAGTTGAGCTCGGGCTCCCAGCGGTCCAGCCGGGTCACCCGGTCGCCCAGCGAGCGGGCGAAACGTGTGACCGCGCCGGGGCCGCCCAGCTCGCGCAGCAGCAGATTGCCGGCGGTGTTGTCGCTGTCGCCGATGGCCGCGTCGCACAGCCGGGCGACGCTCAGCCCGTTCGCGATGTTCTCCGGGGTGTTCGTGACCGGCGAATCGGAGACGCAGTCCGCCTCGGTGTAGTGGATCACCTTGTCCAGGACCTCCCCGTCCCGGTCCAGGTCCCGCAGGACGGCCGCAGCGGCGAACGTCTTGAAGGTGGACAGCATGGGGAAGCGCTCGTCGGCCCGGTGGCGGACCGCGACCCCGGTGGCCACGTTGTACGCGAAGGCCCCGACGCGGGCGCCGTGCACCCGCTCCAGCTCGCGCAGCCGGGCCGTCGTGGACGCGGACGCCCGCGCGGTCGCCGCCCGAGCGGGTCCCGCGCCGAGCAGCAGCGCCCCGGCGGCGCCCGCGCCGCCGAGCGTGAGCAGCCTGCGGCGGCTGGGGGCCGCGGTGCCGGTACGGATTAAGCGTGAGGTGGGCAGCATGGCCTTCGTCTCCTTCGTGAGCCGGCTCGTTGCCGGAAACCCCACGCTACGGCGGTGCTCCGACAATGCCCGCCCCTTTCCCCCGCCCCGGCGGGCCCCGGCCGCCCGCGGAGCAGTGGCGCGGGTACGGGACAATAGGGCCATGACCACGCTCGCCCCCTCGCCCCCGCTGCTCCGCATCGGCCCGCACACCGTGCAGCCGCCGGTGGTCCTGGCCCCCATGGCCGGCATCACCAACGCCCCCTTCCGCACGCTGTGCCGGGAGTTCTCGGGCGGCAAGGGGCTGTTCGTCAGCGAGATGATCACGACGAGGGCGCTGGTCGAGCGCAACGAGAAGACCATGCAGCTCATCCACTTCGACGCGAGCGAGACCCCCCGCTCCATCCAGCTGTACGGAGTGGACCCGGCCACCGTCGGCAGGGCGGTCCGCATGATCGTGGACGAGAACCTCGCCGACCACATCGACCTGAACTTCGGCTGCCCCGTCCCCAAGGTCACCCGCAAGGGCGGCGGCTCGGCCCTCCCGTACAAGCGGCCGCTGCTGCGCGCGATCCTGCACGAGGCCGTCTCGCAGGCCGGGGACCTGCCCGTCACCATCAAGATGCGCAAGGGCATCGACGACGACCACCTCACCTTCCTCGACGCCGGCCGGATCGCCGTGGAGGAGGGCGTCACGGCCGTCGCCCTGCACGGCCGTACGACCGCCCAGCACTACGGCGGCACCGCCGACTGGGAGGCCATCGCCCGCCTCAAGGAGCACGTCCCGGAGATCCCGGTCCTCGGCAACGGCGACATCTGGTGCGCGGACGACGCCCTGCGCATGATGCGCGAGACCGGCTGCGACGGCGTGGTCGTGGGGCGCGGCTGCCTGGGCCGCCCCTGGCTGTTCGGCGATCTGGTCAGCGCGTTCGAGGGGACGGCGACGAGGCAGGCGCCCACGCTGCGCACCGTCGCGGACGTCATGCTGCGCCACGCGACGCTGCTGGGGGAGTGGATCGGGGACGAGGCCCGGGGTGTGATCGACTTCCGCAAGCACGTGGCCTGGTACCTCAAGGGCTTCGCGGTCGGCTCCGAGATGCGCAAGAAGCTGGCGATCACCTCCTCGCTGGAGGAACTCGGCTCCCAGCTCCAGGAGCTGGACCTGGACCAGCCCTGGCCGGACGGCGCCGACGGTCCGCGCGGGCGCACCTCGGGCAACAACCGGGTGGCCCTTCCGGACGGCTGGCTGAAGGACCCGTACGACTGCGCGGGCATCGGTGCCGACGCGGAGCTGGACACCTCCGGGGGCTGAGGCTGAGAGAGCGGTGTGACGGGAGGGGCACGGGGTGCCCCTCCCGTTCTTCTTACCCCCTCCCACATCACCTGCTCATTTGAGCGCTTTATGGGGCGCGAATCGGGTCACCTGTCCCTGGATCGGTGCTCTGCGCATGCGTATGGCCCAGGCTTCTGCCTCTGCGTGAGCGCGATCTCTGCGTGCAGTTACCAAACGGGTGTCCGGATGGTGACATCTGAGCGGCTATTCCGGCGTGATTCTCGCCACTCTGAGAGTGCTCGCGCTCTGATGAGCGCGAAAATGGGGGCTGCATTTCTCAAATGATGGCACTGGGTGCCAGGTGCCTCTACTTTGATCGATCGAGGCTTCGGCTACTTTCAGCCACCGAATCGCCGGTATCGGGATGCTCTCCGTAATTCTGTGTACGAGTCCTGAACGCACTGATCCATGGGGCCCGTCGACGGGGTGACTTTCGATCTGCTGGCGGACGGGTGGTTGCGGCCCCATGACGCGCAAGTGGACGTACCCACGCACCTTCGATCTGGGTATGTTCCTCGCCGTCAGGGCAGCCACCGCGTCTTCGAGGAGTCGAGACCGTGTCGGAAAACAGTGATGTGCAGAAGTTCGTCTACGACTTCACCGAAGGCAACAAGGATCTCAAGGACCTGCTCGGCGGGAAGGGGGCCAACCTCGCCGAGATGACCAACCTCGGTCTCCCCGTCCCTCCCGGGTTCACCATCACCACCGAGGCCTGCAAGGTCTACCTGGAGAGCGGCGAGGAGCCGGTGGCGCTCCGCGACGAGGTGAGTGCGCACCTCGGCGCCCTGGAGACGCGGATGGGCAAGAAGCTCGGCCAGGCCGACGACCCGCTGCTGGTCTCGGTCCGCTCGGGCGCCAAGTTCTCGATGCCCGGGATGATGGACACGGTCCTCAACATCGGCCTCTCCGACGCCTCCGTCGTGGGCCTCGCCGACCAGGCCGGTGACGAGCGGTTCGCGTGGGACTCCTACCGCCGCCTCATCCAGATGTTCGGCAAGACCGTCCTCGGGGTCGACGGCGACCTCTTCGAGGAGGCGCTGGAGGCCGCCAAGGAGGCCAAGGGCGTCACCGTCGACGTGGACCTCGACGCGGCCGACCTGAAGAAGCTGGTCAAGCAGTTCAAGAAGATCGTCACCCGCGACGCGGGCCGCGACTTCCCGCAGGACGCGCGCGAGCAGATGGACCTGGCCATAAAGGCGGTCTTCGACTCGTGGAACACCGACCGGGCCAAGCTCTACCGCCGCCAGGAGCGCATCCCCGGCGACCTCGGCACCGCCGTCAACGTCTGCTCGATGGTCTTCGGCAACCTCGGCCCCGACTCCGGTACGGGCGTCGCCTTCACCCGTGACCCGGCCAGCGGCCACCAGGGCGTCTACGGCGACTACCTCCAGAACGCGCAGGGCGAGGACGTCGTCGCGGGCATCCGCAACACCGTGCCGCTCGCCGAACTGGAGACGATCGACAAGAACTCCTACGACCAGCTGCTCAAGATCATGGAGACGCTGGAGACCCACTACAAGGACCTCTGCGACATCGAGTTCACCATCGAGCGCGGCCACCTGTGGATGCTCCAGACCCGGGTCGGCAAGCGCACCGCCGGTGCCGCCTTCCGCATCGCCACCCAGCTGGTGGACCAGGGGCTGATCGACGAGGCCGAGGCCCTTCAGAGGGTCAACGGGGCGCAGCTGGCGCAGCTGATGTTCCCGCGCTTCGACGACACCGCCAAGACCCGGCGGCTCGGCCGGGGCATCGCCGCCTCGCCGGGTGCGGCGGTCGGCAAGGCGGTCTTCGACTCGTACACCGCCGTCAAGTGGTCCCGCTCCGGCGAGAAGGTCATCCTGATCCGCCGCGAGACCAACCCGGACGACCTGGACGGCATGATCGCCGCCGAGGGCATCCTGACCTCGCGCGGCGGCAAGACCTCGCACGCCGCCGTCGTCGCCCGGGGCATGGGCAAGACCTGTGTGTGCGGCGCCGAGGAGATCGAGGTCGACACCAAGCGCCGCCGGCTGATGGTCGGCGACACCGTGGTGGAGGAGGGCGACCTCGTCTCCGTCGACGGCTCCACCGGCAAGGTGTACCTCGGTGAGGTCCCCGTCGTGCCGTCCCCGGTCGTCGAGTACTTCGAGGGCCGGATGCACGCGGGCGCCGACGACGCCGACGAGCTGGTCGCGGCCGTGCACCGGATCATGGCGTACGCGGACCGGGTGCGCCGGCTGCGGGTGCGGGCCAACGCCGACAGCGCCGAGGACGCGCTGCGGGCCCGCCGCTTCGGCGCCCAGGGCATCGGGCTGTGCCGCACCGAGCACATGTTCCTCGGCGAGCGCCGCGAGATGGTCGAGAAGCTGATCCTGGCCGACACCGACCAGGAGCGCGAGACGGCCCTGGAGCAGCTGCTGCCGCTCCAGAAGGCGGACTTCATCGAGCTGTTCGAGGCGATGGACGGGCTGCCGGTCACCGTACGGCTGCTGGACCCGCCGCTGCACGAGTTCCTGCCCGACATCACCGAGCTGTCGGTGCGGGTGGCGCTCGCGGAGTCCCGCAAGGACGCCAACGAGAACGACCTGCGGCTGCTCCAGGCCGTGCACAAGCTGCACGAGCAGAATCCGATGCTGGGTCTGCGCGGGGTCCGCCTCGGGCTGGTCATCCCCGGCCTGTTCGCCATGCAGGTGCGGGCCATCGCCGAGGCGGCCGCCGCCCGTAAGAACGCCAAGGGCGACCCGCGCGCCGAGGTCATGATCCCGCTCGTCGGCACGGTCCAGGAGCTGGAGATCGTCCGTGAGGAGGCGGACCGGGTCATCGCCGAGGTGGAGGCGGCCACCGGCACCGACCTCAGGCTGAAGATCGGCACGATGATCGAGCTGCCGCGCGCCGCGCTGACGGCGGGGCAGATCGCGGAGGCGGCGGAGTTCTTCTCCTTCGGCACCAACGACCTGACCCAGACGGTGTGGGGTTTCTCCCGCGACGACGTGGAGGCCTCGTTCTTCACCGCGTACCTGGAGAAGGGCATCTTCGGGGTCTCGCCGTTCGAGACGATCGACAAGGACGGCGTCGGCTCGCTCGTACGCAGTGCCGTGGCGGCCGGCCGCGCCACCCGCCCCGACCTGAAGCTGGGCATCTGCGGGGAGCACGGGG
Source organism: Streptomyces sp. Mut1 (assembly GCF_030719295.1). Classification (NCBI taxonomy): domain Bacteria; kingdom Bacillati; phylum Actinomycetota; class Actinomycetes; order Kitasatosporales; family Streptomycetaceae; genus Streptomyces; species Streptomyces castrisilvae. Next base: position 2,248,078 of record NZ_CP120997.1, on the reverse strand, counting down.
GTGACCCCGAGTCGGTGCACTTCTTCCACGAGGCGGGCCTCGACTACGTCTCCTGCTCGCCGTTCCGCATTCCGGTGGCGCGGCTGGAAGCGGGCCGGGCGGCCGCCGGGCCGCGGGGCAGCGACAGCCGCTGACGCGGCACCCAGCACTGATTCCGCGGCCGCCGCCGGTTCGTCCGACCCTCACCGAACCGGCGGCCGACGCGGAATTCCGGAGGCGGCGGCACCCTGTGCGGGGGTGCCGCCGCCTTGTCGTACCCGCCCCCCAGTAGTTGTCATGTCCGGGTAATTCCTACTCCGGCCGACGGCCGGGTTACCAGCGTCCATTGCTTCGTTTAATACGCAAAGAAATCGGTCCGAACGAACCGGGGTGCGGCCCATGGATCCCCATCCATGGGCCGCACCCCGCTTACCCCCATCGAGTGCGGAGCCGCACCATTGCCAACCGCCGCCGAACGAGCAAAACCCCCCACGGCCTTCACTCGCTCTTCCGGTGGCTCCGGATTCGCACCCGACGTCGTACAGCCTTTCGTCCGGCGGCGGGTCGGGGCGAGACGTTTCACCTCTGGCCGAAACCCCGTGGTGACGTGCTGTTACGGTTCGCATACTCTTGCGAGAGGGGAATTGCAGGTGCAAGGGGTGGGAGTTCGGTGCTGCGTATCCATGTCTCCGGATGGGACCTTTCCAAGGTGCGGATGGCCGCCGGGCCCGACGCGCTGTGGGAGACCATTCTCAGCTTTCACCGGCTGAGGGACCGGAGGGCTTCCGCGGTGTTCGGAAAATGGCGCACGGAAACCCGCCCCCGGCTGAGCGGTGAAGTGCGTCTGCTGTCCGCGGTGGTTCCGCCGCGCGGATATTTCCCCGACTTTCTGACGCCTTCTCAGGAAAGCGCGGAACCACTCGCTCTCGACGCCGGAATGGAGGCCGTGCGCGCGACCCCGCCCGAGCGACTGCGGGCCGAAATAGCGATGGTGGACGACCGGACCGCGCCCGGCGCCCGGCGCACGGCCCGGCGCGCCCGGCTCGAACCGCTGCGCGAGGGCGGCGACGCGCACCTGGGCCGGCTCGTCGGGGCCCTGCGGGACTACCACCGCGCCGCGGTCGAGCCGTACTGGCCGCACATCCAGTCCGCCGTCGAGGCCGACCGCGTCATCCGGGGCCGCGCGCTCCTGGACGGCGGCACCAACGAGCTGCTCGCCTCGCTCCCGCCCGTGATCCGCTGGCGGGCGCCCGTCCTGGAGGCTGACTACCCCGTCGACCGCGATCTCCACCTGGACGGGCGGGGACTGCTCCTCCAGCCGTCGTACTTCTGCCGGGGCACGCCCGTCGTCCTGCGCGACCCCCTGCTCCCGCCCGTCCTCGTCTACCCGGTCGCCCACCCCGCGGCCCCCGCCTTCGCCGAACCGGGCCCCTGGCTCGGCCGGCTCCTGGGCCAGACCCGCTCCACGGTCCTGCGGGCCATCGGCGACGGCTGCACGACCAGCGAACTGGCCCGCCGCGCCGGGGTCTCCCTCGCCTCGGCCAGCCAGCACGCCTGCGTGCTGCGCGAGGCCGGGCTCGTCCACACCCTGCGGCACGGCAGCTCGGTCCTGCACACCCTGACCCCGCTCGGCGGCTCACTGCTGCGGGGCGGGGCGCCGCTCGCGGTGACCTGAGCGCCCCGGCGGTTTTCCGTCCGGCGCCGCGCGGAAAGGATCTGCCGCCCGCCACCGATGAGTTTCCGGCGGTGCGGGCGTCTACCTGTCGACACCTGTTCGACGGACACACATCCCGTACGCCGGACGACGCACACGGATCACGCACCGAGAGAGTGAGACAGCCATGGCTCAGATGATCTTCGTGAACCTGCCGGTCAAGGACCTGGAGACGGCCAAGGGCTTCTTCGGCAAGCTGGGCTACTCCTTCAACCCGCAGTTCAGCGACGAGCGCACCGCCTGTCTCGTCATCAGCGACACGATCTTCGCGATGCTGCTCCAGGAGGAGCGCTTCAAGGACTTCACCAAGAAGGAGATCGCGGACGCCTCGACGTCCACCGAGGTGATCCTCGCGCTCAGCGCGGACAGCCGCGAGAAGGTGGACGAGCTGGCCGACGCCGCCCTCGCGAACGGCGGATCGCCCGCCAACGAGCCGCAGGACCTCGGCTTCATGTACGGCCGGTCCTTCCAGGACCCCGACCACCACATCTGGGAGGTCGTCTGGATGGACCTGTCCGCCGTCGAGGACCAGGGCTGACGCCCGGGGCTCAGGCCCCGGGCACCGCGAACGTCACCCCGGTCAGCTGCTCCGACGCCACCCACAGCCGCTCGCCCGCCACGTCGCTGCGCGTCCAGCCGGCCCGCCAGGACGGGCGGGGCGCGCCGCGCCACCCCAGCAGCCGCGGCCCGGTGAACGAGTCGGGGCGCACACCCGGCGCGGTGGCCGCGTACAGGGTGGGCAGGGCGCCGGCCGAAGCGGGCTGGGCGATGACGCGGTTGCCGAGCTCCATGACCCGCTCCGCCAGCCTGCGGTTTTCCATCCGGGCGCCCGCCGTCTGGAGGTTGGTCGACGCGTACCCGGGGTGCGCGGCGGCGGCGACCAGACCGCTGCCGGCCGCCGCCGCCCGCCGGGCCAGCTCATGGACGAACAGCAGGTTGGCGGTCTTCGAGCGCCCGTAGGCGACCCAGCGGCGGTAGTCGCGCTCGCTGTTGAGGTCGCCCATGTCGATGTCGGCCAGCGCGTGCAGCCCGCTGGAGACGCTCACCACCCGGGCGCCCGGGGTGGCCAGCAGCTTCGGCAGCAGCAGTCCGGTGAGCGCGAAGTGGCCCAGGTGGTTGACGCCGAACTGGGTCTCGAAACCGTCGGCCGTCCGCCCGTAGGGCAGGGCCATCACCCCGGCGTTGTTGATCAGCAGGTCGAGCCGGTCCGCCCGGTAGCCCGCCGCGAACTCGCGTACGGACGACAGATCGGCCAGGTCCAGCGCGGCGAACTCCACGTCCGCGCCCCGCACCGCGTACCGGATGCGGTCCGCCGCCTCCTTGCCGCGCCGCTCGTCACGGCAGGCGAGCAGCACCCGCGCGCCGCTGCGGGCCAGCTCCCGCGCGGTGATCAGCCCGATCCCGCTGTTGGCTCCCGTCACCACGGCCCTGCGGCCGCTCTGGTCCGGGATGTCGCGCGCGTTCCAGCCCTGATTCATGGATCAAGCGTACGACCGGGGCCCGGGGCGGCCGGAAGGGCCCGTTCAGAGGTTCTTCCGGCCGCCGGCGCGTGCGGGAGGTCAGTCCGCCCGGACCTCGAAGACCGGTACGTGGACCTCGTCGTCGTCCAGACAGGCGCCCGTCGCCAGGTCGAAGCGCTGCTTCAGGAGCGGCGAGGCGACGAAGGGCCGCCCGCCGTCCGAGCCGACCAGGCCGCGCGAGAGGACGTAGGCGCCGGTGAACGGGTCCCGGTTGTCGATCGCGTACGTCCGCCCCGCCCGGTCCACGAACAGCGCGACCTGGCGCCCGTCCGGGAGGAGGGCGGCGACCCCGCGGCCCGGGGTCAGCAGCGAGCGGTCGCAGACCGTGACCCAGCCGTCCCCGGTGGCGAGTCGGACGGCCCGGGTGCTCCGCGCGGTCTCCATCGTCTGCGTCGTCATCAGGAGGCGGTCCCTTCGAGAGTGCGGACGGCGAGGACCGGGCCGGCGAGGATGTCCAGATCGGGCTTGACCTGGTCGCGTTCCGGGACGAACCTCACCGACGGGTCGGGCATGTCCGGGGCGTTGACGAAGGTGACGAACCGGCGCAGCCGCTCCGGGTCGTTGATGGTCTCGGCCCACTCGTCGCGGTAGCCGCGCACATGGTCGGCCATCAGCCGCTCCAGCTCGTCGCAGAGCCCGAGCGAGTCGTGCACGACGACGTCCCGGACGTGCTCCAGACCGCCGTCGACGCGCTCCAGCCAGGCCGAAGTGCGCTCCAGCCGGTCCGCCGTGCGGATGTAGAACATCAGGAACCGGTCGATGAGCCGCACCAGTTCGGCGTCGGACAGGTCCTGCGCGAGCAGGTCGGCATGGCGCGGGGTGGCGCCGCCGTTGCCGCCCACGTACAGGTTCCAGCCGCCGGCCGTGGCGATGATCCCGAAGTCCTTGCCCCGGGCCTCCGCGCACTCCCGGGCGCAGCCCGAGACCGCCGACTTCAGCTTGTGCGGGGCGCGCAGGCCCCGGTAGCGCAGCTCCAGGTCGATCGCCATCTTCACGGAGTCCTGCACGCCGTAGCGGCACCAGGTCCGCCCCACACAGGACTTGACCGTCCGCAGCGACTTGCCGTACGCGTGCCCGGACTCGAAGCCCGCGTCGACGAGCCGGGTCCAGATCAGCGGCAGCTGGTCGACCCGGGCGCCGAGCAGGTCGATGCGTTGAGCTCCGGTGATCTTGGTGTAGAGCCCGAAGTCGCGGGCCACCTCACCGATCACCACCAGCTTCTCCGGGGTGATCTCGCCGCCGGGGATGCGCGGCACGATCGAATAGGAGCCGTTGCGCTGGAGGTTGGCCAGGAAATGGTCGTTGGTGTCCTGGAGCGCCGCCTGCTCGCCGTCCAGGACGTAGCCGCTCGCCCCGACCGTCGGCGCCAGAGACGCGATGACCGAGCCGACCGTCGGCTTGCAGACCTCGCAGCCGTCACCGCCGCGCGCCGCCTCGCGCCCGTGGGAGTCGAGGAGTTCCGCGTACGAGGTGATCCCCAGGGTGCGGACGATCTCGTACAGCTCGCTGCGGGTGTACGCGAAGCAGCCGCACAGGCCCGTGTCCCGGCTCCGCGGGAGCAGCCGGCCGATGGTCCTGACGCAGCTGCCGCAGCCGGTGCCCGCCTTGGTGCACTTCTTCACCTCGGGCAGTGTGGTGTGGGCGCGGATCGTGCCCTTGGTGACGTTGTGGCAGGAGCAGATCACCGCCTCGTCCGGCAGCGCGGAGGGGCCGAGCGCCACCGGGCCGCCCGCCCCGGCGGGCAGCACCAGCTGCTCGGGGGCGACCGGCAGCACGGTCCCGGTCATCGGGCGCAGCGTCCCGTACTGCTCGGCGTCGCCCACCAGCACCCCGCCCAGCAGGGTGCCGTCCGCCGCCATCACCAGCTTCTTGTAGACCCCGGACCTGGCGTCCGCGTACACGACGTCGAGGCAGCCGTCGGCGGTGCCGTGGGCGTCGCCGAACGAGGCCACGTCGACCCCGAGCAGCTTCAGCTTCGTCGACAGGTCGGCGCCGCCGAACGCGGCCCGCCCGCCCGCGATCACCTCGGCGGCCGCCAGCGCCATCTCGTAGCCGGGCGCGACCAGCCCGTACACCCGGCCGTCCGAGGCGAGCGCGCACTCGCCGATGGCGAAGACCGCCGGGTCGGACGTACGGCACTCCTCGTCCACGACGATCCCGCCGCGCGGCCCGACCGCCAGACCGCAGTCCCGGGCCAGCTGGTCGCGGGGACGTACGCCGGCGGAGAAGACCACCAGGTCCGTGGCGAGCGAGGAGCCGTCCGAGAGGGCCATCCCGGTCACCGAGCCGTCCTCGCCCACGGTCACCTCCTGGGTGCCGACCCCGGTGTGGACGGTCAGGCCCATGTCCTCGACGGTGCGCAGCAGCGCCGCGCCCCCGCCCTCGTCCACCTGGACCGGCATCAGCCGCGGCGCGAACTCCACCACGTGCGTGTCGAGACCGAGCCCCTTCAGCGCGCCCGCCGCCTCCAGACCGAGCAGCCCGCCGCCGACCACCGCGCCGGTCGTCGCCGTCCTCGCGTACGCCTCGATGGCGAGCAGGTCCTCGATCGTCCGGTAGACGAAGCAGCCCTCGCTGTCCTTCCCGGGGACCGGCGGGACGAACGGGTAGGAGCCGGTCGCCAGCACCAGCGTGTCGTACGCGAACACCTCGCCCGACCGCGCGGTGACCGTACGGGCCGCGCGGTCCACGGACTCGGCCGGGTCACCGAGCCGCAGCTCGAAGCCGTGCCGCTCCATGAAGCCCGGCTCCACCAGCGACAGGTCGTCGGCGGTCCGGCCCGAGAAGTACGAGGTCAGCCGGACCCGGTCGTAGGCGGCGCGGGGCTCCTCGCACAGGACGACGACCCGGGCGGTACCGGCCGCCGCGGTCAGCCCGCGCTCGGCAAGGCCCTCCAGGAAGCGCTGGCCGACCATCCCGTGCCCGACGACCACGATGGCCGGCGGGGAAGCGGGGGCGGGCGGGGGAGTGGGCACCGGCATCTCAGGGCCTCCGTCGTCGGTGAGCGGGTGGGGCAGGGGCCACGGGTACGGGGCCCGCGTGCTCATGACGGAAGCGTGGTCCGGCGGTGTTACCCGTCCGGATCCCCGCTGTTTCCCGGGAGGAACCTTGCGCTCAGCGGCCGGGGCCCGCGCCTGTGAGGGCCGGCCGGGGCGTTTTGGACACGGCCCGGGACGCCCCGCCGGTCACGGCCGTCCCCCGTGACACCTGGCACGGGGGACGGCCGTCCCGGGTGCGTCAGACGCCGAGTGCGGGCAGTTCGTGGGCGAAGGGCGGCTCGGCCCCGGCCCGCGCACAGGTGGCCGCGGCGGCGCGGGCGGCGAAGCGGAGTACCCGCTGCCAGCCGTCGGACGTCAGCCCGGCCAGGGCGTCGGCGGACAGCGGGCCGCGCGCGGACAGGGCGTGCAGCAGCGCCGCGTTGACGGTGTCTCCGGCCCCGATGGTGTCGATGACCCGGACGGGTTCACCGGGTACCGCGTGCGCGCCGGCGCGGGTGTGGGCCGTGAGGCCCGCTTCGCCCCGGGTGACCACGACGGCGGCGGGGCCGGCGTCCAGCCAGCCCGCGATGTCGTCACCGAGCCACCGCGCGTCCTCCTCGCTGAGCTTCAGGAGCGAGACGGAGGGCAGGAGCCGGCGGAAACGGGCCCGGTAGGCGTCCGGATCATCGATGAGGCCGGCACGGATGTTGGGGTCCAGGGCGATGAAGCGCCCGAGCCGTGCCTCGCGGCGCATCAGCTCCTCGTAGGCGCTCGCACCCGGTTCGAGTACCAGCGAGCAGGTGCCGAACGACACCGCCCGGGTATCGGCGGGCAGCGGTCCCGGCAGGGTGAAGAGGCGGTCGGCCGTGCCCCGGCAGTAGAAGGTGTACGCGGCCGAGCCGGCGGCGTCGACGGCGGCGACGGCCAGTGTGGTGGGCTCCGGACCCCGCTGCACCAGGCCGAGGTCCACCTTCTCCTCGTGCAGACGGGCGGTCAGCGACGCCCCGAAGGCGTCCGTCGAGATCCGCGAGCAGAAGGCGACCGCCGAACCGAGCCGGGCCAGGGCGACGGCCGTGTTGTACGGCCCGCCGCCGCGGGCGGGCAGCAACGGGGCCAGGGCGTTGCCGGAGGCCTCGGGTACCAGGTCGATCAGCGCCTCACCGGCGACGACGATCACGGCAGGGGCTCCTTTCGGGCGGGGGTGGTCATCGGAAACGGGCGATCCGAGCTTGTCACGCGCCGGCCACGGTGATCAGCACCTCGATGTGCTCCGGTGCCACCGAGGCGGCAGCCGTGACGATCGCGCCGAGCGTCATCACGGCACCGGAGACCGCGATCCGGCCACGGAGCCGGTACGTGGCCGAGCCGGCCGGCCTCCGCGGACGCGAGCCTTCAACTCCTCACCGACCGAGTCCATGCCCGTCGTTCCGTGCCCTGCCCGCCGTGACCGTGTCGCCGTTCCCTTAGGGTCGCGACCATGCCTGATATCACCCTGACCACGCTCGTCGTGCTGTGCATAGCCGCCGCGGCGGCCGGCTGGATCGACGCCGTGGTCGGCGGTGGCGGGCTGCTCCTGCTGCCCGCGCTCCTGCTGGGACTGCCGCACCTGCCGGCCGCGCAGATCCTCGGCACCAACAAGGCGGTCGCCATCGTCGGCACGTCGGGCGCCGCCGTCACCTACGCGCGCAAGGCGCCGGTGAAGGTCGGCACGGCGGTACGGATCGGGCTCGCGGCCCTGGCCGGATCGATGACCGGGGCGTTCTTCGCCGCCGGGATCAGCAGCGAGGTGCTGCGCCCGGTGATCATGGTGGTCCTGCTGGCGGTCGCCGGGTTCGTGATGCTGCGGCCCCAGTTCGGCCGGGCTGCCGGGGACGGCGTCCCGCCCCGGGTCACCCGGGCCCGCACGGTCACCGCGATCGTCCTGGTGGGCGGCGGCATCGGCCTGTACGACGGGCTGTTCGGGCCGGGCACGGGCACCTTCCTGGTGCTGGCGCTGACCGCGGTGCTCCACCTGGACCTGGTGACGGCCTCCGCGACCGCCAAGATCGTCAATGTCTGCACCAACGCGGGCGCCCTCGCGATGTTCGCCTACCAGGGCAACGTCCTGTGGCAACTGGCCGCGCTGATGGCGGTGTTCAACCTGGCGGGCGGACTGCTCGGGGCGCGGATGGCGCTGAGCAGGGGCAGCGAGTTCGTGCGCGGGGTGCTGCTGGTGGTCGTCTTCTCGCTGGTCGCCAAGCTCGCCTTCGACCAGTGGCACGCCTGAGCCGGGTGCCGAGGCGCCTCAGCGCACGCCGGTGAGGTGGGCGTACGCCACCACGTTGCCCCGGTAGCCCGTCGACTCCGAGAACCCGCCGCCGCAGGTGATCAGCCGTAGCGAGGCGTGCTCGGACGCGCCGTACACCCGCTGGTCGGGGAAGTCCTCGCTCTCGTACACCTCGATGGCGTCGAGCGTGAACACGGCGGTACGGCCGTCCTGCCGGTCCACCTCGACGCTGCTGCCCTTCTTCAGCGAGCCCAGGTCGTAGAAGACGGACGGGCCCCGGGCGTTGTCGACATGGCCGGCGACGATCGCCGTGCCCCTGGCGCCGGGCGGGGTGCCGTCCTTGTACCAGCCGACGATGTCGGTGTTCCCGGCCGGCGGTACGTCGAGGCTGCCGTCGGCCCCGAGGCCGAGCCGCATCATCGGCGCGTCGACCCGGATCGCCGGAATCCTGATGCGCACGGGAGCGGAGGGGCGCAGCGGTTCGGCGACCGGGGAGCCGGGCAGCAGGGCGGGACCGGCGGCGAAGGCCTCGGCGGCGGCGGGTCCGGGCGGGGTGAGCCGGGTGCCCGCGCCGTTCTGGATCAGCCAGACACCGGCCAGCGCCGCGACGACGAGCAGCCAGCCCTTGGCCTTCTGGGACACGGTCGTCCTCCGGGTGCGGAAACGGAACGGGTCCCGTCCCGGTGGCGCGAGGCCACCGGGACGGATACCGGGCGGGACGGAGGGGTGGATGCCTCCGTCAGCTGCCGTCCTGCGTGCCGCTCGCCCGGCGACGCAGGAGCCAGGCTCCGCCGACGGCGGCAGCGGCGAGTACGCCGGCTCCCGCCGCGATCTGGGTGGTGTCCGGTCCGACGCTGCCGCCGACTCCGGTCTTCACGTGCCCCGTGGGGGCGGTGGGCGCGGTCGAGGTGCGCGGCCCGGTGGGGGTCTCGTGCCCGCCGGACCCGGTCTCGTCCCACCCGGACCCGGACCCGGCCTCGTCCCGGCCGGGCGCGCTCTGGTGGCCGGAGGGGGCCGGGCGCTCGGTGGGCGTGGTGCGGCCCGCCTCCGCGGGCGCGTCGGGTACGAGGGCGGAACCGGCGGCCTCCGCCTCGTCCAGGCCGTCGAGCGCGTCGCGGCCGTCCAGCCCCTCCCGGTCGTCCTGGCCGTCCTGGCCGTCCTGGCCGTCCTGGCCGCCGAGGCCGTTCGGGCCGGTGAAGTCGTAGGCGGAGGCGCCGTCGGACGAGGCGGCGCCGGAGCCGGAGTCCCGCGAGACACCGGCCGCGCTGTCCCCGGCCGCCCGGTCCGCGGCCCGCACCTCGACCTCGCCGGTGGCCTCCTTGCCGTTCGCGCACTCCACGCCGATGCTGTACGGCCCCGGCTCGATGCCGCCCGGCACCCGGAACGAGCCGGCCAGCACCTCTTCGAGCGTGGCGGGCGCCAGTGGGAACCGGGGGGCGTCCAGCGCGCTCGCGTCTCCGGTGGCGCCGGTGTCGCTCCCGCAGGCGGTGGTGTCCACGGTGACCGTGGCACCCGGGGCGGCGCTCGCCGGGGTGATCCGCAAGGGTGCCGGCTCGTCCCCGTACGCGGACGGGGCGGCGGCGCTGAGGCCGAGCGCGGCGGCGGCGAGGGCCGCGGCAGCGGTGCCGGTCACGAGTCGGGCAGGACGGCGCATGGGGGTTTCCTCCGAGCAAGGGGCGCTGGCGGGTGTGTCCTGACCCCGAGCCAACAGCCGTACGGGCTCCCATGCCTGCTGACACCAAGTCAGCTTTCACCCGTACGGCCCGGCGCGGCCTCCTTGCCACGGGGCATCGCCGCAGGTCGTGGCGGTGGCGGCGGGCAGGGTGCGCGGTTCTTCGCCCCTCGGTGCCGATCGGGTGACGAGGTCCCCGGTAAATGTGTCGTACGTCACATGAGTGACCCCGCCCTGGGCGGGAACACGCATCACAACCCCCCACGGGACGGTGCGCACCGCCGCCCCCGGCCGCCGCCCCCTCCGGACCTACCCCCCCTGGGTCCGGAGGGGGCGGACTGCATTCGGCGCGTCCTGCGGTGCGTTGGCCGACCACTGGACGACCGGCGGCCTGATCCGGGCGCAGCGGGGCCGCCCCTCGCCGTCGGAGAGCGGGAGTCGTGCGGTGAGATGGCCGGAGCCGGTGGCCGCCGCCAGGACGCCCGCGTCGATGTCGGTGAACATCAGCTTGGCCCGCCGGAACATGGAGAACAGTCCGTCGCCGTCGACCGTGCCCCAGGACAGGTAGACGAAGCGCCCGCCGAGCCGGTTCTGCACGTACGGCCCGCGCACCGCGACACCCTCCTCGTCCGTGGCCGCCGTGCAGTCCAGGGTCCAGCGGGCGCCGGCCGCGTCGCCCGGGTGCAGGCCCAGGAGTTCGCCGGGCCGGTCCTTGCGCTGGACGCCCACGTGGACGTTCTCGTAACCGGGGAAGCCGGGCCCCGGCGGGCACGAGCGGCCGGGCAGCCGTGAGCCCTCGATGTGGATGCGCAGGGGCACGGTGTGCGGGCCTTCGGCGGGAGTCTCCATGGGGCCATGATCCCGCGCCGGACCACCGGCTCCGGCACTCTTCCCCGCCGCGCTTGACCTCAACCTTGGTTGATGTACGAACGTCTTCGCCATGGACCTCATCACCGCGGAATCCACCGCAGGCACCCCGGCCGGAACCACCCCTCTGAAGGTGGCCGTCATCCTCGCCAGCAACCGCGAGGGCCGGTTCGCGCCCGTCGTCGCCGACTGGTTCCTCGCCCATGCCGACGGCCACCCGGCGATCGAGACGGAGCTGATCGACGTCGCCGGGCTCGACCTGCCCACCGCTCTCTCCTACCGCCCGGAGCCGGGTTCCCGGGAGGTGGTCGCCGATGTCGGGGCGCGGCTCGCGCGGTCCGACGCCTTCGTCGTCGTCACCCCCGAGTACAACCACTCCTATCCGGCGCCCCTGAAGAACCTCATCGACTGGTACCGCGCCGAGTGGCAGGCCAAGCCGGTGTCCTTCGTCTCCTACGGCGGGGTCTCCGGCGGGCTCCAGGCGGTCGAGCACCTGCGGCAGGTCTTCGCCGAACTGCACTCCGTCTCGATCCGCGACACCGTCTCCTTCCACAACGCCGGCGCCCAGTTCGACGACGAGGGCAGGCACCGCGACCCGGCCGGGGCCGACGCGGCGGTGAAGTCGCTGCTCGACCAGCTGGTCTGGTGGGGCCGGGCGCTGCGGGCCGCGAGGGAGGCCCATCCGTACGCCGGCTGATGGCGCGTCGGGGGCGCGGGGGCCGACAATCGGCCGGGAAGCGCAACCGCCCACCCTGTGAGGAGACCGCGAAGTGACGACACCGGCATGGCTGACCGTACTGACCACGACGGACAGCGAGGAGAAGGCCAGGGAGCTGGCGCGGGGAGTGGTCGAGGCGCGGCTCGCCGCCTGCGTGCAGATCTCCGCGCCCGTCACCTCGGTCTACCGCTGGCAGAACGCCGTCGAGGCCACCGAGGAGTGGCAGCTGCTGTTCAAGACGACGGCCGAGCGGTACGACGAGCTGGAGGCCCACCTCCAGGAGGCGCACGACTACGACACCCCGGAGATCATCGCCCTGCCGATCCTGCGGGGCAGCGCCCGCTACCTGGGCTGGGTCTCCGCCGAGACGGCCCCGGTCACCTCGCTCTGAACGCCCCGCCCGGCCCGGCGGCGGCCGTCATCCGGCGGCCGCCGCGAGGGCTTCGTCCACGCCCCGCTCCCGGGGTCCCAGGAAGTGCGGGTCCGGCCTGAACAGGGCGTCCAGCGCCGCCTTCCCCGCCGCGAACACCTCCCGGGTCCCGCCGTAGTACCAGGTCACGTCATGCTTGGCGGTCACACCCACGCCGTACGCGTCGATCCCCGCCACCCGGCACAGCGCGATGGCCCGCCGGATGTGGAAGCCCTGGCTCACCAGTACCGCCCGGTCGACGCCGAAGATCTTCTTGGCCCGCACGCAGGAGTCCCACGTGTCGAAGCCCGCGTAGTCGCTGACGATCCTGTCGTCCGGCACGCCCTGCCCGACCAGGAACGTCCGCATCGCGTCCGGCTCGTCGTACTCCACCCGGCTGTTGTCACCGGTCACCAGTACGACCTTCACCTTGTCGTCCCGGTAGAGCGCGGCGGCCGTCCGCAGCCGGTTCGCGAGGTACGGGGACGGCTTCCCGTCCCACAGCCCGGCCCCGAACACCACCGCGACCTGCCGCGCCGGCACGTCGTCGGCCGACCGCACCCGGGAGTCGGCGACCGCGTGCAGCCAGGTCGCGGGCGACACGGTGCAGCTGACCCACTCCGGCGGGCGGGGGCTGCTGGAGATCAGCGCGCCCGGGGTCACCAAGGCCGGTGCGCTCGCGGTGCTGTGCGCGGCCCGGGGCATCGGGGCCGCCGAGGTCATCGCGTTCGGGGACATGCCCAACGACCTCACCGTCCTCACCTGGGCCGGCACCGGCTACGCCATGGCCAACGCCCACCCCGCGGTGCTGGCCGCCGTGCCGACGCACGCCCGGACCAACGAGGAGGACGGGGTCGCCCAGGTCATCGAGCACCTGTTCGCCACCCGGGACCGGCAGGGCACGGACGCCTGAGGTGGCTGTCCGGGGCGGTCGTCCGGGGCTCGATCCGGGCGTGCGCCGGGGCACGTACGCCCGGGTGCGCGCCGCCTCCTGACAGCGGGCCGCGTCCCCGGGTGAGGTGGCGGAAAACCCCCGTGACCGGCGTGCAACGACGCGGCAACCTGACTCCGCCACCATCGGCTCATGCACCGCATCCGATACCCGAGCCCGCCCGGCCACGCGAGCGGCACCGCGCCCGCAGCCCCCGCCCTGGTCGCCGTCGCCCACGGCAGCCGGGACCCGCGCGCCCTGCACACCGTGACCGAACTCCTCGCACGGGTGCGCGAGCTGCGTCCCGGGCTCGACGTCCGCCTCGGGCACATCGAGCTCAACGCACCGCTCCTCCCGGAGACCCTGCACGCCCTCGGCAGCGGTGACGCCGTCCTCGTACCGCTGCTGCTCGGGCGCGGGCACCACGTCAAGCACGACATCCCCGCCGCCGTCGCCGCGGCCCCCGCCCCGCGCGCCCGGACCGCGGGCCCGCTCGGGCCGCACCCGCTGCTGGTGGAGGCGCTGCACGGCCGGCTCACCGAGGCGGGCTGGCACCCCTCGGACCGGGGGAGCCGCGACAGCGCGGTCGTGCTCGCCGCCGCCGGATCGCGCGACCCCGAATCGGCCGCCGACACCCGGCGCACCGCACGGCTGCTCGGGGAACGGCTCGGCGGGGTGCCCGTCGTACCCGCGTACGCCTCCGCCGCCGCGCCCACCGTCCGGGCCGCCGTGCGCGCGCTCGCCGCCCGGGGCCACCGCCGGATCGCCATCGCCTCGTACTTCACCGCACCCGGGCGGTTCGCCTCCGCGGCGGCGGCCGGGGCGCCCTGGATCGCCGCAGCCCCGCTCGGCGCCCACCCGGCGGTGGCCCGGCTGCTCCTGCACCGCTACGACCGGGCGCGGGCGGGCGGCGCACCGGAGTACGAAACCCTGATGAACACACGTTTCCCGGCCCCCGCCTGACCCCTCCTGTCGGCGTGGCCGATTAGGGTCGGTGCCATGAACGGCACGGACGGCACACAGCACCCCGGGGCGGCGCCCTACGGCCCGGCCGACGCCGAGCGCTGGGACCCCGAGCCGGACAAACGACCGGGCCGCACCGCCTTCCAGCGCGACCGCGCCCGCGTGCTCCACTCCGCCGCGCTGCGCAGGCTCGCCGGGAAGACCCAGGTCGTCACGCCGGGCACCCGCAGCCCGGCCTGGGACGCCAGCCCGCGTACCCGGCTCACCCACTCCCTGGAGTGCGCCCAGGTCGGCCGCGAGCTCGGCGCCGCCCTCGGCTGCGACCCCGACCTGGTCGAGGCGGCCTGCCTCTCCCACGACATGGGCCACCCGCCCTTCGGCCACAACGGCGAGCAGGCGCTCAACGACTTCGCGTCCGACTGCGGCGGCTTCGAGGGCAACGCCCAGTCGCTGCGGCTGCTGACCCGTCTCGAACCCAAGCGCTTCGTCCCCGACACCCGCACCGGCGACCTGGTCAGCGTCGGGCTCAACCTCACCCGCGCCGCGCTCGACGCCGCCACCAAATACCCCTGGCCCCGGGCCGCGCACCCCACCGACCCCGGCTCACCCAAATTCGGGGTCTACGAGGACGACCTCCCGGTCTTCGAGTGGTTCCGCGAGGGCGCCCCGCTTCACCGCAAGTGCTTCGAGGCCCAGGTCATGGACTGGTCCGACGACGTGGCGTACTCCGTCCACGACTTCGAGGACGGGCTGCACGCCGGGCACATCGACCCCAACTGCCTGGAGGCCGAGCCGGAACGCCAGGAGATCTGGGGCGTCGCCGTCGGACGGTACGTCCCGGCCGACACCGACCCGGGGGAACTGGCCGAGGCCCTGGACCGGCTCATCGCCCAGGAGTGGTGGCCGCACGGCTACGACGGGTCCGCCGTCGCCCAGGCCCGGCTGAAGGACGCCACCAGCCAGCTGATCGGCCGGTTCTGCCTCGCCGCCGAGACCGCCACCCGCGAGGCGTACGGCACCGGACGCCTCGGCAGGTACGGCGCCGAGCTCGTCGTCCCCCGGGGCGCGCGCAACGAGTGCGCGGTGCTCAAGGCCATCGCCGACCGCTACGTCATGCAGCGCGCCGAACAGGAGGAGATCCGGGCCGGCCAGCGGATCGTCATCGCCGAGCTGGCCGCCGCGCTGACCGCCCGCGCCCCCGAGGGCCTGGAGCCGCAGCTGCGCGCGCTGTACGAGGCGGCGCCCGACGACCGGGCCCGCAAGCGGGTCGTCGTCGACCAGATCGCCGCCCTCACCGACGCGTCGGCCCGATCCCTGCACCGCGCGCTCACCGCACCCCGCGTCTGACCGCCACCCGGGGTGACCTGATCGGGCCACACCCCCTTTCGCCACTACGCTGCGTGCGGGACGCTCGCAGTTGGCGCCGCGCAGCAGCAAGCACCGAGGAGGCATCACGTGGTCGACGCACATCGGACGTTCGTCATCGTCGGCGGAGGACTCGCAGGGGCGAAGGCAGCCCAGACCCTCCGGTCGGAGGGTTTCAGCGGCCGGGTCATCCTGATCGGCGACGAGCGCGACCATCCCTACGAACGCCCGCCGCTGTCCAAGGGGTACCTCGCGGGGAAGGAGGAGCGCGACAGCGTCTTCGTCCACGAGACCGCCTGGTACGCGTCGGCCGATATCGAACTCCACCTCGGCCAGCCCGTCACCGCCCTGAACCGCGACGCCCGCTCCGTGGAGCTGGGCGACGGCGCCGTCATCCACTACGACAAGCTGCTGCTGGCCACCGGCGCCGAGCCGCGCCGCCTTGATGTGCCCGGCACGGACCTCGCGGGCGTCCACCACCTGCGCCGCCTCGCCCACGCCGACCGGCTGCGCAACGTGCTGGCCGCGCTCGGCCGCGACAACGGCCACCTGGTGATCGCCGGGGCCGGCTGGATCGGCCTGGAGGTCGCGGCGGCGGCCCGCGGCTACGGCGCCGAGGTCACCGTCGTCGAACCGGAGGCCACCCCGCTGCTGCGGGTCATCGGCCCCGAACTGGGCCAGATCTTCACCGAGCTGCACAGCGACCACGGCGTCCGCTTCCACTTCGGCGGCCGGCTCACCGAGATCGTCGGCCAGGACGGCATGGTCCTCGCCGTGCGCACCGACGACGGCGAGGAGCACCCCGCCCACGACGTGCTCGCCGCGATCGGCGCCGCCCCGCGCACCGCGCTCGCCGAGGCGGCCGGCCTCGACATCGCCCCGCGCGAACAGGGCGGCGGCATCGCGGTCGACGCCTCGCTGCGCACCAGCGATCCGCACATCCACGCCGCCGGTGACGTGGCGTGCGCGGTCCACCCGCTGCTCGGCTCCCGGCTCCGCGTGGAGCACTGGGCCAACGCCCTGAACAGCGGCCCGGCGGCGGCCCGCGCCATGCTCGGCCAGGACGTCAGCTACGACCGGGTGCCGTACTTCTTCTCCGACCAGTACGACCTCGGCCTCGAATACTCCGGCTGGGCGCCCCCGGGCAGCTACGACCAGGTCGTCATCCGGGGCGACGCGGGCAAGCGCCGCTTCATCGCGTTCTGGCTGAAGGACCGCACCGTGCTCGCCGGGATGAACGTGAACGTGTGGGATGTCACGGAGACCGTGCAGAAGCTGATCAGGGCCGGCCGGCCGGTCGACCCGGACGCCCTGGCCGACCCGTCGGTACCGCTGGAGTCCCTGATCTGACGTCCGGGGCGCGCCTCGCGTCTGCGGCAGACGTAGGGCCGGTGTGCAGACGCACGCGAGAGCGGGTGGGGGCGTGCAGGGGAGTCCCCGCAGAAAATGGCGTACGACCCGGGTATCTGTCCGTCGTCGGGTGCGCACGCCATTTTTGAGGAGTCTCCCCGGAGGGGCCCCACCCCCACCCACCGCGCAAAGGCGCACCCCGCAGGGGACCCGCACCGATCAAGCCCGTCCGGCGATTGAGGACGGAACCCCGCATCCTGCGAGAGCCCGCACCCTGTGAGAGACCCGCACCCCGCAAGGGGACCGGCGTCCGGGCGTGGGTTGTCGTAGCTCCCCCGTAGACTTCACCCGTGGCAGGCAGGATCAATGACGACGATGTGAAGGCGGTACGGGACGCGGTCCCGATCGACGCCGTCGTTTCCGAGTATCTCCAGCTGCGCAACGCCGGCGGGGGAAACCTCAAGGGCCTGTGCCCCTTCCACGACGAGAAGTCCCCCTCCTTCCAGGTCAGTCCGAGCAAGGGCCTCTTCCACTGCTTCGGCTGCCAGGAGGGCGGCGACACGATCGCCTTCGTGCAGAAGATCGACCACCTGACCTTCGCCGAGGTGGTCGAGCGGCTCGCTGCCAAGGCCGGCATCACCCTGCGCTACGAGGAGGGCGGCTACAACCCCTCCCACCAGCGCGGCGAGCGGATCAGGCTGGTCGAGGCGCACAAGGTGGCCGCCCAGTTCTACGTGGACCAGCTGGACGGCCCCGAGGCCGAGATCGGCCGGAAGTTCCTCGCCGAGCGCGGCTTCGACCAGGCCGCCGCCACCCACTTCGGCGTCGGCTACAGCCCGGCCGGCTGGGACCACCTCACCCGCTTCCTGCGCGGCAAGGGCTTCAGCGACAAGGAGCTGATCACCTCCGGCCTCTCCCAGGACGGCAGGCGCGGCCCCATCGACCGCTTCCGCGGCCGCCTGATGTGGCCGATCCGCGACACCGCGGGCGACGTCGTCGGCTTCGGCGCCCGCAAGCTGCGCGACGACGACAACGGCCCGAAGTACCTCAACACCCCCGAGACCCCGATCTACAAGAAGTCCCAGGTGCTCTACGGCATCGACCTGGCCAAGAAGGACATCGCGAAGTCCAGCCGGGCCGTCGTCGTCGAGGGCTACACCGACGTGATGGCCTGCCACCTCGCCGGGGTCACCACCGCCATCGCCACCTGCGGCACGGCGTTCGGCGGCGACCACATCAAGATCCTGCGCCGGCTCCTCATGGACAACGGCAGCGCCCGAGTGATCTTCACCTTCGACGGTGACGCGGCCGGCCAGAAGGCCGCCCTGCGCGCCTTCGAGGATGACCAGAAGTTCGCCGCCGAGACCTACATCGCCATCGCCCCCGACAACATGGACCCGTGCGACCTGCGCCTGGCCAAGGGCGACGACGCCGTCCGCGACCTGGTCGAACCCCGCACCCCGCTCTTCGAGTTCGCACTGCGCCAGATCGTCGCCCGCTACGCCCTGGAGACCCCGGCGGGCCGCGCCGCCGCCCTGGACGAGGCCGCCCAGGTCGTCGCCAAGATCAAGACGGGCAGCATCCAGCGCGAGGTCGCCGTCCAGCTGGCCGGCTTCGTCGGCATCCTGGACCAGGAGTACGTAGTCCACCGGGTCAACCAGCTCGCCCAGTGGGCGCGCGGCCGGGGCGGCGACCGGCGCGCCCCCGCCACCCGCAACGGCGCCCGCCACCAGCAGCAGGTCCAGGCCCCGCCCGTGGTCTCCGGCCCCGCGCTCAACCTCCGCAGCCCCGCCCACCGCACCGAGCGCGAGCTGCTCAAGCTCGCCCTCCAGAAGCCCGAGCTGGTCTCGCCCGCCTTCGACGCCTACGGAACCGACGAGTTCACCGCCCCGCCCTACGCCGCCGTGCGCGAATGCGTCGCGGAGGCCGGCGGCGCCGAACAGGGCCTCGGCGACAACCGCGAATACCTGGTCCGGGTGCTCGACGCCACCCCCGACGAGACCGTCCGCAAGCTGGTCACCGAGCTGGCGGTCGAGGTCTTCCACGGCAAGTCCATCGACGAGGCCTACGCCGGCGAGCACCTGGTCAAGGTCCGCCTGCGCGCCGTCGACCGCCGGATCAACGACGTCCAGAGCAGCCTGGCCCGCCTCGGCAGCAACGTCGCCCCCGACCACCTGGCCGCCGCGCAGAACGAGGTCTGGGTCCTCCAGCAGTACGCCCAGTCCCTGCGCAACCACGGCGCCGCCGCCCTCTGACCCCCGGCCCGCCGCGGCCGGCCGGTCACGGAAAGCCCCTCCCGGGTCCCAGAAAGTCACCGCACGCCCCTCGTGGCAGCCATGTGTCGTACCCCACACTGGATGGCGGTGCCTGAGTCATCGGAGCGCGGCCCCATCCCCGCGGTCCGGCAGCGATCACCTGGAGGTCGCCCCCCGTGCAGACCCGGACCGTGACCGATACCGAGAGCCTCCCTGCCATCCCCGTGCAGGCCGGGGCCGCGCGCCACCCCGAGGCGGTCATGGAGGAGTCCGTGGAGCCGGACGAGCCCCCTCGGCCGCGCGGCCGGCCGGAGACCGGTCCCACCTCCGACCTGTTCCGCCAGTACCTGCGCGAGATCGGCCGCATCCCGCTGCTCACCGCCGCCGACGAGGTCGAACTCGCCCGCCGCGTCGAGGCCGGCCTGTTCGCCGAGGAACGCCTCGCCCGCACCCCCGACCCGGACACCCGCCTCGCCGTCGACCTGGACCGCCTCGTCGTCATGGGCCGGACGGCCAAGCGCCGCCTCATCGAGGCCAACCTGCGTCTGGTGGTCTCGGTGGCCAAACGCTACGTGGGCCGCGGCCTGACCATGCTCGACCTCGTCCAGGAGGGGAACCTCGGCCTGATCCGGGCCGTGGAGAAGTTCGACTACGCCCGCGGCTACAAGTTCTCGACGTACGCGACGTGGTGGATCCGGCAGGCCATGTCCCGCGCCCTCGCCGACCAGGCCCGGACCATAAGGGTCCCGGTCCACGTCGTCGAGCTGATCAACCGCGTCGTCCGGGTCCAGCGCCGCATGCTCCAGGAACGCGGCTACGAGCCCACGCCCGAGGAGGTCGCCGCCCACCTCGACCTCACGCCCGAACGGGTCGGCGAGATCCTGCGCCTCGCCCAGGAACCCGTCTCCCTGCACGCCCCGGTCGGCGAGGAGGACGACGTCTCGCTCGGCGACCTCATCGAGGACGGGGACGCCGCGTCCCCCGTGGAGTCCGCGGCCTTCCTGCTGCTGCGCCGGCACCTGGAGGCCGTTCTCTCCACCCTGGGGGAGCGCGAACGCAAAGTGGTCCAGCTGCGCTACGGGCTGGCCGACGGCCGGCCCCGCACCCTGGAGGAGATCGGCCGCCTCTTCGGCGTGACGCGCGAACGCATCCGCCAGATCGAGTCCAAGACCCTCAACAAGCTGCGCGACCACGCCCTGGCCGACCAGCTCCGCGGCTACCTCGACTGACGCGCACGCGCGTACGGCCGGGGCAGCCGCGGAACTCCGTACGGCTCAGTCGACCTCGACGACCGCCTGGGCGAACTGCGCCGCGTACAGCCGGGCGTACGCGCCGTCGGCCGCCAGCAGTTCGTCGTGCGTGCCCTGCTCGACGATCGACCCGTTCTCCATGACCAGGATGATGTCGGCGTCCCGGATGGTGGAGAGCCGGTGCGCGATCACGAAGCTCGTACGGCCGTGCGCGAGGCCCGCCATCGCCTTCTGGATCAGCACCTCGGTACGGGTGTCGACGGAGCTGGTCGCCTCGTCCAGCACCAGTATCACCGGGTCTGACAGGAACGCGCGGGCGATGGTGATCAACTGCTTCTCGCCCGCGCTGACCCCGGCGCCGTCGTCGTCGATCACCGTGTCGTAACCGTCCGGCAGGGTACGGATGAAGCGGTCGGCGTGGGCCGCCTTCGCCGCCTCCTCGATCTGCTCCCGGGTGACGTCGCCCGACGCCCCGTACGCGATGTTCTCCGCGATGGTCCCGCCGAACAGCCAGGTGTCCTGGAGGACCATGCCGATGCCCGACCGCAGATCGGCCCGCGACATCTTCGCGATGTCGACCCCGTCGAGCGTGATCCGGCCGCCCGTCACCTCGTAGAACCGCATCAGGAGGTTGACCAGCGTCGTCTTGCCGGCGCCCGTCGGGCCGACGATCGCGACCGTGTGGCCCGGTTCGACGTTCAGCGACAGGTCCTCGATGAGCGGCTTCTCCGGGTCGTAGCGGAACGCCACCTTCTCCAGCGCGACGCTGCCGCGCAGGATGCCGGGGTGCTCGCCCTTGTCCTTCGCCGGGTCGGGCTCCTGCTCGTCGGCGTCCAGCAGCTCGAAGATCCGCTCCGCCGACGCCACCCCCGACTGCACCAGGTTCGCCATCGAGGCGACCTGGGTCAGCGGCATCGAGAACTGCCGCGAGTACTGGATGAACGCCTGTACATCACCGATCGAGAGCGTGCCGGACGCCACCCGCAGTCCACCGACCACGGCGATCAGCACATAGTTCAGGTTCGAGACGAACATCATCAGCGGCTGCATGATCCCGCTGTTGAACTGCGCCTTGAACCCGGCCTCGTACAGCGCCTCGTTCTGCTCGGCGAAGTCCCGCGCGGACTCCTGCTGCCGGCCGAAGACCTTCACCAGGGTGTGCCCGGTGTACATCTCCTCGATGTGGGCGTTGAGCTTGCCCGTCACCTTCCACTGCTGGACGAAGTGCGGCTGCGAACGCTTGCCGACCTTCGTCGCCACGACCACCGACAGCGGCACCGTCACCAGTGCGACCAGCGCCAGCAGCGGCGAGATCCAGAACATCATCACCAGCACGCCGATGATCGTCAGCAGTGAGTTGATGAGCTGGCCCATCGTCTGCTGCATCGTCTGCGAGATGTTGTCGATGTCGTTGGTCGCCCGGCTCAGCACGTCGCCGCGCTTGGCGCGGTCGAAGTACGACAGCGGCAGCCGCGACAGCTTCGTCTGGATGTCCTCGCGCAGCTGGAAGACGACCCCGTTGATCACCCGGATCGCCAGCCGCGTCGACACCAGCATCAGCAGACCGGCGCCGAGGTACACCGTCAGCGCCACGAGCAGCACCTGGGCCACCGCGGTGAAGTCGATGCCCTGCCCCGGTGTGAAGTCCACCGTGGACATCACGTCGGCCAGGCCGCTGTTGGTCCTGCGCAGGCCCTCGACGGCCTGCTCCTTCGTCGTCCCCGCCTCCAGGCCCCGGCCGACGACCCCGGCGAACACCAGGTCCGTCGCCTTGCCGAGGACCTTCGGGCCGACCACGGAGAGCCCGACGCTCAGCGCTATGCCCGCCAGCATCGCGTACAGGGTGTTCTTCTCGACGCCGAAGCGTTTCAGCAGCCGCTTCGAGGACCCCTTGAAGTCCATGGACCGCTCGGTCGGCGCCCCGCCCGCCATCATGCGTCCGCCAGGCCCGGCCATTACGCGGCCTCCGCTTCCGTCAGCTGGGAGAGCACGATCTCCCGGTAGGTGTCATTGCCGTCCATCAGCTCGTGGTGGGTGCCGGCTCCGACGACCCGCCCCTCGTCCAGCACGATGATCCGGTCGGCGTCACGGATCGTGGACACCCGCTGGGCCACGATCACCACCGTCGCCCGCGCGGTCTCCCGCAGCAGCGCCGCCCGCAGCGCCGCGTCCGTCGCGTAGTCCAGCGCCGAGAACGAGTCGTCGAAGAGATAGATCTCCGGCTGCTGCACCAGCGTCCGCGCGATCGAGAGCCGCTGGCGCTGACCGCCGGAGACATTGGTGCCGCCCTGCGCGATCGGCGCGTCCAGCCCGTGCTCCAGGCCCTCCACGAACTCCTTCGCCTGGGCGACCTCCAGCGCGTGCCACAGCTCCTCGTCGGTCGCGTCCGGGTTCCCGTACCGCAGGTTCGTCGCGACCGTCCCGGAGAACAGGTACGGCTTCTGCGGGACCAGGCTCACGGTCTTCGCCAGCAGCACCGGATCCAGCGTCCGCACATCCGTCCCGTCGACCAGCACCTGACCGTCCGACACATCGAACAGCCGGGGTACGAGACCGAGCAGCGTCGACTTCCCGCTGCCCGTCGACCCGATGATCGCGGTCGTCTCGCCCGGCCGCGCCACAAGGTCCACCGACCGCAGCACCGGCTCCTCGGCGCCCGGGTAGCGGAAGTCCGCGCCGCGCACCTCCAGATGGCCGTGGGCGCGCAGCTCCCGCACCGGCTCGCTGGGCGGGACGACGCTGGAATCGGTCTCCAGGACGTCCTGGATGCGCTCGGCGCAGACCTCGGCGCGCGGCACCATGATGAACATGAAGGTGGCCATCATCACCGACATGACGATCTGCATCAGATAGGCGAGGAACGCGGTCAGCGCGCCGATCTCCATCCCGCCGCTGTCGATGCGGTGCGCACCGAACCAGACGACGACGATCGAGGACACGTTCACGACGGTCATCACGGTCGGGAACATCAGCGCCATCAGCCGGCCCGTGGACAGCGTCACGTCCGTCAGCTCGGTGTTCGCGCCCCGGAAGCGCCCCTCCTCGTAGTCGTCGCGGACGAAGGCACGGATGACGCGGTTGCCGGTGATCTGCTCGCGCAGCACCCGGTTCACCGTGTCGAGCCGCTCCTGCATCAGCCGGAACAGCGGGCGCATCTTCCGCACGATGAGGCTGACCGCGATCCCGAGGACCGGCACCACCGCGAGCAGCACCGCCGACAGCGGGACGTCCTGGCCGAGCGCCATGACGACGCCGCCGATGCACATGATCGGGGCCGACACCATCAGCGTGAACGACATCAGGACCAGCATCTGTATCTGCTGGACGTCATTGGTCGTACGGGTGATCAGCGAGGGGGCGCCGAACCGTCCGACCTCGCGCGAGGAGAACGACTGCACCCGGTCGAAGACCGAAGCACGCACATCGCGCCCGAGCGCGGACGCGGTACGGGCACCGATGTAGACCGCCCCGATGTTGCAGACCACCTGGGCGATGCTGACGACGAGCATCACGCCGCCGGACTGGAGGATGTAGCCCGTGTCCCCCTTGACGACACCGTTGTCGATGATGTCGGCGTTGAGGGTCGGGAGGTAGAGGGTCGCGGAGGTCTGCAACAACTGGAAGACGACCAGCACCGCGAGCGGTTTCTTGTACGGAGCGAGATAGGCCCGCAGGAGTTTTATGAGCACGCGTGTCTCTCGGAGTCGGCGTAGGGCTGGGGGAGTCGACCCATCTTCCGGCACCGCTCACCGGGACCGCGAACGGTTTTGTTCAAGTCCAGGTCAAAAACCAGACTCGGTCCATAATTCCGCGGCCCCGCCCTCACTCACCGCACCGGGGAGAACGCTCCCGGGTGGATCTGGTCCCGCGTCGCCACGTACTGCTGGCGCACGGCCTGCCCCACCGGCAACTCCTCGCCCGGCTCCAGCACCTGCGCCGCGGCACCCTGCCAGGCCGGGGGCGTACGCCCGTCGAGCGACCCCTGCGAGACCCCCAGCGCCCAGGCCGCCTGCCGGGCCGCGCCCAGCGCCGCGTACTGCGCCGGCTGCGGTACGACGACCTGCGTCCCCAGCAGCGCGGGCGCCAGCTGCTGCACGGCCGGCAGTTCGGCCGCCGCCCCCAGCAGGAACACCCGCCGCACCTCCACGCCCCGGCCGCGCAGCACGTCGAGCGCGTCGGCCAGCGAGCAGAGCATCCCCTCGAACGCGGCCCGCGCCAGATGCTCCGGCTTCATCGACTCCCGCCGCAGCCCGCACAGGGTCCCGGCGGTGTGCGGCAGCTGCGGGGTGCGCTCACCCTCCAGATACGGCAGCAGTACGAGCCCCGAGGAGCCCGGCGTCGACTTCAGCGCCAGCGCCGAGAGCGCGTCGAGCCCCTCCACGCCCAGCATCTCGGTGGTCCCGCGCAGGACCCGCACCGCGTTCGACGTGTGCACCACCGGCAGATGCATGCCCGTCGCGTCGGCGAACGAGGTGATCATCCCGGTCGGATCGGCCAGCGCCTCGTGATGCACCGCCATCACCGAACCCGATGCCCCCAGCGACACGACCGCGTCCCCGACCCCGACGCCGAGCCCGAAGGCCGCCGCCATGGTCTCGCCGGTCCCGGCGGAGATCAGCAGCCCCTCCGGCGTCGTCCCGGCGGCCTCGGAAGGACCGAGCACCTCCGGCAGCGCCGCCTGGTGCCCGAGCGCCAGCTCCACCAGCTCCGGCCGGTAGGACTCGCTGCCCGCCGACCAGTACCCGGTCCCGGACGCCGCGCCCCGGTCGGTGGTCCGCCGGGCGGGCCGCCCCAGCAACTGCCACACCAGCCAGTCGTGCGGCTGCATCACCGCGGTGACCCGCTGCGCCTGCTCCGGCTCGGTCCGCGCCAGCCAGCGCAGCTTCGAGACCGGCTGCGCGGCCTGCGGCACCGCCCCGACCGCCTCGGCCCAGGCCTGCCGCCCGCCGAGCCCGTCGATGAGATCGGCCGCGGCGGCCTGCGCCCGCTTGTCGTTGCCGAGCAGCGCCGGGCGTACCAGGTTGCCCTGGTGGTCCAGTGGTACGAGGCCGTGCTGCTGCGCGGACACCCCGATCGCCTGCACGCCTTCGAGCAGCCCGCCGGTGGCGGCCTCACCGAGGGAGAGCAGCCACGCCTGCGGGTCGACCTCGGTGGCCTTCGCCTCGACGGGATGCGCGGCGTACCCCTGCCGCAGTACGGCGCCCGTGTCCGTATCGCAGACCACGATGTGAGTGAACGCGGAAGAACTGTCCAAGCCGGCGACTATGCCCATACACAGATTCTGCCGCACCACCGGAGGTTTCCCGTACCGATGGTGCGGCAGACGTGGGTCCGGCCCGAATCAGGTGTTGGTGGTCCCCCAGTCGTCCTCGCGGCCCGCACCGCGCCCGCGCAGCGACCGCACCCGCTCCGTCACGGACGCGGGCACCTTGTCACCGACCTTCTCGCCGACCGCGTGGTACGCCTTCCCCGCGAACTCCCGGCCGCTCTGGGCCGCGGTCTCGCAGGTGTTGCGCACGGCCGGGTTCTGGGCGAACTGGCGTGCGGACTTCTTCAGCTGCTCGTAACGCTCGCGCCCGGCCCGCGTGCCGAGCACGTAACCGAGGGCCACTCCGGCGATGAACGTGAGCCGGTACCGCATGGGTGCCACCCTTCCTTCGCTCCGTGCGACGTGTGCTGCCCGCCTACCCGCAGACGCCCGAGATCACCCCGGTCACTACCGATTGGCGAAGCACCCCCCTGCTTGCGCTAATGTATGTGTCGCAGCGAACGCGCGCCGCCCGGCATCCGCCAGGCAGGTGCGTTCGAGGCACCGCAGCAATCCCCTGTAGCTCAATTGGCAGAGCAGCCGGCTGTTAACCGGCAGGTTACTGGTTCGAGTCCAGTCGGGGGAGCGCGATCCCCTGTAGCTCAATTGGCAGAGCATTCGGCTGTTAACCGGAGGGTTACTGGTTCGAGTCCAGTCGGGGGAGCGATCGGAACAGGGCCCCTCAGGGGTCCTTTTTCGTATGTCCGGAACCGGCCGCCGAGCAGCGCCGTCTTCATGGTCATCAGCGACCGGGCATCCGCAGCGGCAGATCGTATGACCGGCTATGCTGCGGCAGACGGTGCGCACACATGTACGCGCCACGCCGAAACGGGGCGGTAGCTCAGCCGGTTAGAGCAGCGGACTCATAATCCGTCGGCCGTGGGTTCGAGTCCCACCCGCCCCACCACAGCAGAAACGTCGCGACCTGTGAGGATGCCGGTCCGGCGGGGTCTGCGGGCCCGAGGCCCCGCGGGGCGTGAGCCGCACGGCGGGGCCTCGGGGCCGTTCCGGGCGTGGTCAGCCCGTCGGCTCCGTGTCGGCCGGTTCCGTCGGCGTGACAGGTGTGACGCGGATGGTGGCGAAGGCGTCGCTCAGGAAGCGGTCGAGTTCGGCCGAGTCGCCGGGGCCGACGACGCCGGCCAGCGGGATGTCGGTGTCCGCGTAGCTGAGGACCGTCTTGATCGGCTCGTCCTCGGGCCGCTGGCTCCACCGGTAGACGAGCGGGCTCTCGCGGAAGGGTGCCTCGCCCTCGATGCGGCAGTACTCGGCGCCCAGCTTGTGGCTCGGCCAGCAGAACCAGCCGTAGCGGGAGCCGTCGGCCTCGGGCCAGGTCAGCTCCTCGGCCGAGACGCCGCCCGTGACCAGTTGCAGGTAGCGCGAGGGCAGGTGGACCCCGGTGGCGAGCTCGAAGGTGTCCACCACGTCCGCGCCGCCGAAGCGGGCGCCGACCTCCAGGAACACCACACCGTC
The DNA here is from genome assembly GCF_030719295.1 of Streptomyces sp. Mut1. NCBI lineage: Bacteria > Bacillati > Actinomycetota > Actinomycetes > Kitasatosporales > Streptomycetaceae > Streptomyces > Streptomyces castrisilvae. The sequence goes on along the minus strand of NZ_CP120997.1, from coordinate 2,221,063 downwards.
CGGGGTCTCGATGCCCTCCAGGTGGAAGAGGCTGGTGGTGATGTTGACGGCGGCCAGGCAGTCCAGGGTCCAGCGGCTCAGCTCCGGGGTCAGCTCGATCTGCACCGAGCCGAGCGGCGTTCCCTCCGCGTATCCCAGACAGGTGCCGACGTAGCGGCTGGCCTGGACCGCCATCGGCTTGCCGTCGATCAGCATGCCGTCCACGTGGATGATGGGGCCCGTGACGAACTCCTCGACCTCGAAGCCGGCCGGCTCGGTGCCCTCGGGCACCCCCGCCTCGCGCACCGCGGCGAGGGCGTCGGCCGGCGTCGGGTGGATGGTGACGTTCATGGCCGCCGCGCCGTCCAGCGGCTTGAGCACCGTCTCACCGCTCCAGGGCAGCCCGTCGGGTCCGGCTTCGAGCGCCTCCGTCAGGGACAGGTACCGGGGGACCCGCAGACCGGCCGCGGCGACCATGGACTTCATGACGACCTTGTCGCGCCAGGGCCGGATGTCCTCCTCCGAGTCGCCGGGCACGCCGAGGGCCGCCCGTACCCGGGCACCGGCTATCAGGTCGAACTCGGAGAGCGCGAGCACCATGTCGAAGGGGGGAAGCCCGGCGACGGCGGCCAGCACCTCTTCGGCGAGGTCGCCGGTGTCGGGGCGCTCGATGAGCGTGCAGCGCAGACCGGTCGGGAGAGTGGCCAGCCGGTCCGCGGGGCCGACGTAGGTGACGTCATGGGCCGCGTGGTCAATTCCCGTCGCGTGCCGGATCATTTTGTCCGTGACTCGGTGCAGGATCAGGATGCGCATGATAGTTCCTCAGGCGTGCGAGAAGCGGAATGAGTAGGGCGACGGCACAGACGGAGCCGATGACGGAACCCAGGGCGATGCTCTGGGGGCTGAAGGACGTGGTGAAGAGGGTTACCAGGAGTCCGGCCGCGGGCAGGGACAGCTGGTTCAGGAGAATGATGATGGCGATCGTCTTCGCGAAGTGCTCGCGCGGAATTCTCCTGACGCGCTCCGTGCGTATGACGACGTTGAAGAACCCGACGGTCCCGAGCAGGACCGCGTAGCTCAGTGCGTACTGGGTGAAGGTATTCGCCAGGCCGACTCCGATGCCGCCCAGCGCGATCAGGGAGTAGGACGTCATCAGGGCGGCGAAAGGATTCAGCCGCTTCGTCACCTTCGGGACGACGAAGAACGTCAGGATGCCCACGATGCCGGCGCCGGTGCTCAACGCCCCGTAGTACTTGTCCGGTTGGTGGAAGACGCCCACGGTGGTCGCGGCGCTGGTGGCCATTCCGACGCCGACCATGAGGTTGACCGTCATGGTCAGTCCGACCAGGCCCAGGATCGCGGGCAGCTTGAGCAGGGTCGTCACGCCCTCGCCGATGCCGGTGGCCACGGAACGGACGGTGGTGGGTTCCCCGGTGTTCCCGGAGAGCGTCTCGGTGCGCAACCAGCGGCGCAGCGTAAGGGTGTTGAGCGTGGTCAGCCCGTAGACCACACCGATCACGGCGAGCAGGCTGGTGGTCGGCAGCGCGGAGGCGAGCAGCGCGGCCAGGACGGGGCCGATGACCTCACTGGTCTGCTCGGTCCCCTGGATGATCGACTGCGCCCGGACCATCTGGTCCATCGGGACGAACCGGGGGAGCGTGGCCTCAAGGGCGACGTACGACTGCGCGCCGGCCACCGACATGCCGGCGGCCAGCACGCACAGCGTGAGGAACTTGCCGTCGGGCACGAGGAACATCAGGGCGAACGCGGTCAGCGCAAGACCGGAGCGGACGAAGTCCGAGCCGATATACAGGAGGTAGCTGCGTATTCGGTCCGCGAACACCCCGGCCACGGGCAGGAATATCACCCGGGGCAGCCATTCGACCAGGAAGATCAGGCCGGTCTGCGACGCGCTGCCCGTCATTTTGTAGGCGAGCAGCGGAATGGCGAACAGGAGGAACTGATCGCCCAGAGCGGCCAGTCCGCGACCGCCCACGAAACGCGCCACCTGGGGGCCCGGCATATAGGCGCGGGGCGGCGTCCTCGTATCGCTGCCGCCGTCCTCCCCGGGCGCCTCGGCCGTGTTCTCCCTCGCTTCGTGACTCATGCTCCCCCGTATTTCGTGTCACCGAGTTCGTTGAACAGGATCTCCGTGGTCGTGGCCGGCCGGGAGGCGGGGCCATGAACCAGTCCGCATTCCGAGATAGTTGGGCGAACGCGCTCACTCGCAGGGCGGTGCCAGAGTATAAGCACCCGGCTGCCGCCCGCAGGCCTTACACCAGGATCGCGGCCGCGTCCGCTGAGCGGGGAAGGAAGTGGGTGATGTACCAACATCCGAACAACCCTTGCCTGTTGGGGAGTCACGCCGCTAGCTTCCTGGATCGAACGGTTCGGATGAGGCGCCGATCAGGCACGTTCCCTCTGCGGGACTCATCCGAGGGGCACTAACGGGGGGTGCTGTGGGGCCGCGTACTGTCGCCACACTTCTGGAGTTCGAGCGAAACGTCGTTCCCGCGGTCAACTCCCTGAGAGTTCTGCGCAGTCGGCCCCGGGCCGGCGGAAGTGAGCCGTCCGGTGCCGCTCCGGCGGGCTCCGACGAGGAGATACGTTCCGCCATCGACGCGATCTGTACCGCCGTCGAGGGCATGCGGGGCCTGATGCCGCAGGCGCAGATCGCCGCCACCTGCAAGGACCTGCGGGCCTGGCAGGACGCGGACTGCGAGGGCGTACCGCACTTCGACGCCACCCGCGACAGCGTGCCCGCGCCCAGGGACGGCGAGGCCGCCGCCTTCGTGGGGCCCGTGACGCTGCCCAACAGCGACCGGCACGACGTCCACATCGAAGCGTTCTCGGTGATCCGCGAGGACCCCGAGAGCACCCCTGCTCTCCAGGCCGCCTACCCGCACCCCAAGGCCGTCTTCCAGTCGACCCGGCTGCTGTCCGCCTCGCGCGGTCTGCGGGAGGGCAACTGCGTGGTCTTCTTCCCCGAGAACATCCCCTCCGCCACCCGGTGTACCGACCAGAACTTCGCCTGGTTCTTCTTCAACCGGCACACCGAGATCTACGCCCAGACCCTGGCGATCACCGAGCGTCTGTGCGGACCCGGCTCGCCCTTCGAGGGTGAGGACACCCTCGTCTCCGCGGACGTGGACCCGGAGGACACCTACCAGGCGCGCTGCGTCTGGGGATACATGCACGACTACTTCCACCACACGGGCCCGCGCCCCCTCGACCAGCACCTGGCGATCAAGACGACCTGGCGGCCCGGACTCCTGGAGGAGCTGAAGGTCGACATGCTGTCGGCCATCGCCTGCTTCGAGGAGGACGTGCCGTACGGCCGGATCGTCTTCGAATACATCATTCTCGAACGGCTCCTGCGCTACCCGGCGCAGCCCGAGCCCCTGCGCAACTTCGACGCGGGCACCGGCTTCGCACTGGGTACCTGGCTCGCGTCCCAGGGGCTGTTCACCCAGGACGACCAGGGGCGCCGATGTCTGGGTTCCAAGGCACGGATCGTCGCGTCGGTACGTGAACTCGTGGGCCTGATCGAGGAGATCGAGCGCACCGAGGACGACGCGGCCTACCGGTCGGCGGCCGTGGACTTCCTCTTCGGGACGCTGCTGCGCCGCCCGGAGGGCAAACCCGACCGGTACGGCGGGCCTCTCGCACCGCTCGGCCTGTGGGGTTCCGAAGTCCATGTCTGAGCCGCGCCGCACCGCGGAGCTCGACGCGATCCTCAGGGACCCGGGCTTCTGCCGTCACTCCACCGGACACACCACCGTCGTCGACTGGGACGCAGGCACCGGCTGGTCCGAGCCGCGCGTCGAGCCCTGGTCCGATCTCGCGATGGACCCCGCCACCCTCGGACTCCACTACGGGCAGGCCGTGTTCGAGGGCCTGAAGGCGTTCCGGGCCGCCGACGGATCGGTGCACCTCTTCCGGGCCGAGGACCACGGGCGACGCCTGGCCAGGTCCGCCGCGAGGCTCGCGATGGCCGAGATGCCCGCCGAGCTGTTCGTACGGGCGTGCGCCGCCCTGGTCGCGGCCGACGAGCAGTGGGTGCCCGGCGGCTACGGGCAGAGCCTCTACCTGAGGCCGCTGCTCATCGCCACCGAGCCGGACCTGGGGCTGAGGCCTTCCAGGCGCTACCGGTGCGTGATCCTGGCCTACCCGGCCGACCCCTGCTTCGGGGCCGACTTCCGGCCGCTCTCGGTGACCACGTCGACCGACACGGTGCGGGCCGTACGCGGCGGGACCGGTGAGTCCAAGTGCGCCGGCAACTACGCCGCCGGCCTGCTCACCCGGACCGAGGCACAGGCCGCCGGGTACGACGAGGTGCTGTGGCTCGACGGGCTCGAACGGAGCCGGATCGAGGAGCTGAGCACCATGAACGTCTTCCTCGTCTGGCGCGACGGGACGGAGCCCCGGCTGTCGACCCCGCCGTGCGACGGCACCATCGTCCGCGGCCTGACCCGCGACTCGCTGCTGACCCTGGCCCAGGACCGGGGGATCGCGGCGGCACAGGAGCACACCACGATCGACGCCGTCCGCGACGGGCTGCGCTCCGGCCGGCTGGCCGAGATGTTCGCCTGCGGCACGGCCGGTGTCGTCGTCCCGGTGGGCCGGGTCGGCATCGGCGGCGAGGACATGACCGTCGGCGACGGCGGAGAGGGACCGATGACGGCGCTGCTACGCAACAGCCTGCTCGACGCCCAGCACAGACGTACGCCCGACGCGCACGGCTGGCTGCGGACCATCGGGCGGGCCGACGAGAACGGGGGACGACGCGCATGAGCGACAACAACGCGGCCTTGAAGGGCGACCGTGAGGGCGCGCTTTCGAGGGTCACCGTGATCCACACGCTGGGCCCCATGGGCACCAACCTGGAGAAGGCCGCCCACCACTGGCTCGCCGGGCGCGGTATCGCGGGGGACGTGACGCTGCACACCGAGGTGGAGGACGGCCTCGACGCGATGGCCTTCGACGGCACCGAGGCCATCCTCGCCTGCGCCGTCTACCCCCGGCTGCACGACCTCGTCTTCCAGAACCTGCACCGCCTGGAGATGGCCGACAGCTTCATCCTCGACACCCACGACATGGTCCTGGCCGGACGCCCCGACCACTCCGGCACGGCCACGATCGTCAGCCACCCGGCGCCCAGCAGCCTGGTGGCCGGGCTCGGCGACGTCACGCTCACCAGCAGCAACTCGCGCGCCGCCGCGCTGTGCGCGGCCGGACAGTACGACGCATGTGTGACCACCGGGCCCGCTGCCGCCGCCGAAGGACTGAGGCTGATCAGAAACTTCGGCCCGGTGCCGATGATCTTCACCCTGCACGTCGGCCGGACCCCCGGTGACGAATCCGGCACCGACACGGGGAGCACGCACGCATGTTGATCGTCGTCCAGCCCCTGTCGGCCGGCGTCCGGCTCACCGCCCGCATGGTGGCCGCCGGCGTCCCCTGCCTCGTTCCCACCCAGTTCCCCGAACTGCTGCCGCCCGAGGTGCGCTCCGGGGCGACCGTCGTCGACTGGCACCCCGACGCGGGGGTGGCCGGGCTGCTCAGCCTGGTCGAGGAGGCGGCCGCGAAGACCGGGACCGCGCCGACCGGGGTGGTCGCCGGCTTCGAGTACGCCGTGCAGGAGGCCGCCGAGCTGGCCCGGACCCTCGGGCTGCCCGCGCTCGGCGCCGGGGCGGCCGAGGCCGTGCGGCAGAAGGACGTCATGCGCCGGCGCTGCGTGGAGCGCGGCGTCGCCCACCCGCGCTCGGTCGTGGTCGGCCCCGGGGACGCGGGCCCCTGCCCGCTGCCGTTCCCGGTCGTCGTCAAGCCGGTCGACTGCGGCGGCAGCCTGATGGTGAGCCTCTGCCACGACCAGGACGCCTACGCACGGGCCTGCGCCGTCGTCCACGACCCCGGCGAGGACGTGAAGTTCCACCCGGACCCGCGCCGGACCGCCCTGGTCGAGGAGTACGTGGAGGGCCCCGAGTTCTCCCTCGACGGCTGGGTCGACGCACAGGGCCCGCACCTCGCGAGCGTCACCACCAAGTTCCTCTCCACCCCGCCGGACTTCTTCGAGATGGGCCACATCGCCACCGCGCCGGAGCGCTCGCCGCACGGCGAGGTCCTGGAACGCTTCGCCCGCGAGGTCGTGGCCGGCTTCGACCTCACGGTGGGCCCGTTCCACATCGAGGCCCGGATCGACCGCGACCGCGGCCCCGTCCTGATCGAGGTCGGGGCCCGGCTCGCCGGCGACAACATCCCCGAACTGGTGCTCGCGGGCCCCGGCGTGGACCTGTGCGCGGCCACGGCGGACGCCGCACGCGGCGTGGTCCACGACCCCGGCGCGCTGTCGCCGGTCAGCGCGGGTCTCGCGTTCGTCACCACCGACCGGCCCGGCGCCTTCGCCGGAACGCTCCCCGGTATCGACGCCTTCACCGAGGCGGCCGAATTCCGCGGCCTGCTTCCGGAGGCCGAGCCGGGGGCGGTGCTCGACCCGGGCGACATTTTCAGCAACCGGGTCGCCCGTATCCACTTCGAGGGCGACCTTGACCGGGTCGAGCGCCTCGTCGCCTCGGTCCTCGCAGACGTGAGGGTCGACGTCGACGGCGTCGGCCACCAGGACAAGGAAGGTGTCCCCGCATGAGCAACGAACTGACCGTCACCCCCACGACCACCCCACGCCCCAGGCCCGAGGCGGACGGGCCGGCCGGTGCCGTCCTCACCGACCACGCCTTCTTCATGCGGACCGGCAAGCGGCGCGGCTGGCAGCGGCTGACCGTGGCCGACCGGGACAGCGTCCCGGCGCTGCGCCCCACGGCCGCCGCCGTGCTCAGCGGGCAGAGCGTCATCGACGAGCTCGCCGCGTACCGGCTCGCGGACGGCACGGTCGCCGTGTTCCGTCCCGACAGCCACATCAAGCGGCTGAACAACGGGGCCCGCCGTCTCGCGATGCCGCAGGTCGACTTCGACCGGGTGTGGAGTTCGGTACGGGCGATGGTCGAGCTGGACGAGGGCTGGCTGGCGCGGGAGGCGGGGTCCTGCCTGCGGCTGCGCGCGGTGCTCGCCGCCGACGGCTCGGGCCTGACCGCGGGACCCGCGGACGACTGCCTCTTCTACGTGCTCGGCTCGGTGCCGGCCGCCGCCGAGGCCAAGCCGCTGAAGGCCCTGACCCTGGACGGATACGTACGGGCCTGGCCCGGTGGCACCGGTGACGTGAACACCGCGGGCGGGCTCGCGGCGGGCGTGGTGCCCGGGGAGATCGCCGACAACTACGGCAACGACCACGTGCTGTGGCTCGACGGGCCGCAGGGCCGCTTCATCCAGCAGATCGGCGAGCTGAACGCCTTCTTCGTGATCGACGGCGTGCTCACCACGCCCGCGCTCGACCGCACCGTCCTGCCCGGCGTGACCCGCGACTCCGTCGTGAAGCTGGCCAGGGACGCGGGGACCGAGGTCGTGGAGCGGCCGGTTGAGCTGGCCGAGGTCCTCAAGGGCATCGCCGACGGCACCGTCACCGAGTGCTTCGCCACCGGCACGGCCGCCGGGGTGGCCCCGGTGGGCTCCCTCGGCCACCAGGGCGAGGAGTACCGGCTCGCGTCCCAGGAGGCCGGCCCGGTGACCGCCCGCTTCCGGGACCTGCTGGACGGCATCCACCGGGGCGAGTCCGTCGACCGGTTCGGCTGGATGCGGCGGATCACCGAAGTGGCGCCCGTCCACGCCTGAGGGAGGAGAGAACCATGGCGTACGTCGTCACCGACGAATGCGTTGGCTGCAAGTACACGGACTGTGTGGACGTCTGCCCCGTGAGCTGTTTCCACGAGGGTCCCGAGATGCTCTACATCAACCCCGAGGAATGCATCGACTGCAACGCGTGCGTAGCCGAATGCCCGCCCGAGGCGATCTGGGCGGACGTCGACCTGCCGGAGGACAAGTTCCAGTGGATCGAGATCAACGGCGAGATGAGTAACAAGTACCCGGTCATCTTCGAGAGCCGGGGCACCAAGGGGGAACCAGCCGAGGCCCCCACCGAGCCCTCCAGCCAGCCTTCCTGACCGAAAGAGCGGGAGCCTAGGTCATGACGACCCACGTCGAGAACCCCTTCATGCTGGGCCTCGACTCGAACTTCTATCTGAAGGACGAGTTCGAGAGCCCCGAGAAGCGCACCAACGTCACCTGGTTCTACCCGAAGATCTGCGCCTTCCAGGACGCCCTCGACAACGAGGGGAAGAAGGCCGAGTACTTCTCCTTCCTGGACCGCCAGTCCCACCCGGAGCAGACCGACATCCTGCTCTACTTCCACATCCCGTTCTGCGAGGCCTTCTGCAACTTCTGCGCCTGCTTCAAGGAGTCGGCGGCGAAGTACCAGGGCGAGCGGCAGAAGCGCTTCGTCCAGGCCATGGTCAAGGAGATCCAGCGCAACGCCCGCTCGAAGTACTTCGAGGGCACGAAGGTCAGGTACGTCCAGTTCGGCGGCGGCACGCCGTCCGCGCTGGAACAGGAGTCGATGGCGACCATCCTGGAGGCCGTCCACCGCGAGTTCGACCTGAGCGAGGTCGACGGCATCTCCCTGGAGGGCAGCCCGCTCGGCCTGTCCAAGGACGGCTACATCGAGATGCTGAAGTCCCTCGGCATCACCCGTATCTCCTTCGGCGTCCAGACCCTCGACGAGGACATCCGCCGCAAGCTCACCATCAAGGCCAGCGTCGAGCAGGTCCACCAGACCGCCGAGAACATCCGCAAGGCCGGCATCCGCACCTTCGCCCTGGACCTCATGTACAACCTGCCGGGGCAGGACGACGAGGTCCTCGGCCGTGACCTGGAGGGCATCTGCGGCGAGCTGCGCCCCAGCTTCGTGCAGACGTACCGCTTCAACCAGTGGGAGGGCACCCGCCTCGACCAGCAGATCCGGGCCGGCAAGGTCGCCGAGGTGAAGCCGTCGGGTGCCATCGAGCGCGAGCAGTACCGGCAGATCAAGGACGGTCTGGCCGGGTACGGCTACGACAAGCAGCTCCTGATCAACTTCTTCACCCACCTCGACGACGCGGGCGAGATCGGCCTCAACCACGCCTGCGGCGGCAACGGTTACCGCGCCAGCTACACCCTGGGGATCGGCCCCGCCGCCGAGAACTACATGGGCGAGCGCAGCTACCGCAACCACACCGACGTCGAGCGGTGGATGCGGGAGGTCGAGGAAGGCATCATCCCGATCGAGCAGGGCCGCATCTGCTCCGAGGACGAGGTCGAGAACCGGGTCATGGTCTTCTTCCCGGTCTTCGGTACCGTCCGCAAGGCCGACGTCGCCAACTTCGAGAAGTACCGCCGCGAGGTGGACTGGCTGGTCGAGGGCGGCTACGCGATCGAGACCGACGAGGACCTGACCCTCACCGAGGTCGGCCGCGAGAACGCCGGCAACATCGCCTTCCTCTTCTACTCGGACGAGGAGAAGGCCCGCGCCCGGCGCACGATGTACCTGTCGCTGAAGAACAAGCGCAACCCCTTCCACCAGGACGCGCAGAACATCCCGCGGACCCCGCTCTTCCTCCAGACCCGCCCGAAGACGGCGGAGGAGACCGCCAAGGAGAGCACCCCCGCCGAACCCGAGAAGAGCTGATCCACCGATGGACGCCCGCAAGACCCAGGCGGAGATCGAGGACGACCTCCGTGGGGTGATCGCCCAGATCTTCCCGCAGCAGCTGGTCGAACTCGCCTCCGACACCCCGCTGTTCAACGGCGGACTGTCGCTCAACTCGACCCAGATGATCGAACTGACCCTGGCCTTCGAGACGTTCTACGACATCGAGCTCGAACCCGAGCTGCTGACGACGGAGAACTTCGCGACCCTGGGTTCCCTCTCCGGTCTCCTGGAGGAACTCCTCGAAGACGAGGTGTCCCCTGTCTGAGATCCACTCGGACGTGCGCGTGGTGCTGATCCACGGGAACGCCGGAGCGAGCGTCGAGGGCATCTGGTTCCCGTACCTGAAACGGGAACTGGAGGCCCTCGGCGTCGAGGTGGTGGCCGAGACCTTCCCCGACCCCATCAAGGGCCGGATGCGCTACTGGCTGCCCTACCTCACCGACGTCATCCGCCCGGACGAGCGGACGGTCATCGTCGGCCACTCGTCCGGCGCGCTGACCGCCTTCCGGTACGCGGAGACGGCACCGCTCCTGGGCACCTTCGCCGTCGCCGGGCACCACCACGACTGCGGCTTCGAACTGGAGCGCCGCAGCGGCTTCTTCGACACCCCGTGGGACTGGAAGGCGATCCGCGCCAACCAGTCGTTCATCGAGCAGTTCCACTCGAAGGACGACCCCTGGGTACCCTTCGCGGTCGCCGAGGAACTGCACGAGCTGACCGGTTCCACCTTCAACGCCATGGACGGCATGGGCCACTTCGGCTCCTACGACCAGCAGATGGACACCTTCCCGGAGCTGCTGGAGGCGGTCCGCCGCCGCCTCGACGGGACACCGCTGGAGGAACGATGAGCGTCGCCTTCGCCGACGAACTGCTGGAGCGGCGGCGGGACAGCGGGGCCACCGCCGTCGTCGACCTGGAGACCGGGGAGCAGGTCTCGTACCGCACCCTCGCCCGGCGCGTCCAGGCCCTGACCGGTCTCCTCGCCGGGCTCGGCGTGGGCCGGGGCGGGACCGTCGCGATGGTGATGGACAAGTCCGCCGCCTCGGTCGCGGTCATGTGGGCCGCGCTGCGCCTCGGCGCCCGCTACGTGCCGCTGGACGAGTCGCTGCCGGCGGCCCGGATCGCGCTGCTGCTCGGCACGTGCGCGCCCACGGTCACCGTCGTCCAGCCCGCCCACCGGGAACTCCTCGACGGGGCGCCGGCCGGGACGGTGGTCACGGTGGGCGGGGACCCCGGGGAGGCGGGCACCGGCTGGGACCCCTCGGCCGAGGCCGCGCCGGGACCGGCCGGCACCGGGGGACGGACCCCCGACGACGACGCGTACGTCGTCTTCACCTCCGGCTCGACCGGCACCCCCAAGGGCGTCGTGATCAGCCACCGGTCGATGTGCGCCCTGCTGACCGGGGTGCAGGAGACCGTCGGCTTCGAGGACGGCATGCGCTTCCTCAACGTCGCGCCGCTCTTCTTCGACGCCTCGGTCGTCGACCTCTGGTCGACCTTCCTGGTCGGCGGCACCGTGCACCTGCTGCCCCGGCTGCGCATGCCCACCCAGGTCACCCGCGCGATCGAGGAGTGGCGGATCACCGACACGCTGCTCGTGCCGTCCGTGATCCGGATGCTGGTCAGCCGGTTCAGCGACGCCGGGCGGCGCGACCTCGGCTCGCTGCGGCGGCTGTGGTTCGGCGGCGAGTCCTGCCCGGTGTCGGTCCTGGAGGCGTTCTCCGCCCTCGTACCGGGACTGCGGTACGTGCACGGGTACGGGCCCACCGAGACCACGCACAGCGCCACGCTCTTCCTCACCGGCACCCCCGGCAAGGACGGCGAGGAGTTCCTGCCCATCGGCCATCCGCTGCCCGCCGTGGACGTGCTCGTCGTGGACGACGCGCTGCGGCCGGTGGCCGACGGGGAGACCGGTGAACTCCTCATCGGGGGCGCGCAGGTGATGACGGGATACTGCGGCGAGCCGGAGCGCACCGCTCGGGCCGTGGTCGAGGACCCGGCGGGCGCCGGGGGGCGCTACTACCGTTCCGGCGACTACGTGCGCCGCCGGCCGGAGGACGGCGCCCTGGTCTTCCTCGGGCGCCGCGACGACGCCCTGAAGATCAACGGCAACCTCGTCCACCTCTCCGAGGTGGAGGCGGCGACCCTGGCCGTGGACGGGGTGTCGGACTGCTGCGCGGTCCCGGTCGCCCACCCGCTGACCGGCCGGGCGATCATGCTCTTCGTCCTCGGCCGGCAGGACGCCGGCACCGGGCCGCGCGAGGAGGAGCTGCGCCGGCGGCTCGCGCTGCGGCTGCCCGACTACATGCTGCCGGCCCGCGTCGAGTTCCTGGCCGACGGGGACGTGAGCCTCACGCCGTCCGGCAAACTCGACCGCGACCGGCTGCGGGCCCTCGCGGACGGGCCCGGAGAGGGGGCGAAGTCCAGGTGACCGAGAAGGAGCTGGCCCGGTTCGAGCAGTGCGGCGTGGTGACCGTCGTGCCCCGCTCGGCCACCGGTCTCGCGCTCGGCGACGACCCCGCGCTGCTCCTCGGGCACCGGGCCGAGGAGTTCCTCGCGGCTCCCGGAACCATCGACCGGCTGGCCGACGCCTACACCCGCGAGGGGCTCGCCGTCGAGGCGAGGACCGAGGCCGGCCTCACCGTCTCCGGCGCCCCCGCCCTGCTCGCGGAGGTCTTCGGCCACCCGGTGCGGCCGGTGCGGAACAAGTACATCCGGGAGACGGTCCGCTACGAGTTCGCCGCCGCGGGCCCGCTCGGCTCCCGGCTCCACGCCGGCCTGGTCCAGGAGGTACGGGCCCCGCGTGCCGGCTTCGAGCTGGGTGCCGGGGCCACCCCGCCGCTCCCGCCCGACGCGCGGTATCTGCGGCTGCCCGAGGACGCCGTCCGCGTCGCCGGCGCCGGCCGGCCGCACGCGGCGGGCGTCCGGGGCGACGGCGTCCGGGTCGTGATGGTCGACACCGGCCTGTACGGCCACCCGCACCACCGTGCCCACGGCTACCGCACGACGGTCGTCCCCGGCCTGTCCGCCCTCGACCCCGCCGTGGACGAACGCGGCCACGGCACCGCCATGTCGGCGCTGCTGCTCGCGGTCGCGCCCCGGGCCGACCTCACCATGGTCAAGATGGCCTGCGAGAGCTTCTCCTTCCCGCTGGCGGCCTTCCAGCGGGCGGTGGAGCTGGCACCGGACGTCATCTCGTGCAGTTGGGGCACCCTGCGCGCGGAGCCGCACCTGCACCTGGAGGTCGCGAACGCGGTGCGGCGCGGGATCACGGTCCTGTTCGCCGCCGGGAACGGCTCGACGGACCGGCGCACCGCCATGTTCCAGTCGGTGGCGACACCGGGCGCGATCACGGTCGGCGGGGTCCACGTGGGGCCGGACGGACAAAGGCGGGCCGCCGACCTGGCGTCCAGCTACCGCTCGGACGTCTTCCCCGGCCGGCGGGTGCCCGACCTGTCCGGGCCGTGCGGAATGCTGCCGAACGGCGACTACGTGGTGTTCCCGACCCAGCCCGGGTGCATGTTCGACCGCCGCAACAGCGCGTACGACGGGACCGCCCCCGACGACGGCTGGCTGGTGTCCAGCGGGACGTCCGGAGCGACGGCGTACGCGGCCGGGGTGGTGGCGCTCGCGGTACAGCAGGGCGTCGGCAAGGGCCGCGCGCTGAGTGCCGAAGACCTGGCGGGCGCCTGCCTTCCGGTGACGGAGGGGCGGACCCTGACCGGCGACGACTGCGGCGGCGTCTGCCCGAACGAGGCGGTGGGCTACGGCCTGCTCACGGCAGCGCGCCTCCCATGACATGGACGGAAGGCCTGGTCGGCCGGCGGGTCCTGTGCGTGGGCACGGACCTCGCGGACGTGGCGGAGATACGGGGCGTGCTCACCCGCCAACCGGCCTTCAGAACCAGGGCGTTCACCGAGGCCGAGCGCGCCTACTGCGACATCCCTCGGGACCCGGCGGAGCGGTACGCGGTCCGGTTCGCGGCCAAGGAAGCGGTGCTGAAGGCACTGGGCACGGGCCTGGCCGGGGCGCCGCTCACCGATATCGAGGTCCGGCGGGCGCCCGGCGGGAAGCCCTCCCTCCACCTCGCGGGCCGGGCCGCGGCGCTGGCGGAAGCGGCGGGCGTCCGCACCTGGCTGATCAGCCTCACGCACACGGCTGCCCAGGCGCACGCGATGGTGGCGGGGATCGGCGACGAGACGTGAACGCGCTACGTCACCTCACCCTCTCCAGCTTCGGCATCTCACCGCCCGTCGTCCCGCTGTCGATCAGCGAGAACGGCGAGCCGTCCGGGTCCGTCAGCGCCGCGAACCTGCCGAACGGCATCGTCATCGGGCCGAACCGCAGCGTCGCACCCAGCGACTTCGCCTTCTCCACCGCAGCGTCGCAGTCCGCGACCGTGAAGTACACGTTCAGGTACGGCGGCACCTCGGGCGGGAAGTCGTCCGTCATCTTCATCCGGCCCATGACCGGGTCCGCGCCCAGGTCGTAGAGGGTGAAGTCGACCGCGTCGTCGGCCATGCGCTGCACGCCGTATCCGAAGACGGCGGGGAAGAAGGCGTCCGCCTTCTCCGGCTCACGGGTGAAGACCTCGGCCCAGCTGTAGGCGCCGGGCACCGTCCGGGCCCCGAAGCCCTTGTGGCTGCCGGGCTGCCACACGCCGAAGGTGACCCCGCCGGGGTCGTCGGCCACCACCATCGTGCCGAACTCGCCGACCTGCATGGGCTTCACCTGGACCGTGCCGCCGTTGTCGCGGATCTTCGACGCGGTGGCCGCCGCGTCGGGCGATTCCAGGTACAGGCACCAGCCGGTCGGCATCTGCTCCGACTGCCGGGGCATCAGCGCGGCGACCGCCTTCTCGTTCACAAAGGCCTGGGTGTAGCTGCCGTACTCGGCCAGTGTGTCGCCGAACGTCCAGCCCAGCAGCTCACCGTAGAAGCGTTTCGCCTCGGCGAGGTCGCCGACCGTCGCGTCCGCCCAGCACGGCGTGCCTTCTGCTTCTGCGGGCATGGTGGGTCATCTCCTCGGGTGACGGGTCTGCCCCCTCTGTCCACGCTAGCCACCCTCGGCCGCTCCTGCGCGTCGGCCCGGCGCACCGGCCACCGAGCGGGCCACGCCCAGGTCCACCAGGTCCTGCGGGCGCAGCCGCAGCTGGCCGGCCGTGGCCCGGACGCGGTCCGGGTCCCGCTTCAGGATCGCCGCGGCCAACTCGGGGGCGATGACCGAGAAGTAGCTGTCCGGGGTGACGTGCGTGCGGTCCGGCGCGGCCAGGGCCAGCGCGCCGCCCGATCCGCCCTCGCCGATCACCAGGGTCGTGACCGGGACCCGGGCCGCCGCGATCGACGCGAAGGCGTCCGCGATGGCCGCGCCCGCGCCGGAACGTTCCGCCTCCGCGTCGTTGGCCGCGCCCGGGGTGTCGACCAGGGTGAGGACCGGGATCCCCAGCCGGTCGGCGAGCCTGATCACCCGGGCCGCCGTGCGGTACCCGGCCGGGCGCGTCGCGGTGCCGCACTGCGCCACGTACGCCACCGGCCGCCCCTCGCGCAGCCCGAACCCGCAGAGCAGCCCCGGGTCCGTCCCGCCGCAGCGGTCGCCGCTCAGCGGGAGGCGCAGGCCGAAGTAGGCGTCCAGGTAGGCCCCGGCGCGCGGCCGGTCCGCCGCCCTGGCCCGCAGGACCGCGTCCCAGCCCGTGCGGGGCAGATCGGTCGCCCCGAGCGCGTCCGGGACCGGGGCGGGCGCGGGCGGGGCGTCGTGGTGGGCGAGCAGGCCCAGCCAGCGGCCCACCGTGGCCGGCAGCTCCCCGGGCGGGACGATCGCGTCGACGGAACCGGCCGCGAGCTGGCCCTCGGCCCCGTACGCGGCGGGGTCCGCGTCCGCCGGACGCACCCGGGAACCGGCGAACCCGACCTGCGCCCCGGGCAGTGCCAGGATCACATCGGCGCCCGCGCCCAGCGTGGCCCAGCCGCCGCCGGTCGTCGGGTCGCGCAGGACCGCGAGCTGGGCCGGTCCCGCCGCCCGCAGCCGGGCCGACGCACGGGCCACCCGGTGCAGCTGGGTCAGCGCGATCATGCCTTCCTGCATGCGGCTGCCGCCCGTCGCGATCAGCGAGACGAGCGGCAGCCGCCGGGTTATGGCCTCCTCGTACGCGGCCTCCAGCCGGTCTCCGGTGCGCTGCCCGAGCGAGCCGCCCAGGAAGCCGAACTCGAACGAGATCAGGACGCAAGGATGCCCGCCGACCGTGGCGGTGCCGTGGACGACGGACTCCTGCTCGCCGGTACGGGCGGTGGCCCGCGCCCGGGAGTCGGCGTAGCCCGCCCAGCCGAGCGGGCCGTCGCCGGCGGTGTCCCCGGCGGGGGCGGCGGACTCGGTGAAGTCGGCGGTGAGCGCGCCGATCGCCTCGCGTGCCGTCAGCCGCTCAGCCATGGAGCGCCCGCTTCATGATCTTGCCCAGGTCGTTGCGCGGCAGGGCGTCCAGGTAGCGGACCGTGCGCGGGCGCTTGTGCGGGGCGAGCTGGGCCGCGACATGACCGGCCAGCGCGTCGGCGGTGGGCGGGGCGGCGGGGTCGGCCGGCACCACCCAGGCCACGATCCGCTCGCCCAGGTCCGCGTCCGGTTCGCCGGTGACGGCCGCCTCCCGGACGCCGGGGTGGTCGAGCAGGGCGTTCTCGATCTCGCCGGCGCCGATCTTGTAGCCGCCGCTCTTGATCAGGTCGGTGGCCCTGCGGCCGACGATGCGCACATATCCGTCGGGGTCGAGCGTGGCCATGTCGCCGGTACGGAACCAGCCGTCCCCGGTGAGCGCGGCGGCCGTCGCGTCGGGGCGGTTCAGATAGCCGGTGAACAGGTTCGGTCCGCGCACCTGGATCTCACCGATCGACTCCGCGTCGGCGAGCGGGCTGCCGTCCTCCTCGACGAGGCGCAGTTCCACGCCGCGCAGGGGCGGTCCGACCGTGCCGGGGCGCGGGGCGCCGTCGGCCCGTACGCCCGTGTTCATCAGGGTCTCCGTCATGCCGTACCGCTCGATGACCCGGCGGCCGGTCGCCGCCGCGATGCGCTCGTGGTCGTGGACCGGCAGCGCGGCCGACCCGGAGACCAGCAGCCGGGCGCCCGCGAGGGCCTTCGTGAGACCGGCGCAGGCGTCGGGGTCCGCCAGCGCCTCCGCGAGCCGGTGGTACATGGTGGGTACACCGAACAGCATCGTGCCGCCCGCGCCCAGCTCCCGCGCCACGCCCTCGGGGGAGAACCGGCCCAGGTGGCGCACCGAACCGCCCCGGCGCAGCGGGCCGAGCACGCCGAGGATCAGGCCGTGCACATGGAACAGCGGCAGCGCGTGGACGAGGACGTCCTCGGAGGTCCACTGCCAGGCGTCCTCCAGCGCGTCCAGCGAGGCGGCGAGCGCCCGGCGCGGCAGGACGGCCCCCTTGGGCGGCCCGGTCGTCCCGGAGGTGTACACGACCAGGGCGGGGGCCTCGGGGTCCGGCTCGGACGGCGCCGCGGGGGCGGGCCCGGTGGCCGTCGTGGTGACGTCCACCCGCTCCAGGGCGGCCAGGGCGGGCGGGAGCACGTCGTCCGGCGAGGCCAGCACCGCCGAGGGCGCGCTGTCCGCGACGATGTGCGCCAGCTCCCGTTCCCCCGTCTTCGGGTTCAGCGGTACGGCCGGTACGCCCGCCCGCAGCGCGGCGACCACGGCGACGACGGTCCCCGCGGTCGGTGTGGCCCAGACGGCGACCCGGCGGGCGCCCGCGAGCCGGGCCGCGAGCGCGTCCGTGACCTCGGTCAGCTGTGCGTACGTCAGGGAGACTTCGTCGAACCGGACGGCCTCTCGGGCGGCCGCCGGACCGGACACGTCCTGGAGTGCAGGCAGAAGTGGCATCACCCTGGGCACCCTAGAGCGATACCGCGTCCCCGTCCCTCGAATCCCGCTCGAACAGGGGTGCCCGGGATGTGACGGTTCCCTCACCCGTCCCGCTGGATGCTCCGCATGCGGCCGTACGCGTACACACAGCCCGCCAGGGCCAGGTCGGACAGGAGCATGAAACCGATCGAGAACGAGTCCTTCGCGCTGTAGATCGCGCCCATCACCAGCGGCGGCACGAAACCGCCGAGCCCGCCCATCGCGCCGACGATCCCGGTCACACTGCCCACCTTCGCCTGCGGGGTCACCTGCGAGACCAGGGCGAAGACGCTGCCGCTCGCGGTGCCCAGGCCCGCCGCCATCACGAGCAGCGCGATCGTGCCGCCCGGCGACAGCTGCGGGTCGAACGCCTGGACGATGGCGGTGAGAGCGGCGACGCCCAGCGCCGCGGAGGTGACGAGCGCCGGGTGCATGCGGTCCGACAGCCGGCCGCCGATCGGCCGGAAGATGACCGTGACCAGTGCGAACCCGGCCGCCTTCGTACCGGCGTCGGTCGGCGACAGCGCGTACCACGTCTTGAGGTACGTCGGCAGGTACACGCCGAACGCCACGATGCCGCCGAAGCCGATCGCGTACAGCGCGGACAGCTCCCAGGTGACCCGCAGCCTGCCCGCCGCGCCCAGCCGGTGGACCAGCGAATCGGCCGGCACCTGGCGGCCCGGCCGGTCGCTGACGAGCAGGGCGGCCAGCGCCGCGTACACCAGCAGCGCGGCGGCGACCACCAGGAACGGCAGGTTGTCGCCGTGCCCGGCGATGCGCGGGGTGAAGTAGCCGGACAGCGCGACCCCGCCCATGCCCATGCCGAAGATGCCCAGCGCGAGGCCGCGATCGGCGGGCGGGAACCAGGAGTTGACCAGCGGAATGCCGATCGCGAACGTCGTCCCGCCGAGTCCCAGCAGGAAGCCCACCGCCAGCATCGCCCCGTACGAGTCCCTCGCCGGGATCAGCAGCAGCACCGGCACGACGGTCAGCGCCGAGGTGAGCGGGAACATCACCCGCGCCCCGTACTTGTCGGTGAGCGCGCCCACCGGGATACGGCCCAGCGAGCCGACCAGCACCGGCACGGCGACCAGCAGCGACTGCTGGAACGAGCTCAGCCCCAGGCGGTCCTTGTAATCGGCCGACATGGGCGCGATCAGGTTCCAGGCCCAGAACGTGAGCGTGAAGCCGATCGTGGCCATCACCAGGTTGCGGTAGGCGGCGGCCGGGGCTCCGGACGGTGCGGGTGACTGCTTCACTGCTGTGTCCACACGGCCAGTCAAGGTCGGGCACGGGCCGCGAGCCCGTCGGCCTGCGCCATACGGGGGAGGGGTTCCGGCCCCCGCCCGGCTTCTCATCCGCGCCGAAGCTGCGACAATTGGGACCATGGACCGTCTGGACAGGGAAATCCTCGGTGTCCTCCAGGAGGACGCCCGGATCTCGTACCGCGACCTGGGCGTACGGGTCGGGCTCAGCGCCAACGCGGCGGCCGACCGGGTGCGGCGGCTGCGCAAGGACGGCGTCATCCGCGGCTTCACCGTGATCATCGACCCCGCGGCCGACACCCGCACCGGACTCGTCGTCTTCATCGACGTGACCCTGCGGATGGACACCACCAACGAGACGTTCGAACGGGCGGTGCTGGCCCTGCCTGGCATCACCGAGGTGGTGCACGTGACGGGCGGACACGACTATCTCGTACGGGCGACCGCCGCCGACACCGCGGCGCTCGACACCCTCCTGCGCCGCCTCAAGCGTGAGGCGGGCGTCGCGCACTCCCACACCCGTGTCGCCCTCAGAGCGGCGCCCGGCGGCCCATAAGCGCCAACGCCCCGGCTCACAGCGGCGCCTCCCATGTCACCACCGGCGCCCGCGTACCGTCCGGATCGCGCCCGTCGTCCGCGACCGTGAGGCGGACCGCACCCCGCCCGTCCGGCAGCGTCGCCGTCACGTCCACCGCCACCTCGATCGCCGACACCCCGTCCCTCCGGTGCGCCGCCGCCAGCGCGCTCCGCAACGCGGCGAGCAGCCGCCCGCCCGCCGGCTCCGTCACGAGCGCGTCCACCGCCCCGGCGAACCGCACCGACGGCTGGAAGCCGAGCACCGCCGCCGCGCCCCCGGTCTCCCGCAGCACCCGGCCCCGGAAGGTGGCGGGCGCCTCGGCGGGCGGCTGCTGGAGGGCGAAGATGGCCGTCCGCACCTCCTGGATCGTCGAATCCAGCTCGTCCACCGCCTTGGAGAGCAGCTCGCTCGTCTCCCCGGCACCGGCCCGGCGGCGCGTCGACTCCAGCATCATCTCGGTGGCGAACAGCCGCTGGACGACCAGATCGTGCAGGTCGCGCGCGATCCGGTCGCGGTCCTCGTACACCGCCAGCTGCTCCCGGTCGTGCTGCGAGTCCGCCAGCACCAGGGCGAGCGCCGCCTGCGAGGCGAACTGGGCGGCCAGCAGCCGGTCCAGGTCGGTGTACGGGCGGGCGCCGCGCCCGCGGGGCAGGGCGAGGGTCCCGATGAGCCGGCCCCCGCTCTGCAACGGCAGCATCATGCTGGGGCCGAAGCGGGACCGTACCGGTGTCGTCATCCGGGGATCGGTCGCCGAGTCGTCGATGAACACCGCCTCGCCGCCCAGCAGTTGGACCAGGACGGGGGAGCCGGGCGCGATGGCCGTGCCCACGAGCCCGGCCGGGTCCTCCTGTGTGGAGGCGACGACGATCTCCATGCCGCCCTCGTCGGTGGGCTGGAGGATCACCCCGGCCGCCGCGTCGCTGAGGATGCGGGCCCGTTCCGCCACGGTCGTCAGCGCGTCGGACAGATTCTCGCCGGTGAGCAGGGTGTTGGTGACGGCGGCCGCGCCCTCGATCCAGCGTTCGCGCTGCCGGGCGCTCTCGTACAGCCGGGCGTTGCCGATCGCGATGCCGGCCTGCGCGGCGAGGACCCGCAGCAGCCCGGCGTCGGTCTCGGTGAAGTGCCCGGTGGTCTTCTCGGCGAGGTAGATGTTGCCGAAGACCTCGTGCCGGACCCGGATCGCGGCGCCGAGGAACGAGCGCATCGGGGGATGGCCGGGCGGGACGCCGGTGGCGCGCGGGTCGGTACACAGGTCGTCGGAGCGCACCGGCCCCGGCGCGTCCACGAGGGCACCGAGCATGCCCGTGTGCCCGTCGGGGAAGTCGCCGATGGCCGCCTGCTCGGCCTCGCTCATCCCGCGGACGAACAGCTCGCGGATCGTGCCGTGCCCGGGGTCGAGCACGCCCAGCGCCCCGTACCGGGCGCCGGTCAGGGCGGTCACGGTGTCGATGATCTGCTGGAGCGTGGCCCGGAGTTCGAGGTCCGAGCCGACGCTCAGCACCGCTTCCAGGAGCCGTGGCAGCAGGGGCGACTCCGGCAGGCCGCGGTCCGGTGCCGCGCCGGCCGGCTCGTCGGTCATCGGCCGTTCCCGGCGCGCCGGTCAGCCGGCCAGCGGATCGAGGACCATCGGGCTGATCTCCCCGTCCAGCATGGCGCCCAGGCCCAGGATCGAGCAGGCGTCGGGCCGTTCGGCGATGTGCACCGGCATGCCCGTCGCGTCGCGCAGCATCTGCTCGAGGCCGGGCAGCAGGGCGCTCCCGCCGACCATCATGATCCCGCAGTCCGCGAGGTCGGCGACCAGGTCGGGCGGGCAGTCCCGCAGGACCTTGCCCAGGCCGTCCAGGACCGCGGTGAGCGGGCGGTGGATCGCCTGCCGGATCGCGGCGGTGTCGACCTCGACGGACCGGGCGAGCCCGGTCGCCACGTCCCGGCCGTGGATCTCGGTGACCGAAGGGCCCTGCGCGGTCAGCCCGTTGCCGTTGAGGGCGAGCTGGAGGGGGCGCACGGACTGGCTCGGCAGCATCAGCTCGTGGTACTGGCGCAGGTGCTGGATCACCGCGTGGTCGATCGCGTCGCCGCCGATCGGCAGGCGTACCGCCGTCACGATCGAGCCGAGCGAGAGCACCGCGATCTGCGTCGTCGCCGCCCCGCACACCATGATCATGGTCGCGGTCGGCTGCTCGACGGGCAGCCCGCAGCCGACGGCCGCCGCGATCAGGGTGTCCACGAGCTCGACCCGGCGCGCGCCGAGGCCGACCAGGGTCTCCACGGCGGCCCGGCGGGCGAGCGGATCGCTCTCGTGCGGGATGCAGGCCGCGGCACGCAGCCAGGGCTTGCGGCGCAGCTGGCGGCGGAGCTTCTCGCCGAGCAGGTGGCGCAGCATGCGCTGGGCCATCTCGATGTCCACGACGGTCCCGCCGGACACGGGGCGGACGACCCGGATGTAGTGGGGAGTACGTCCCGTCATCTGTTCGGCGAGCGCGCCGACGGCGATGAGCGAGCCGGTACGGATGTTGACGGCGGCGACGCTCGGCTCGTCCACGACGAGGCCGGGTCCCTTGACGTACACCCGGGTACGGGAGGCCCCGAGGTCGACGGCGACATGGCAACGGCGCAACTGCTCAAGGCTGACGGTCACGGCGGGTCCTCCCGAGAGCGTTGAGGGTGACCGACGGACAGCCGGCTCTCCTCGAATCGTGCGCCGCGAGGAACCACCACGCCCGCTGGGGTGCGCCGTAGGAGGGACACCCGCCCGCAGTTCAACGCCCGCCCCGGCGATCCCGGCCTGTCCGGTGTTTGCGGACGCCCGCCCGCAGTTCAACGCCCGCTCCGGCGATCCCGGCCTGTCCGGTGTTTGCGGACGCCCGCCCGCAGTTCAACGCCCGCTCCGGCCGTTCAACGCCCGCCCCGGCGAACCCAGCCCGTCCGGCGATTGAGGACGCCCGAACGGCACGTTCAAGCCCGTCCGGCGATTGAGGACACCGCCCCGCCCCCACCCGCCGGCACCACCCGCTGCAACAACCCCCACGTGAACTCCGCGACACACGCCCCCGCCCCGTCCCCGATCCCCAGCGCCCATCGCGTCGGCGCGCTGCCCTCCATCGGGCGGGCCGGCGCGAAGGCCCGCGCCACCTCGTCCACCGTGCACGACCACGGCACCAGGTCCGCCACCGTCCGCAGCTCGGGGCCCGCCGCACCCGGCGCCCGGACCAGCCACTCGTTCCACACCGCCCCGCCCGGCGCCACCATCACCTCGAACCGCAGCTCCGGCCAGAGCGGTACCGCCCACCGCAGCACGTCGAACTCCAGGTCACCGACGACCCGTCGCCCGGTCGCCCCCGGCTCGCCGAGGACCGAGCGGTAGCGCCGCAGCGCGCCCCGCCCCCGGGGCCCCCGCACCATGGCCTGCCACCGCCGGTTCGCCTCCCGCATCTCGGCGAGTGTCGCGCTCAGCTCGTGCCGGGCGTCCTCCACCAGACCGGGCTGGTGGTCGGCCATCCGGCGCAGCAGGACGAGCTGGAACTCGCGGGGCCCGAAGGGGGTGGGAGCGGTCATGCGCTCCATGGTGCCGGTCCGGCCTCCGGATCGGTCCCCACCATCCGGCGCAGCAGGTCCCGCAGCACCGTGCGGTCCGCGTCCGACAGGCCGGCCAGCGGCTCTCGGGCGAAGTCCAGCGCCTCGCGCAGTCGCAGCGCGGTCCGCGTGCCCAGCTCCGTGGGCGCGGCCAGCTTCACCCGGCGGTCGGCCGGGTCCGGGCGCCGCTCCACCAGGCCGTGCGCCTCCAGCCGGTCCACGATGCCGGTCACATTGGACGGTTCGCACTTCAGCTTCTGGGCGATCCGGCGCATCGGCAGCGGCTCGACCGAGAGCAGCCCGAGGACCCGCGCCTGCGCGCCGGTGAGGCTGTGCGCGGCCGCGGCCTGCTCGTATTCCTCGTAGTAGCGCGCCACGACGGTGCCGATGAGCTCGATGACTTCGAGGGTCAGGGGATCTATGCGCGAGGTGGCCATGACACCCAGGATACCCAGTTGCTTGACAAGGTGAAATATCCAGGCGCATGGTTGTTTCATGTGGTGAAGCTTTTCGCCGCCGCACCGCACACCTCGCAGCAGCCGAGGCACCGACACACAGACACCGACATCGAGGAGACCCCGAGCCCATGTCTGCAAATCTTCCCGAGTCCAGCCGTGAATGGCACCTCGTAGCCCGTCCGCACGGCTGGCCGAAGGCCGAGGATTTCGCGCTGCGTGAGGCACCGGTGACCGCTCCCGCCGAGGGCCGGATCCTCGTGCGCAACCTGCACTTCTCGGTCGACCCCTACATGCGCGGCCGGATGAACGACGTGAAGTCGTACACCCCGCCGTTCAAGCTGGACCACCCGATGGACGGCGGCGCGGTCGGCGAGGTCGTCGCGTCGAACGCCGAGGGCTTCGAGGTCGGCGACCACGTCCTGCACGGCCTCGGCTGGCGCGAGTACGCGAGCGTCCCCGCCAAGCACGCGGTGAAGGTCGACGCCTCGCTCGCCCCGCTCTCCACCTACCTCGGCGTGCTCGGCATGACCGGGCTCACCGCCTACGCCGGACTCTTCGACGTGGCGTCCTTCAAGGAGGGCGACGCGGTCTTCGTCTCCGGCGCCGCCGGCGCGGTCGGCAGCCAGGTCGGGCAGATGGCCAGGATCAAGGGCGCCTCCCGGGTCATCGGGTCGGCCGGCTCCGACGAGAAGGTCAAGCTCCTCGTCGAGGAGTACGGCTTCGACGCCGCGTTCAACTACAAGGACGGGCCCGTCGGCGAGCAGCTGCGCAAGGCCGCCCCCGACGGCATCGACGTCTACTTCGACAACGTCGGCGGCGAGCACCTGGAGGCCGCGATCTCCTCGTTCAACGTGCACGGCCGCGCCACCATCTGCGGCATGATCGCCCAGTACAACGCGACCGAGCCCACCCCCGCCCCGCGCAACCTCGCGCTGGTCATCGGCAAGCGGCTGCGCCTCCAGGGCATGCTCGTCGCCGACCACTCCGACCTCCAGGAGCAGTTCGTGCGGGAGGTGGCCGGCTGGCTGGCATCGGGCGAGCTGAAGTACCGCGAGACGGTGGTCGAGGGCATCGAGAACGGCTTCGACGCGTTCGTCGGCCTGCTGCGCGGCGAGAACACCGGAAAGATGATCGTCTCCCTCGGCTGAACCGCCCCGCCGGCACCCGTTAGTCTCGTTCCAGGCCGTCGCGATCGTGGGCGCGAGTCGCGGCGCACCAGCAGGAGGAATCCTCAGCATGACCATTCAGGACATTGCCGTCGCGTACACCGCTGTCGCCACCGCGGAGAACGGCCGTGACGGCCGCGTCTCCTCGGACGACGGCAAGCTCGACGTCGTCGTCAACCCGCCGAAGGAGATGGGCGGCAGCGGCGCCGGCACCAACCCGGAGCAACTGTTCGCCGCCGGCTACAGCGCCTGCTTCCAGGGCGCGCTGGGCGTCGTCGCCCGCCAGGAGAAGGCCGACATCTCCGGCTCGACGGTGACCGCCGCGGTCTCCATCGGCAAGACCGAGGCCGGCGGCTTCGGCCTGGAGGTCGCGATCACCGCGACCATCCCGAACGCCGACGCGGCGACCGCGCGGGCGCTCATCGAGAAGGCCCACCAGGTCTGCCCGTACTCGAACGCCACCCGCGGCAACATCAAGGTGGAGCTCTCGGTCGCCTGACCTGCCCCTCCTCGCCGAACAGGCCCCGCCCCCGATCCCGTTAGGCTGACGCCATGCGTGATCTCGGGGCGGGGCTCGGTTATCTGATCAAGGGCCAGCGCTGGGTCCTCGGCCACGGCAGATGGTTCGGCATAGGGCTGCTGCCCGGCCTCATCACCCTCGTCCTGTACGCGGGCGCCCTCATCGGCCTCGGCTACGGCGCCGACGACCTGGTGGAATGGGCGACGCCGTTCGCCGACGACTGGTCGTCGCCGTGGCCCGGCCTGCTGCGCAACGCCCTGACCGTGCTGGTCTTCGTCCTCGGCCTCTTCCTGGCCGTGATCACCTTCACCGCCGTGACCCTGCTGGTCGGACAGCCCTTCTACGAGGCGCTCTCCGAGGAGGTCGACCGCACCGAGGGCGGCACGGTCCCCGAGTCCGGGCTGCCGCTCCTGCGCGAGCTGTGGATCTCCGCCCGCGACAGCGTGCGCATCCTGGCGCGCGTCGGGCTGTACGCGGTCCTCCTCTTCGCCCTCGGCTTCGTGCCCGTCGCCGGGCAGACCGTCGTGCCCGTCATCGGCTTCTGCGTCACCGGGTACTTCCTCGCCGAGGAGCTGACCGCCGTCGCGCTCCAGCGCCGGGGCATGGTGCTGAAGGACCGCCTCGCCCTGCTGCGCGGCCACCGCCTGCGCACCCTCGGCTTCGGCGTACCGCTCGGGCTCGCCTTCATGCTGCCGTTCGTCGCCGTCTTCCTGATGCCGGGGGCCGTCGCGGGGGCGACCCTGCTGGCCCGCGGACTGACCGGCGAGGCGGAGACGGACGACGAGAAGGGCGGGGGCGCGGTGGCCGCCGAGGGCTGAGACGCCTCAGCGCACCGAGAACCCGTACACCGTCGTCGACACGTACTCCTCGCCCGGCCGCAGCACCGTGCTCGGGAACTCCGGACGGTTCGGCGAGTCCGGGAAGTGCTGCGTCTCCAGGGCGATCCCGGCGCACGGGCCGAACGGCCGCCCGTCGAAGTGGTCCGCCGTGTACAGCTGGAGCCCCGGCTCGGTCGTCGTGACCGTCAGGACACGCCCCGACACCTCGTCGTGCAGCTCCGCCGCCGGAAGCGGCCCCGGCGCGTCCAGCACGAAGTTGTGGTCGTACTCCCCGGTCACCGGCCGGGGCTCGCGGAAGTCGAACCGGGTGCCCTCCACCGGCAGGAACTCGCCCGTCGGCAGCGACTCCGCGTCCACCGGGGTGACCGCCCCCGCCGCGATCCGCAGCCGCTGCCCGAGCGCGCTGCCGCTGCCGGCGCCCGCGAGGTTCCAGTAGGTGTGGTTCGTCAGGTTCAGCACGGTCGGCGCGTCCGTCACCGCCCGGTACGCGATCCGCAGCGCGCCGCCCTGGTCCAGGGTGTACGCCGCCGTCAGCTCCACCCGGCCGGGGAAGCCCTCCTCGCCGTCCGCCGAGACGAGGGACAGCTCCACACCGCCCTCGACCTCGCGGGCGTCCCACACCCGCTTGTCGAAGCCGCACGCCCCGCCGTGCACATGGTTGCGGCCCTCGTTGCGCGTGAGGTGGTGGGTCCGGCCGTCCAGCTCGAAGGCCGCCCCGCCGATCCGGTTCGCGTACCGGCCGACCAGCGCGCCGAAGTACGGGCCCGTGTACTCCTGGTACGAGGCCAGGTCCGGCAGCCCGAGGGCGATGTCGTCCCGCGCCCCGTCCCGGTCCGGGACCTCGGCCGACTGCACGATGCCGCCGTACGTCAGGACGCGCACCCGCGTGCCGTCCCGCTCCAGCGTCCAGCGGTGCACGGCGGTGCCGTCCCCGAGCGTGCCGAAGTGCTCCGTACCGACCACCGTATTCGAACGCGTCTCCATGATCACCGACTTTACGCGGGCGGGCGGACCGCCGTGACGTTGCGGTACGCGATCTCGGCGAGCCTGGCCTGACCGTTGCGGCCGGGGTGGAACCAGTCCCACTGGCTGAGCTGCTTGCCGGTGAACCGGTAGTCGAACACCGCCCCGCCGTCGTACCGGCAGCGGCTGTCCTTCGCGCACACCTCGCGCAGCACCTCGTTGTACGCCACGACGCGGTCCTGCACGGCCGCGCGGCGGGCGACCGCCGCCGCGCCCATGTTGTCCGCGTCGCTCAGCATCGACTTGCAGATGCCCAGCTTCCAGATCTGCTTGCCCAGCTGATTGGCACGCCCCTGCGACCACAGCCGCTTCAGGTCCGGCACGCTCGACACGTACACCTGCGCCTTGGGCGCCCCGCCGCGCAGCCGGCGCATCGACGCCTCGAACGACGCGCGGAAGTCGTCCACCGGGGTCATGGCCCGCACCGAGTCCCGGCAGGCGTCGTTGGCGCCGATCATCACGGTCACCAGGTCCGGGTCCTCCGCCGCTGCCGCCGCCATCTGCTCCGGCAGCTGGGCCATCCGGGCGCCCGTCTCGGCGTGGTTCCAGGTGTGATCGGCCGCTCGGGCGCCGAGGAGGCGTACCGCGAGACTCTTCACCGCGCTGTCCGTGCCCGTCGACCACGACACCTCCGGGCAGTCGGCCAGCACCGAGCAGGCGTCGAACCCGCGCGTGATCGAGTCGCCGACCGCCGCGATGGAACCGGGGCTCGGGTTCCAGACGGGGCCCGCCGCCGGGGCGTGGCGCTCGGCCGGAGCCGACCCCTTCGTCGTCCCGTCGTGTCCCGTGTCACAGCCGGTCAGCACCGCCGCACCGGCGAACGCCAGGGCCGCCAGCCCGGCCAGTGCGGTGCGCGAGCGGTGCCGTACGGACCGATCCGGCATGGCCTGGTCTCCTCCTCATTCACGCCCGGACGCTCTGCCGGGTGAAGACTGAGCGAAGAAGGGCCCCGGACCGACGGTACGTCACACCCGGGACGGCCGGGCGCGGTAGTTTTTCCCCGTCGGACCAGTGGCTCCCTCGGACGCCCGGCTCCACTCGGGTGGCATCCGAACATCACATCACGTCACATACTGTCGCTTTTCCGGAGAATAACCCCCGATGCTGTTTACTGATGACAGGCCGCTGGGGAAGGCGAACCTCGTCCCACACTGGAGGTCCCGGTGACGACACGTGGAGTCCTGTACGTTCACTCCGCACCGCGCGCGCTCTGCCCCCACGTCGAGTGGGCGGTGGCGGGTGTCCTCGGTGGGCGGGTGCAGCTGGACTGGATCAGACAGCCGGCCGCGCCGGGCACCTGGCGCTCGGAGTTCTCCTGGCGGGCCCGCCCCGGCACGGCGTCGAAGCTCGCCTCCGCGCTCCGCGGCTGGGACCTCCTCCGCTTCGAGGTGACGGCGGAGCCGTCTCCCACGGCGGAGGGCGAGCGCTACAGCTCGACGCCCGCGCTGGGCATCTTCCACGCGGTCACCGGCATGCACGGCGACATCCTCGTCCCGGAGGACCGCCTGCGCGCGGCGCTGGCCCGCTCGATCGGCGGCGAGACGGACCTGGAGTCCGAGATCGCCAAACTCCTCGGCAAGCCGTGGGACGACGAACTGGAGTCGTTCCGCCATGCGGGCGAGGGCGCGCCCGTCCGCTGGCTGCACCAGGTGGTGTGACCGCCGGGGGCTGCCGAGCCCCCGGCGACAACGACGAAGCCCGCGCCCCCACACGGGGGACGCGGGCTTCACGCGCGAGCGCGCGGAAACGTCACACGCTGCGGAACGCCAGCACCACGTTGTGCCCGCCGAATCCGAACGAGTTGTTGATCGCCGCGATCGGACCCTCCGGAAGCGGCCTCGGCTCGCCGCGGACGATGTCCGCCTCGACCGACGCGTCCAGCTCGTCGACGTTGATCGTCGGCGGAGCCATCCGGTGGTGCAGCGCCAGGACCGTGGCCACGGTCTCGATGCCGCCCGCGCCACCGAGCAGGTGACCGGTCATCGACTTCGTCGCGGAGATCGCCACGTGGTCCAGGTCCTCACCGAGGACCTTCCGCAGGGCCTTGACCTCCGCGATGTCGCCCTGGGGCGTGGACGTCGCGTGGGCGTTCAGGTGGACGACCTCCGACGGCTTCAGGTCCGTCTGGTCCAGCAGGTTCTGCATCGCCGCGGCGATGCCGCGGCCCGTCGGCTCGGGCTGCGCGATGTGGTGGGCGTCCGCGGACAGTCCCTGGCCCAGCACCTCGCAGTAGACCCGGGCGCCACGCTTCGCCGCGTGTTCCGCGGACTCCAGCACGACGACGCCGGCGCCCTCACCGAGGACGAAGCCGTCGCGGCCCACGTCGTACGGCCGGGACGCCTTCTCCGGCTCGTCGTTGCTCTTGGACATCGCCATCATGTTGGCGAACGCGGCGATCGGAAGCGGGTGGATCGCCGCCTCGGTGCCCCCGGCGAGGACCACATCGGCACGGCCGGTGCGGATCATCTCGACGGCGTAACCGATCGCCTCGGCCCCGGACGCGCAGGCGGAGACCGGGGTGTGGACGCCCGCCTGGGCGTTCACCTCGATGCCCACGTTCGCCGCCGGGCCGTTGGGCATCAGCATGGGCACGGTGTGCGGGGAGACGCGGCGTACGCCCTTCTCCTTCAGCACGTCGTACTGGTCGAGCAGGGTGATCACGCCGCCGATACCGGAGGCGATGACCGAACCGAGCCGCTCGGGCTGGATCTTCTCGTCCTCACCGGCCTTGCCGGTGAAACCCGCGTCCGCCCACGCCTCACGGGCCGCGATCAGCGCGAACTGCGCCGAGCGGTCCAGACGACGGGCGAGCGGACGGGGCAGGACGTCAGCGGGATCGACGGCGGCCAGGGCCGCGATCCGAACAGGCAGCTCGGCGAAACGTTCGCCCTCAAGAGGCTTGACGCCGGAACGGCCGGCCATCAGACCTTCCCAGGTCGATGCGGAATCGCCACCCAGCGGAGTGGTTGCGCCGATACCGGTGACGACCACGGTGCGATTGGTCGAGTTCACTGGAAAATCTTCTCCACGTGTAGGGGGTCGTGAATCAGCGGCGCCACCGCCGGGTGGCGACACACGATCCGGCTGGATCAGGCCTGGTGCTTGAGGATGTAGTCCGCGGCGTCGCCGACGGTCTTGAGGTTCTTGACGTCCTCGTCGGGGATCTTCACGTCGAAGCGCTCCTCGGCGGCGACGACGACCTCGACCATGGACAGCGAGTCGACGTCCAGGTCGTCCGTGAAGGACTTGTCCAGCTGGACGTCCTCGGCCGGAATGCCGGCGATCTCGTTGACGATGTCGGCGAGACCCTTGACGATCTCTTCCTGCGTGGCGGCCATGTCGGCGCTCCTTCGGTGTATATCTGCTGGGTTCGGACGTCCGGGCGAAAAGACCCGGTGTGCCTAGGGGAGGGTAACGACCGTCGCGGCGTAGACGAGACCCGCCCCGAAGCCGATGACGAGCGCGGTGTCGCCGCTCTTTGCCTGACCGGTCGCCAGAAGCCGCTCCATCGCGAGCGGAATCGAGGCGGCGGAGGTGTTGCCGGTGGTTTCCACGTCACGGGCGACCATGACGCCCTCCGGCAGCTTCAGGGTCTTCACCATCGAGTCGATGATCCGCATGTTGGCCTGGTGCGGGATGAAGACGTCCAGGTCTTCCGGGGCGATCCCGGCCGCGTCCAGCGCCTGCTGGGCGACCTTCGCCATCTCGAAGACGGCCCAGCGGAACACCGCCTGGCCCTCCTGCGTGATGGCCGGGAACTTCTCCGGCCGGTCGGCGTGGAAGGTGTCCCACGCCACGGTCTGCTTGATCGTCTCGGACTTGTCGCCCTCGGAGCCCCAGACGGTCGGGCCTATGGCGGGCACGTCGGACGGGCCCACGATGACCGCGCCGGCGCCGTCGCCGAACAGGAACGCCGTGGCCCGGTCCGTCAGGTCGGTGAGGTCGCTCAGCCGCTCCACGCCGATGACGAGTACGTACTGGGCCGAGCCCTCGACGATCATGCCCTTGGCGAGGGTCAGCCCGTAGCCGAAGCCCGCGCAGCCCGCCGAGATGTCGAAGGCGGCGGGCTTGCCAGCGCCGACCTTGTGGGCGATCTCGGTCGCGATGGCCGGGGTCTGCTTGAAGTGCGAGACGGTGGAGACGATGACGCCGCCGATCTGCTCCGGCGTGATCCCGGCGTCCGCGATGGCCTTGCCGGCCGCCTCGACGGACATCGCCGCCACGGTCTCCTGGTCGGAGGCCCAGTGACGGGTCGCGATGCCGGAGCGGGAGCGAATCCACTCGTCGGACGAGTCGATCGTTTCGAGGATCACCTCGTTCGGCACGACCCGGGTCGGGCGGTAGCCGCCGACACCCATGATCCGTGCGTACGGGGCGCCCTTGCTGGGCTTGATCTTCGACATGCTCTCGGGCTCCTTAGGCGCCCGCGTGCTCAGCGATGAGCGCGCGGGCCGCGTCGAGGTCGTCGGGGGTCTTGAGCGCGAGGGTCCGCACGCCGGGCAGCGCCCGCTTGGCCAGACCGGTGAGCGTGCCGCCGGGGCAGGCCTCGATGAGCGCGGTGACCCCGAGTTCCTTGAACGTCTCCATGCACAGGTCCCAGCGCACCGGGTTGGCGACCTGGCCCACGAGCCGGGTGATGACCTCGTGGCCGGTCGCGACGGTCCTGCCGTCGGCGTTCGAGACATACGTCACGGTCGGGTCGGACACGTCCAGGTCCCCGGCGGCGGCGCGCAGCCGCTCGACGGCGGGAGCCATGTGGTGCGTGTGGAACGCGCCGGCCACCTTCAGCGGCACCACGCGGCGCACACCCTCCGGCTTGTCCTCGGCGAGCGCGGTGATCTGCTCGGCGGTGCCGGCGGCGACGATCTGGCCGCCCCCGTTGACGTTCGCCGGGGTCAGCCCGAGCTTCTCCAGATGCTCCACGGTGACCTCGGGGTCGCCGCCGAGCAGCGCCGCCATGCCGGTCTCCGTGACCGCGGCGGCCTCGGCCATGGCGAGCCCGCGGGTGCGTACGAAGCGGAGCGCCGCCTCCTCGCCGATGACACCGGCGAGGGTGGCCGCGGTGATTTCACCGACGCTGTGACCCGCGACGGCACCCGGCGAAACGTCGAGCGCGGCGGCCGAGAGCAGACCGGCGGCGACCAGCAGCGGCTGGGCCACCGCGGTGTCGCGGATCTCCTCCGCGTCGGCCTTGGTGCCGAAGTGGGCAAGGTCGAGCTCGATGGCGTCGGACCAGGCCGCGATGCGGTCGGTGGCACCGGGGAGGTCGAGCCAGGGAGTCAGGAAGCCGGGCGTCTGAGCGCCTTGGCCGGGAGCGACGAGTACGAGCACCCTCACACTCTCTCTTGTGAACGGTCCGGAACACCCGTGGGGACAGGGACGAAGAACCGTAGGGGGAATTGTTGATGTCCGACAAAAGTCTAGGACTGCACATCCCGGTCGGCCAGACGCCCCAGGATCAGGGCGATTCGCAGAGTGAACGCCGAACGGACATCGGAAGGCGACCAGCCGGTGACGTCTGTCACACGTCGGAGCCGGTAGCGCACGGTGTTGGGATGCACGAACAGCATCCGGGCCGCGCCTTCGAGGCTGCTCGCCTGCTCCAGATAGACACTCAGCGTCTCCAGGAGCGCGGAGCCCGCTTCTTCGAGCGGTCTGTAGATCTCCTCCACCAACTGCTCGCGCGCGGCAGGGTCGCCCGCCATTGCGCGCTCCGGCAGGAGATCGTCCGCGAGCACCGGCCTCGGCGCGTCCTGCCAGGCGCCGCACGCCTTCAGGCCGGCGGCCGCCGCCTGCGCGGACCGGGTCGCCGCCAGCAGGTCGGCCACCACGGGACCGGCCACCACGGGACCCGCCGCATACGGTCCGATCAGGGCCTTCGCGACCTGGAGCGGGTTGTCGCTGCCGCCCGCGATGACGACCAGGCGGTTGCCGAGCACCCCCGTCAGCACCTGGAGCTTGGCGTGCCGGGCGGCCCGCCGGATCGCTTCCACGGTCAGCTCGCTGTCCCCGTCCGGGGCCGTGCCGAGCAGTACGCAGACGTGCTCCGGCGAGTTCCAGCCGAGCGCCGCGGCCCGGGACACCGCGCCCTCGTCGGCCTCCCCGGACAGCACCGCGTTCACCACGAGCGATTCCAGCCGGGCGTCCCAGGCACCCCGGGCCTCCGCCGCCTGCGCGTACACCTGGGCGGTCGCGAACGCGATCTCGCGGGCGTAGACGAGCAGCGCCTCGCGCAGCACCGACTCGTCGCCGGGCGCGGCCACCTCGTCGATCGCGGCCTCCATGACCTCGATCGTGGTGCGCACCATCTCGACGGTCTGCCGCAGTGTGATCGCCCGGGTCAGCTCGCGCGGGGCCGTCCCGAAGACGTCCGTCGAGATCGCCTGCGGGGTCTCCGGATGCCGGAACCACTCGGTGAACGCGGCGATACCGGCCTGGGCCACCAGGCCGATCCAGGACCGGTTCTCCGGAGGCATCGCCCGGTACCACGGCAGCGACTCGTCCATGCGGGCGATCGCGTTCGCGGCCAGCCGGCCGGAGGACTGCTCCAGCCGCTTCAGGGTCGCGGCATGGAGATGGGCGTCGTTCGCAGCGGGCTGCTCAGGATCGGGTCGGGGCACGGACACAAGACTGCCTTATCCGGACGGGGGCACGGAGGGCCGGGGCCGGTGGCGGGTCGTACCGCCCGGTAGCAGGGGGTTCCTCCGGACGGCCGGACATGATCACGTGATCACGTTACTGAAGCCGCGAATCCATAGGGCACTCGCTCGCCCCCGGCGGGCTACCGTGGACGGGTGATCTCCGTACACCGCGCGGCCGACCGGTTCGAGGGCGGGGACGAGGCGGCCGGTATCTCCTCCCGGCACTCCTTCTCCTTCGGCCCCTTCTACGACCCCGACAACCTCCGCTTCGGCCCGATCCTCGCCTGCAACGAGGAACGCCTCGCACCCGGCGCGGGCTTCGAGGAGCACCCGCACAGCCACACCGAGATCGTCACCTGGGTCGTCGAGGGCGAGCTGACCCACCGCGACACCGCCGGTCACGCCACGGTCGTGCGCGCCGGGGACGTCCAGCACCTGAGCGCCGCCTCCGGCGTCCGTCACGTCGAACGCAACGACGGCGCCACCGGGCTGACGTTCCTTCAGATGTGGCTCGCCCCCGTGGAGCCCGGCGGCGACCCCTCGTACACGACGGTCCCCGGCATAGCCGACTCCACCCCGTACGCCCTCCCCGAGGCGGGCTCGATGCTGCACGTGCGGCGGCTCACGGAGGGGGAGCGCGTGGCGGTCCCGGACGCTCCGCGCGTGTACGTCCATGTGGTGCGCGGCGCGGTGGCGCTCGACGGCGAGCGCCTGACACCGGGCGACGCGGCCCGGATCACGGGCGAGAGCGGGCTGGAACTGGTCGCGGGGCAGGCGGCGGAGGTGCTGATGTGGGAGCTGCCGGACTGAGGCGCACCGCCCTTTGCCGCCGTCAAGTCCCCGAAGTGGAAAGGGATGACCGGATCCCCCCGCGCATCGCACTTCAGCGGCGTTGCTGCCGCCGTCCGGTCTCGGACCGGCAGACGGCCAGTTGTGAACGGGTGTCCAGGGAGTCCGGGTGATCGGTGCCCAGTATGCGCACGCGGCCGGCGAGGGTCTGTTCCAGTAACTCGGCGGCCTGAGCGTGTTCGCCCATCCGGTGCAGTGCGGTCGCGAGATTGTTTCCGCTGGTCAAGGTATGCGGATGGTCCGGGCCGAAGGCACGGCTGCGGTCTGCGAACACGGTCCGGTGCAGTTCCGCGGCGCGGGCCGGATCGCCTTGATGATTGACCGTGGCGGCAAGGTTGTCGCGGCTGGTGAAGGTGAGGGGATGATCGGGGCCCAGTACGCGGGTGCATTCGGCGATGTTCTGCGTATGCAGCGTGGTCGCCGCGGTGTGATCACCGAGCTGGTCGAATGACTTGGCCAGGTTGTCGCGGCTGATCAGGGTCAGGAAGTGATCCGCTCCCAGAAGTCTGGTGCGGTCTGCGAGCACCATGGAGTGCAGCGAGGCGGCCTCGGCGAACTGACCGCGAAGCTGCAGAACGTATCCGACATTGCTGCGACTCGTGAGCGAATCGGGATGCTCCGGTCCCAGCGCCCGGATCCGGTCGGCCAGATTCTGCCGGTGGATCCCTTCGGACTGTTCGTACCTGCCGAGACTGTGGAGGCTGTTGGCGAAGTGGTTGCGGGCGGTGAAGGTGTCCGGGTGCTGGTCGCCGAGGAACTCGGCGCAGTGGGCGAGTACGGTCTGCCGCAGACCGAGCTGGAGGGCATAGCTTCCCGCGTCGCCCAGCACATCCGCCAGTGTGTTGAGGTCGGCGCGGGCCTCCTCGGACGGCACGAGCGCCGGGTGGTCGAGCAGAAGAGGCAGATGCGGGACGAGCAGCCGTGCGGTGGTCCAGCCGGCCGCTCCGGCAATACGGAGATCCGTCACCTCGCTCCGCAGGGCGTCGGTCATCGCTTGCTCGTAGCGGTGGAGACGGTCCGTCTCATCGGTGGTCAGAGCCAGTGCGGTGATCTCGCGGACGAGCGGGTGGAGGGTGACACTGCTCCCTGCGCGAGGGCCTGCTCCGGGCACGCTCGGTTCTTCCGCCGGAACCCCCAGCAAGCCGTAGCGTTCGAGACCGGTCAAGGCCTGGTCCAGGGCGGCCTGGCCGACGGGCCGACCGACTGCCGTCGTCAGGAGTCGCGGTGTGATGAAGGCCAGGGGCACCGGTGCCTCCGCGAACAGTGACAGCTGGCGCAACAGCGGGCGGGCCAGTGGTACACCTTCGCGGTCGAGTTGATCGAGTGAGACCTCCCAGGTGCGCCGGACGGTGGACCTGGCCACGTTCGGGTCCGTGGGACGCGGGTTGTCAGCACCTACCAAGGCGGTCAACTCCTCTTGCAGCGCGTTCTGGTACGCGGCGAAGTCACGGTGTCTGCTCGTGGATCCCGTCACATAGCGTCCGGCTGCCTGGAGGGCCAGGGGCAGCCCGCCGAGCCGGGAAGACAGCGCTTGGGCCTCCACCGGAGTGCCGCCATCGGGTGCACTGTCCAACAGGACCTTGCCGCCCGCCGCCGCCGGAAGCGGCTCCAGCCTGATCAGTTCCGCCGCGTGTCCCCACGTCGCGGAGGACGTATCCCGGCTGGTGACCAGGAGCAGGCCCCGTCCGTAGGGGCGGATCCAGCCGCGGTAGTCGGCGACGCCCTCGCCGTCCGGGCTGATCTGCTCGGCTTCGTCGGCGTTGTCCACGACCAGCAGCCACTTTCTTGTTCTGGAGAAGTGCCGCCACACAGCATCAGGCAGATTGCCGCCGACGGACTGCGCGCCACTGATCGCGGTGCGTGGCATGCCACAGCCGACGGCCGCCTGGATGAAGCCGTCCGTGAGGGATTCCGGACCGCGCAAGCGAATCCAGAACACCGTATATCCGTCGCGGCGGGCGTACTCGGCCAGTGCTGCCGCGAGCGTCGTCTTGCCCATGCCGCCCACCGCGCACAGCACCGCGAACCGGCCGTCGGGCTTTCTGAGCAGCGCCCTGAGCCGGGCGATTTCCCTGTCGCGGCCGCGCACGCGCTGAAGGACCACGTGCGGCGGATGCAGTGAACCGGTCCGGGCGCTGGTTGCCGGGCCTCCGTCGTTCTCGGCGGCACCGTCCAGCCAGCGGCTCGCGGTGGCCAGACCCGCGCTCAGGACGCCGAGTGCACCGAACACCGTCCAGACCACCCAGGGATGGCCGACCCATTCCGGTGCCACCGCACCCGCGCGTTCGGCGACGGTGCCCAGCACCACCGTGACAGAAGCCCCCAGTCCGGCAGCGGCGGCACCCGCTCTCGCACGTGTCCGAACCACTCGGATCCGTCGCATGCCGGAACCCTCCCCGCGAGAGCGCTGCACTGTACGGATGACGCAGCGCATCGTAGGACGAACGGTTCCACGGCATCGCCGACCTGTCGAGGCTTGGACGAGCGGGGAAGGCTGTCCTCCTGGACCCTTCGCGTGGGAGAGCCGGAGGCCGCCGGACGGTGACGGTTCAGGGCCGGCCGGTCTCCCGCCGCCACATCGACCACATCGGCGGCCCCGAGCGGAAGACCATCTCCTCCTGGAGGGTGAACCCGTGCCGCTCGTAGAAGGTCAGGTTGCGGCGGTTGCTCGACTCCAGGAACACCGGCCGCCCGTCCGCGTCCGCCCGCTCCAGCAGCGCGCCCAGTACCCGTGACCCGCGCCCGGTGCCGCGCGCGTCGGCGTGGGTGCCGATGTACTCGACGTACCAGTGCTCGGGCCCGGCCGGGTGGCGGTGCTCCATGGCGAGCAACCGCATCCCCGTGCGGGGGAGTTGGGCCCGCCCCGCCCGCAGCAGCGTGCCCGCGTTGCGCAGCAGGTAGCCCGCCGGGAGCTTCCACGCGCCGGGCTCCGCCCAGATGGCCGCCACCGTGCGGTCCGCGTCCGTCCACACCCGGCCCGCCGGGATCTGCTGGGCCAGATGCGCGGTGAACAGCAGCCGCAGCCGCCGGTCCCGGTCGGTCGGCATCAGCCACGACCAGACCGGGTCCTCGGCGTACGCGCTGGCCAGGACCCCGGCGAGCGCGGGGACATCGGATGCGGTGGCGCGGACCACGTCGTCGCTCATGGCCGGGGAGCGTAGCGCCGCCGGGGCCGTTACGCCCCCAGTTCCGCCAGCACCGCGTCGGTGAGGACCGGCCACACCTCGACCGCCCACGGCCCGAAGGCGCGGTCGGTGAGCGTGACGCACGCCGCGCCGGCGACCGGGTCGATCCACAGGAAGGTGCCGGACTGCCCGAAGTGGCCGAAGGTCGCGGGGGAGGAGGCGGCGCCGGTCCAGTGCGGGGACTTGGAGTCGCGGATCTCGAAGCCGAGGCCCCAGTCGTTGGGGTTCTGGTGGCCGTAGCCGGGAAGGACGCCCTTCAGGCCGGGGTGGACGACGGTCTGCGCGGCGAGCACGGTGCGCGGGTCGAGCAGGCGCGGGGCCTGCACTTCGGCGGCGAAGCGCGCGAGATCGTCGACCGTGGAGACGCCGTCCTTGGCGGGGGAGCCGTCCAGGGTGGTGGCGGTCATCCCGAGGGGTTCGAGGACCGCCTGCCGGACGTACTCCGGGAACGGGATGCCGGTGGCCTCGGCGATGTGGTCGCCCAGAACCTCGAAGCCCGCGTTGGAGTAGAGGCGGCGGTTGCCGGGCGGGGCCATCACGCGGTGCTCGTCGAAGGCGAGGCCGCTGGTGTGGGCGAGCAGGTGGCGGACGGTCGAGCCCTCGGGGCCCGCAGGTTCGTCCAGCTCGACGGCGCCTTCCTCGTACGCCACCAGCGCCGTGTAGGCGGCGAGCGGTTTGGTGACGGAGGCGAGGGGGAAGCGGTGCGCGGTCGGGCCGTGCGTCCCGACGACCGTGCCGTCCGCTCGTACGACGGCCGCCGCCGCGGTGGGGACGGGCCAGTTCTCGATCATCGCCAGGCTGTTCATAATCACGAGATTAGGTTCTGCGCGCCGCCCGTCGAAACCCGCACCCGGTCATGCTTGCTTCGAGTGCACTCCAACGTTCTAGCGTGGAGGGCATGACGGTGATGGAGACCACTTCGACAGGGACCGACGCCTGTGCTTCGGGCCCGGCCGCGCACCCGCGCCCCGAAGGGCAGGACCAGTACACGATCAGCGAAGTGGCGGCGTTCACCGGTCTGACCGCGCACACCCTGCGCTGGTACGAGCGGATCGGCCTCATGCCGCACGTGGACCGGTCGCACACCGGCCAGCGCCGCTTCACCAACCGGGACCTGGACTGGCTCGCCTTCGTCACGAAGCTGCGGCTGACGGGGATGCCGGTCGCGCACATGGTGCGGTACGCCGAGCTGATACGGGAGGGCGACCACACCTTCGAGGAACGGCAGGAACTGCTGGAGGCGACCCGCCGCGACGTGCGGGCGCGGATCGCGGAGCTCCAGGACACTCTGGCCGTACTGGACTACAAGATCGACTTCTACGCGGGCGCCCGCACGGCGCCGGAAGGGCCCAGTGCCGCATGACTGACAACAAGATCGCCACCGTGGAGCTCGGCGGGGGAGGCCCGCGGGTCGGCGTCCAGGGACTCGGCTGCATGGGCATCAGCGAGTTCTACGGTGCCACCGACGAGGCCTCCGCCCGCGAGACGCTGGAAACGGCGCTCGCGGCGGGCGTCACCCTCTTCGACACCGCCGACATCTACGGCAGCGGCGCCAACGAGACGTTCCTCGCGCCGTTCGTCGGGGCGCACCGCGACGAGATCACCCTCGCCACGAAGTTCGCCATCGAGCGGCGCGACGAGGACCCGGACTACCGGGGCGTGAACAACGACCCCGCCTACATCCGCAAGGCCGTCGAGGCCAGCCTGCGCCGGCTGGACACCGAGGTGATCGACCTCTACTACATGCACCGCCACGACCCGGCCGTCCCGTTCGCCGAGTCCGTCGGCGCGATGGCCGAACTGGTCGAGCAGGGCAAGGTCAAGCAGCTCGGGCTCAGCGAGGTGACCGGGGCGGAGCTGCGCGAGGCGCACGCGGTGCACCCGATCGCGGCCCTGCAGTCCGAGTGGTCGCTGTTCAGCCGGGACGTGGAGCGCAGCGCGGTGCCCGCCGCCGTTGAGCTCGGGGTGACCGTGGTGCCGTACTCGCCGCTCGGCCGGGGCTTTCTGACCGGGTCGTTCGCGGACGCGGGTACGGAGCTGTCGCCGGGCGACATCCGCAAGCAACAGCCGCGCTTCAACGGGGACAACGCGCGGACGAACGCCGCGCTTCTGGAGCCGGTCCACAAGATCGCCGCCGCCCACGGGGCATCGGCCGCGCAGGTCGCG
This sequence comes from Streptomyces sp. Mut1, assembly GCF_030719295.1. Lineage (NCBI taxonomy): Bacteria > Bacillati > Actinomycetota > Actinomycetes > Kitasatosporales > Streptomycetaceae > Streptomyces > Streptomyces castrisilvae. The sequence continues at coordinate 2,181,294 of NZ_CP120997.1, read as the reverse complement.
CTGGCCTGGGTCCAGCAGCGCGCCCAGGTTCACGGCGTCACCGTCGTCCCGATCCCGGGCACCCGCAGGAGCCACCGCCTCCTGGAGAACGTGGGCGCGACCCGGCTCACCCTGACCGCCGGCGAACTGGCCCTGCTGGAGCCGATCGCCGGCCAGGTGGCCGGGGACCGCTACCCGGACATGAGCCTGACGTCGGCGGCCCGCGAGTAGCGGGTCCCCGGCAGCCGGGCGCCCCGTGGCGATCGCGCCCCGGATGCCCCTTTCGTCACGAAAACGCGTGGCCGGGTTAAGGTCGCGCCATGCGTACGATGCCGTCGGCCGAGATGGTCAGCCTGATCTCGTTCCTGGCTGTCCTGTTGATCTTCTTCAGCATCGACGTGCGGTCGAGGGACTCCGGGGCGTCGAAGCCGTGGCACGCGCGCCTCTTCGAGTGGGCCTCACGCGTCGGTGGCATCGCCACCGCTCTGGCCCTGACGCTGGGCTGGGTGGACCTGTTCCTGCCGGACGAGAACAGCGCGATCCATGTGGCGTTCGTGGCCGTGCCCGGATCGGTCGCGGTGCTGTGCGCGATCGTGCTGGGCCTGGAAATGCTCTGGCAGCGATGGGAAGCACCGTGAGACAGGCGGTGGCGACGGTCTCCGGTGGGGCCCGGGGAGCCCGCGGCGGCGGGCCCCCGCCTGCCGGTCAGCCCTTGGCGACCTTGATGACGACGGTGTTGCACACCTTGTCGGCGAACGTCTGCCGCTTGGGGTCCCACAGCGGCCACAGCCAGCCGAGGTAGCAGCTGAAGCTGTCCAGCGCGTGCGCTATCTTGCGCACGAAGGCCATGCCGAAGCCGAGCGTGTTCCCGTCGCGCTCCCGGCGCACACTGATGCGCAGGACCTTCTTGCCGGTCGTCTGACCGGTCTTCCCCTCCCGGTAGAGCTGGTAGAAGCCCATGACGAAGAAGTAGACGACGCCGACCGCGAAGAAGGCCCCGGGATCGGCCGTCTCCGGGTCGTCGCTCCGCGCGAGGTCGACGAAGCCGAGGGCGTACATCGGGGCCACGATGATCAGCAGGTCGAGCAGCCACGCCCCCACCCGCTCCCCCCAGTGGGCCAGCGGCGGCAGCCCCGGCATGCCCATGCCCGGCATCCCGGCCGGCGGGTACGCCCCGTACGGCTGGGCCGGGTAGCCGTACTGCGGGGGCATGCCCTGCGGGGGCACGCCTTGCGGAGGCACGCCCTGCGGGGCCTGCTGCGGATATCCCGGCTGCTGCCCGTACGAGGGCTGGTTCCCGTAGGGGTTGTTCGGGTCCCCGAAGCTCATGGCGAAGTCTCTCCCGTGCCGTTGAAAGATGTGGGGCGCGGGGCGGTGGACAGCTCGCCGTACCAGCGGTTTGCCTCCGCACACTCGCGCTCAGGAGCGCTCATCGTGTGCGGAGCACCATGGGGTTGTCCAATCCGATGACCACATCTTCGCAACCGGCAACCCTTCAGGCCGCGTTCACGCCCCCCGCGTTCACCCCCTCGGCAATCGCCGCGAACGCGCGCAGCGACTTGGTGCCGGGGGCGAAGTAGCCCGTGTGGCCCTCGGCGTCGTCGGCGGGTACGCGGCGGGCCCCGAAGTCCGGGGACGCGGGATCGGCGCCGTGGCCGAGGCCGGCGAACTCGATGTGCGGGACCTTGCCGATCCAGTCGCCCGGGTCCTTGGCCGCCCAGACGCGCGCCCCGGTGCGCAGGCCGGAGACGTGGTCCGCGCGCATCCCGGGGGAGCCGAGGACCACCAGGTCGGCGATGTGCAGGCGGGACGCGGCCAGGCCGCAGACGACCGAGCCGTAGCTGTGGCAGAACACCGTGGTGACGGGCACTCCGGCCGCCGCGAGGCCCTCCGTGAAGCGGGCGAGACGGGTGGAGCCGGCCTCGGCGAGGGTGCCGGTCGCGGCGTCCGGGCCGAGACCCACCGGGGTGGTGTACCCGGCCCAGGCGATCACGGCGGTGCCCGGACCCGTCCGCGCGTACAGGGACTTGGCCATGCCGGCCGGGGTGCCGTACACATCGGTCGTCCGGTCGAAGGTGCCCGCGTCGATGTCGGAACCGGGCACCACCACCGACACCCGCCGGGCCGTCGCCAGGTCGCCGAAGACCTCGGCCACCTGGCCCCGGCCGCGCGGGTCGAACGCCAGGATGCGGCGGCGCGGGTCCTCGGCGAGGTGCGCGTACCGGGGGTCGTGGGCCGCCTTCAGGGCGCGCGCGTTGGCCCGGATGCGCAGCTCCACCGGGGCGCCGTCCAGGTTGCCCACGACGAGCGGGTGCCGTACCGCCAGCGCCTGCTGGTCCGGTGCGCTCAGCCCCCGGAAGAAGTCCGCCACTTCGGCGGGCGTGGCCCGTTCGGGATCGGGCAGCTCACGTCCCAGCGTGTGGTCGGCCCGCCAGGACGCCGTGCCCGGCGGCGGGCCCGTCACGGCCCGCTGGGCGTTGCCCGAGACCCATCCGGCCGTTCCCGACACCACGGTGGTCGCCAGCGCGACCGCGACCAGGGTCCTCGCGTAACGCCGCATCCGCCCCGCCCTCCCACTCCGGCCCAACGGCCGGTCCCCGCACGCCGTGCGGCGCGACGGGAGGAAGGTAGGGAGGGGGCGGGTGCGCGGACGTCACACCGGGGAGCCAACTGCCGGGTGATACCTGGGTAGGGGGTGGCCGGGACCGGAGCCGGTGCCGGTCAGGCGGTGCCGGGGACCACAAGTCCCGCCTCGTACGCGAAGATCACCGCCTGCGCCCGGTCCCGCAGGGACAGCTTCGCCAGGACGCGTCCGATGTGCGTCTTCACCGTCTGCTCGGCGAGCACCAGCTCCCCGGCGATCTCCTGGTTCGACAGGCCGCGCGCGATCAGTTCGAGGACCTCCGTCTCGCGCGGGGTCAGCCCGTTGAGCCGGAGCGCCGCCCCGCTGCGGGACGCCGCCTGCGGCCGCTGCCGGGCGAAGTCGGCTATCAGACGGCGCGTCACGGACGGGGCGAGCAGGGCGTCGCCCGCCGCCACCACCCGTACCGCCGCGATCAGGTCCGCCGGGGGCGCGTCCTTCAGCAGGAACCCGGACGCCCCGGCGCGCAGCGCCTCGTACACGTAGTCGTCCACGTCGAACGTGGTGAGCATCAGCACCCTGGGCACATGGACCACACCGGGCGGCGGGTCCAGCAGCGCGCGGGCCGCCGCCAGGCCGTCCATCTCGGGCATCCGGACGTCCATCAGCACCACGTCGGGGTGGGCCCGGCGGCTGACGTCGATCCCCTGGCGCCCGTCCGGCGCCTCACCGACCACGTCGATGTCGGCCTGCGCCGCCAGCAGGGCCGCGAAACCCGCCCGCACCATGGCCTGGTCGTCGACGATGATCACACGGATGGTCACGGGTCCTCCGGGCTCGGGGTGGCGGGGGCGGGCGGCTCCTTCGGAGGGAGCGGCAGCCGTGCGGCGACCCGGAACCCCCCGTCCGGCAGCGGCCCGGTGTCCAGCGTGCCGCCGGTCAACCGTACGCGTTCGCGCATCCCGACAAGGCCGTGGCCCGTTCCCGCCGTCTCCAGCGGTGAAACCGGCTGCCGGGGAGGGCCGTTGACCACCAGCACCGTCAGATGCGCCCCGTCCGTGCCGACCGATATCCGGGTCGGGGCCCCCGGCGCGTGCCGGACCGCGTTCGCCAGCGCCTCCTGCACGATCCGGTACGCGGACAGGTCCACGGCCGGAGGCACCCCGTCCAGTCCCGCGGGCATCGACAGCTCGGCCGGAAGCCCCGCCCGTACCGTCGCCTCCACCAGCTGCTGCAAGCGGTCGAGCCCCGGCTGCGGGGTCCGTTCGCCCTCCGTACCGTCGCCGCGCAGCACCACCAGCAGCCGCCGCATCTCCGCCAGCGACTCCCGCGCGCTCGCGGCGATCGTCCCGAACTCCTCGCGCGCCTCGTCCGACAGCTCCTGGAGCCGGTAGGGCGCCGAGTCCGCCTGGACGGTGATCACGGACATGTGGTGGGCGACCACGTCGTGCAGTTCGCGAGCGATCCTGGTCCGCTCCTCCAGCAGCGTCCGCCGGGCGCGTTCCGCCTCGCTGACGGTCTCCTGCTCGGCGAGCCTGCGCTGCGCGACGCGCCGCTCCCGCACCGCCGCGCCGATCACCAGCGCCACGGCCCCGAAGACGGGCAGGAGCAGCGCGCTGCCGTTGCTGCGGTCCGGGCCGGCCAGATGCAGGACGAGGCTCGCCGCGCCGGTCGCCAGCCAGACGGCGGCCAGGGTGCGGCGGGGCTCACGCAGGGCCAGCGCCAGGAGCAGGAAGAGGTAGGCGATCAGCGGGGCCGGCGGCCACGGCCACACGTCGTACTTCTCGGCAGGCTGCCCGAGGATCACCAGCGCGCCCACCACATCCGCCGGGAAGACGATCCACCAGGCCCGCAGCGGCCGGTGCGCCAGCATCAGCAGGGGCCCGGCCTGGGCGACGGCGAGGGTGGCCGCGACCGCGCCGCCGATGCCGTACTGATCACGCAGGTTGACGAGGGTGACCGGGAGGAAGAGCGCCGTCAGCACGACGACGGCGGCGTACGGCAGGAACCGCCCCCGCCGCTTCGGGCCGGGGGCGGACGGGGGCTCGGCCGTGGAGGCGGTCACGGGCGGCGGCTACAGCTCGGCGAGGAGCTGCGCCTTCTTCGCGCTGAACTCCTCGTCGGTCACCAGACCCGCCCGGTGCAGCTCCCCGAGGTGATGGATGCGCTCCGCGATGTCCGCCGGATCGCGCCGGGCGGTGGTGGCGGTGAGCGCGGTGGTGGCCGGGGGCACCGACTGCTTCCTGCGTACGGACTCCAGGACGGCCGCGGCGAACGGCAGCGACTCGTGGACCGGGCCGTAGCCGAGGCCGAAGATCACGGCCGCCGGGTCCTGGTCGGCGCGGGCGGGCCGGGGTATCACCGGGTGGACGCTCTGGGCCGTATCGGTCCCGATTCCCGCGGTCACCGTCCCGGTGAGCGTGTCCGGCCCCGGGGCCAGGCACTCGGACCCCCTGGGCAGCAGCCGCAGATAGCCCTCCAGGCCCTCCGGCGAACGCCACTCGACCCCGCACAGGTCCGTCACCGGGAACGTCTGGTCGCCCGCCTTCCACTTCTCCGACGAGGCGCCCGTCCAGAACCAGCGGAAGGAGATCCGCTCCCCGTCGAAGCCGGCCCGTCCGTCGTACGCCTTGAACTGCATCGGGGCCTCGGGGGCGGCGACCAGGAAGCGGTCGGCCGGCTCGCCCGCGTCCGGCCCGAGACAGGCGCGCAGCTCGTCCGCGTAGTACTCGGCGAGGGTCTCGCGGCCGGCGGGGAGCACCAGGCGGTACGGGTCGCAGCCGTCCTTCAGCTGCCCGGCGGCGGCCTCCACCAGGGGGTCGGCACCGGGTCTCGGGACCGCACGCAGCACCACCGTGCCCCGCTTGCCCGGGGTCAGCGTCACCGACGACAGCGCCGTGTGCGGGACGCGGCGCTCGCGCAGGCTCTGGAGGAGCCTCGGCGTGCGGATACCCCGTTCGTAGCGGATGAGCACGGAGTCGGTGTCGAACTCCCAGGTGGCATGAATTCCGGCCAGCACATCACCCATGCGCCTCATCGTATGCGGCACTTGCCCGCCCCGTCCCCTCTCGGCGTCGACCGCTTCGGTGGGGACGAGGCGGCCGTCTTCTACGCGCGTCAGGCAGTCGTATCCGAGTAAACCCCGTTGTTGCAGACGCTGTCGGCCTGTGCGCAGGTCACCGACGTGTACGCGCCCACGCCGATCGCGGCGAAGTTGTCCAGGCTCTCGGTGCCGGGCTCGAAATAGCCGCTGTGCCCGCTCGCGCCGGCCGCCGAGACGACCCGGGCGCCGAAGGCGTGGTCCACCGGGTCGGCGCCGTGGCCCAGGCCGCCGAACTCCAGGTTCGGGACGTCCTCGATCCAGTCACCGCTGTCCCGGGTCGCCCAGACGTGGGCCCGGGTGTGCAGCTGTCCGGCGTTGTCGGCCCGCATGCCGGGGCTGCCCGCCACCGCGATGTCCTCCACCCTGCCGGGCAGTCGCTTCGCGGCGAGCCCGCACAGCACGGAGCCGTAGCTGTGGCAGAACAGCGAGACGGGGGCGGGGCCCGGGAGCGCCCGGACGAGCGCGTCGAGCCGGACCGCCCCGCGCTCGGCGAGGTTGCCCAGGGCGGCGTCCATGCCGATGCCGACGGGCGTGGTGTAGTCGGCCCAGGCGATCACGGCGGTGCTCACCCCGGGGCGCGCCGCTCGCTCGGCGGCGTACAGCGACTTGGCCATGCCGACGGGCGCGGCGTTCGTCCTGCTGCCGGTGCGCTCCAGGGTCAGGAGGCCGGTGTCGACTCCGGGCACGACGAGCGAGATGCGTTTCGCCCGGTCGAGGTCGCCGAACACCTCGGCGGCGAGCCCGCGCCCCGACGGGTCGAACGCCAGGAAGTGGCGGCCTGGGGCCAGCATCGAGCGGAAGCGCTCCAGGCGGTGCTGTGCCTCGGCGCGGCCGGTGGCGGAGAGTCTGGTGTCGTGGACGCGCCGCCGCTCGACCGTGCTCGCCTGCTGGATCGCCCGCCGGTTCGCCCGGTAACGGACGGTGACCGGGGCGCCGTTGAGGTTCCCCACCACCAGCGGGTACCTGTCGGCGAGACTGCCGCGCTGCGCGGCGGTCAGCGTGGCGAAGAAGTGCGCCAGCTTGTACGACGGGGCGTCGGCGTCCGGCAGCGGCCGGCCCGCTATCGATCCCTTGGCCCAGGAGGCGAGCGCGAGCGTGCGCGAGTCGGAGGACCGCTGGTGGTGCACGGCGGTCCAGCCGGTCGTCGCGAGCATCACGAAGACGACCGCGAGGGCGAGCAGAGCGCGCCAGGCGGTGAGCGTGGGGGAGGAATCGAAGGAAGTCACTCCGGACCACCCTAGGAGACGCGGGGAGCCGCTTTGCGAGCAGGGTGACGCACATCACCCGACTGTGCGGAAGGACACGGCGATTGCCTCACGCTGCGTACGCCCTTCCACCACGGTGAGCGCCGCCGTCGCGTGTGCCTACGGTGTGCGCCAGGTTTCGGAGAGGGCCGGGGTGAGGGCGTCGAGATACGTCTCGGTCAGCGTCCGGAGCGACTCCATGCTGGTGTCCCGCCCCTGCCCCCACAGTTGACCGGCCGCCCGCATCACTCCGGAGAACGCGGCGACCGCGACCCGGGGGCGGGGGTCGTGCGCCATGTCCAGGCCCTCGCGCCGCGCGATCAGTTCGGCGGTCTGGTGCTCCAAGTCCATGCTGCGGCGCAGGTGGGCGGCGAGCAGCGAGGGCGTGGACTCGATCATCCGGTAGGCGCGCATGTGGAGTTCGACCGGGATGATGGCCTCGACGGCCTCCCCGATACCGTTCCAGGCGCACAGCACGGCGCGCCGCATGGCCTCGAAGGGGGCTTCGCCGGCGGGCCGTTGGAGCAGCTCGGCGAGGAAACGCGACTCCACCATGTCCTGCACGGCGAAGACGACCGCCTCCTTGCCCGCGAAGTAGCGGAAGAAGGTGCGCTGGGAGACCTCCACCGCGTCGGTGATCTCGTCGACGGTGGTCTCCTCGTACCCGTGGGTGGTGAAGAGTTCGAGGGCGGCGACGAGCAGCGCGTCGCGGGTGCGCCGCTTCTTGCGCTCGCGCAGCCCGATCGGGAGGGCCGCGGACGGCTGCCCTTCGGTCACTGAACTGGTCCTCTTTTCCCTGCTTTGTCCAGCTCAGCCTACCTGTGAGCTACGTGACAGTTACCGACTTGTGAATTGGTTTGTCAACTGTCAGTGACTGACACTAATCTCCCGCGTATGACTAGTCAGACCACCGTCGAAAAGGCACCGCGGGACCCTCAGGACCCTGTCGGTCCCGCATCTGCCAAGGGGCTGCGCGGCCACCCCTGGCTGACGCTGTTCTCCGTGGCCATCGGCGTGATGATGGTCGCGCTCGACGGCACGATCGTCGCGATCGCCAACCCCGCCATCCAGCAGGACCTCGGCGCCTCGCTCGCCGACGTCCAGTGGATCACCAACGGCTACATGCTCGCCCTCGCGGTCTCCCTGATCACCGCGGGCAAGCTTGGTGACCGGTTCGGCCACCGGCAGACCTTCCTCATAGGCGTCGTGGGCTTCGCCGCCGCGTCGGGGGCCATCGGGCTCTCCAGCAGCGTCGCCTTCGTCATCATCTTCCGGGTGCTCCAGGGCCTCTTCGGCGCGCTGCTCATGCCGGCCGCGCTCGGCCTGCTGCGCGCCACCTTCCCGGCCGAGAAGCTGAACATGGCGATCGGCATCTGGGGCATGGTGATCGGCGCCTCGACCGCGGGCGGCCCGATCCTCGGTGGCGTGCTCGTGGAGCACGTCAGCTGGCAGTCCGTCTTCTTCATCAACGTGCCGGTCGGCGTGATCGCCCTGGTGCTCGGCATCCTGATCCTCAAGGACCACCGCGCCGAGAACGCCCCGCGCTCCTTCGACATCGCCGGCATCGTGCTGCTGTCCGGTGCGATGTTCTGCCTGATCTGGGCCCTCATCAAGGGCGCCGAGTGGGGCTGGGGCGACACCCAGACCATCGGCTTCCTGGTCGGCGCCGTCGTCCTGTTCCTCGCGTTCGCCCTGGTCGAACAGCGCGTCAAGGAGCCGCTGGTCCCGCTGGCGATGTTCCGCTCCGTCCCGCTCTCCGCGGGCACGGTCCTGATGGTGCTGATGGCCTTCGCCTTCATGGGCGGCCTGTTCTTCGTCACCTTCTACCTGCAGAACGTGCACGGCATGAAGGCCGTGGACGCGGGCCTGCACCTGCTGCCGCTGACCGCGATGATGATCGTCGCCTCGCCGCTGGCGGGCGCCCTGATCACCAAGTTCGGCCCGCGCGTCCCGCTGGTGGGCGGCATGGTCTGCACCGCCGTCGCCATGTTCGGCATGTCCCAGCTGACGGTCGGCACGGGCACGCTGACCATGTCCGTCTGGTTCGCCCTGCTCGGCCTCGGCCTCGCCCCCGTCATGGTCGGCGCCACCGAGGTCATCGTCGGCAACGCCCCCATGGAGCTCTCCGGCGTCGCCGGTGGCCTCCAGCAGGCCGCCATGCAGGTCGGTGGCAGCCTCGGTACGGCGGTGCTCGGCGCGATCATGGCCTCCCGCGTCGACGCCGAGCTGGCGGACAACTGGAAGGCGGCGAAGCTTCCGCCGCTGTCGCCCGAAGGTCTCGGCGAGGCGTCCTCCGCGATCAAGGTCGGCATGCCGCCGGTCAACGAGGAGACCCCGCCGGAGCTCGTCGGCAAGATCGCGGGCGTCGCCCACGACACGTTCGTCTCCGGGATGAGCACGGCGTTCATGGTCGCGGGCATCGTCGCGGTGATCGCCGCCCTCGTCGCCACGCTGACCAAGCGCGGCGAGAACGCGGAGGCGGGCGCGGGAGCCGGCCACATCTGACGTTCCCGTCACGCGAGGTTCCCGTCACGCCGTTCGCGTCAGCACAGCGCGTCCAACAGCCCCGCCGGACCGATCCGGCGGGGCTGTCACCTGTCAGGATGAACCCGGCCCCGAACCCTTCCGGTTACGCAGAGTAATCATTCAGGGTTGGTGGTGGAAGATCCACATCGGTGGACGCTCCACTCAGCAGTTCCATCACCACGGGGGTTCATCTCGCATGCGTACGACCACTCTCGCGGCCGCCCTGGCCGCCGCGCTGCTCGTTCTGACGGCGCTGTTCTCGTCCCCGCCGGCCCGCGCCACCGCCGCGCCCGCCCGATCCGCCGCGTCCGTGGCCCCGGCCACCGCGCCCGTCGGGCTCGGCAACTGCGCGAGCGGGCAGCTCTGCCTCTGGGCCAGGCCCGACTTCACCGGCGCCCGGCAGATCCACGAGCTGTCCACGATCGACATCGAGAGCTGCGTGCCGCTGAAGACCGGCACCACCGCCCAGGCCCTCGCCAACCGCACGGGCAGGCCCGTCACCACCTACCAGTCCGCCACATGCGCGGAGACCGGAGAGTTCGAGACGTACCCGGGCGGCGGCACCTGGCTGCCCCGCTCCCCGTACCAGGTCCGCGCCTTCAAGGTCTGGGAGAACTGACCGGCCCCGGACACGCCGCGGGGCGGCGGCACCCTTCCGGGCACCGCCGCCCCGCACCGGTCACGGTGTTACGCGTCGCCGCCCGCGGCCCCCGGATCGGCCGAGGCCACATCCAGCAGCTCGTAGCGGTCGACCGCCGTCTTCAGCACCGAACGGTCGACCTTCCCGTCCTTCGCCAGCTCGGTCAGCACCGCGAGCACGATCGACTGCGCGTCGATGTGGAAGAACCGCCGGGCCGCACCCCGCGTGTCCGCGAAACCGAACCCGTCCGCACCCAGCGACTGGTACGCACCGGGCACCCAGCGCGCGATCTGGTCCGGCACCGAGCGCATCCAGTCCGACACCGCCACGAACGGCCCCTGGGCCCCGGAGAGCTTGCGCGTCACATACGGCACGCGCTGCTCCTCCTCCGGGTGCAGCAGGTTGTACCGCTCCACGTCCACGGCCTCGCGCCGCAGCTCGTTCCAGGAGGTCGCCGACCAGACGTCCGCCTTCACATTCCACTCGTCGGCGAGGATGCGCTGCGCCTCGACGGCCCAGGGGACCGCCACACCGGACGCCATGATCTGGGCGGGGATCTCGCCCTTCTCGCCGCTGCTGTAGCGGTAGACGCCCTTCAGGATGCCCTCGACGTCCACATCGGCGGGCTCGGCCGGGTGCTGGATCGGCTCGTTGTAGACGGTGAGGTAGTAGAAGACGTCCTCGTTCTCCTCGGGGGTCCCGCCGTACATCCGGCGCAGACCGTCCTTGACGATGTGCGCGATCTCGTACCCGAAGGCCGGGTCGTACGCCACACAGCCCGGGTTGGTCGAGGCCAGCAGCTGCGAGTGCCCGTCGGCGTGCTGGAGACCCTCACCGGTCAGCGTCGTACGGCCGGCGGTGGCGCCCAGCACGAAACCGCGCGCGAGCTGGTCGGCCATCTGCCAGAACTGGTCACCCGTGCGCTGGAACCCGAACATCGAGTAGAAGACGTACACCGGGATCAGCGGCTCGCCGTGCGTCGCGTACGCCGAACCCGCGGCGATCAGCGAGGCCGTGCAGCCCGCCTCCGAGATGCCGTCGTGCAGCATCTGCCCGGTCGGCGACTCCTTGTACGCGAGCAGCAGATCGCGGTCGACCGACTCGTACTGCTGCCCCAGCGGGTTGTAGATCTTCGCGCTCGGGAAGAACGCGTCCATGCCGAAGGTGCGGTACTCATCGGGCGCGATCAGCACGAAGCGCTTGCCGATCTCCTTGTCCCGCATGAGGTCCTTCAGGATGCGGACGAACGCCATGGTGGTGGCGATCGACTGCTGACCCGAACCCTTCTTCGCCGTCGCGTACGTCTTGTCCCCGGGCAGCTCCAGCGGCTTCGCGCGCACCACACGGGTCGGGACGTAGCCGCCCAGGCCCTTGCGGCGGTCGTGCATGTACTGGATCTCCTCCGAGTCGCGGCCCGGGTGGTAGTACGGCGGGTTGCCGTCCTCCAGGTCCTTGTCCGCGATCGGGATGTGCAGCCGGTCCCGGAACCGCTTCAGGTCCTCGGCGGTCAGCTTCTTCATCTGGTGGGTCGCGTTGCGGCCCTCGAAGTTCGGCCCGAGGGTCCAGCCCTTGACCGTCTGCGCGAGGATCACCGTCGGCTGGCCCTTGTGGGCCTTGGCCGCCGCGTACGCCGCGTAGACCTTGCGGTGGTCGTGACCGCCGCGGCCCAGGTGCAGGATCTGCTGGTCGGTCATGTCCTTGACCATCTCGCGCAGCCGCTGATCGTCACCGAAGAAGTGCTCCCTGATGTACGCGCCCGTCTCCGTCGCGTACGTCTGGAACTGCCCGTCCGGCGTCGTGTTCAGCTTGTTGACCAGGATGCCCGTGCGGTCCTGCGCCAGCAGCGGGTCCCAGGAGCGGTCCCAGACCAGCTTGATGACGTTCCACCCGGCACCCCGGAACTGCGACTCCAGTTCCTGGATGACCTTGCCGTTGCCGCGCACCGGGCCGTCGAGGCGCTGGAGGTTGCAGTTGACGACGAAGGTCAGGTTGTCCAGGCCCTCGCGGGCGGCGATGGACAGCTGGCCCAGCGACTCAGGCTCGTCCATCTCGCCGTCGCCGAGGTAGGCCCACACATGGGAGTTCGACGTGTCGGCGAGGCCGCGCGCCTCCATGTAGCGGTTCATCCGCGCCTGGTAGATCGCGCCGAGCGGGCCGAGACCCATCGACACCGTCGGGAACTCCCAGAAGTCCGGCATCAGCCGCGGGTGCGGGTAGCTGGACAGCCCGTTCGGCGCCTTCGACTTCTCCTGGCGGAACGCGTCGAGCTGCGCCTCGCTCAGCCGGTCCAGCAGGAACGCGCGGGCGTAGATCCCGGGGGAGGCGTGCCCCTGGAAGAAGATCTGGTCACCGCCCAGACCGTCGTCCTTGCCGCGGAAGAAGTGGTTGAAACCGACGTCGTACAGCGAGGCGGAGGAGGCGAACGTGGCGATGTGCCCGCCGACGCCGATCCCCGGACGCTGGGCACGCGAGACCATCACGGCCGCGTTCCAGCGGGTCGCGTTCAGGATCTTGCGTTCGGTCTCCTCGTCGCCGGGGAAGAACGGCTCGTCCTTCGTGGCGATCGTGTTCACGTAGTCCGTGCTGCGCATCTCCGGCACGGCGACACGCTTCTCGCGCGCGCGCTCGATCAGCCGGAGCATGAGGTAGCGGGCCCGCTCACGGCCTCGCTCGTCGACGGCGGCGTCGAGGGAGTCGAGCCATTCCTGGGTCTCTTCGGGATCGAAGTCCGGGACCTGACTCGGAAGGCCGCCAATGATGATCGGGTTGCGATCGGATCCGGAAGCCACGCTGTTCCTTCGCTGTTCGGTACTACGCTTCGGGGCCTGTTACGGGAGTCCGCCCCCGGACATGAGGAATGTGTACGCCAACCCCATCGTGTACCGCTGGAACGCGTACGTCATCTCTACCGAGAGGTAACCGCCGACGCGTCCCGACCCGTCCGCGCCGGGACGGATGGATGGCCGCGGACTGGGTATCGGTGCAGGCAGATGGTGTCGGACAGGATGGGGCAGGCAGGATGGTCCGGGCCGAACCGCAACCATACGCCCAAGGCGTCCAAGTGTTCCCAAATGCTGCTCGGCTCCGAATGCCGGACCGAAACGGCATAAGCTGTCCAAGGACGTAAAGGGAACGGAGGAGGACGTGGGCTCCCGCAGGGGGCCGTCGGCATGACGGCGACGTGGTACGAAACGTCACCGTTTAGGCGGTCTCGTACGCTGGGTACTTGCGCGATCCGCCGCTCCCGTGTGGACTACGGCCAACGCCCCGCGCACGCGCGTGGCTGAAGCATTTTCCGAAACATGATCAGGAGGCAACCCGTGAGCGCGACCGCGGACCACGCGGAGGAGCGGACCAACCCGGCGGTACGCCTGGGGTTCGAGCCCGGACAGGTGGTCCAGGAGATCGGCTACGACGACGACGTCGAGCTGGAGCTCCGTGAGGGCATTGAGGCCACTATCGGCCAGGAACTCGTCGATGAGGAGTACGACGACGTCGCGGACGTCGTTCTGCTCTGGTTCCGCGACGAGGACGGCGACCTTACGGACGCGCTGGTGGATGCCATCGGTCTGCTCGAGGACGGCGGCGTTGTCTGGCTGATGACCCCGAAGACCGGCCGTGACGGATACGTCGAGCCGAGCGACATCAACGAGGCCGCCCAGACCGCCGGTCTCGCCCAGACCAAGAGTGTCAACGCGGGCAAGGACTGGTCGGGAAGCCGGCTCGGGACGCCGAAAGCGGCGAAAGCCAAGCGCTGACCCCCTTCATCCCTGAAGGCCCCCGACAGGCATCGAGCCGGCCGGGGGCCTTCGTACACCCGTCCCCGCGCCGACAGGCCCCAGCCGCGTGTCCCCGGGAAGCTTTCACGGGTGCCGCACGGCCGCCCGCGCCCTCTGCGTAGGGTGGGGGTCACCCGGACAGCCCAGCCCGGCGGACGTAGCGAAGGGACGCGTTTCATGGCGATCGAGGTCGGCACCAAGGCCCCGGATTTCGAGCTGAAGGACAACCACGGCCGGACCGTGAAGCTCTCCGATTTCCGTGGCGGGAAGAACGTGGTGCTGCTGTTCTACCCGTTCGCCTTCACCGGCGTCTGCACGGGCGAGCTGTGCGCGCTCCGCGACGAGCTGCCCACGTTCGAGAACGACGACACGCAGCTGCTGGCCGTCTCCAACGACTCCATCCACACCCTGCGCGTCTTCGCCGAGCAGGAGGGCCTGGAGTACCCGCTCCTGTCCGACTTCTGGCCGCACGGCGAGACCTCGCGGGCCTACGGGGTCTTCGACGAGGACAAGGGCTGCGCGGTGCGCGGCACCTTCATCATCGACAAGGAGGGCGTGGTGCGCTGGACGGTCGTCAACGGCCTGCCCGACGCGCGCGACCTCAACGACTACATCAAGGCGCTCGGCGCCCTCTGATCCGGCTTCGGGTGGATCATCCGGCGGGACCCCGGCCCGAAAGCCTGCTCAGGCCGGGAACCGGTCACTAGGATCCACTCGTTGATCCGATGCCAACACGACGTGGAGGCGCCGGCACCGGCCGGCCCCCAAGAAACCAATGGGAGGACTCGTGGGAGTCAGCCTCAGCAAGGGCGGCAACGTCTCGCTGACCAAGGCCGCGCCCAACCTGACCGCGGTCATCGTGGGTCTGGGCTGGGACGCCCGTACCACCACCGGCGGGGACTTCGACCTCGACGCCAGCGCCCTGCTGACGAACGCCGAGGGCAAGGTCGCCAACGATGGCAACTTCGTCTTCTTCAACAACCTCAAGAGCCCCGACGGCTCCGTCGAGCACACCGGTGACAACCTCACCGGTGAGGGCGAGGGCGACGACGAGGTCATCAACGTCAACCTGGCCACTGTTCCGGCCGACGTCGACAAGATCGTCTTCCCGGTCTCGATCTACGAGGCCGAGACCCGCCAGCAGAGCTTCGGCCAGGTGCGCAACGCGTACATCCGCGTCGTCAACCAGGCCGACAACAGCGAGCTCGCCCGCTACGACCTGTCCGAGGACGCCTCGACGGAGACCGCCATGGTCTTCGGCGAGCTGTACCGCAACGGCGCGGAGTGGAAGTTCCGTGCCATCGGCCAGGGCTACGCCTCCGGCCTGCGCGGCATCGCGCAGGACTTCGGCGTCAACGTCTAGGCAGCTGCCCGGGGCCGCACGGCCCCGGCATCAGCGTTTCTCCGTCCGGCGCCGCACGACGTGCGGCGCCGGACGCGCTCATCACACGGTTCATCGACTCGGGGAGGACACACCATGGGCGTCACGCTCGCCAAGGGAGGCAATGTCTCCCTCTCCAAGGCCGCACCCAATCTCACCCAGGTGCTGGTCGGGCTCGGCTGGGACGCACGATCCACGACCGGCGCGGATTTCGACCTCGACGCCAGCGCGCTGCTGTGCCAGTCGGGCCGGGTGCTCGGCGACGAGTGGTTCGTGTTCTACAACAACCTCACGAGCCCCGACGGTTCCGTGGAGCACACCGGTGACAACCTCACGGGTGAGGGCGAGGGCGACGACGAGTCGATCATCGTGAACCTCACGCAGGTGCCGGCCCATTGCGACAAGATCGTCTTCCCGGTCTCCATTCACGAGGCCGACAACCGCGGTCAGACATTCGGCCAGGTCAGCAATGCGTTCATCCGCGTCGTCAATCAGGCGGACGGCCAGGAACTCGCGCGTTACGACCTCACCGAGGACGCCTCGACGGAGACCGCGATGATCTTCGGCGAGCTCTACCGCTACAACGGCGAGTGGAAGTTCCGTGCAGTTGGTCAGGGGTACGCGTCAGGGCTGCGGGGCATCGCTCTAGACTTCGGGGTCAACGTTTCGTAAAGCCGCGCACGGCGCGGGGGAGCCCCGTACACCTCGGGGGAGACCCGTTACATACATGATGGGGTAGCCAGTGCTTCTGAAAACCTTCGGGTGGTCGCTCGCGATCACCGCGATCGGCCTCGTGGCCGCGTGGTTCTACGGGGGGTGGGAAGCCTTCGGAGTGGTGGCGATCCTATCCGTCCTGGAGATCTCGCTGTCGTTCGACAACGCGGTGGTCAACGCCGGAATTCTGAAGAAGATGTCTGCCTTCTGGCAGAAGATCTTCCTCACGATCGGTGTGCTGATCGCGGTCTTCGGTATGCGGCTGGTCTTCCCCGTCGTGATCGTGGCCATCACCGCCAGTCTGAACCCGATCGACGCCATCGATCTCTCCTTCAACGACGCGGACCGCTACAAGGAACTGGTCACGGACGCCCACCCGGCGATCGCCGCCTTCGGTGGCATGTTCCTGCTCATGATCTTCCTCGACTTCATCTTCGAGGACCGTGACATCCAGTGGCTGCGCTGGATTGAGCGCCCGCTCGCCAAGCTCGGCAAGGTCGACATGCTGTCGGTCTGCATCGCGCTCATCGTCCTGCTGATCTCGGCCATGACCTTCGCCACCAGCGCGCACCAGCACGGCGGCGGGCACGTGGACAAGGCGGAGACCGTCCTGCTCTCCGGCATCGCGGGTCTGATCACGTATCTCATCGTCGGCGGGCTCTCCGGCTACTTCGAGGACAAGCTCGATGAGGAGGAGGAACGCGAGCACGAGGAGGAGGAAGAGGCCAAGCGGAGCGGCAAGAAGATCTCCGCGATCGCCCTCACCGGCAAGGCCGCGTTCTTCATGTTCCTCTACCTGGAAGTGCTCGACGCGTCCTTCTCGTTCGACGGCGTGATCGGCGCCTTCGCCATCACCAACGAGATCGTGCTGATGGCGCTCGGCCTCGGCATCGGCGCCATGTACGTCCGTTCGCTCACGGTCTACCTGGTCCGCCAGGGCACCCTGGACGACTACGTGTACCTGGAGCACGGCGCGCACTACGCGATCGGCGCGCTGGCGGTCATCCTGCTCGTCACCATCAAGTACGAGATCAACGAGATCATCACCGGTCTCGTCGGCGTCGTCCTGATCGCCTGGTCCTTCTGGTCCTCGGTCCGCCGCAACAAGGCGCTGGAGGCCGAGGAGGGGCGGAGCGAAGTCACCGCCGGGGTGTGACCCGGTAGCAATTGAGGGAACGCTCTCTGCGGGGCGGCTCGTAAGGTGGCGGCCCGGGGTCATGCCCGGGACCGGCCCGGAGCCGCCCCGCAGCGGTGCGTGCGTCGCGTGCGCCGCGTGCGACGACTGGAGCAGGACCGAGAGGTGGGGGTCGGGATGGCGTTCTGGGACAACCTGTGGCCGGGGCGGGAATCACAGTTCGAGTCGGGCAACGCGGCCAGCAACTCCATCGTGCTCACCCGGCGCCGCGCCACGGTCTCGCTGACCAAGCAGGGCGCGCTCAGCGGCAACCTCCGGGTCAACCTCTCCTGGCGGATGCGCACCTCCGACATCGAGGGCCGCTCCCGCCAGAGCAGCCGGCTGCTACACCCCCTGAAGCTCTTCCAGCCCGAGCCCGTCCAGGCGCACACCCAGGGCGTGGTCAACGTCGACCTGGACCTGGGCTGCATGTACGAGCTGGCGGACGGCACCAAGGGCGTGGTGCAGCCGCTGGGCGACCTGCTCGGCGATCTGAACGGGCCGCCCTACATCAGGCTCAGCGGCGACGACCGCTTCGGCGCGCCCTCGGGCGAGACGCTCTACGTCAACCTCGACCAGCGCGAGAACATCAAGCGGCTGATGGTCTTCGTCTACATCTACGACCAGACGCCGGCCTTCGACCGTACGCACGCCAAGGTGACGCTCTACCCGGGCAACGGGCCGCGCATCGAGATCGAGCTGGACGAGCGCGCCCCGCAGGCCCGCTCCTGCGCGGTGCTCACGGTGGAGAACATCAAGGACGAGCTGGTCGTGCGCCGCGAGGTGAAGTTCGTGTACGGCTTCCAGTCGGAGCTGGACCGGATGTACGGCTTCGGCATGCAGTGGGGGCGCGGCTACAAGTCCCGCACCTAGGGCCTGTCCGACGGATCTTCGCGGGCCCACGACGCCTGGCACGCACTCTCGCCGCACGCCCGAATCACCCAAGTACGTCCAGTACGGGGGCGATCCGGGCGCACGCCGAGAGCACGCACCAGACGCCGCGGGCTGATCCACGAAGATCCGCCGGACAGGCCCTAGGGCCGTATGAACTGCGGGCCCTGCGGGGGCAGCGTGAAATTCGGGTCGGGCGCGGGCGCGGCCGCCGGGGCGGGCTGCGGATAGCCGTAGGCGGGCTGCGCGGAGGACGGCTGGGGGTAGCCGTACGCGGGCTGCGGAGCCGGTGCGGCGGTCTGCGGATAGCCGTACGAGGGCTGCTGGTGCAGCACCGTCGCCTGCGAGTCGGGCGCGGGGACCGGCGCCGGCGGGAACGGCGGCGCGGGCGGCACCGGGTCCGGCCGGTACTGCGGCTGCGGCGGCTGCCGCGGATGGGGCTGGGGCTGCGACGCGGGCTGCGGCTCCGGCTCGGACTCCCCCTCGTCGACCGAGATCCCGAAGGCGGTCGCGAGGCCGATGAGCCCGGTCGGGTAGCCCTGCCCCACGGCCCGGAACTTCCAGCCGTCCCCGCGCCGGTACAGCTCGCCGCAGATGATCGCGGTCTCCTCGCCGGTCTCCGCGCGCACGTCGAACACGGCCAGCGGCTCGCTGCCGGCCGCGGCCGCCGCGTCGTGGATGAGGATGCGCAGATCGCGTACGTGCTCGAAGGCGGCCCCGTCCGACGACGCGGCGATGACCACCTGGTCGACCGAGGGGTCGAGCGCGCCCAGATCGGCCTCGATGGTGTCCGTCAGGCCCTCGGGCAGGCTCCGCTTCGGCAGCCGGCGCACCAGGCCGGACGGATGGCGGGGCTGGTTGTAGAAGACGAAGTCCTCGTCCGAGCGCACGCGGCCGCCGGCACCGAGCAGCAGGGCCGAGGCGTCCACATCGGGCACCCCGGCGCCCGGCGTCCAGCGCAGCACGGCCCGTACGGCCATGGCGTCGAGGGGGACGTTCGAGCCTTTCACCATCGCGTGCGTCATGCCGGTCATCCTGCCTGCTGGCGGCCTGTGCGGACAACGCGGGGGTCGGGACCCGTGTCCCGGTGGCAGGCGGCGATCACCCGCTCCCGCCCCTTCGAAACCCGCGCGAAACGGGTGAGCCACCCCGAATTCATCCGGCCGGGGAACCACGGACACCCGCTCGTACGTACTATTACCGGCCACACGTTGTCCGATCGGTCAGAGAGTACGGGGGGAATTGCATGCGTCATTTCGGGCATATTGCAGCTGCTGCGAAGGACGGGCTGTTCTTCCAGGAGCCCTGCGTGTTCGACGCGGACTCGCCGCGTACCCTCCTCTCCGCCGCTCTGGGCGCCACGCTCTACAGCCCCGCCACCCGCCCCCGCCTCGCCGACGACATCGTCAAACTGGCCGGGCGCGGCGTCGTCTCCATGGTGCTGTGCCTGGAGGACTCCATCGAGGACTGCGAGGTCGCCGGGGCCGAGGAGAACCTCGTCCGGCAGTTCGCCGACCTCGACGCACGCGGAGCCGATCTGCCGCTGCTGTTCATCCGGGTCCGCGAACCGGAGCAGATCACCGACCTGGTACGCCGCCTCGGGACGTCCGTCCGGCTGCTGTCCGGGTTCGTGTTCCCCAAGTTCACGCGCGAGCGTGGCGTGCCGTTCCTGGAGGCCCTGACCAAGGCCGAGGCATGCGCCGGACGGCAGCTGTTCGCCATGCCCGTGCTCGAATCGCCCGAGCTGCTGCACCTGGAGACCCGCCGGGACGCCCTCCAGGGCATCGCGGAGACCGTCGGCGCCCACCGCGACCGGATCCTCGCACTGCGGCTCGGCGTCACCGACTTCTGCTCCGCCTACGGACTGCGGCGCGCGCCCGACATGACGGCGTACGACGTGGGGATCGTCGCCGACGTCATCGCCGACGTCATCAACGTCCTCGGCCGGGCCGACGGGACCGGCTTCACGGTCACCGGCCCCGTGTGGGAGTACTTCCCCCGCCAGGAGCGCATGTTCAAGCCGCAGCTGCGCCGCAGCCCCTTCCAGGAGAACCGCGCCGACGAACTGCGCACGGCGCTCATCGCGCACGACCTGGACGGACTCCTGCGCGAGATCGAGCTCGACCGGGCCAACGGCCTGCTCGGCAAGACCTGCATCCACCCCTCGCACGTCGCCCCCGTGCACGCGCTGTCCGTGGTCAGCCACGAGCAGTTCAGCGACGCCCAGGACATCCTGCGGCCCGAGAGCAACGGCGGCGGGGTGCTGCGCTCCGCGTACACGAACAAGATGAACGAGGTGAAGCCGCACCGGGCCTGGGCCGAGCGCACGCTGCTGCGCGCGGAGGTCTTCGGCGTGGCCCGTGAGGACATCGGTTTCGTGGACCTGCTGACGGCCTGCCTCGCGGAGTGAGCCCGGCCGGCGGGACCATCGGAGAAGGACCCCCGGCGCCGGCTGCGGCACCGGGTAGGACGGGCGAGTGGAAAGAGACGGCGAACGTGGTGTGGTCGGGTAGCTGGGTGGCGGAGCGACTGGGCGTCGAGCTGGTGGGCGACGCGGAGCTGCGCGAGCTGCTGGGCCTCGCCCTGCGGCGCAACCCCAAGCGGGCGCACCTGCTCGTGTCCCAGGTGCTCGGCAAGCACGTGCCGCAGCACCCCTCGGTGGTGTACGCCGCCGGATTCGACCTCGGACGCCGGGTGCGGGCCCTGCTGGGCGACGAGGGGGCACGGCGGGCGGTCGTCCTCGGATACGCGGAGACGGCCACCGGCCTCGGCCACTGTGTCGCCGACGGCCTCGGCGACGCGCCCTACCTCCACTCGACCCGCAGGCCCGTGCCCGGCGTGCCCCGGGCGGGCGGCTTCGAGGAGTCCCACTCGCACGCCACCTCGCACCTGCTGCTCCCGCAGGACCCGCGGCTGCTGGCGGCGGACGGGCACGGCCCGGACGGCTCGCCGGACGCGGCGCTCGTGCTGGTGGACGACGAGTTCTCCACCGGCAACACCGTCCTCAACACGATCCGCGCGCTGCACGAGCGCTACCCCCGCGACCGGTACGTCATCGTGGCCCTGGTCGACATGCGCTCCCCGGCCGACCGGGGGCGGCTCGCCGAGTTCGCCGCGGAGATCGGGGCCCGGGTCGACCTGGTGGTCCGCAGCACGGGCACGGTCGGCCTCCCCGATGACGTCCTGGCGAAGGGGCAGGAGCTGATAGCCGGGCAGGAGGCGCTGCGAGCGGCCGGGGACCCCGTCGAGCAGCCGCCCTCGCGAACGCCCCGCACACGCATCGACCTCCCCTGGCCCGCAGGCGTCCCCGACGGCGGCCGGCACGGCTTCACCCGGGCCCACCGCGCCCTCCTGGAACCCGCCCTGCCCGCCCTGGCGGACCACGTCGCGAAGGCCCTGGGCGACGGACCCCGCCGCGTCCTGGTCCTCGGCTTCGAGGAGCTGATGTACGCCCCGCTGCGCCTGGCCACCGCCCTGGAGGCACGCACCGCCGCCGAGGTCCACTACTCCACGACGACCCGCTCCCCGGTCCTGGCCGTGGACGACCCGGGATATGCGATACGCACCCAGCTGGTCTTCCCGGCCCACGACGACCCGGCCGACGGACCCGGCGAGCGCTACGCGTACAACGTGGCGGGCGCCGGCTTCGACGCCGTGGTGGCCGTGGTCGACTCGGCGGGCGACACCCCGGCGCTGCACGCCCCGGGCGGCCTCCTGGACCAGCTCGCCGCGCACACCGGGCAGGTCCTGCTCGCGGTGATCCCGTCGTACGTACCGCGGCCGCCCGCCGCCGCCCTCCCGCCCGCCTCCGAACGGCAGGAAGACCCCCACATGCTGCTGCCCGAGCCCCTTCGCGGCCCCGCCTTCTCCTCGTACGCGCCGGACGAGGTCGGCTGGCTGCTCCAGGACCTCTCGGACACCCGCCTCGAAGCACCCACGGAGGAGCGCGAGGAGGCGATACAGAGCGGGGGAGCGCACTACGCGGAGTCGCTGCCCGTCGAGTACCAGCCGTCCGCCCAGTACCAGGAGCTGTTCAAGGCCGCCCTGGACCTCTCGGCCGCCCGGATCGCCCGCGCCGTGGGCACGGTCACCGAGACGGTCCTCGCCGAGCGCGGCCCGCGCCCGGTGCTCGTCTCGCTCGCGCGGGCCGGTACGCCGGTCGGCGTGCTGATGCGCCGCTGGGCCCGGGTGCGGCACGGCATCGACCTGCCGCACTACGCCGTCTCCATCGTGCGCGGACGCGGCATCGACGCCAACGCCCTGCGCTGGCTGGCCGCCCACCACGACCCGGCCGACATCGTGTTCGTCGACGGCTGGACCGGCAAGGGCGCGATCACCCGCGAACTGGCCGCCGCGATCACCGAGTTCGAGGAGTCCGAGGGGGTGAAGGGCTTCAACCCGGAGATCGCGGTGCTGGCCGACCCGGGCGGCTGCGTGCGTACGTACGGCACCCGCGAGGACTTCCTCATCCCCTCCGCCTGCCTCAACTCCACGGTCTCCGGGCTCATCTCCCGCACCGTCCTGCGCGCCGACCTGGTCGGGCCGCACGACTTCCACGGCGCGAAGTTCTACCGCGACCTCACCGGCTCCGACGTCTCCGGCCTGTTCCTCGACACGGTCACCGAGCGCTTCGACGAGGTCGCCGGCGCCGTGGACGCCGAGGTGAAGGAGCTGCTGGCCGCGGACCGGGCCCCGACCTGGGAGGGCTGGGCCGCGGTGGAACGCATCAGCGAGGAGTACGGCATCCACGACGTCAACCTCGTCAAGCCCGGCGTCGGCGAGACGACCCGCGTCCTGCTGCGCCGCGTCCCGTGGAAGATCCTCGCCCGGCGCGGCGCCGGCCCGGACCTGGAGCACATCAGGCTGCTGGCCGAGCAGCGCGGCGTCCCCGTCGAGGAGGTCGACGCGCTCCCGTACACCTGCGTCGGGCTGATCCACCCCAAGTACACGCGCGGGGCGACCGGCGCCGACGGCAAGGCGGTGGAGTCCGCGTGACCGCCTCCCCGGTGACCCTGATCGCCAGCGACCTCGACCGCACCCTCATCTACTCCGCGGCGGCCCTCCAGCTCACCATGGACGACGCGCGGGCACCCCGGCTGCTGTGCGTCGAGGTGTACGACCACAAACCCCTCTCGTACCTCACCGAGACGGCCGCCGGGCTGCTCGCCGACCTGACCGGCGCCGCGTCCACCGTCTTCGTACCGACCACGACCCGCACCCGCGAGCAGTACCACCGCATCCATCTCCCGGGCACCCCCGCCGAGTTCGCGATCTGCGCCAACGGCGGCCACATCCTGGTGAACGGCGAGTCCGACCGGGACTGGCAGCGGACGGTGGCCCGCCGGCTCTCCGACGAGTGCGCCTCGCTCGCCGAGGTCCGCGCCCATCTCGTCGCCGCCGCCGACCCCGCGTGGCTGCTCAAGGAGCGGGTCGCCGAGGACCTGTTCGCCTACCTCGTCGTGGACCGCGCCGAACTCCCCCCGGACTGGATGAAGGAACTCGCCGCCTGGACGGAGCCGCGCGGCTGGTCCGTATCGCTCCAGGGCCGCAAGATCTACGCCGTACCGCGCCCGCTCACCAAGAGCGCCGCCATGCGCGAGGTCGCCCGCCGCACCGGAACCACCCTCACCCTCGCCGCCGGCGACTCACTCCTGGACGCCGACCTGCTGCTCGCCGCCGACCGGGGCTGGCGCCCCGCCCACGGCGAACTCGCCGACGCCGACTGGAGCGCCCCGCACATCGAGGTGACCGCTGAGCGCGGCGTCGCCGCGGGCGAGGAGATCCTGCGCCGCTTCGTGCGGGCGGCGAGCCGGTGACGTAGGAGCGGGGCCCCTTGCGACGCACCGTGGAAACGCGCGTGTACGGGCAGGGGCGGACGACTGACGACTACAGTCACGCCGTTCCCGCCCGCCGGGGGACACGCGGCCGACCAGGGAGTACTGCGATGACCAAGGGAAACGAAACCAGGATCACGGACGAGCTGTACGCGTACACGCTGGCGCACAACCCGCCGCTCGACGCCGTACAGCGCGAACTCGTGGAGACCACCTACGCCGAGCTGCCCGACCGGGCCGGCATGCAGTCCGCCGAGGAACAGGGCCCGCTGCTCGCCTTCCTCGTCCGGCTGACCGGCGCCCGGCACATCGTGGAAGTCGGCACCTTCACCGGCTTCTCCGCCCTGGCGATGGCCCAGGCGCTGCCCGCCGACGGCCGGCTGATCGCCTGCGACATCTCGGAGGAGTGGACGGCCTACGGCCGCGCGGCGTGGGAGAAGGCAGGCGTCGCCGACCGCATCGACCTGCGCATCGCCCCCGCCCTGGACACCCTGCGCGCGATGCCGCTGGAACCCCACATCGACTTCGCCTACCTGGACGCGGACAAGAGCGGCTACATCGCGTACTGGGAGGAACTGGTGCCCCGGCTGCGGCAGGGCGGCGTCATCGCCACGGACAACGTGCTGTTCCACGGCCGGGTGACCGACCCGCACGCCACCGGCGCGGCGAAGGACATCCAGGACTTCAACGACCACGTGTCGGCCGACCCGCGCATGGACAGCGTGCTGCTGACGGTCGCGGACGGCCTGACACTGTCGCGCAAGCGGTAGCCGCCGGGAGGCGGCGGGCCCTGCCGGGCGGCCGGATCAGCCGCGGCAGTCCTGGATCAGCATCAGCCACAGGATTCCTGGGTCAGCCGCAGCAACCCCCGCCGCAGCAGCCGCCGCCACCGCCGGCCGAGGGCGCGGGACCGGAACTGCCCGATCCGCCCACGGCGACCGTGGAGAGCAGCTTCACGGTGTCCTCGTGCCCGGCCGGGCAGGAGGCGGGGTCGGCGGACTCGGCCATCGGACGGCTGAGTTCGAAGGTGTCTCCGCAGGAGCGGCAGCGGTACTCGTAACGAGGCATGGGCCCAGGCTATCCGCAGTGGGCCGAAGTCAGTTGGCTCCGGCCCCGCGTTCTTCGCGGATCTCGGCGACGACGTCGGCGGCCGTCTGCCGCAGGCCCTCCGTCACCGTGAGGAAGTGCCAGTAGTCGGGGTGGCGGCCCTCAAGAGCCGTGATGGCCTGGTCGAGGCGGGCCACCGCGTCGTCCAGCGGGCGGGCATGGCGCGGCTCGGGGGTGTGGCGCCCGGCCATGGCCAGCCGCTGGGCGTCACGGATCGCGAACCGGGTCCGCTGGATCTCCTGCTGCGGGTCCTTGGCCACGAGGTCGAGCCGGTGCAGCCGGTCACCGGCGGCGGACACCGCCTCGTCCGTGGCGTTGAGCAGGGCGCGCACCGTGCTCAGCCGTGAGGTGGCGTCGGCCCAGCGCTGCTCCTCGCGGGCACGGGCGGCCTCCTTGAGCTTCTCCTCGGCCCGGCGCACATTGACGGCTGCCTGCTCGGGAACCGGCTGGAGGTCCTGCCAGCACGCGGCGGAGAACCGCCGCCGCAGCTCGCTCAGCACGGGCTCGACGGACGCGGACCGGGTGGTCAGCGCCTGGGCCCTGGTCCGCAGGGACACCAGCCGGCGATCGATCTCGGCGGCCCGCTCGGGCAGCTTCTCGGCCTCCGCCCGTACGGCCTCGGCGTCGCGCAGCACCTGGTCGGCGCGCTGAAGGGTCTCCGGCACACCGTGGCGCCCGGCCCCCTGATTGAGCTTGGTCAGCTCGGGGCCCAGGGCGGCGAGCCGGGCGGCGAGGTCATCGGCGCGCAGTCCGGACGCCCGCACCGCGTCGAGCGCGTTGCTCGCGGCGAGGAGCGCCTGTCGCGCCCGCTCGACGGCCGGGGCGAGCCGGGCGAGCTGGGTCTCGGCGCTCCCGAGCAGGGGCCCGAGCCCGGCGGCGAACCGCTCCAGGTCGCCCTTGACGCGCACCAGCTGGTCCTTGGCGGAGGACAGCTCGGCCCGGGCCCGGGAGGCGACGGACGGGTCGAGATCGTCCCGGTCGAGGTCGTGGGCGTCGACGGCGGTGATGTAGGCGTGACTGGCCTCGTCGATGCGCTGTCCGAGCGCGGCGAAGTCGTCGACGGCCTTGCGGGCGGCCGGCGAGCTGTCCACCGCGGTGATCGTCTCGATGGAGATCTTCAGGTCGCGCTGCGCGGTGTCGAGCTCGTAGAAGGCCTCGGCGGCGGCATCCTTGGCCGCCTGCGCCTCGGCCCGCTGCCCTTCCCCACGCCCCCCGAACCACCGCCGCGTACCCCCGCCGGTGACGGCGAGGGGAAGAGCGGCGGCGAGGAGGGGGAGCGGGGCGAGGACGAGGAGACACACGTCACGTACGTCGCGCCCGAGCGAACGGCGCCGCCCGCGCCGCGCGTACGCCCCGATCGCTCCGGGCGTCCCGATTGCTCCGGGCGCTCCGACGACGGAACCCACACCCCTCCCGCCCGCTCTCGCCTGCGGCTGCGCGTGTGTTGCCGTCACATGCCTCTCCCGTGCCGTTTCGCCTTGCCCCGGTACATTCTCCCACCAGGTAATAACGAACACACGGGCCGGTTGGTTCGCGCTGGGCGCGGTGACTCGGTGTTGCGGGGTGGTGCTGTGTGACGTGGCGCGGTGGCATGTGACGTAACGGGCGTGACAGACGTAACGGGCATGACAGGCGTGACGGATGTGGCGGATGTGGCGGATGTGGCGTCGTGCGGGGCGGCGGCTGTCCGTGCGGCGGCTGTCCGCGTGGCGGCTGTCCGTCCGGAGGCTGTCCGCGCGGGGAGGTCAGTCCGCGTGCCGGACGGAGACACCGCCGTTGTCGCTGTGGGCCTTCACGACGTGCGCGCTGTCCTCGCTGCGCGGCACGTCCACGGAGACGTGCCCGTTGTCGGCCGACGCGGACACGGCGTACCGGGTCTTGCCCGCGGGAAGGTCGATGGTGATGCGCCCGTTGTCACTGACGGTGTCTACGAGATCCGGCGCCTTGCTGAGGCCGAGCTTCACGGACCCGTTGTCCGACCGCGCGATCACGGACGCGGACGAGATCCGCTCGGCCAGGACGGACCCGTTGTCGCTCTTCAGCTCCAGGGGGCCGCTGACGTCCCGTACGACGACCCCGCCGTTGTCCGAGTAGAGCTTGAGCGGCGTGGTGAACTTGGAGGCGGTGACCTTGCCGTTGTCGGCATCCACGGTGAGCGCGAGCCCCCGGGGCACCTTCACCTCGTGCCGCCCCTCGCAGTCGCTGATCATGGCCTTGCACTTCACCCGGAGCGTGAGGGTGTCCCCCTCCAGCTTCCACACGGGGTCCGGCCCGCTGCCGAGCACGGCCCAGCCGTCGACCTGCCGGGTCACCTCGACCTCGTCCACATCGGCGGGGACGACCACCACGGTGGAGTTCTCCGCGTCGATGGTCAGCGCCTTCCCGCCGTACGCGAACGACTTGTGCTCAACGGGCGCGTCCTCCACATCCGTGCTCCCGCACCCACTGAGCGCCCCGACGAGCAGAACGGTGCTCCCGATGGCCACGAGAACGCTGCGATTACGGATGGTCATGGTGATAGGTCCCCCTGGGCCGGCGCTGCGTTATGCCTCTTGCGATGCCCCTACGGTATGCAGCCCCTGCCGCGCCGACGATCCGGTCGGCTACCGTCTTGGGGGTGGGGGTAGCCCCCGTACGCCCCGGGCCGACGCGGCCGTGCGACCGGGGCTCCGGCCCGGCTCACGACCCGGCACCCGGCCTGCCTTACGATCCGGTTCGGCCCGGCTTCGGCCGGACTCGGGCAGGCTTCGGCCCCCGGGATAACCGATTGTCGACATGTGCCGTGAGGCATGTAACCTGTTGCCTCATCCACGGGTGCGTAGCTCAGGGGTAGAGCGCTGCTCTTACAAAGCAGATGTCGGCGGTTCGAAACCGTCCGCGCCCACCAGCACAGAGACCCCCAGCCGATCATGGCTGGGGGTCTTTGACATCCACTTTTGACATCAACGGGCACGATCACCCACGGTCGGGACGCTGCCGCTTCAACATCCGGTCGAGGTGACTCACGGCCTCGCGCTGCGTGTCCTGGACCACGTGGGCATAGATGTTCATCGTGACCGCGATCTGACTGTGCCCCAGGATCTCCATCACGACGCGGGGCGGAACGCCGGCGGCGGTCAGCAGCGTCGCGCAGCCGTGCCGGGCATCGTGCAGGCGGATCACACGAAGGCCGGCGGTCGCGGCGACGCGGGTGAACGAGCGGTACAGGTTGCGCGGTTCGATCGGCCGGCCAGTTCGGGTGGTGAAGACGTATCCCGTGTCCTCCCACTGATCACCGGCAGCCTCACGCCGAGCAGCCTGCCGCAGCCGTTCCCATCGGAGCGGAGCGACGCACAGGGCGGGGAGGGGGAGCGTCTGTTTCCTGCGGCGCCCCTTGGGATCGTCCTCGTACGCCTCGCCGCGGACACGCTGTCGCTGAGTACGCACTCGAATTTCCCGCTTGTCGAGGTCCACGTTTTCCCATCGGAGGCCGACGATTTCACCGCGGCGGAAGCCGAGCGCGATGGCGAGGACGAAGCCCGCGTAGAGCGGGTCCTTCCGGGCCGCGGTGAGGAAGGACAGCGTTTCGTCCAGCGACCAGGGGGAGAGGTCTCGCGCTTCGGCCGAGGGCGGCTCCACGAGGGTTGCCACGTTCCGCATGACGAGTTCTTCCCGGCAGGCCGCCGTCAGCGCGGTACGCAGGACACGATGGGATTCCTTGGCGGTCGCGGCGGTGGTCTGCTGTTCCAGACGGCCGAGGAAGCGGCGGACGTCGGCGACACTCAACGATTCGAGGCGCTTCGAGCCGAGCATGGGCACGAGGTAGAGGCGGATGTGCGTCTCGTACTTGGCGTAGGTCGTCCGCTTGCGGCGCGGCTTGACGATGTTCTCCAACCAGTAGGGCAGCCACTCGGAGAGCTTGGCCGACCGCGTGGGCACGGGCACGCCGTGGTCCACCTTGGCGAGCAGGTCACGGCGCTTGGTGTCGCACTCGGCCCAGGTCTTGCCGTAGGCGAACTTGCGGGCGCGGGTGCCGTCCGGCTGGAGGACGTAGACCGCGGCTTGATAGCGGCCGTCCTTGCGCTTGGTGATGGTGCCCGCGCCGTTGGGATTGCGCTTGCGCTGGGGAGGCATCAGGCGGCTTCCTCGATCGCGTTGACGATGAAGTCCCGTACGGCGTCGGCGGGGATGCGCCGGGAACGGCCGATGGTGATGGAGACCAGCCGGCGGGAGCGGATCAGGTCGTAGACGGTGGAGCGTCCGAGCTTCAGTCGGGCCATGACCTCGGGCACGGTCAGGAGTTCGGCGGTGGCGGTGGTCATGCGTCGGTTCCTTCCAGGGCGAGTTGGTCCATGAGTTCGGCGCGGTGTTCGCGTGCGGTCTCGCGGTTGTGTTGGATGTCGCGGTGGATGTTGGCGGCGAGCCACGATTCGCCGGGGGTGTGGCCGTTTCCGGCGTAGGCCCAGTGCGCGAGCGTGAGTGTCGTCGCTTCGGGGTGGTCGTCGGGGTCGGGGAGGCCGAGGGCGGCGCGTTGTTCGGCGGCGCGGTAGTCGGCGCGGACCTGGCGGAGGGCGCCGAGGGTGGTGGAGTAGGCGCGGGATTTGGTGGAGAAGTGGCCGCGGAAGCCGAGCATGTGGGCCCAGTCGCGGAGCTTGCGGTCCGGGTAGGCGTGGTGGAGGTCGAGGCATGCTTCGATCAGCCGGCGGGGGTGCTCGGGCACGTCGAGGAGGACGAGGGCTTCCTTGTTTCCGATCCGGTGGTCCACGGTGCCGGTCGTTTCGGCGGCTTTGGTGGCGTACTTGGCGACGTAGGAGGCCACGGCCTGTTCGGTGAGGTCTTCGCCGTTGCCGAAGGCGCCGATGGGCTGGACGTCGAGCTGGGTGCCCCAGCGCAGCACCCATTCCGAGGGGAAGCCGGCTTCCTCGTTCGCGGGAACGGTGACTTCGGCGCGGGCGGCGGCGGCGCGGATCGCGTCTTCCAGGAGGTCGAGGGTGGCCCAGGCCGGGGGCGGGGTGTCCGGTCCTTCGGGTCCGTCGAAGCGGATCACGGCGTGGAAGTGGACGGCGCCGCGTTTCTGGTATTCGGCGACCTTGCCGAAGGAGACCTTGGACTGTTCGCGGGCGGCTTTCTGGGTGAGGCCGGCACGGCGGGCGATTTCGCGGCGGAGGTAGATCGTGAAGTAGCGCCAGAGGTCGGATGCGTGGTTGTTCCAGAGCACCGCGCCGGCGTAGTCGTATCGGTCGGGGTCGAGGGGGGTGCCGAGTTCCGGGGCGTTGTCGGGGTGGTGGGTGCCGCAACGACAGGGCCGGTTGCCGGGGCGGTTGTGGACCGGGCCGAACGAGGGGGCGGTGAGGGTGGCAAAGACGCGGGGATGGTCGCGGATGGTGTGGGGGGTGCCTTTGTCGGGGTCGCCGGTGAGGCCGGCGCGGATGAGGTGGTAGGTGTCGCCGGCGTAGGTCCAGGCGCAGGCGGGGCAGCGGGAGGCGCGGCGGTTGCCGCAGGCGATCCGTAACCGGCCGCCGGGCTCGTTGTCGGTCGTGTAGTGGTGGAGCAGGGTGCCAGTTGCCCGGTCGATGGTCTTGGTGGCGCCGGTGAGGTGGATGGGCTGGGAGCAGCCGCCGGTGCGGCGAAGTTGTTCGGTGAGGCGGTCGAAGCCGGGAGACCCGGCCACCCTCAGCAGGTCGGTGAGGGTGGCCGGGTCCAGGCCCGCCGCAGTGGCGGTGGTGTTCACGCGGCGGCCTCCAGCGCGGCGGTCAGCAGGGGGCGCAGGGCGGCGGTGGCGAGCAGGGGCGGAACGGCATTGCCGATCTGCTCGAACTGCTTGGTGCGGGAGCCGGCCCACGGGTAGTCGGCAGGGAATGACTGGAGAACCGCTGCTTCTGCCAGTGCGAGGTTGCGTTCCTCGACTCCGTCCCTCACCCACTTACAGCGGTTCGCTGAGCCGGTGATGGTGAAAGAGGGTTCGCTGATCGCACGCTCGAACCGTGCGATGCCGTTGCCTGCGGAGCGGCCAGCGGGCAGCTTCCAGCCTTGCCCGGAGCGGAGTTTCCAGGAGCGGCTACGGCCGGTGAGCGCGTTGCTCGGGCCGTCGGCCGAGAACTCGTTGCCCCCGGCTGCTCGGCCCTTATTGTCCGTGGGGCGGTCGCCACGGGTGTTGACCTTGATCCCAGGCGGTAGATCCAGCGCGTCGGCCATGGACGCCCACGGGCTGAGGCACGCACCGAACAGGTCGAACTGCGGCACGTTGGTGTGTGTGGGTTCCGGAGACAGGGCCGGGCGGGTGCGGGAGGCGAGCAGGAAGGCGCGGCGGCGCGTCTGGGGCAGGCCGAAGTCAGCGCTGTTGAGGACACCGACCCACGTCGAGTATCCGATCCTGTGCAGCAGGTGGGCAGTGTGCTCGAACAGGGGCACCACGGCGGGGACTTCCTCCAGGGCGATCCACTCGGGGCGCAGGTCGAGGGCATAGCGCAGGGGCTCCACGACGAGCAGGGAACGAGGGTCGGCGCAGGTGGCGCGCAGGGTGGCGCGGGTGTCGTTCCCGCGAGCGATGTCGTCGAGGGCTTGGTGGCACAGGTCCATGTCGTCGTTTCCAGCGCGCAGTCCGGCGGTGCTGAAGGTCTGGCAGGGCGGGGAGGCGATCAGCCCGGAGACCTTCCTGCGGAGCGGTGCGGTGGCGTACGTGGCGACATCGGCGCGGATCGTGGTGTGTCCGGCGGCGGCGCGAGTGGCACAGGCCGCCGGGTCGATCTCGATGCCGATCTCCCGGATACCGAGAGCGCGTAATCCCTGGGACCAGCCGCCGGGGCCGGCGAAGAGGTCCAGGACCGGGAGTGTGTTCATCGCCTGCCCCCGTCGTGGTGGGCGGCACCGTGGTTTGCCGTGTAGCCCTCGACCAGGGCCTTGACCTGGGCGTCGCCCGTGGCGGTAGCGGTGGCGCCGCAGTGGCAGACCGCCGAGCCGGTCGCCGGGGCGTTCGGGGACGGCTTGCTGACGTGGAGGCCGGGTCGGTCCGGGGTCGGGGTCAGGTCAGCCATGGAGGTCACGCCCCGATCCGGGCGTGGGTGCGGGTGGCGGGGAGGGTGTGGCCGGTGCCGTGGCAGGCGGGGCAGTCGGCGGTGATCGTGCGGCGTTCGCCGGCCGGGGTGTGGGCGCCGGTGGTGATGGCGACGGTGGGGAAGCCGTCGCAGTGGCCGCAGATCGGCCGGGGCGGGGTGCGCTGGGGCATGATGGTGTCTCCCTTTCGGGTCAGCTAGATCTGGAAGGTGTTGAGGCGCCCGGGGCGGCGAAACTTGGCGGTTGAGGCCGCCCCGGGGGCCGTTAAGAGCGAGCGCGCGGGGTGTTGTTGCGTCGGCCGCGTCCCTTGACCGCGTACATGGCCGAGTCCGCAGCGGACAGAGCGTCGGTGAGGGTGCGTGCGGGCAGGGCGGCGAGGTGACAGACACCGATCGAGGCGCCGACCGGGACCGTCTGGCAGCCGTAGGCGACTGGGCGGTGCAGAGCTTCGCGAAGCGCGGCCAAGCCGGGAGTGCGGGCGGGGGCGGTGATGATGGCGGCGAACTCGTCGCCCCCGAGGCGGGCCGCGATCCCGTGGCCCGAGACCCAGCCAGTCAGCCGTGCGGCGGTTGCCGCAATGACGGCGTCGCCAGCCAGGTGGCCGTACGTGTCATTGATGGCCTTGAAGTCGTCCAGGTCCACGAGCAGGGCGGCGGCGTCGGGTGAGCGGGTAGCGATGCGTTCGGCGCGGGCCGTCCAGCCGGTTCGGGTGTGCAGGCCGGTGAGCGGGTCGCGTCGAGCGGTGGACAGACGGTGGGTGAGCAGGCTGCCGTGCAGGGCCCACCCGAGGGCAGGTAACGCTGCGGCGACGATGGACAAGTCCATGCCGATCACCGGGCCTTGCTGTTGAGGAGCGAGCGCAGGACCACGGCGCAGATCGCGACCGAGGCGGCGGTGATCGCGGTGGCCAGGAGCATGGAGACCAGGACCGTGCCGATGATCAGGACCATCGCGGTCCCGCCGGCGGCGGTGAGGATCAGGGAGCCCGGGGTCAGCCGGACGGTCGGCCGGGTGGGCGGAGCCACCGGGGCCGGGGCCGCGGGGGTGTGGTGGCAGGTGCAGGCGGGGGTGTGGGTGATGCCGGTGAGCGGGCGGTCGAGGGGCGTCGAGAGGGGGGTGGGCGCGGTGTCCGGGGGTGGGATCTTCGGGGTGAACACGGTTCCTCCTGTCAGGGGTTGCAGCGGTGGGTGCGGGCGGCGAGTTCGGCAGCGGAGCGGTTGTGGTAGTTGGCGGAGAAATTGCAGCCGGGGGCGGTGCAGGCGGCGGTGTGCTTGGTGCGGCCCCGGCCGTCGTGATGGGTGCCGACCTGGACGGGGCCGATGCGGATCACGTCGGTGAAGCGGTTGGGACGCGGCATGGTCAGTCCTCCTGACGGAGGCTGTTGCCGGGGAACTCGGCGCGGATACGGTCGGCCTCTGCCGGGTCCGTCGTGCGGTCGGCCGCTTCCTCGGCGAGAAGCCGGGCGAGAGTGGGGCGGCCGGTGGCGGCCATCTCCCGGGCGGCGTCGACGTAGTCGGCGGGGCGATTGAAGTTGAACAGGGCCATGAGTCGAGATCCCTTCTGATCAGGCGAGTTGGGCGGTGATGGCGTCGGCGAGCGGTGCGGGGACGCCGAGGCGTGCGCGCAGGGTCGCGGTGTCGATCCGGTTGCCGGTCGTGGCGTGGTGGGTGTCAGCGACCTTCCGGGCGTGATCCAGCAACGCCGGCGGAACAGTCACCGCGACAGGCGCCGGGGCCGCAACGGGTTCCGGGGCGGGTACGGGTTCGGGTGCCGCCGGAGTCGTGACGGGCGGGAGTTCGGGCGCAGGTTCCGGGGCCGGGTCGGGCTCGCGCTCGACGGTCACGGGCTCGGGTGCCGAGGCGTTCAACGGCGCTGCTGTATCGGCCAGTTGGGCCGCGGGGGCGACGCTGTTCGTGTGGGCGAGGAGTGTTCCGCCGAGGAAGGCGAGGGCCGGCCAGCCCGCGACCAAGATGCGGAGCCAGGGCGGGACGTTGTCCAGGTCGAGCATTCCGGCGGTCGCGATGTTCGCGCCGAGGGATGCGGCCAGGGCGATGACGAACCAGACCCAGGCCGTTCCGTTGTCCGCGCTCGTGCGCATCTGGCGCCAGGCGGCGACCAGGAGCAGGTCCACGCTGATCGGGTAGGCCCAGGCTTTCCAGCCGTCCTGTCCGGCAGCGTCGGCCAGGTCATGCAGGTGTGAGAAGGACAGGGCACCGGCGATCACGGCCTGAACCAGGACGGCATCGGGGCGGATGGTGCGGGGCATGGTGGTCACCTCCAATCTGTGGTGGTGCCGGGGCCGGGCGGGGTGCGGGTGGTCACCGCCCGGCACCCGGAGCAGAGGGGGTCAGGCGTCGGGGTCGGTTCCGGTGCCGAAGCAGTTCAGGCACAGGCCGTCCTGCTGGCCGACCGGGCGGCGCTTGCGGCCGACGCGAACCGTGGTGGGGACGTTGCCGGTCCCGCCGCACGGCTTGCAGTCACCGTTCGCGACCACGGGCGGAGGCTCGGGGGTGGTCCGTCGAGGTGCCATGGCGGGGGTTCCTTCCGGTTCCGGGCATGGGCGGGGTAGGGACCTGGCGTGAGACGGTCACGCCGACCGGGACGGGCAGGGGTGCTACTCGGGGACCGGGACCAGCTTCAGCAGTGGCGCGGCCGGTGCCGGGGTGGTGTGGACGGTCGGCCGGAAGGATGCCAGAGCGGTGAGGTGCGGGGTGAGGTGCGCGTATTCCTGGCAGACCGCGACCGCGTCGGCCGGGGTCATGGCGGGGGTTCGGATGCGAGACCAGCCGCCGGACGCGTCACCGGCAACGGCGACACCGGGGCGGTCGGGCGCGATGGTGGTCGCGGCGAAGACCGCTTCCGGGGCGATGTCGCCCAGGGCCATTTCGGCGGTCTGCTTGTCGTTGACCCGGTGCACCACACGCCCGGTGAGCTGGGCACGGAGGGCGGTCGCGCCCTTGCCGAGGTCGGAGCCGAATCGCTGTCCGCAGACCTCCAGGAAGATCCCGACCGCCCGGGCCATCTGCGCGAGCCGGATCATGCGCATCACCATCCGGTCCCGGCGTTCCTCGTCCTTCTTTGCAGCGACGAGGAACAGTTCCGCGACCTCATCGACCAGGACGACCAGCGGCACCGGCCGCACCTTCGCCGGCAGGGCCCACATGTCCGGGACACCGTGAGAGCTGAGAACGTCGAAGCGCTCTTCCATCTCGCCCACAAGGGCTTCCAGCAGCCCGTCCGCCTCGTCCGGAGTCACCGCCAGGGCGGAGAGCCGAGGCGCGTAACCGCCCTGCTCCACACCCCTCTTGCAGTCGATCCCGACCAGGCCGACCGGGCGCTTGGCCAGCTCGGAGATGAGGTTGCGCTGATACATCGACTTGCCCGACTGGTTCGCCCCGACCGTCAGGGCGTGCGGGATCTTCTGGTAGTCGCGGACAAACGCCGTGCCGTCCTCCCGGAGCGCGACGGGTACGACCAGCGGGCCGGCGGTGGTGGTACGGGGCAGGCGGCGGGGCATCTTCACCCGGCGCAGTACGTCGTAGCCAGTCATCCGCAGTTCCACGAACCCCGGCTTCACCTCCACGACGTGCACGGAGTGGACGCCCCAGGCGTGCCGCAACCGTTCCGAGGCGGCAGACACGTCGGCGGGTTCCAGGCCGGCCGGGAGGCGCAGCGTCGCCCGCATCCCGGTCGAGGAGTAGCGGACCCGGTGGACCCTCGGCGGTACCGGCTGGACTTCCTGACGGGCCACGTTGCGGACCATGAACGCCCGCAGGCGGGACGGTTGGACCGTCAGCCCGCACACATCCATCGTCGCCCGGTACGTCACCGAGAACCGGACCCGGGCAACCGGGGCACCGACCAGCGACCAGAACACCCGAGGAGACCGAACCTTCGCGTAGCCGAGGCCGCCGGCGGCCGATAATGCCCCCGCCACCTCGATCACCGTGGAAAGATCCGACATGGTCAGACACCCGCCGTGATGGCCACCGCGCGGAAGCTGATCCCGTGCCGGGTCTGGCCGTTGAACGTGTTCTCCCAGTCCCGGGCCTTGAGGCCGATCACCGTGACCGGGGTGCCGGGGACCAGGTTCTCCGGGACGCCCGTGCTCGGCACGGTCACCTGGTAGAGGTTGCCCTCCCCCTCGTCCGAGATCAGCAGGCCCACCGTCGCGAGTTGGGCCCCGGTCTCCCGGTCCACCGCGATCTCGCCGGTCTGCTTGCTCACGAGCTTCGGCGTCGGAGGCGTCGCCACGAACACGACAGCGGTCGAAACGTCGATCTTGAAAGACGGCATGAGCGCATCCCTTGTTCAGGAGGTCACCGCCAACCGGCAACCTCTCTAGACATCTACAGTGAACCAGCTCATCTCTAGAGACGTCAACACCTGTCTAGAGATGTGTTGTTGTGCCACCTCAGGGCATGCGATCGGTTCGTAACGAGCACGTTCCGCTCGTGGGACGTACGTTTCTTTCGTGAAAGAAAGCTCTAGGCTGTCTAGAGAGGAGAGGAAGAGATCACTCATGTCCACCGAGGGCGCCAAGCGGCAGCCGAAGTACCAACGGATCGCCGATGAGCTGCGAGACGCCATCCAGTCCGGGCGGTACCAGCCGGGCGATCGGCTGCCAGGCGAGAACGACCTCATGGCCGGCCACGGCGTGGCCCGGATGACCGCGCGCCAGGCCCTCGGCGTTCTGCAAAGCGAGGGCATCGCCGAGTCTCGCAAGGGCGCCGGCGTCTTCGTGCGGTCGTTTCGTCCGCTGCGTCGCCAGGGCATCAAGCGCTTGGCTCAGTCCCAGTGGGGCGAAGGCCGGTCCGTCTGGGCCGTCGACACAGAAGACCGGACTCTGGTCGTTGACCAGGTGAGCGTCACCGAGCAGGGTGCCCCGGAGCGTGTGGCCCGCGTGCTGGGAGTGGAGCAGGGCGACCCCGTGTGCGTACGCAGCCGACGGTTCGTCCTGGACGACAAGCCAGTGCTCATAGCTACGTCGTATCTGCTGGCAAGCCTGGTAGCCGGTTCTGCGATCACCCAGGAGGACACAGGGCCTGGCGGCATCTACGCCCGGCTTGCTGAACTCGGCTCCAAGCCGGTCCACTTCCGCGAGGAGATTCGGTCTCGCATGCCGTCGACGGACGAGGCGGAACAACTGAAGCTCTCCACCGGGACGCCCGTCATGCTGATCTGCCGGACGGCGTTTGCGGACGAGGGACGTGCCGTCGAGGTCAACGAGATGACTCTTGACTCCGCTTCATACATCCTCGAATACGCCTTTGACGCGTAAGGGCTCCTCAGCGCCCAGCCCAGGTTTCGCCCCGGCGGGCAACGTTGAATATCCGCTCAACCCGCTCTGGCGGAAGCACAGGTGCGAGTCCGGAGAGGACTGTGTGCACCGTGGTGCCATCAATGACGAGAACCGGAGGCGCCGCGTTCTTCACGGAGAGTCTGGCCGCACCCACGATCGCGATGACCGGGCGGACAGGCACAAGGAACCCGCAGTGGTCTGACAGAGCGCGCGAGGTGCGTCGAGCCTCGTGCTTGCTGACCACGATGTACTTGGTGGGGGCGCGGTTGACCGTGATGGCGTGATCGCCGTACCAGACGGTCTTGCCCCTGCGGCACTTTGAGTTGATGGTGAAGACGCCCGAGGGGCCTATGGCCAGGTGATCGATGTCCGACCCGCTGGGCCATTGGACGGAGTGAAGGACCCGCCAGCCCTGTCGTCTGAGAGTGTTCAGGCGCCGGCCAGTCGTACGCTCACCGACCAGCCCTAACGCCCAGTTGCGTATCTCCCGATCCGGCGACCAGCGGGCGAACGGCCTCTTCACTCGGTTGGGCTCCAGTTCTGCGAGCTTCCTCCGGATCGCATCTCCCGGCCGATTGCCCACCAAGTCCTCTTGCAGCACAGCTGCCCACCCTCCTCGGTTCGGGAGTCCGCCGCACCATGCCCCCGCAGAGGTGCCAAGACGCCGATTCCGGCCACCGAGAGCTGTTACAGGTTTCTCTACCTCATCAAGGCACCCGGCTGCGCTCCGCTCCGCCGGGCGCGCTCCCGGCTCTGGCTGCGCCCGCGCTCCTGCCTGCGGCCCGCTCAGCGCTGCCGCCGCCGACGCGCGCCCACTACTGGATAGGCCCGGGGCATGAGTCGAGAACCGAGCCCGCGGCTTCAAGACGATGCCTCCGGCGG